>JAVXJG010000022.1:0-27433 GCA_036647935.1 Peptostreptococcaceae bacterium
TAATATGCTATATAGGTAAGTTTTAACAGTTTAATATGATATAATTTATATGTAATAAAATAATGCAAAAGAAAAAGGTGATTGCATGGGATATATATTTAAAGAAAGTAATAATGAAAAAAAGATAGATAAGGTTAGATGTAAATATGAGGAACTACTAAAAAAAACTAATAATAAATCAAAACAAATATTATTATTAGTTCCTAATAATAACTCTAGATTAGTATATTTAAGATCTTTAAATCTTGAATATAGCGAAGAATTAAATATAATTACATATTTAGGTTTTATAAAAAGAGAGTTAGTAAAATATTGGCCGATAGTTATAGAGAAGTGTGAAAAGATAGATAAAAAATTAATTTCACCTCAATTTATATCAAATAGTCTAAGTGAATATATAATGACTGAAAAAGTTAGTAAAGAAAGGAGAGTAGATGGGTACTTTGAGGATATAACAGCTACAAATAGAAGTATAGCTACTAGTATAAATACAAATATAAATAAGGCTGCACTTAGCTTAATAGATTACAAAACGATTGGAGAAAAAATATATTTATCAAAGAAAAATAGAAATAATTTATTAAGATTCTCATATAGTCAAATGGATGAAATAATAAATTATTATACTAATATTCTTTTATCAAACTCTATGATAGATAATCCATTAAGTATATATTTGTATAATAACTATTTATTAAATGATGAAAGATATGTAAAAAGCTTAAAGAAAGATATAAAGTATATTATTGTAGAGAGTTTAGAAGGATGTAGTACAGCAGAAGTTGATTTTATAGAAGTATTATTAGACAATGAAGTTGATGGGTATATGTATTTTAATTTTACTAGAGATTATTCAGTATTCAATAATATAGATTTAAGATATATTAAACAAAAAATAATAGATAAATATAGTAAAAATGAATTAATAAACAATCAAAATTATGAATTTATAGAAGATATATGTTTAGCGGATATATATTCATTACCTACAAAAATAAACCTAAATCAATCTAGCCAACTTTATAGTGAAATGATTGATAAAGCTTGTGATATGGTTATGAATCTAATTAATAATGGAAGTAATCCAAAAGATATAGCTGTAATATCTCCTATAAACAATGCTATGCTAGACCATCAGGTAAAAAATATATTAAATAAAAATAATATAGATGTATTTAATAGTAAAAAAGATAGAAGAATTATAGATTATCCATATGGCAATGTACTGTTAGTTGCTACTTGTTTGTTTTATGGGTATGAAGAATTAATAAAAGATGAAGAATACATAAGTTTTATAGAAATAATATTAAATGTAAATAGAATAAAGGCATACAAAATATATAAAGATAGTGAACATTTTGAATCGTTTAATAAAATAATAGACTATATAAGTAGTAAAAAAAATAATAATATAAAAATAAATGAGTTTTTAATGCAATTTTATATAGATAAAATGTTTAACCTAAAAAATGGAAAAGAAAATGTTGATATATGTAAAAAGATAATAAATGAAAGTGAGACTTTTATTAAAAATATAAGCTTACTTAATTTAGATAAGTCTAAGAAAAAAGAAAAGATATTTATAGAAGCATTAAAAACTAATATAAATGATTTTTACTCATCTATGGAGATGGAAGATGGAAAAAACTTAAATAAAGTATTGATAACTACACCTTATTCGTATATATCATCAAATTCAAATAGAAAAATACAGATATGGGTAGATATAGGCAGCAATGCATGGAATATGAAAATAGAAAAAGAGCTTAGTAATGTAGTTGTGTTGAGAAAGTCATTTGAAGAACGAAGAATATATACAGATATTATGGAAGAAAGTTATAAAAAATACTATTTATATAATATGATATATAGCTTATTAGTAAACTCAAAGGAAGTATATACATTCAAAAGTGAATATAGTATAAATGGATACATTCAAGAAAGTATATTATATGGTCTCTTATTAAAACTAGTAGATAAGGGAGGGAGAGTATGAAGAATATAAGTTACAGAGAAGATCAAATACCTATTATAAACTATGAAAGTGGTACAATGGCGGTGCCAGCTGTACCTGGAGCGGGAAAAACTTTTATAGTTACAAATTTAGTAGCAAAATTATTATCAGAAAAAAAGAATGATGGAGCAAAAATACTAGTACTAACTTATATGAATAGTGCAGTAAGTAATTTTAAAGGTAGGATAAAAAAAATTCTCGAAGAAAACAATATAAAAGAAGAAAACTTTTATGAAGTAATGACTATACATAGTTTGGCTGTAAAAATAATAAAAGAGAAACCAGAACTTGTAATGCTAAATGAGGAGTTTAGTATAGCTGATGATTTACAAAAGGCTATGATACTAAATGATTGTATTAATAGCTTTAGATTAAGTGGTGGAGAGAGAACATTTAAAGATTTTTTAAAAGAACAAAAAGATGAGAGATGGAGAGATATAGCACTAGATTCTTGGGAAAAAGGGTTTTATGACCTTATAGGAAATGCAATAAGTGAACTTAAATACAAAGAAATTTCTCCCGGTGATTTAGAAGGGATAATTGCTAGAGGACATATAGGTATTTTACAAATAGTACTCCCTATATATAGACATTATGATAAAAAACTAAAACAGCATGGTCTTCTAGATTATGATGATATATTAATACTTGCATATAGGGCACTTAGTATTGATGAGGCTCTTAGAAATAAACTTCAAAATAGATATAAATATATATTTGAGGATGAATGCCAAGATTCAAACGAAATACAAGGTAAAATAATAAAACTTATAAGTGAAACTAATAATAATTTGGTTAGGGTAGGGGATATAAATCAAAGTATAACAGGAACATTTTCTTCATCAGACCCTAAGTACTTTAAAGAGTTTATAAAAAATGCTGATAATTGCTATAGAATGGATATGTCTAGTAGAAGTTCTAAAGATGTATTAGATTTGGCTAATACCATAGTGAAATATGTAACTTCAGATTTTAGACAAGAAGAATGTAGAGAAGCATTAGAAAATATGGATATAAAAACTGTACCAAGTGGAAAAGGGTACAAAGAAAATCCAAATCCCAATAGTTATAATATTAATATAAAATGGTACGAAACATGGGAAAATGAATTAGAGCAAACTATAAGATATACAAAAGGTATAAGTAAAAAATACCCGGATAAAAGTATAGGAATATTAGTACCATTTAATGACCAAATTACACAAGTAGCTAGATTACTTATGGAAAATAATATGGAATTTGAAGAGTTAGGTCCAAACTCTTTGAATAAAAGAAAAACATTAATTAATATAGGGAATATAATAAGTTTTATTTTAGATTGTGATAATATAGAAAAATTAGTATTAGTAATGGACAGTGTATTTATACATATTGATAATGAAATAGGGAAAAAAGATTTTTTACAAATCATAAAAAATTATAATACAGAAGAGCTTATATATAGGAATAAAGATAGTGAGCCTATAATAAGTGATAAATCCAGTAACGTGTATCAAAGTTTTTTAAAAGGAATTAATAATATAAGAGATATATTAGAATATCCAATAACAAGGTTAGATTTATTAATATTGTTTATTGGAGAGAAAATGAACTTAGAAAAAGAAGATAGAGCAATAATAGACTACTTAGCTTTTTATGTGAAATATATGCAAACAGAAAATATTTACCTTAAACTAGAAGATGTATTAACGTTACTAGTAGATACTAAGAATAAAGTATTTTCTCATATTATAGATATAGTTTATGAGATAAATGGATATGAACCAACACCAGGAAGTATAACAATATGTAATTACCATAAATCAAAAGGATTAGAGTGGGATTGTGTATTCTTATTAGGGCTTGTGGAATATAATTTCCCAGACAATATTAGACAGAAATTCCAATGTGATAAATGGTACCTTAAAGATGAGTATAAGAATCCTATTGCAGTTATAAAATCAGAAATTGAAAGTATATCAACTGGAGAGGCACAAATTAATTATTCGTATAAAACTAAAATTGAGCTTATAAATGAAAAAATAAGACTTCTATATGTAGGAATTACAAGAGCTAAGGAAATGTTAATATTATCAGGTAGTTCATATAAGGATAGTCAAGATATAGGAAAGAAAAGCAAAGAGCAAAAGCCATGTATATACTTACAGGAAATAAATAAACATATTATTCAAAAGAGAAAGGAGTGATATTAATTGAATGAAAAGCTAAAGTATTTTTGTTATAGTCAAAATTCAATAAATACTTATAAATCTTGTCCAATGAAATTTAAGTACAAGTATATAGATAAAATAAATTGGAAACATGATGATATTGAAAGTCGAAGTTATTATGAAGGATTAGAATTAGGAAGAGATTTTCATTTAATGTGTGAAAGGTATTTTAATAATATTCCTATAGGAATATATATAGATGCAGATAAACCAGATGAAAATAAAATTAAATTTAAAAAATGGATAAATAAAGTACAAAAATTAATTCCGATAAAAGAAGGGTCTATATATTTACCTGAATATGAAATAAGGTATAATTTAGATGGATATAATATTCAAGCTAAATATGATTTAGTAATAATAGATGATAATAATATAGAGATTTGGGACTGGAAAACTGAATCTAGAAAAATTGATTATAAAAATGTAGAAAATAGGATTCAAACTATAGTATATATGTTTTTAGCAACAGAAGTAATTCCAAGGTTAGAAAATATTAATATAGACTCAGAAAAAATATGTATGAAGTATTATCAACCGGAATTTGATAATGAAGCAATAAGTATATCATATAGTGATGAAAAACATATATTAAATAAAAATAAGATACTTAGTTATATAAAAATGACTGTGGAAAATAATTATGATAATAAAAATAAAAATCATTGTAAATACTGCGAATTTAACAAATTATGTAATGGAACAGACATAGATTATAACATTTTGGAGGAAAAAAATTATGGGACTTAGATTTATATTAGGCAGAGGTGGTAGTGGAAAGTCTACATATATATTAGATGAAATAAAGTCTAGAGTTCAAGATGACGAGATGAAACCAATTATTGTGTTGGTTCCAGAGCAATATACTTTTGAAATGGAAAAAAGGATTAGTAAATTGTTCATAGGAGATAAAAAAGATCCATACTTGAGAACTAGGGTTCTTAGTTTCAAAACACTGAGTAATATCATATTCTCACATACTGGAGGGCTTACAGATGTAAATATAAACTCTAGTGGGAAAGCTATGATGACATATAGGGCTATTGAAAGTATTAGTAAAGAATTAGATATATTTTCGAAATCATCATCACAATCAGGGTTTGTAAGTTCAATTGCAGACATGATATCTGAACTTAAACAATATAATGTAAATCCCGAAATGTTAGAAAATATATCTGGAGAAGTTGAAAATGAAACGCTAAGTTTAAAGCTAAAAGATATAAGTAAAATATATAAAGAGTTTGAAACTAGATTGCATGAAAATCATGTAGATTCACAAGATATGTTAAATTCTTTATCAGATAAAATACAAATTAGCAATTATTTAGATGGTGCATATATTTATATAGATGAATTTACAGGTTTTACTCCAAACCAGTATAAGGTAATAAAAAGTATGTTGAAAAAATCTAAGGAAGTATCTGTGTCACTTACAGTGGATAATGTAAATAATCTTAATTATTTTAAAAGTGATGCATTTTCTAGGACTAAATTTACTTATGAAAAATTAGTTAGAATATGTAATGAAGACGGTATAAATATTACATCAAGAGTTAATGTAAATAATGGTCTTATAAAGAGGTTTGAAAATAATAAGGAATTACTACATTTAGAAAAATACTATAATGCATATCCATATAAGGTATACGAAGAAGCTACTAAAAACATACAAATAAGAGAGTTTAATAATTTATACAGTGAAGTAGAGGCAATAGCTAAAGAGATAGTATATTTAGTAAGGGATAAGGGTGTAAGATATAAAGATATAACCATAGTTACTAGAGATTTAAATAGATATGATTTTTTAGCACATTCTATACTTAATGAATATAAAATTCCAAACTTTATAGATAAGAAAAGAGAAGCAAAAAGTAATCCTATTATAGTTCTTATAATATCTGCACTAGAAATGAGAAATAGAAGATATAGTTATGAAACTATGTTTAGATATTTAAAAAGTGGGCTTATAGGAATGTCAAATGATGATATAAGTTTATTAGAAAACTATGTACTTGCAAATGGAATAAAGGGCAAGAGGTGGTTTGAAGAAAAATGGAAATATAGATTAAACCATAATATAAACACTACTGAAAGTGAATATGAATTAGAAATAATAGAAAGAGTTAATGAGATAAAAAACACTGTACTAAAGCCAATAATAAAGTTACAAGATAAATTAAAAGGAAAAAATTATGCTAAGGATATTTGTGGATATATATATGAGTTTTTAATAGATATAGATATGCCAAGGACTATAGAAAATATGATATTAAATTTTAAGGAAAAAGGGGATCTTGATATAGCAAATCAATACTCTCAAGTATGGAATATAGTTATAGATATATTAGAGCAGATAGTGGAAATAATGGGTGATGAATCTATATCATTAGATAAGTTTATAAAATTAATAAGCTTAGGTTTTGATGAGTATGAATTAGGATTAGTCCCTCCGAGTATAGATCAAGTACTTGTAAGTAGTGTAGATAGAATGAAAAACCCTAATACAAAGTATTTATACTTAATAGGGACTACAGATGGAATATTCCCACTTATATCAAAGGACAGTGGTTTACTTAGTGATAATGATAGAAGTGACTTAGGTAAAAAGGGTGTAGAAGTAGATATTGATAGTAGAACTAAAACATTTGAGGAACAATTTTTAGTATATAGAGCCCTTACATCTACTAGTGAAAACTTAATAGTAAGTTATCCTATATCAGACCATGAAGGAAAAACTCTAAGACCATCGGTAATTGTATCTAGACTAAAAAAGATATTTTCTAATATTAAGAATACAAGTTATTTAGTAGATATGGAAGATAAAACTGATGAATATATATTAAATAATATAACTACAAAAGTACCAACATTTAATAAGCTTATCAATGAAATTAAAGAATTTGAAGAGAAAAAAGAGATAAATGATATATGGTTAGACGTATATAGATATTATACTCAAGATGAAGAATATAAGTATATAGTAAATAAAGTAATTGGAGGATTAAATTATACTAACCAAGTAGCTAAAGTAGATGAAGAAAAGATAAAAAGTTTATACAACAATAATCTACTTAGTGTATCAAGGTTAGAAAAATATGCTCAATGTCCATTTGCTTATTTTATACAATATGGAATGAAGGTAAAAGAAAGAAAAGAGTATTCATTTACAGCTCCAGATTTAGGAACTTTCATACATAATATATTAGACCAATTTTCAAAAGAATTATCTAAGGATAGCTTGACATGGAGAAATATAGATAGAGATTATATAGATATTAAAGTATCTAAAATAGTAGATGAAATTGTAGCTAAAATACCAGGATATATACTAGATAGTTCTGAGAGATATAAATATCTTGCATACAGATTAAAGAAAATGCTAATAGCGGCTATAAATATAATTAGTGAACAAATAAAACAAGGTTCATTTGAACCATCAGATTATGAAGTGGAATTTGGAATAAAGGGAAAATATCCACCTATAAAAATTATTTTAAACAATGGAGAAGAAATAAATTTAATAGGTCAAATAGATAGAGTTGATGAGTTTGAAGATGGGGAAGACAAGTATATTAGAATAGTAGATTATAAGTCAGGAAATAAATCTATAAGTCTAACTGATATATACTATGGTCTACAATTACAGTTGATGGTATATTTAGATGCAATACTTGAAAGTTCAAAAAATGGAGATTGTAATTTAAATCCAGCCGCAATATTGTATTGTAAAATTGATGACCCAATAGCCAAATTTAGTGAAGATAAAGATGATGAAGAGGTAAGAGAAAAGATATTAAAGGATTTAAAGATGAAGGGACTTTTAATAAAAGACCCTCATATTATAAAAGAAATGGACAAGTCACTTGAAAGTGGGGAAAGAAGTACATCTTTAGTAATACCAGCAAATATAACTAAAGATGGTGGGATTGGTAAAAATACAAATGGAGTTACATATGATGAGTTTGAAATATTAAGAAGGCATGTAAAATCTACAATAAAGCATCTTTGTGAAGATATGGTTGGAGGAAATATAATGATAGCTCCATATAAAAATAAAAGTGGAATATCATGTGATTTTTGTAGTTACTCAGTAGTATGCCAATTTGATACAACGTTAAAAGATAATAAATATAGAATACTAAATGACAAAAAAAATGAAGAGGTTATAAAAATAATGGAAGGAGAGGTTAAGTAATGAGTTCTCCTAAATGGACAGATGAACAACAAGCGGTTATAGAAAGTAGGGATTGTAATTTACTTGTAGCAGCAGCTGCAGGTTCAGGAAAAACAGCAGTATTAGTTGAACGTATCATTCAAATGATAACGGATAATGAAAATCCGATAGATATAGATAAATTATTAGTAGTTACATTTACTAATGCAGCGGCATCAGAGATGAGAGAAAGAATAGGAGATGCAATTGGAAAAGAGCTAGATAAAAATCCAGAAAGTAAGCATCTTCAAAATCAGCTTATATTATTAAACAAGGCAAGTATAACAACAATACATTCATTTTGTTTAGAAGTTATAAAATCTAATTTTCATAAAATAAATTTAGACCCAAACTTTAGAATAGGTGATACTACTGAGTGTTCTTTATTAAGACAAGAGGCAATAGAAGAAGTTTTTGAAGATTTATACGCCCAAAAGAATGATGGTTTTTTAGAATTAGTAGAAAGCTATGCAGAAAAAAGAGGAGATAGCGAACTTCAAAATCTCATACTTAGTATATACTCTTTTGCTATGGCATCTCCTTATCCGAGAAAATGGTTAGAAGAAAGTTCTGAACTTTTTAATATAGATGATAACTTTGACTTTGCAAATTCTATATGGGCAAATGCAATATTAGATTTTGTAAAAATAGAAGTATCAGGAATAGAAGTTAGTCTCCAAAAGGCACTAAGTGAAGTTGAAGGAATAGAAGAATTAGAAACATTTACAGTTAAATTAAAATCAGAATACAATAAAATAGTAAATATATTAAAAGGATGTAATTCTTCTTGGGACGAAGCACATATGTATATGTCTACTATGGAATTTGAAAACTATGTAAAAGGAGTAAAAAGAATTCCGAAGGAGGCACCTCCATATATAAAAGAATCTAAAGATAAAGCAAAGATAATAAGAGATAAAGCGAAAAAATCTTTAGAAGGAATAATATCCTCTACATTTTATAAAAAAACTAATCAAATAAATAATGAAATAAAATATTTATATAAAGTAGTAAAAGCATTATCAGAAACTGTAATAAAGTTTGAAGATGCTTATGATGATAGAAAAAGAGAAAAAGGAATAATAGATTTTAATGATATAGAACATTTTGCACTTAAGATTTTAGCTAAAATAGATGGTGAAAATATAGAAGCAACAGAGGTAGCATTTTTATATAGAGAAAAATTTTATGAAATATTTATAGATGAGTATCAAGATAGTAACTTAGTACAAGAAGTTTTACTTGGAACTATTGCAAAAATAAAAACTCCAAATAGATTTATGGTTGGGGATGTTAAGCAAAGTATATATAGATTTAGACAAGCTAAACCAGAAATATTTTTGAAAAAATACAATGACTACGATACGGAAAAAGGAAGTCCTGAAAGAAAAATAATGCTATACAAAAACTTCAGAAGTAGAGAAGAAGTTGTAGATTGTGCAAACTATATATTTGAAAATATAATGAGTTCAAATATAGGTGAAATTGAGTATACAGAAAATGAAAGGCTTAATTTAGGTGCTATTTTTAAAGAGAATATAGAAGAAAATATTATAGTTGGAGGGCCTTCAGAAATACATATAATTCAAAAAACTATTAGGACTAATGAAAAACCTAATGAAAAGACATATGATATAGAAGAAGAAAGTGATAATGAAAAAGAAGAAGAGGAAGAAATAGATAATATACAACTAGAAGCTAGAATGGTTGGAAAAGTTATAAAGAACCTAATGAAGTCAAATGAAAATGGAGAAATATTTAAAGTATATGATAAAAAAATAGATGGATACAGGAAGGTAGAATTTAAAGATATCGTAATACTTCTTAGAGCTACATCTATCTGGGCTCCAGTTTTTGCAGATGAACTTATGAATATGGATATACCTACTTATGCAGATATTGGAGTTGGGTATTTTGATACTATGGAAATAAAAACTATATTATCATTACTTCAAGTAATTGATAATCCTATGCAAGATATACCCATGCTTGCAACACTAAGGTCACCTATGTTTGGATTTACAATAGAAGAATTAATAGATATCAGAGTGGAAGAAAAAGAAAAGGGAATCTATGAAGCAGTAGAAAACTTTGCAAATTATGAAAATGAAAGAGGTAATAAAAGTAAAGACTTCCTCAATAAGATAAGAGACTTTAAGGAGAAGTCATTATATATGACTACTGATGAATTTTTATGGTATGTATATACTAAGACTGGATATTATGCATATGTAGGAGCATTGCCTGGAGGAACACAAAGACAAGCAAACTTAAAAATATTATTTGAGAGAGCAAAACAATTTGAAGAAACTAGTTTTAAAGGAATATTTAATTTTATAAACTTTGTGACAAAACTTAAAAAGTCTAATACTGATATGGGGAGTGCTAAAACTCTTGGGGAAAATGCCAATGTAGTTAGGATAATGAGTATACATAAAAGTAAAGGTCTAGAGTTTCCGGTTGTAATTTGTTCTGGAATGGGAAAAAATTTCAATACTCAGGATTTTAAGAAAAATGTACTTTATCATCATAAATTAGGATTTGGACCACAAATAGTTGATTATGAAAGAAGAATATCTTATCCAAGTATAACAAAAGAAGCTTTAAAAACAAAAATAAATGTAGAAAACCTGTCAGAAGAGATGAGAGTACTATATGTGGCGTTTACAAGACCAAAAGAAAAATTAATAATAACGGGTTCTACTAAAGATATAGATAAAAGTATTGGCAAATGGACTAGTGGAATAGATGGATCAGGAAAAGTTACTCAATATAAAGTTCTTAAAGGTAAGAATTTCTTAGACTGGATAATGCCATCAGTTTTAAAGCATAATGATTTAAAAAATATAATAAACGATAGGGATATAGAAATACCAAATGATTATATTGAAAATCATAAATCAAAGTGGAATGCAAAGATTTGGTATAAAAATGATGTAATATTAGATCAAAAAGTAAATGAAGAAGAACAAAGTATAGAAGATATACTAAACTCATTAAGTATTGATGAACATAAAAGTAATTACTATGAAGATATAGTAGAAAAACTAAACTATAAATATCCATATGAATTTAGTACTACAAAACCAGCAAGTATATCTGTTACTGAAATAAAAAAGATACAAAATACTCATGAAGAAGATTATAGTAGTGAGATATTTACTCAACAAAGTATAAATCTAAAGAAACCAGTCTTTCTTAAGGAAATAGAAGAAAAAGAAAAGATAACGGGGGCAGAGAGAGGTACAATTGTACATTTAATAATGGAAATACTAGATTTGGAAAAAATCAATACTATGGATGAAATAAAAGTACAAATAAAAGACTTTGTAAAGAAAAAAATAATAACAGAGAAGCAATCAGAAATAATAAACCCTTATAAAATACATAAATTCTTTAAATCAGATATAGGAAAAAGAATGTTAAATGCTAAGTTTTTAAAAAGAGAGCAAGTTATATACTCTAATATAAAAATGAAAGATGTATATATTTATGAAGAATTTATTAATGAAAAAAATTTGGATGTTTATAATGAAGAAAGTCTGATGCTTAGAGGTATTATAGATGCGTACTTTGAAGAAGATGGAAAAATAGTTTTAGTAGATTACAAGACTGACTTTGTTAATGAGAAAAACAAAGGTGAGATTGTAAGCAAATATAAAAAACAATTAGAACTATATTCAAAATCATTAGAAAATCTAACAGGAAAAGAAGTAAAGGAAAGCTGTATTTATCTATTTGGAATAGATGAAGGAATATCTATATAAGATGAGAATTATGGTAATATTAAATATATAAATAGAACTTAAGTGTGGAGGTAATAATGAAATTTATTCATACATCAGATTGGCATTTAGGTAAAAACCTAGAAGGTAAATCTAGACTAGAAGAACAAGAGAGATTTTGTGATGATTTTATAAAAAAAGTAGATGAAAATAATATAGATATGGTAATAATAGCTGGAGATATTTATGATACATCAAATCCACCAGCACAAGCAGAAAAGCTATTTTATAGAACTATTTCTAAATTATCTAATAATGGAGCAAGATGCATACTTATAATATGCGGAAATCATGATAATCCAGAACGATTAATAGCAGCAACACCTCTAGCACATGAACAAGGTATAGTAATTCTTGGAAATCCTTTAAGTTCAACCGATATAGGTAAATATATGGGATTTGAAATATTAAAAGCTGAAGAAGGCTGGCTTAAGATAAAAATTAAGGATGAGGAAGCTGTAATAATAACACTGCCTTATCCAAGTGAAAAGAGATTAAACGAAGTAATAGGAAATACTGGTTCTGATGAAGAAAGACAAAAGACATACTCTGAAAAAATAGGAGATATATTTAGATCATTAGAAGAAAACTTTGAAAAAGATACTATCAATATTGCGGTTTCTCACATATTTGTAGTAGGTGGGGAGGGAACTGATTCAGAAAGGCCTATACAACTAGGTGGAAGTTTGTTAGTAGAGAAAAAAGATCTTCCAAGTAAAGCACAATATATAGCGTTAGGTCATCTTCATAAGCCACAAAAAGCATCTGCTAGATTAAATGCATATTATTCAGGATCGCCACTTCAATATAGTAAAGATGAAAGATCTTATACTAAAGGTGCATACATAGTAGATATACATCCAGGGAGTAAACCTAATATAGAAGAAATATATTTTAATAATTATAAGCCTATAGAAGTATTTAAGTGTAAGGGAATAAAAGAGGCTCTAAATATATGTGAAGAAAATAAAGATAGGGATATATGGTCTTATTTTGAAATAAAAACTGATGAAGTTATAGCTCAATCAGATATAAAAAAAATGAAAGAAATATTAAATGATATTATAGAAATTAGACCAATAATTATATCTGAGTATGAGCAAGAAGAAATAGATATAAAAGAAAAGTCTATGATTGAATTATTTAACGAATTTTATACATTTAGCAGAGGTTTAGAGCCAAAGGGAGAATTAATGGATCTATTTCTAGATATAATTAGCGAAGAAGGTGACTTACAAAATGAAACCAATTAGATTAGAACTAACTGGATTAAATAGTTATACAGATAAACAAGTGGTAGATTTTGAAAAGCTTACAGAACGAGGGTTATTTGGTATTTTTGGAAATACAGGAAGTGGTAAATCTACAATATTAGATGCAATAACTATAGCTATGTATGGAAATATAGCTAGAAATACAAAGGAATATATAAATAGTGGCTGTGATAAGGCAATAATTACATATCAATTTGAAATAGGAAGTAAAAATACAAAGAGAAAATATATTGTAGATAGAACTATAGTAAGAAGTAAAACAGGAACAAAAACTTCTCATGCAAGGTTAGTCGAGATACATAATGATGGCGAAGAAATAGTACTTGCTGATAAGGTTGGGGATGTAAATGATAAGGTAGCTCAAGTTGTAGGACTAACAGCAAATGATTTTACAAGATCTGTTGTTTTGCCTCAGGGAAAATTTAATGATTTTTTAAAGCTAACAGGCTCTGAAAGAAGGGACATGCTTGAGAGAATATTTAACCTTGAAAAGTATGGTAGAGGGCTTATAGATAAGGTAAGGAAGAGAAAAAATACAAAGAATCAAGAATTAAGAGATATAAATTCAAAATTGAGTCAGTATGAAGAGATTAATGAAGAGATATATAACAATACTTTAAAAGAGTTAGAATTACAAAAAGAACTAGAAAAAGAAAAAACAATTGAATTTGAATCAGCTCAAAGACTATATGAAAAAAATAAAGAAATTTATGAGGAACAAACTAAATTAGAAAAAAATGAATTGAGAAAAAAAGAATTGGGCTTAAAAGAAAAAGATATAAAAGATAAAACTATTCATCTAGAAAATGCTATTAATGCTGAGAAAGTAAATCCTTATATATTTGGGGTTCAAAGTTTAGATAAGAGAATAGTAGAAGATAGTTCTAAAATAGAAATAATAGAAAAGAAGTTAAATATATTAATCCAAGAACTTATAATAACTAAACACAAGGCAGAAGAAGCTAATAGAATAAGAAATGAAAGAATGCCTAAATTAAGCGAAGAAAAAACTAAATTAGAAAGATCAAAAAACTTAGAAGAAGAAATTATTGAAACTGATAAAGAACTAAAAGCTATGAAGGAAAAAGGAAATAATTTAAATAAAGAAAAAGAAAACTTAGAGACTATTAAAAAAGATAGTGAATCAAAGAGAGAAGTGCTAGTAAAGCATGTTAAAGAAATTGAACATAATATAGATAAGATAAAAATAGGAGCTGATTTAAAGCAAAAGATATTTTTAGCTTATGATTATGAAAAAGAATATAATAAAATATTAGAAGAAAAAACTAGTAAAATAAGTAAACTAAATGATTTAGATAAAGTTTTTGATGAAATAAACCTTAATAGTAAATACATTCAAAAAGATAGAGAAAATATATCTAAAAAATTAGAAGATGAAAGTAGTTACTTACAGGTATTACTAAAGAAATGTCCTGGTCAGAATGAAGAAATATTAAATAAAAGTGAACATTTAGTAGAGTTAAAATCTAAGGTAGAACTTACTAAAGAAAATGAAATAAAGAAAAATAGTCTACAAAATGATTTAAACTTATTATTAGAACAAAAACATAATGTTGAAAGGGAAATGGCAACAAGTAATGAAAAACTAGATCATACAAAACGAGATATATTAGATATAGAAAAAGAAATTGATAAGTTAAGATACTTAAATTTAGCATCAGAGCTTAGAAAAGAATTAAGGGATAATATGCCATGCCCTGTATGTGGTTCTAGGCATCATGAAGATATTAATATAAATAAGTCTGATGAAAAAATAGAATTTACTAGAGGTAAATTAGAAAACCTACAAAAAGAAGAAGAAAACATAAAACATAGAATAGACGAACTAAATGCAAAAAATAGTGAATATCTATCAATTGAAAAACTAAAAATCAAGGAAATGGATGAGTTAAAATCTAAGCTAGGTGAATTAAGATCTAGTGAACTTATCAAAAAATTAGATGAAGAACAAAGAAAACTCGACATTTTAAAGATGAATGTTCAAAGATGGCAAAAAGATAAGGAAGAAACGGAACAAAAAATATCCAAGTCAAAAGAAGAAAAAAATAGAATTGAAAAAGAAGAAGTAAAATTAATAGAAAGTGTTAATGGATCTAAGAAAATAATAAAAGAATTAAGAGTTGAGATAGAAGATATTGAAATAAAATATAAAAAAGTAAAAGATAAGTATATAGGTTTAAAAGCCATTACTAAGATATCTGACTTAGGATCTAAAGTTAATGAAATAAATAAAAATGAAAAAATTATAGAAGATTTAAATAAAGAACATTTAAAATTCATAAGTCAAAGAGATAAGATGGAAGATGATATTAGACATTATCAAATTCAGTTACATCAAATAGAGTTAGAACTTATGAAGACAAGGGAAGTATATGTTGAGAAAAGAAGATTTAGAGAAGAAAAATATAATGAGGTAGTGGCGATTACTAGAGGTGAATTATCTCAAAATATGTTAAATAGTATAGAAGAAGAAATAAATAAGATTATAAAAGTAGAGGATACTACTAAGAAAAAATTGGAAGAACAAAGAATTGAATATGAAAAATATTTAGCTGATAAAAATAATATAGAAGGTCGATTAAAGACAGCTAGAGAGCAATATAAGATACAAGAACAAACGTTAACTCAGTTATTAATAGATAGCAAGTTTGAAAGTATATATGCAGTTAAAAGAGCATTAATTGATCCAGACCATAAGAGAAGACTTGGAGAAGAAATTTCTGAATACGAAGAAGAACAAAGAATACTTATATTTAGAATAAAAGAATTAAAAGATAAGTTATCTGGAAAAAGAGTTAAAAAAGAAGATTTTGATGAATTAAAAGTTAATATTTATAATTTAAAAGTAGAGCTTGGTGATATAGCTAAAAGTATTGGTGCAAAACAAAGTACAATACTCAGCTTAAAAGAATCATTAGAAAAAGTAAAAGACCTTTTAAAAAATCAAAAGATATTACAACATCAAGTAGATTTATTAGAGGATTTAGATAAGATAATACAAGGGAATCGATTTGTTGAATATGTGGCTACTAATCAGCTAAAATATATAGCATTAGAAGCTTCTAAGAGGCTAGAGGGAATAACTAAGGGCAGATATGCATTAGAAATAGATTCAACTTTAAACTTTGTAATGAGAGATAATTTTAATGGAGGATTAAGAAGAAGTGTGGATACATTATCAGGTGGAGAAACATTCTTAACTTCGCTATCATTAGCATTAGCATTGTCATCACAAATACAACTAAAAGGAAGTGCACCACTAGAATTCTTCTTCTTAGATGAAGGATTTGGGTCACTAGATAATGAACTTTTAGAAACAGTAATGCAGTCACTAGAAAGATTACATAATGATAAGCTAAGCGTAGGAATAATAAGTCACGTTGAAGAGCTTAAAAATAGAGTACCAGTAAAGCTAGTAGTAGTTCCTAGTGAAGCTGGAACTGGATCGAAGGTAAAAATAGAATATAGTTAAAAAAGTGGCGTCTACAAGGGGGAGTTTGTAGACGCCGTATATGTATATATACTTATTAGGGGGAGAGATATATAAATTTTCCGCTCTCATTATAATTATTAACTATTTTATTTTTTTTATACATTTAATTCTAATAATTATAAAAGAGCCACCTACACAAGGGGGGGAGTAGGTGGCTTAAAATATTTAGGGGGGGAAGAAATTATTATTAATATCCGCTCATTTTAGAATATTAACAGGAGTTTTGATATTCATATTACTCAACTATGTTATGAGAGATAACCTGTATGTTTCTCTCATAATATAACATATGCAAAAGTGATAAAAAGTGACACGAAATAATGAAAAAAAATTAAAAAGTCTTAAAAAAAAATTTACTGTAGATATTTGTCTAAATTAAAATTTGATTTAAACTCATCAAATCCGACTCTATCTATATAAGCACCTAATCTTTCTTTAGAAGTAGCACTAGAAGAATATACTTTAACAACATCATCAACTAAATCTAAAATTTTTTCATCAGATATATTCATAGCAAGTCTATCTCCCAGTCTAGGGATAGTACCTCCTTTTCCACCTACAAAAACTGTCCAGCCTTTAGGTGTACCCATAAGACCTATATCACGGGTATGATTATCAGAACAACTATTTGGACATCCACTTACACCGATTTTTAATTTGTTAGGCATATTCATTCCATGATATCTATCATCGAGCTTAAGTCCAAGAGATACAGAATCTCTAAATGCTTTTTTGCAAAATACTGTTCCAGGGCAAGTTTTTATACTTCTAACACATAATCCTATGGCAGCACCAGGTTTCATACCTAAATCTTCCCAAGCACTATCTATATCTTCTTCTTTAAGGCCAACTATAGCTATACGTTGTGCAGCAGTTATTTTTATAGCAGAAGCATTATATTTATCAGCTACATCTGCTAAGTTCCTTAACTGATCTGAGGTGATAAGGCCAGCTGGTATATGTGGAGCTATGGCATAAGTCTCTTTATCTCTTTGTAGTACAGCGCCTTTTTCTAATAAATCTTTCATAAAAAACCTCCATTTAGTTATGTAGTATTTAAATATATTATATGGATAAAATCAAATTTTATAAATTAATAATACTTTTAAAATAAGGTACATATAAGTAGATATATAAGATAAATATAATCATAGAGAATTTATATCTACCAAAAATTAATTTATTTAATTACCGAAAATTTAAATGGATTAAGGAGGCAATAATATAATAAGGCTTACTAATCAAATATGTGGATTATTACCCAAAAATATATAAGTGTGATATAATCAATATTGACATTAAAAACAAAAAATAGGAGTGTGGTAAAGGTTGGAATCACCCGAGAGTTTGATTCAAATTGTAATTTTAGGGATATTGTTAATAGGATCTGGATTTTTCTCAGCATCTGAAACCGCTTTAATGTCCTTAAGTAAAATAAGAATAAGGCATATGAAAGAAGAGGGAGTTAAAGGTGCTAAGCTAGTAAGTTCACTAATTGATGATCCAAATAAATTATTAGGTTCTATATTAGTGGGAAATAACGTTGTAAATATAGCTGCAACAGCTATATCAACATCACTATTTGTGACTTCAATGGGGCCAGAAGGTGCAGCTGTAGCAACAGTATTAATGACTGTATTAGTACTTATATTTGGTGAAATAACACCAAAGACTATAGCTGCTAACAACTCAGAAAAAGTAGCTCTTCTAGTTTCAAAGCCAATTAAGGTAATTATATTTGTACTAAGACCAATAGTTTGGGTATTTAACATAATAACTGGAGTAATATTTAAGTTATTTGGAATAAAAGACAAAGGGGCACAACCATATATAACTGAAGAAGAACTAAAAACTATGGTTAATGTAAGTCATGAAGAAGGTGTGCTGGAAATAGAAGAAAGAGAAATAATAAATAATGTATTCCAATTTGGTGATATGCAGGCTAAGGAAGCTATGGTACAAAGATTAGATATGGTAGTTATAAATTCACAAGATGTTTATAGTGATATAATAGAGACATTTAAAAATGAAAAATTAAGTAGATTGCCAGTATATCAGGATTCTATAGATGATATAATAGGTATCTTAAATATAAAAGATGTAATATTTTTAAATGATGATGAAATATCTGAGTTCAAAATTCAAAATTATATAAGAGAGGCTTTTTTCACATATGAATTTAAAAAGATAACTCAATTACTTGAAGAGATGAAAATAGAAAAAAGTCAAATGGCTATAGTTGTAGATGAATACGGTGGTACTGCTGGTTTAATAACTATAGAAGACTTAGTAGAAGTCATAGTTGGTGATATAGATGACGAGTATGACGATGAGGATGACGAAATACAAGTTATAAAAGAAGATGAGTATATTGTAGAAGGTAGTACTAAAATTAGCGATGTAAATGAACTTATAGGTATCAATTTAGAGTCTGAAGAATTTGATTCTATAGGTGGATTTATAATAGGCTATTTAAGACGATTACCAGAAGAAAATGAAGTAGTTGAAGTTGATAATATAAGATTATGTATAGAAAGTCTGGATAAAAATAGAATAATGAAGATAAGAATATTCACGTAATAAAACACTGCATAAGCAGTGTTTTATTTTTTAGTCTATTTAAAAGGATGAATAGTAGTAATAATTATAAATAAATATACTAATAAAATGATATGCTTGGCGAAATGGCTATTAACTAGTATAATAAACTTAGTAGTATAAATACCATATATTGTAATTTTATAATATATTTTTACAAAGCTAAAGGAAAAGTATAAGAAATATCAAGAAAGAAATCGTTTTATCGATATGGGGAAGTTTTAGATTACTTGGTGTTTCTTATAGCTTTATATTAGGTATGATAGGGATTATATTTTGTTTAGGTTTAGCAACCATCCACAAAATATTAAAGAAAGTTGAAATACTTTAAAATTAAATATTAAGGAGAAGAGGGATTACTATGAAACAGAAAGTACTAGAAAGATTTTTAAAATATGTTACATTTGATACAACAGCAGATCCTGAAAATTCAAACTGTCCATCATCAGAAGGACAAAGAGTATTTGCAAATTATTTAGTAGAAGAATTAAAGTCTTTAGGTATTTGTGATGCACATGTAGATGAAAATAGCTATGTTATGGCTACATTAAAAGGAAATACTGAAGGTATTGATACAATAGGATTTATATCTCACTTAGATACAGCACCAGATATAACTGGAAAAAATGTTAAGCCAAGAATAGTTGAGAATTATGATGGAAAAGATATAGTTTTAAATGAAAAATTAAACATAGTTACATCTGTAAAAGATTACCCAGAACTTGTAAGTTTAAAAGGGGAAGACTTAATAGTAACTGATGGAAATACTTTATTGGGAGCTGATGATAAAGCTGGTATAGCAGAAATAGTAACTGCTATAGAATACTTAATAAACAATCCTGAGATAAAACATGGAGACATAAAAATAGGATTTACTCCAGATGAAGAAGTTGGAAGAGGAGCAGATTTATTTGATGTTGAAAAGTTTGGCGCAAAATATGCATACACTATAGATGGCGGACTATTAGGGGAAATCCAATATGAAAACTTTAATGCAGCAGGAGCTAAATTAACTATACAAGGTAGAAATGTTCATCCAGGTTCTTCTAAAAATAAAATGGTAAATGCTCTACATATAGCAGCTGAGATATCAGAAATGTTCCCAGCTAGTGAAAGACCAGAAACTACTGAAGGATATGAAGGATTCTATCATTTAAACGATTTAAACGGTAATGTTGAAAAGGCTACTATGTTATATATAATAAGAGACCATGATAATGCTAAGTTTGAAGAAAGAAAAGCTTATGTTAAGGAAACTATAGATAAGTTAAACGAAAAATATGATAATAGAATAACTCTTGAATTAAATGATTCATACTACAATATGAAGGAAAAAGTAGAACCAGTAATGTTTGTAGTAGATATAGTTAAAGATGCTATGAAGGAACTTGATATAGAACCATTAACACTTCCAATAAGAGGTGGTACAGATGGAGCTAGATTATCATTTATGGGGATTCCTTGTCCAAATATATTTACAGGTGGATTAAACTTCCACAGTAAGAATGAGTGTATGCCAATAAGTGCAATGGAGAAGTGTACTAATTTAATAGTTAAAATAGCAGAAAATTATACTAAGAGATAATAAAATAAAGAAGTTAAAAAGGAGGTTGTGAACTAATCACAGCCTCCTCTTTTTTAATATTATTCGTTTATATGTATTATTTCACCAGTATTTATATCTATTAAATTGATATCTAACTCAACTTCATCTTCATTTTCTTGAATAATATCAATAATGGCTACTGAATGAGTATCATCTTTTGGAATAGAAGTACTACCAGGATTTAAAACTATTAAGTTTTCATCACAGTATAATTCTTTAACATGAGTATGACCAAGTATAAGTATATCTGCATTCATATTTTTAGCATTATTTATTATTTCATCTTTAGAACCTACATATCCATGAGTTAATAAAATTCTTATTTCTCCAAATTGACTTAAAACATAAGGGCTTTGAATTGGATGGTTTATAACCATTTGATCAACATCAGACTCACAATTTCCTTTAGTAAGAAGAAAATTTTTTGTGCCATTTAATTTTTCTACAAATTCTTTTGGATTATATCCTTTGGGAATATCATTTCTAGGTCCATGATATAAAATGTCACCACCATGAAGTAAAACATCACAGTCTGATAATATATTTAGTGCTTTTTCAAAATAAAATAAACTTCCATGAGTATCACTCATTACTCCTATTTTCATTTACTATTCCTCCTAGCTATAATCTATAAAAACTTTTCAGATACCCTACTCCAAAATTCATAGTTAGACATTCGAAGTAGCTTAATTTTAACATCAGATATAGATATTTGTATATTTTCAATTTCATTAAATCTATATTCAACACCATCAACAACAATAAGTATAGAATTTTCAAATCTGTACTCCGGTGAAATCTTTATAATAGAGTCATTTGAAAATATTATACTAGATGTAAATGATCTATAGGCATTGGTATTGATTGGGTAAAGTGGTGTTAGCTGCATTAAATTTAGGCTAGAATCCACAATACTTCCACCAGCAGCATAATTATATGCAGTTGAACCGGTTGGAGTAGATACGATCATACCATCACCACTAAAATTTTGAATATGTTTATTGTTAACCTTCAAATTAAGATGAATAACTCTAGATTTATCACCTTTAACAACTACTTCATTTATAGCAAATACATCAGAGCAATTTGTTTTTGTACAGATACTTGCTTGAAGAAGCGAAATATCATGTAAAATAAAATCTTTATTTAAGTAATCTTCAATAAATTTATCTATATCATCAGGATTTATATCTGGGAAAAATCCAAGATGCCCAGTGTTGATTCCAAATATAGGAACTTCCGGAAAATCAAAGTCATGAATAGTTTTCAAGAAAGAACCATCTCCACCAATAGATATTATAAGTTCTGATTGAGGATGATAATCTGAATAAACTTCAAAGCCTGCTTCGGTAAATTTCTTACTTAAAAGTTCTTTAGTAGTTATAGATTTATTTAATTGATTTGAATTTATTGTTATAATTCTTTGCATTTTTCCACCTCTTTATACTTTGTATTATAACATAAATAGGCAAAAACTATTGATGAATTTGGACATTGTTTTCTATTTACATAAAAAAGGTATATGATATAATGTAAAGGTTGAAAAATAGAAAGGTGGTTTATAAATTATGGATAAAAATAAAATGAAAAAAATATTATTTATAAATTTTACTATAATGACAATTTTTAATATGGCACACCCCGTAACACCAACATTGATAAATGAGTTAAATATACCTTCATATATGTTTGGAGTATTCTACTCAACTATGGCCGTAGCACACTTTGTAATGGCTCCTATTTGGGGGAGTATGTCAGATATAAAAGGTAGAAAGAAATTTTTGATTTTAGGTGTAATAGGGTATGGTATAAGCCAGATAGGATTTGGTTTTTCAGGAAAATCAGGACTTATACTTTTATTTAGAATACTAGGTGGTGCAATGGCTGTAAGTTTTATGACAGTTATTATAGCATATGTATCGGATATATCAACAAAAGAAGAAAGAGTAAAGTATATGGCATACCACACAGCAACAATGTCTATAGGGAGTTCAGTAGGGGCTCTTCTTGGTGGATTTATAGGTAGCTTTGGATATAAGTATACATTTTTAGTTCAGGCAATATTATCAATACTATCAGGATTATTAATATATACTATAGTAGAGGAAACTATAGAAAATAAAGGTGAAAAAGCTAAACTCTATTTAAATCATTTAAAGCCTGGAAAAAAATCAATAGATTTAAAGTCTACAATAGGAATTATGATGATAGTTATGACATTAATAACTATAACAACAACATCATACAACTCAACTATAAATTATTATATTGAATCAGTTTTAAACATGCCAACAACGGTAAATGGAATGGTAATGGCTATTGCAGGAATAGTTGCACTTATTATGAATTTAGTAGTAAACCCTAAGTTAAATAAAAGGTTTGATGAAAAGAGAAGTATATTAGGAGCACTTATAATAGCAGGATTAGCTATTATATTAGCAAGTATAAGTAAAAATATAATTGTAAGTATTCTATTTTTACTAGTATTTATTGCATCAAGTTCACTTATAACACCATTACAACAAAGTATAGTATCAAAATTAGCTAAAGATAACTATGGTCAAGTTATGGGTATTCAAGGTTCATTTAAAGCTATAGGTATGATTATAGGTTCTCTAGCAGCAGGATTTATATTTGATTATGGAAACAAACTTCCATTTATATTAGGTGGAGTATGTTGTATAATAGCATTTAGTATAATATATAAAATAACTTTAGAGTATCATGAAAATAAAGATATAAATAAATTAAAAAAAGTAGATTAATAAAATAATGTAAAATATATGATGTTATCATAGTAAATAAGAAAGTAGGTGCAGGTTTGTTTAAAAAAGAGGGACAAAAATATAACCTTATATCATATATAGCAGAAGAAGATTTAACATTAAAAGAAATACTATTAGATAAGTTGAACTTTTCAGTAAGGTCATTATCCAAAATGAAAAGAGAGCAAAGTGTTTTGGTTAATGGAGAATTTAAAAAGCCGAGTGTAAAAATAAAAGAGGGTGATTTAATAGAAGTTAAAATAGAGGAAGAAATAGCTAGCTTTGAATCACAAGAATTAAATTTAGAAATATTATATGATGATTTTGATTTAATAATGGTAAATAAGCCTCCGTTTATGGTAGTACATCCTACTAAAAGTCATTATAATAATACCATTGCAAATGGAGTTACTAATTATATATTAGGTAAAAATGAAAGTATTAAAATAAGATTTGTAAACAGACTAGATATGAACACATCAGGTCTTTTAATAGTAGCAAAAAATGCTTATGCACATCATATATTATCTACTGATATGAGTGAAGATAAGGTAGAAAAAAAGTATATTACAGTTGTAAAAGGTATAGTAGAAAATGATGAGGGTACCATAAATCAACCTATATATAGACAAGAAGAAGATAGTATAAAAAGGGTAATAGATGAAAGGGGTCAATCATCTGTAACGCACTATAAGGTGATAGAAAGATTAAATAATGCAACAGTTCTAGAAGTAAAGCTAGAAACTGGAAGAACTCATCAAATAAGAGTTCATATGGAATATATAGGTCATGGTATAATTGGTGATGAGCTATATGGATATGAAGATACATCTCTTATAGATAGACAAGCACTACATGCATATAGTTTGATCTTTGAACAACCAAGGACTAAAGAAAGATTAGAGTTTAAAGCAAACTTACCAAAGGATATAGAAGAGCTTATAGAGAAATTAAGAAAATAAATACAAAATGTAAATATTAATACAGAGGTGATAAAATGATAATACATAAGTTTATAGTACATGTACTAGATAAAAATAGTGACATGCCTATACTAAATGATTTTGAAGGAAAGATAAATCAAGAAGTGGATAAGTTTTTCCAAAAGGTAATAAACAGAGTAGTTAAAGATGATGATTTAAGAAAAGGTGTATTTAAAAATTATACTGACAATGTAATAAAAAATTGTTGTGAACAAATAATATATGATGAAAATACTTTTTTAGAAAACTCTAAAGAAATAGCTGCTTATTTATTTGAAATTATGAAAATAAATGCAGAGTTAGAATCTTGTGACTTAGCAATTTGTTTATATACTGTAAAAGATGAAAAAAATGTAGCTATAATAAAGCTTGATTACAAAAAGTTATACACTCATTCAATAGAATTTATTGATGAAAAATTTAATATACAAATGGTTCCTAATGAAATAGGGATACCAGAAACCCAAAGACAAAAGCAATGTGCAATAGTTGGAGCTAGTGGTATAAATGATGAATTCCATTTAAGACTTTTAGATAAAGATGCAGAAAAGGAAGAAATTGAATCTAAGTTTATAAGTGAATTTCTAAATGCAGAAAAGGTTGATGATGATAAGTACAAAACAAAAGTATTTAAAACTTCTGCTGAAAATTGGATAACTAATGCACTTAGTAGTGATATAAAACAAGCTGAAGATGTTAGAAGTATACTTAATTATACTCTTAAAGAAAAGAATGAGATTGATATTAATGAGTTTGTAGAAAATTCTATAAATGATAATGATTTAAAGGAAAGTTTTAAAGAACATATGGAAGACAAGGGTTTAGAAGAAGGATTTAGTGTAGATAAAAAATGGGTAGAAAAGAAGCTTAAAAAGAGAAGTATAAGAACAGATAATGGATTTGATATAAAAGCTAATTTAGACGATTTTGAAAACCCTATGAAGTATAGTGTTAGACATAATGAAGATGGAAGTATAGATATCGTAATTAAAAATATTACATTCTATGAAGAAAAATAAAGTACAAGCACTTACTCCTTTTTATAAACATATACTATAGTCAACAAGGATTATATATGTTACATAATAAAAGGGGGAGGAGCTATGGAAAACTTAAGCAGTTTATTGAGAGGCTTTGATTTTGAAAATAACAACACTCTTATGATACTTATAATAGTAGGTGTAGTATTTTTCTTAATTATGAATAGTGGAGGATTAGAGTGTTTTCTTGAACAAGGAAACTCATTAATCTGGATAGTATTAATAGTATTTGCATTATTATTATTTACTAACAATAATAATGATTATGATGATTGCTGTTGCTAAGAAAATATTATATAAAACTAAAAAGGATGTTTAAAATACTAATCATATTATAGTATTTTAAACATCCTTTTGATTTATTTATTTTCTTCAAGATATTTACATATATCTTTTACAGTTTTAAAGTGCTCTGCATCTTCATCAGGTATCTCTATACTAAATTCATCTTCAAGTGCCATTATAACCTCAACTGCATCTAAAGAATCAGCATCTAAGTCTCCTGCTAAAGATGTTTCTAACGTTATATCGCCTAAATTATCTATTCCTAACTGCTCTGATATTATCATTCTTACTTTTTCAAACATTATTAAACCTCCTAAAAAACACTTTCATAATTTTAATTGTAGTTTAATATAATATTGACAATTTTTCAATACACAAATTAATAAAAAGTAATAAATTTTAAAAAAATGAATATAAATTTACTATATAAATATAACTTAGGAGGAAATGCTATGAAACAAGTAGGATTACTATTATCATCTATATGTATTTTTTTAGTAATATTAGTTAATTTTTACTATAATTCAGTGACTCTAGATGTACAAAAGATGAAGTACTATGTAATTGAGGCAAATATGATTCTAGAAGATATAGTAAAAAAGGAAGATTATGTAGAAGAAAAGAAGGATGAGTATATTTCAAGGTTGTTAACTTTGAAGAAAGGTATTGAAAATTCAAAAACAACTTTTATAGTTTCTGAGTACAAAAATTATAAATTAAAGTCAATAGAAAGTTTAATATATAGTGTATCACAAAAAAGTAGTAGAAGTACACATTTAGAAAATGTAATTAAGTACAATACCTTAGGAGAAAAAGAATTAGATAAATTAGTAAATAAAAACTTTATGAAAGTAACTTATTTATCTAATAATACATATATTTAATTAAGAATATAAATTATTAGAGTGTAAAGAGTTAAGGGGGAAGGTCATGTCAAAATTAGAAGGTGTTATATCCCAATTTTTTGGAGGTGAAGATGGCCTTTTTGGTGGTGGGCTTTTAATAATAATAGTTGTAGTATTTCTAGTTTTAGGAACAGACATACTAGATAATATATTAGATGATGATAGTATTTGGATATGGATTATATTAGTGATATTATTGTTATTTAATTTTGATGATAGTTGTTGCTAATTAATTAATTAA
>JAVXJG010000023.1:0-26905 GCA_036647935.1 Peptostreptococcaceae bacterium
AGATGGAGTTATATAGGGTATGGCATGAAAGGTATGGTTTGTTGTATGATATAAAGGACTATTGCCGTAAGGAGGTAAAGGAAAATGACTCCAGAAGAAGAGTTTTACTATCTGATAAATGGGAGAGAGCCAGACAGAATGTACAACTATCATTGTTTAGTGTGTAAATATGAGGAAGAGGTTCCAGAAATCTGTGTAGATGAGTTAGGAAACTATGAAGAAATTGAATTAGAAGATGGTACAATTGAATGCCGCGAAGCGGAAGGTATGCCAATTTTGGTATGTCCTAATTGTGATGCAGATTTTTACCATAAAGATGATGATAATGAATAAGAGTGGCGTTAGCCACTCAAGGTCCCCTTTAGGTCATTTTTTTATATTCAATAATATATCTATATTAAAACTTTTGTGTATAAATTCAAATTATTAGTAATAAAAAATAAGTATAGGAATAGTTTGATTTTTACAGGAGGATATAAATGGATATATTTAAAGGAGCGGTTATAGGATACAAAAATAGAGTTAAAGGAAGTCAATCACAGGACTATATTGATTATAAATTTTTTGATAAGTGTATAATATGTGCAGTAGCAGATGGTCATAGTACAAGTTATTTTAAGTATAGTGATATAGGAGCTAAGTTAGCATGTAGGGTTTCTATTGAAGTATTAGAGAAATATAATGATAATTTATTTAAACTTGAAAGTGATTTACAAAATGGATTAGTACAGTTGGAAATATGTGAAAAATGGCAAGAATATGTATCTAAGCATTATAAAAGTGTAAATCCAATAGTGCGTAATACTGAATATATGAAGTATTCTACTACACTAATAGTTGCACTTATTAGTAATGATTTTAGATTGTATTTAAAGATAGGTGATGGATCTGTAGTAGAAAAAACAGAAGGTATTTATAAAAATATAATAGAAACAAATAATAAATATATAGTTGATTCAATTGGAAGAGAAGATTCTCATGAAAATATATTATATCATCTTAAAAAAAACAATAATAATGAAAAAACAGATTGGATAATTTTATTTACAGATGGATATGAAAACTCATTTGATACAGATGAGGATTTATATAATAGTCTAGAAACAACCATATCTAGATATACAAAAAATATATTTTCAAAAACTCATTTAAATACTACATATAAATCTTATTTAAATAAGTTAAGTAGAGAGAAAAGTCAGGATGATATTAGTATAATGTTTGTTGGATTAAAGTAGATACTAAAGTATATTGACTAAGGTTGGAAAATATGGTTAATAATTTTATAGTATGATATAATAGAAAAACAAAAAGTTGTACTAAATAAAGATTATATAGAGAGGAAAAAATGATGAGTTTCAGGGAAATTTTTGAAAAATCAGTAGACTTTATAGATGAAAAAAGAAAATATATAGTTACAGCATCAATATCGATACTAGGTATTATAGCTTTGATTGTAGTACTTTTTGCAAGTAGTGACGAACTAAGTGTAGGAAAAGAATCTAGTAATTTGATAAAAAGTATAGAAAATAGAAAATATGCAATTGCTACTAACTATTATAATGACTTAGAAAAAGATTTTTCCAAAGCCAAGATGAAAAGATTTAATAAATCAGTATCTAAAAAACTAAATAAAGTATTACTTACTAATGGAGATAAATATATTAGTGGACAAATAGGAAAAGAGCATTACTCTGGTCTTATAAATATGATAAACTCCCTAGATGAAGTAACGGTAGATTTAAAAAAAATTATAGATCAAGCTCAAAGAGTAGCTGAAATGTATAAAGAAGAAAATTTAACCTATGATATAGCAACTGCATATATAAATTCAGCATCTAGCTTAAATGGTATAGGGGATGAATTAAATAGCTATAAGCAAGTAATAAAGGTTATAAATGATTCTAGAAATATATATGAATCCTCAGTTAAAAATCAAGAAATAAAAAAATATCATGAAGCTATAGAGGGATATGACAAAGTTCTTGAAGAAGATAAAAAATATTACAATTATGCACAAAAAGCAAAGAATCAATGTATAGAAGATATGCATGAATACTATATAGAAAAATCTAAAGAAGTAAATACTTTAGGAAACTATGAAGAAGCTCTACAATATATAGAATATTTAAAACCTTATTATATAGATGATGAGGAAATACAAAAGTTAGAAAAAGAATACAAGACTAATTTAGAATTATATACATTAACTGCAGAGGACATTTTAAATATAATTGTAACTAAAAGTGGTAAAGATAAAGATGTTTTATCCTTAACCTCTTTTCAACAAATGATAGATAATGAAAAGTATTATTATGTGGAAGTATATCAATATGATAAATTAATAGATGAATTATTAGTAGAAGCTAAAACAAAGAAAATATATTCATACAGAGATAGTAATAAAGATTATAAAGTTAATTATAGTGATGGGTACTTTAAGGTTATAGAAGATGGAAGTATAATCTTTGCTATAAGTGAAGGGGAAAGTAAGTTTTTACTAGAAAATAAGCTTTCAGATAAAAATAATAAATACAAAAGTATTTCTAAAATAGATATAGATAAAGTTGATAGTTATGTAAATGGAGAAACGAATATTAATGAACTTTTAGGGAAAGCTAAAAATTCGTATTATTACTTTGCTATAAATAGAGGTTTATTTAAGAAAAAGGAAATGTATGCAGTGAATATGTACGATAAAAAGATATATTCTATATCAAAAGATGGATTATCAAACTATTAATATATAATCAAAAGTATGATATAATTTAATATAAACTGACAGAAAATATGAAAAAAACAATTTATATATTATTTAAAGTATATAAATTGTTTTTAGATTAAGGAGAATAATAGTAGATGGATAAAACTAAAAAGAATATATGCATCGGAATTGGAATTATAATAGCTGCTTTATTATTATTTTTAGGTATAATGTGTATTGAGATAAATGGAGACCGTATAGCTAAAAATACTTATATAAATAATGTGAATATCGGTGGATTAAGTAAATCTGAAGCTATAAATATGCTAGATAAAGACTTTAGGCTAGAAAAAATTGAATTTACTTACAATAGCCAATCATGGAATATAGAACCTTCTGCTGTAGATTTTTCTTATAATACTAAAGAAACAGTAGAAAATGCATATAAAATTAATAGAAGTTCAACATTCATAGAAAACCTAACAAAAACTATAAAATCTAATTTCTTTAAAAAGAATAATTTAAATATTATTATAGAATATAATAAGGATAAACTATCAAAGGAAATAGAGGGAATAGCGAAAAATATAGATATAGAAGTAAAAGATGCGCTAATAAGTATTTCTGGCTCAGAAATAAATGTATCTGATGAAGTTGAAGGATTAAAGGTAAATATAGATGAAACACTTAAAAACTTTGATAAAGAGATAAAAAAAGACATAACTACTATAAATCTAGCAGTAGCTAAAGTTGATGCAAAAGTTACAAAAAATCAATTAAAAGAAGTGGATACTGTATTAGGTAGTTATTCTACTAAAATATCAGGATCTGTAACAGGAAAACACACTAACATAAAACTCGCAACAAAAAAAACTAGTAATGTATTGTTAATGCCTGGGGATACATTCTCATATAACGAACATACAGGACTTAGGAGTGTTGCTAATGGATTTACAAATGCACCGGTAATAGTACAAGGTGTTTTACAAGAAGGGCTAGGTGGTGGAGTTTGTCAAGTATCCTCAACATTATATAACGCTACATTATATGCAGGACTTGAATATATGCAATTAAAGAACCATTCTATACCATCAGGGTATGTAGATATGGGGAGAGATGCTACAGTAAGTGATACTGGACTAGATTTTGTATTTAAAAATAATTTACAGTATCCAATATATATTAAAAATTACGTATCTGGAAATACCGTTGTATGTCAAGTGTATGGTAGTTCTAAAGATAAACAGAATATATCAATATCTACAAATATAGATGGTGTTACTGAGGCCCCTGTGAAGAAGGTAAATGATCCAACGATACCTAATGGAGAAGAAAAGGTTTTAGAAAAGGGAAGAAATGCATACACTGTATCAACTTATAGAATATATAAAGATAAAAATGGAAGTGTAACAAGAAAAGAAAAGGTATACACATCTTATTATCCAAAGAAGCAAGAAATTGTAGCTGTAGGAACTAAAGAAGAGGAAAAATTACCTATTCCAGAGGTTGAAAAGCCAGAGGATACACAAAGTCCAAGCCAAACACCTCCACAGGAAAAACCACAAGAGCCTACAATATAAATCTAAATTTGAAATAAAGTATGTTGTCATAAAATAAGATTTATTTTATGGCAACTATTTTTATATGGAAAGGATAACAATGAAAGATTATATAAATATAGATGAGATACTAAAAAAGCAAAAGCAGTATTTTAAATCACAAAGTACTAAAGATATTAGATTTAGAATAAAACAATTGAATAAATTAGAGGTGGCTATAAATTCATATGAAGGTAAAATTATAGAAGCTCTTAAAAATGATTTCAATAAGCCTGAATTTGAATCATACGAGACGGAAATAGGTGTTATATTATCAGAAATAAAACATGCAAAAAAAAATATAAATAAATGGTCTAAACCTAAAAAAATAAAATCATCATTAAGCAGTCCTGCAAGTAAAACCTATTTATACAATCAACCTTATGGAATATGCTTGATTATGTCGCCTTGGAATTATCCGTTTCAACTAAGTATATCACCGCTTATTGGTTCTATAATAGCTGGAAACACATCAGTAATTAAACCATCAGAACTTGCTCCAAATACATCAAGAATAATAAAAAATATGATAGAGGAATATTTTGATGAAGAATATATAGCTGTAATAGAAGGTGAAATAAATATAAATAAATATTTACTTAATCAAAATTTTGATTATATATTTTTTACAGGAAGTCCTATGGTTGGTAAAATTGTAATGAGTGCAGCAGCAAAACATTTAACTCCTTGTACATTAGAACTTGGTGGTAAGAGTCCTTGTATTGTTGATAAAAATGCAGATATAGATATAAGTGCTAAAAAGATAGTATGGGGAAAATTATTAAATGCAGGGCAAACTTGTGTAGCGCCAGATTATATTATAGCTCATAAAGATATAAAAAATAATCTTATAGATAAAATGATAGAATATATAAATAAATTTTATAAAGGGAATCCATTGGAGAGTTTAGATTATGCAAGTATAATAAACCAAAAACATTTTGATAGAATAACATCCTTAATAGATTATAAAAAAGTAGCTTATGGGGGAAATTACAATAAAGAAAACTTAAAAATTGAGCCTACAATATTAAATAATATAACAGTAGACAATAAAGTAATGGAGGAAGAAATATTTGGACCTATTATTCCTATATTAGAATTTGATGATATTAATGATATATTGAAAATAATAGAAGTTCATAAAAGCCCTTTAGCACTGTACCTTTTTACTAAAGATAAAAATTTAGAAATAGATATAATAAACAAAATATCTTTTGGGGGAGGATGTATAAATGATACTATAATGCATATTGCAAATACTAATGCACCTTTTGGAGGTATTGGAAGCAGTGGAATAGGTTCATATCATGGAAAGAAAAGTTTTGATACTTTTTCACATCAAAAAAGTGTATTAAAGTCATCAATATTGATAGATGTGTCAACTAAGTACCCTCCATATACTGAAAATAATTTAAAAATTCTTAAGTCATTATTCAAATTTATATAAAAATAGCAAAAAATGTATAGTTTTGACTTAAAATAATAAATATGTTATCTTAAATATATATTATTGAGAGGGGGCGGTTGTTATTTTAGGTCAAAGCATAAAAGAAGATATAGCAAATATGCCTAGGAAAATTTTAGACATATCTTTAATAGAAAAAAATAAGAGTGATTTAACATTTTTTAATATAGATGAAGATGAAGGCGATGAAACATTAAAGGCATTAAAACAAACTTATGTTACAACTAATTATAAAGAAGAAACAATATTAAATTTACAAAGTTCGCTAAAGAATAATTCTGATGAAACATCAAAAGAATTAAAATTAGAGTCTTATAAAAGATATAACAATGCTCTAGATTTATGTGAAAAAAGTTATATAACTAGTGCTATAGATATGGTAGAAAAGGCATTAGAGATTAATCCAAAAGATATTGATATATTGAATTTAAAAGGATTATTAACACTTTTGAAGTGTGATTTTACAAAGGCATTTGAAAGTTTTTATACTGGACTATGTTATGGTAATAATGAATTATCTATAAAATATGTTGATTTACTTTCATCAGAAGAATATAAAACATTTTTAGCTAGATATAATCACTCAATACGGTTTATAAATGAAGACTTAAACCATGAATCTATACAAATATTAGATAACATAATAGAAGAAGATCCAGACTTAATAGAGCCATATGTAATATTGTCACTTTTATATGATAAGTTAGGAAATATAAACAAAAGAGAAATGTATCTAGATAGGTTAAAAGAGGTAGATAGAGACAATAGTTTATTTGATAAAACTGAAAATATAGATGATGAAAATTCACAAAAAGAAGAGAAAACAAACAACATTAAGCAAAACAATAAGAACGCTAAGAAGAAAAGTGGCATACCGTATTTCATAATAGGATTCTTAGTTGTAGGAATGGGAGTATACGCTGTTCAAAGTAAGAACAAAATAGAAAACTTAAATTCTGAGTTAAGTAAAAAAGAAGAAAAGTTAGATGAAGCTGGGAAAGAGCTTAATGAAGCTAGTCAAAAATTAGACGAAACTAAAAAAGAACTAGACACAAAAAATACTGAAGGGGTTAAACCTGAAATAGTTATAGCTAGTGAAGAAACACTGTATAATAATGCTATAAAGTTAAAAGCTTCACAAAACTATGAAGAAGCTATAAAGTATTTTAAACAGGTTGTAAAATATGGAAAGACTAAAAAAAATATATCGGAGTCTATGTACCAGGTAGCAATACTGAGTGAACAAACTGGAAACATAGAAGATGCTATAACTTATTATAAAAAATATATAAATACGTATGAAGCTAAAGATCAATATTATGATGACTCGTATTATTTATTAGGGATGCTTTATTATAATCAAGGGCAACTGCAAAAGGCAAAAGATGCATTCTATGGATTAAGAAGTGAAGTTTCAAATAGTATGTATAATAACTCTAAAGTATCTAATATATTAAAACAAAAATAAAAATATAAATAAAAGAGTATTAAGTTAGACCATATAGGTTTAAATCTTGATACTCTTTTTTTATATGAAAAAACTGGAAATTGAATTTTGTTATTAAAAAGCATATGACAAAGCATCAAATAATAAGATGTAATAGTGAGAGTAAGTGTTCAATATTTAGTAAGGGGGCTAAGTATGTTAGATAAAGAACTTTTTCTTCCAGTACTCAGGGATGGCAAATATGGGTTTATTGATAAAAATAAAAATATGATTATAAAGCCAAGGTTTAAATATGTATCAGATCGATTTAGAGAAGGATACTGTATTGTCACTTATATAAAGAAAATAAGAAAGAGTATAAGATGGGTATTTGGATATATAGATACAAAAGGTAATGTACAGTTGTTTTTACACTTGGAAAGTGCGTCAGACTTTCATGAAGGACTATCTAGAATAAAAGTAGATGGAAAGTATGGATATATAGATAGAGAACTAAATGAAGTGATACAACCAAGATTTGATTCAGCAGCAAATTTTAGAGAAGGACTATCTGGAATAAAATTAAATAAAAGGTGGGGATTTATAAATAGAAGTGGAGATATAGAAATAGAACCAATGTACACTTATGTAAATCAATTTTTTGAAGGAAGGGCATTAGTTGAGTTTAAAAATAAATATGGATATATAGATAAGTTAGGAAAAGATATTATATACCCTCAATTTGACATAGCAACAGATTTTTCCGAAGGATTGGCAGCTGTTAGATTAAATGATAAGTGGGGATATATAGATAAGAGTGGAAAGCTAAAAATAGATTTTGAATTTGATAAAGCAAAACCATTTTTTGAAGGATTAGCTTCGATTTGCATTGGAGAAAAGTGGGGATATATTGATAAGAGTGGAAAAATAATAATAGAGCCAAGATTTGACTATGCATGTAATTTTAGTGATGGATTGGCAAGATTTAATATGGGATCAAATTCTTTAAGTAGAGGTGCTAGTATAGCGAAAGGTGGGGTATGGGGATTTATAAATAAATCAGGATGTGTTGAGATTATACCTATGTTTGATTCTATATCTGATTTTGAAGGTGGATACGCACAAGTGATGGATGGTAATAATAGTAACTATATAGATAAAAAAGGTAAATTAATTTTATCTCACTAAAAAATTGATAAAATTATAATCAAGTAGTAATATATATGTTGTACAAAAAAGTAAACTTAGGAGGAAAAAATGAGAATTTTAAATCAACTAGCCCTAATATTAGGAATATGGGCAGTAGGAGAGTACATTAGTTCATTTATAAAAGAAATAATAGTAATTCCAGGAAGTATAATTGGTATGATAGTATTGTTTCTATTTTTGCAATTTAAAATTGTGAAAATCGAAACAATAAAAGAATTGAGTGATTTCCTATTAGATAATATGGCAATATTTTTTATACCATCAGGGGTATCTCTTATAAGTTCGCTAAAACTTATAAGAGATAATATATTTGTACTTACTATTGCAATAGCTATAAGTACAGTAGTAGTAATGTATGTTACAGGGATTGTAGTAGAAAAAATGATAAGTAAAAGAGTGAAGGAGAGGCAAGATGTATAACATATTAGATACACCTATATTTGGCATAATAGTAACTATCTTATTTTTTAATATAGGGCTATACTTGCATAAAAAAACTAAAAACCCATTGGTAAATCCACTGCTAGTTTCTATGGTAGGAATAATTGTATTTTTAAATATTTCTAAAATACCATATGAAAGTTATAAAGTAGGAGCTGATAATATTAACTTTTTATTAGGACCAGTGACTATAATATTAGCAGTTCCTTTATATAAACAATTTGGATTATTTAAAAAATATATAAAAGAAATATTAATTGGAATTAGTTGTGGAGTAGCTGTTTCTTTTATCTCTATAATTATCATTGGTAATCTGACGAATGCAAATATAGAGATTATAAATTCACTAATTCCAAAATCAATAACTACACCAATGGGAATATATTTAACTAAGAGTATAAATGGAATAGAAGCAATAACAGTTGTATCTATAATTTTAACTGGAATATTAGGAGCCATAATAGCACCAGTAGTATTTAAGATAGGAAAAATAAAACATCCAATAGCAAAGGGAATAGCATTAGGAACATCAGCGCATGCCCTAGGAACTACTAAGGCACTAGAACTAGGAGAGGTAGAAGGTGCTATGAGTGGACTTTCTATTGGTATTTCAGGTATAATAACTGTTATTTTAATACCTATAATAATAAATATGATATCTTAGTTACACAAGTAAAACAAAAAACATAAAAATTTTTCCAAAAAATAAATTAGAAAAAATGAAGATTATAAATTATAAATTTCATAAAATGAACTTAGTGCTTGCAATTTATATAAATTATAATGTAAAAAATATATACAATAATAAATTTATTTCTGGATATCATTAATTTGAAATAAGCATATATAGACTATTATAGGTTCAAAATTTAATAAATAATGATTTTGTATTCAATATGTAATTTGAATGATATATTAATTAAAATATCATATATTGATAGAAAAAAACAAATTTCAACCAAATATGCGAATATATTTATATATACTAACAATTTCATTCGAAAAATATACTAGACATATGTTAAAAAGATAATATAATATATCATAGAATTGAATTTAAAATATCTATGTATATAGCATAGGCAAGTTTGAAGGGAGAACAACATGAGTAAAGTTAACACCGTCCTAGAAGACAATATTTTCCTTAGATACTTAGTTATAATAATAGGTATGACGATAGCATGTATAGGAATTAATGGTTTTTTAAGACCCGCACATTTATTAAGTGGAGGTGTGACAGGTGCATCAGCAATAATAAATTACATTACAAATATGAATGTAGGTTTATTAACATTCTTAATAAATATACCAATATTTGTTTTAGGATTTATATTTTTAGAAAAAGAATTTTGTGTAACTAGTTTAATAAACATGGTACTATTTTCAGTATTACTTGGTATAACTCAAGAGATTGGAGATATAATACCTATAAAAGATGTTATACTTCAAAGTTTATATGGGGGATTATTATCAGGTATAGGAACTGGTATTGTATTTAGAACAAAGTCATCTGTAGGTGGAACTGATATAATAGCAGCTATATTAAAATTCAAAAAAAATATACCTATGAAAGATACGGGTTTATCTATAAATATCATATTAGTATTAATAGGTGGAGCATTATTTGGTATGGATTTAGCACTATATACATTACTAAGTATGTTTGTAAGTGCAACTGCAATGAACTTTGCAAAAGATGCAATGAACTCTCAAAAATCTGTGTGGGTTATATCTAAAGAAAGTGAACTTATAGCTAAGGAAATAATGAGGAATTTAGTTAGAGGAGTTACATTCTTAGAGGCTGAAGGTGCTTATACTCATGAAAAAAAGAAAATTATATACTGTATAGTTTCATCAAATGAAATACCTAAAATAAAGGAAATTGCATTAAAATATGATAAAAAATCGTTTATATCAGTAAATGATGTTAGTGAAGTTAAAGGAAGAGGATTTAAAGAAAAATATTTATAAAAATCAAGTATAAAAATTAAATTCTTTTTATATAATATATAGTAGGATGGGATAGTACGTTTCATCCTATACACTCTAGAGTTATAAAACTTTTATCGGAATCCCTTTACATAGATGTACAGGGGCAATAGTGTTTGGTATATTTCAATAAAATAATGTATTAGGGCGGGTAGCATGTAAGCTATTTATTACAATCGGGTATTGTAGTATATGAAAAATGGAGTAAACCTTTGGGTATACTCTATTTTTTTGATTTTTTTTATATAAATATAGAAAAATACATCGAAATTAATATATAATAAGCATTGAAGTAAGATATTTAGCAATTTATATGGAGGAATATAACATGAGATTACCTAAAGAGTATGTTGATATATATAGACAATATTTAAAATTTATAAATGATGTAAAAAAAGAAGTTAAGTATATTAAAAGAAGAGAAAAATTTATTTCGAAAATAGAGGATGTAAACAATAGTACCCTAAATTTAGAAAGTGATATAGATGATGAAGAAAGTATATCAAAAAATATTCAAGGTAAACCTAAAAATAGAATATATAGATTTGGAAATGGAGATTCATATATTGGAAAAATGATAGATAATAAAATGAATGGAAATGGAACATATACATTTACAAATAACGAAGGTAGTATAGTGGAATATACGGGAGAGTTTAAGGATGATATGAAACATGGAATGGGCGTACATATGTTTGGAAATGGAAATATATATACAGGAACTTTTGAAAATGATTTCATGAGTAATATAGGACAAATGAATTATAAAAGTGAAGATGAATATATAGGTAATTGGGAAAATGGGCAAAAGCATGGACAAGGAATTTATAAATGGAGAGATGGGTCTTTATATATAGGAGAGTTTAGAAAAAGCAAAATGGAAGGCAAGGGTGTTTGCTATGATAGTAATCAGAACTTAATATATGAAGGTGAGTGGAAAAATAATAATATACATGGACAAGGAAAGTATATATGGGGAAATGGAAAGTGGTATGTAGGAGAATTTGTTCAAGGGAAAAAACATGGATATGGAACTTTTTATTTAAATGATAGACTTGCTTATGAAGGGACTTGGAAATTTGATAAACCTTGTATTTTTAATAGGGGATTAGATGAAATATTTTCACTTAAATTATAATTTAATAAATCTAAAATATATAGATATACTTGATTATTATTAGGTAACTTTGGTTGATAATAAGGATTAGGTATATCTTTTTTGTTGAGTAAATAAAAAATGATAATTGATATATATGTAGAACTATATATATCATAATGTGAATTTATAAAAGGAGTGATAGATTGAAAAAAGTAATAGCTTTACTTTTAGTTGTAGGAACACTAGTTTTTTATAACTCTAAAATAGCAAATACACTATATACATTAAAAAACGAAATATTTAATAAAAATAATACTGGGGAAATAGTTTTAGTTCAAAATGTTAATGGTACAAAATCTGAAAATGATAATATAGAAACTACTATAGGGAATTTTCGAAATATTAAGATAGGTGACAAGTTAGATACAGTTATGGAGTATATAGGGAGTCCTTCTAGGATAGACGAAAGCGAGTATAATTTTAAATGGTATGTATATAATCAATATAGAGAAAAATTTGTAATGGTTGGAATTAAAGATGATATCGTAGTTGGACTATACAGTAACTCAATAGATTCTTGTGAAAATGGAGATATAAAATTAAATAAAGACAGAAACTTTGTAAGAGAGAACTATTCACCTTTAGAGTATAGATTAAAAGGAAATACTAAATATATTATTAATTCAGAAAATCAATATGATGTTATAAACGAAAATAAAAATTATATAACAGTTTTTTATGATATTTATGAAGAAAGTAGAATATGTTCTTATCAAATAATTGATGAAAAAGTAGAAAGTCAATTAGATGGAATGTATGCAAAGGATAGTGAAAAACTAAGAGAAAGTTTTGAATTACAAGTAATAGACCTTGCAAATAGTATAAGAATACAAAAAGGATTAGAGCCGTTTAAGGAAAGTGAAAAAGCTAAAGTAAGTTCAAGGAAGCATAGCCAAGATATGATAGATAAAGAGTTTTTTGATCATGTAAATAAAGAAAATAAAAGCCCGTTTGATAGAATGAAAAAAGAAGGAATAGTATATCAATCGGCAGGTGAAAACATAGCAGCAGGTCAGGTTAGTGCTATATATGCCCATGAAGCATGGATGAATTCAAAAGGACATAGAAAAAATATTTTAGGGGATTATAAATACATAGGAGTTGGTGTAAAGTTTGGAGGATATTATACTATATACTACACTCAAAACTTCTACACTTAGAATACAACTTGGAAAGGGCGAGTATATGAGACATAATAAAAATATTCTAACGATACTATTGATAACCATGATTTTATTTTTAAGTCAGAGTTTAAGTAGCTATGCAAATGAAGATGATGTATTTATAAAAAATGGATCTAGAGATAAAAAAATTATAGCATTAACATTTGATGATGGTCCACATCCAAAAGAAACGGATAAAGTACTAGATGTACTACAAAAGTATAATGTAAAAGCTACTTTTTTTGTAGCAGGAAAACATGCAAACTGGTATTCTAAGCCTTTAGTAAGAGCATCACAAGAAGGGCATGAAATTGGAAATCATACTTTTAATCATCCGGATATATCAAATTTAAGTAGTACTGAAATTGAAGAGGAAATATTAAAATGTGAAGAAACTTTAATTAAATTGACTGGCAAAAAAACTACATTGTTTAGGCCCCCATATGGAAGTTACAGAAAGGAAGAGCTTTTAGACATAGCAAAAAAAAATAACTATAAGATTATTTTATGGACTACTATTGATGCGAAGGATTGGAAAAATCCACCCGCATCTCAAATTGCAGATACAATAATAAATAAAGCTCAAAATGGAGATATAATACTTTTACATGATTATGCAACTAATAATACTGTAGAGGCTCTTAATTATATTATACCTACTATGATGGATAAAGGGTTTAAATTTGTAACTGTATCAGAGTTAATAGAAAATTAACATAAAAAAAGATATGATTTATAAACTCGAAACATATACTTTATTATAACCAGGACTGCTACATTAAAGAATTCGATAAAATTAGATAAAAATATAAACATTTTTGTTAATATTTAATATTATATAACAAGACTATCTTGAGAAGGATTGATTTAATGTATAATAAAATATATGAAAAAAAAGAGTTTATAATATTTCAAGTCAAGGAAGGTTATATAGCATATAATACAAAGAAGGTTTTTCAAGAAGGTCATACACACTTAAAACATTTTGAAGCTGCAAAAACAGCAATAGATCTAGTAATCAATAAAAAAATACCAAAGAGTACAGATGGATATTATCTATCATGCTTAATAAGACTTAGTGAAGATAGCTCATATATTGATAAAATAAATGAGTTAATACAATCAAGAGAACAAAAAGGAAAAAAACAGAAATATTTTCACTCTGGTTATAAAGTAACAAAGAGGAGCGGATAAGCTCCTCTTTTTGTGTTGGATATTAAGATTATATATTTAGTTGCATACAAAAAAGTAATGTGATAAATTATTTTATAGAAATTAATCTTATTTATAAGATTACCATGAAGGATAAATAAAGTTTTTATAAAATTATATGTAGTAAGTAATTTATTTATTTAATTAAAGCTTTGGGAGGGTATTGTATATGATCCTTATGATAGACAACTATGATTCATTTGTTTATAACTTAGTTCAATATATAGGTGAACTTGGTGAGGAAGTTCTTGTAAAACGAAATAATGAAATTAGTATAGAAGAGATAGAAAAATTAAATCCTGAAATAATAGTTTTATCGCCAGGACCATGTTCTCCAAAAGAAGCGGGTATCTGCTTAGATGTAGTGAAATATTTTAAAGATAAAAAGCCTATTCTTGGTATTTGCTTAGGTCATCAAATAATAGGGTATGCATTTGGAGCAAATGTAGTAAAAGCATTACAGCCAGTACATGGAAAAGTACATAGTATAAAACACTTTAATAAAGGGGTATTTAAGAATTTAAACAATCCTTTAAATGTAACTAGATATCATTCTTTAATAATAGATAAAGACACATTACCTTATGAACTTGAGATAACATCAATAACAAATGATAGGGAAATAATGGGAATTAGACATAAAGAATATTTAGTAGAAGGGGTTCAATTTCATCCAGAAGCTATTTTATCACAACAGGGGCATGAAATACTTAAAAACTTTATACAAAAGGTAAGAGAAGGAGAGTGTATTTAGTATGATAAAGGAAATACAAACAAGACTAAACTCTTTTGAAATATTTACTATATTTAGAGATGAAAATAATAGCTTTATATTAGATAGTGCTATGGATAAAAAGAAGCTAGGTAGATATTCTTTTATAAGTACTAATCCATTTAAAGTATTAAAATATAAAAATAGTGATAAAAGTCCTTTAGATGATTTAAGAAGAGAATTAAGTAAGTATAATGTGGAAAATAATACAAAATTACCCTTTATAGGTGGAGCAGTAGGATATTTATCTTATGACTTAGGTAATTACATTGAAAAGCTTCCTAGAACTTGTATTGATGATACAAATATATATGATCTATATTTTGGACTATATAACTATGTTATAGTTATAGACCACTTAGAAGAAAAAACTTATATAGCAACTCCAAACTTAGATATGGATAGGGAAAAAGAATTAATAATAGAAGTAGAGCAAAAAATATTAAATGGAAAACCTAATAAAATAAAAACTATTTGTTATGAAAATAGAGATGTAGAGCCTATTAGATTAGAATCTAATTTTACGAAAGAAGAATTTAAAAATAGTGTAGAAAAAGTTAGAGAATATATAAAACAAGGAGATATATATCAGGCAAATCTAACACAGAGATTTACTGGAAAAACAAGTTTATCAAGTTATGAACTATATAGAGATTTAAGAAGAATTAGTCCAGCTCCATTTGGAGCATTTTTAAACTTTGATGAAGCTCATATATTGTCAAATTCTCCTGAACGATTTATAAAATGTATAGATAAAAAAGTAGAGGCAAGACCTATAAAAGGTACTAGACCTAGGGGTAAAAATAAAGAAGATGATTTAAGACTTCAAGAAGAACTTAGAAATAGTGAAAAAGATAGAGCCGAGTTGCTTATGATAGTAGATTTAGAAAGAAATGATATAGGTAAAATATCTAAGATAGGAAGTGTAAAAGTACCTGAACTATTTGTAATAGAACCATATACAAACGTTAATCATTTAGTTGCAACAGTGATAGGTGAAGTTAAAGAAGAAAATGATATAATAGATGTAATTAAAGCAACTTTCCCAGGAGGTTCAATAACTGGAGCACCAAAAATTAGGGCTATGGAAATAATTGATGAGCTTGAACCAACTCAAAGAAATGTTTATACAGGTTCTATTGGGTATATAGGATTTAATGGAGATATGGATTTGAATATTGCAATCAGAACTATTGTCAAAAAAGATGAAAGAGTATATTTCCAAGTTGGAGGAGGTATGACTTGGGACTCGAATCCTGATGAAGAGTATCAAGAAACATTGGATAAAGCTAAATCGATAATGGGTGCTTTAAGAGGATACTATGAAGAGTAATGTATCGTTTGATAGTGAGTTAAGTAAATTTGGAATAGGACTATTTGAAACTATATATGTAAAAAAAGAACCTATATCATTAGAACTGCATATGGATAGAATGTTTAACTCAATTAAAGAATTAGACCTTAATATAAGTTATAAAAGAGAGTATCTAGAATATGAGATAAAAGAGTATATAAAAAAAAATAATATATATAATATGGCCCTTAGAATAACTGTATTTGATGAGGGTTACAATATTTCAGCTAGAAATATTTTGTATAACCAAAAATTCTATGATAAAGGATTTAAACTTAATATATCTCCAATAAAAAGAGGCGATAGTATAATATATAAGCATAAGACTACCAATTATTTTGAAAATATATATACCAAAGACTTTGCAAATAATAATGGATATAATGATGGAATATTTTTAGATTTAAATGATGTAATACTTGAGTGTTCAATGAGCAATATATTTTTTATAAAAGATAAAGTTATATATACTCCATCAAAGACACTACCAATCCTAAAAGGGACTATGAGAAAGAGGATTATGGATATTTGTGAAGAAGTAGATATAGAAATAATAGAAAAAAAAATAACAATCTCAGAAATTAAAAATTTTGAATTTGTATTTGTAACCAATAGTTTAATGAAGGTAATGAAGGTAACAAATATAGAAAATATATTTTACAATGATAAAAATGAATTGTTTGACAAAATACTAGCTTATATATAATAAAGTTATATTTAATGGAGAGTAGAACATGATGGAGCGTATTTATAGTGTATTTGCAAAGGAAATAGAAAGTATAATAAAAAATAACAATACTATAGCAGTTTTTTTAGTTGGTTCAAGTAAAAGTATAGATTTTAATGTTGATTATAAAAATATTAATGATATTGATATATTTGTATTTGTAGGCAAAGGTAAAAATCAAGTGAGAATAATAAAAACTATAAACAATATAGAATTTGATATTAATTATTTTTCAAAAAGTAGTTTTGAGCGTATTGTAGATAATAAGGAATATTTTTTCCTGAAAGAGATGAAAGATGCTAAAGTTATTTATGATAAAAATAATACCGCTACAAGTATAATAAATTTATGTAGAACTAAGTACTTAGAGGGTCCTAGAAAATTATTATCAGAAGAAAAAGTATTTTTAAAATTAGAGATAGGGTCTAAAATATCGAGACTTAAAGAAACTGAGAAATTTAAACAATTAGAATATGATTTTTTGACGAAAATATATTTAAAAGATATAATTATGGGGTACTTTAGTATAAAGGATAAGTGGATACCAAAAGATAAAAACTTATTAAAAAACTTAAAAAAAGAAGATAGTAAATTATTTGAGTTAGTTGAAAAAGTTTATGAAGAATGTAACTACAACAATTTATTAAATATATATGAATATGTATTTAAAGAGATAAAGGCAGATAAAATAATAAAAATAACTTACTAGATAGGGGGTAAAAAATGAGTAATGTAGATAAAGATAAAATAAAAAGAGCAGTTAGAGATATATTAGAAGCAATAGGTGAAAACCCAGATAGAGAAGGATTAATAGATACACCAGATAGAGTAGCTAGAATGTATGAGGAAATATTCTCTGGACTATATGAAGACCCAAGAGACCATCTTAAAGTATTATTTCAAGATGAATCCCATGAAGAATTAGTTATAGTTAGAGACATACCTTTCTATTCGTGTTGTGAACATCATATAGTTCCTTTCTTTGGAAAAGCACACATCGCTTATCTACCTAGAGGTGGTAAACTTACAGGCCTTTCTAAACTAGCAAGAGTTGTAGAATCATTTGCAAAAAGACCACAGTTACAAGAAAGAATAACTAAAGGTATTGCAGATATAATAATGGAAGAGTTACATCCATATGGAGTAATGGTAGTTGTGGAAGCTGAACATATGTGTATGACTATGAGAGGTGTTAAAAAGCCTGGTTCAAAGACTATAACATCTGCAGTTAGAGGTATATTTGAAAAAGATATAGCATCAAGGGCTGAGGCAATGAGTTTAATAACTATGAAATAACATTAATAATAAATAGGAGATATTTTATGTTTGAGTATGGAAAGAAAACCTATATAATGGGAATATTAAATCTTACTCCAGATAGTTTTTCTGATGGAGGAGATTTTAGTAATATAGATATTGCAATTAAGCATGCTAAAAAGATGGTAGAGGATGGTTGTGATATATTAGATTTAGGTGGAGAATCTACTAGACCAGGACATAGATATGTAGATGAAAAAGAAGAAAAGAGAAGAATATTACCTGTTATAAAAAGAATAAAAGAAGAAATAAAGATACCTATATCAGTAGATACTTACAAAGCAGAGGTTGCAAATGAAGTGCTAGAATTAGGTGTTGAAATGATAAATGATATATGGGGTCTTAGAAAAGATTCAGATATGGCATCTACAATAGCAAAATATGATGCATATGTATGTATAATGCATAATCAATGTGGAACATCTTATGATAAAGACATAATAGAAAGTATAAAAGACTTCTTAAGCGAAAGTATAGATATAGCTATAGAGGCAGGAATAAATAAAGATAAAATAGTTTTAGACCCGGGTATAGGATTTGGTAAAACATTTGAACAAAACCTAGAAGTATTGAGAAGACTAGGTGAGTTAAATACATTAAACTATCCTATATTACTTGGGACATCTAGAAAATCAGTTATAGGCAATGTTTTAGGTGTAGAGCCAAAGGAAAGAGTAGAAGGAACTGTAGCAACAACAGTGCTAGGTATACGAGATGGGGTAGATATTGTTAGAGTTCATGATATAGTTGAAAATTTAAAAGCTGCAAAAATGGCAGACGCTATATATAGAAAGTAAAGGTATAAATATGGATAAAATATTATTAAGTAATTTAGGATTTTATGGATATCATGGTGTTTTGAAAGAAGAAAGTATACTTGGTCAAAAGTTTTTTATAGATATAGAACTTTATGTAGATACTAAAGAAGCTGGAATTAGTGATGACATGAAAAAGTCTGTAAGTTATGCAGATGTATATGAAGTAGTAAAAGATATTACAGAAAATAAAAGATTTAATCTTATAGAAGCTTTATCTGAAAATATAGCTATGAAAGTTTTAGAAAAATTTAGTTTAGTAAAAGAAATAATGATTAGAGTTAAAAAACCTGAAGCTCCAGTTAATGGAATTTATGATTACTTCGGTGTTGAGATAAGGAGATCAAGAAATGAGTAAGGCTTATTTAGGTCTTGGAACTAATATTGGTGAGAGAGAAGCTTATTTAAAAAATGCATGTGATATCATTGAAAATAGTAAAAATATTAAGATAATTAAAAAATCAAAAATATATGAAACTAAGGCATGGGGATATACCGACCAAAATGATTTTTTAAATATGTGTATAGAGATAGAAACAAGTTTAAATGAATATGGACTTTTGGATATATGCCATGATGTTGAGAATAAATTAGATAGAAAAAGAGTTATAAGATGGGGACCAAGAACTATAGACATTGATATATTATTTTTTAATGATATAATATCAGATAAAGAGAAGTTAATAATACCTCATCCAAGAATTAAAGAAAGGGCATTTGTATTAATACCATTAATAGATTTAAATAAAAGTTTATTAATAGATACAGAAAGTATAGAAATACATTTAAACTCTTTAACAGATGAGGAACGACAAGAGGTAAAGGAGTTTATAGTTGATGAAAAATAACCTATTTAATAGGACATTAAATATAGAAATAGATACAAATAATAATAAGTTGAAAATTAAAGAGGATAAATTAATAATAGCAGGACCGTGTGCCATTGAAAGTTATGAACAGCTTTTAGAAACAGCTAAATTTGTACAAAGTAAGGGTGCAAATGTGTTAAGGGGTGGGGCATATAAGCCTAGAACATCTCCAAGATCATTCCAAGGACTAAAGGATGAAGGTATTGAAATACTAAGAGCTGTAAAAAAAGAAACTGGAATGGCAATAATCACAGAGCTTATGGATGCAAGAGAAATGGACAAACTATGTGAAGTAAGTGATATAATACAAATAGGATCTAGAAATATGCAAAACTTTACTCTTTTAAGTGAAGTAGGAAAACAAGAAAAGCCTGTCATGTTAAAGAGAGGAATAGCATCTACTATAAGTGAGTGGATAGGTGGAGCTGAATATATTGCAATAGAGGGAAATAATAAAATAATAATGTGTGAAAGGGGTATAAGAACATACAATGATTATACAAGAAACACATTAGATTTAGCAGCTGTTCCAATAATAAAAAAAGAAACAAATCTTCCAGTGGTAGTAGATCCAAGTCATGGTACAGGAATTAGATATTTAGTTAAGCCTATGTCGCTTGCATCACTTGCATGTGGTGCAGATGGAATAATGGTAGAAGTACATCCAACTCCAGAAAGTGCATTGTCAGATGGAATGCAATCACTCCACTTTGAGGAATTTGAAGATTTGATGAATTGTATAAAGATACAAACTGAAAAGAGGTAAATACCTCTTTTTTTATTTTGTGTATAATATAAAAAAATATTTTAATCTGAAAAAATGAGGGTAAATATAGTGGAAATAGGTAAAATTAAAGTATCAATATAACTTTATGAACATAAAAAAATGATTATGAGAATATGAAAATGAAAAAATATCGAAAAATTTAAATTTAAAGAAGGATATTAACAAAAAAAGTCGAATTCTGTTATAAGAGTATTTGACAAATTGATAATATAATGTAAAATAGAAATGTTAACAAAAAAATTACACCAGAAGGTGATAATATGAATGATATTAAAGATGTGATTGAAGAAGTAAAAAATCGATGTGATATTGTAAATGTAATATCAGAGTACATTAAGGTAACGCCTTCAGGAGCGAATTATAAGGGATTATGTCCTTTTCACGGAGAAAAAACTCCTTCTTTCTACATAAATACATCAAAACAGATATATAAATGTTTTGGATGCCAAGAAGGCGGAGATGTGATAAATTTCGTCATGAAAATAGAAAATTTAGAGTTTATGGATGCTGTTAAATTACTATCTAATAAATGTGGTATAGAAATTAATACAAATATTGATGAAGAATCTAGATTAAAAATGGAAAAGTCTAAAAAATTTCAAGATATACACGTAGAAGCAGCCAGATTTTATTTTTCTAATTTATCAGGGACAAAAAATATTGGTTATGAGTATTTAAGAAAAAGAGGACTTGATGATAAAACTATAAAAAAATTTGGTCTAGGATATTCTACTAATTCATGGAATGGGCTTTTAGATAATTTATTATCTAAAGGATATACAAAAGAAGATTTAGTTGAGTGTGGATTAATTGCATATTTTAAAGATGGTCAAAAGTGCTATGACAAATTTAGGAATAGGGTTATGTTTCCTATTTTTGATTATAGAGGTAATATAATTGGATTTGGAGGAAGGGTTTTAGATGATTCTCTACCTAAATATTTAAATTCACCAGATACATTAATATTTAATAAAAGACAAAATCTTTATGGATTAAACTTTGCTAGAAAAAATATAACTAACAGAACTATTATTTTGGTTGAGGGTTATATGGATTTAATATCTCTTTATCAGTATGATGTAAAAAATGTGGTAGCAACATTAGGAACAGCCTTGACAGAACAACAAGGAAATTTAATCAAAAGATATGCTGATACTGCTATTATTTCTTATGATTCAGATGATGCAGGTATTAAAGCAACATTAAGAGCAATAGAGATACTTGATAAACTTGGAATGAACATTAAAGTTTTAAATCTTAAGGAATCAAAAGATCCAGATGAATTTATTAGAAAATATGGACTAGAAGAATTTAAAAAGGCAATGGATGTTTCGGTTAACTATATAAACTATAAAATAGATAATCTTAAAAAAAGTTTTAACCTACAAAAAGATGAAGATAGAGTCGAGTTTGCAAAAGAAGCATCTAATATAATTAAACAAATAAAAAGTCCTGTCGAAGTTGACTATTATACAAAGTATTTGAGTAGTCAAATTGATATAAGTATCGAATCCATAAAGCAAGAAGTATATGGGAAAAATTACAATAAAGTATATAATGATAGAAAATATAATGATAAATCTAGTAAATACAATCAGTATAATAATAAAAAAGCTTATAAAAGCATAGATAAACCTAAAATGATAACAAGAGGGAAGCAGTTTGTTGAAGAAACTCTTATAAAAATTATGCTAAATGACAAAACTCTAAGAGAAACAATACTACTTAAGCTTGACAAATCTGATTTTTTATTAAACGAAAGTAAAGAAATTTTAAAATATATAATTAAAAATCAAGAATTGGATAAAATAATTATTGACAAAACTAAAAACTTAGACATATCTGAGGAATATCTAAAAGATTTAGAATCTATATCTTTAGATAGTTTAAATTTAAGAAATATAAAAAGTATAGATGAAATAGTAAAAAATGTTAAGAAGAATAGATTACAAGAACAGATTAATATATTATTAGAAGAACAAAAGATTGTTGAAAAAAATAAAAACGATAAAGACGCGAAAGAGGTAGATGTTAAGGTTATGGAAATTGCTCTAAGAATAGTTCAAATAAGAAAAATTTTACAAAGCTTATAGAGAAAGGAGGTCTGACTATGGAAAACAAAGGAACTAAAAAGGAATCGAAAAAAGTTACAGCAAAGAGTTTAATCGAAAAAGGAAAAAAACAAGGATCTCTTACCCTTGGAGAAATAATGGAAGCTTTCTCAGAAACTGAATTAGATAAAGATCAAGTTGAAAATCTATACGTAACACTAGGAAATCTAGGAATTGAAGTAGTAGAAACTAAAGATGACAAAGTTGAGGTAAATTTTTCAGTTAATGATGATGATTTAGAACTTGAAAACATAGATGAGGGTGTAGAACTTGAGGAAGACCTATCAAAAGAAGCATCTATGATGGAAATAGAGCACATAGACTTATCTCTACCTAAAGGAATAAGTATAGATGACCCAGTAAGAATGTATTTAAAAGAAATCGGTAAAATACCATTATTAAAGCCACATGAAGAGGTTGAATTAGCAAAGAGAATGCATGATGGCGATGAAATGGCTAAACAAAGACTTGTGGAGGCCAACTTAAGACTAGTTGTAAGTATAGCTAAAAGGTATGTAGGAAGAGGTATGCTTTTTCTAGATTTAATACAAGAAGGTAATCTAGGACTTATAAAAGCTGTTGAAAAATTTGATTATGTAAAAGGATTTAAATTCAGTACTTATGCTACATGGTGGATAAGACAAGCTATAACTCGTGCTATAGCAGACCAAGCTAGAACGATAAGAATACCAGTTCATATGGTTGAAACTATAAATAAACTAATAAGAGTATCTAGACAATTACTTCAAGAGTTAGGAAGAGACCCTAAGCCTGAGGAAATAGCTAAAGAAATGGACATGACTGAAGAAAAGGTAAGAGAAATTATGAAAATAGCTCAAGACCCTGTATCCTTAGAAACTCCAATAGGTGAAGAGGAAGATAGTCACTTAGGTGATTTTATACCAGATGATGATGCACCAGCACCAGCAGAAGCAGCTGCATACTCACTATTGAAAGAGCAAATAGAAGAAGTTCTTGGATCTTTAAATGAAAGAGAACAGAAAGTATTGAAGTTAAGATTTGGACTTGAAGATGGAAGGGCTAGAACTCTTGAAGAAGTTGGTAAAGAGTTTGACGTAACAAGAGAGAGAATAAGACAGATAGAAGCTAAGGCTTTAAGAAAATTAAGACATCCAAGTAGATCTAAAAAGCTTAGAGATTACTTAGACTAAGATGTTTATATATATTAAAAAATTCGCCTTGTATAAGGCGATTTTTTTACATGATAAGGTAAATTAAAAGAGGAAGGACGAAAAAAATTGAAACTAACAGATAGATTAATAAAAATAGCATCATTAGTGACTAAAGGGAAAAGGGTAGCTGATATAGGAACAGATCATGGATATATACCAGTTTATTTACTAAATAAAGGTACTATTCCGTTTGCAATACTTGCTGATGTGAATAAAGGACCTTTAGAAAATGCAAGAAAAGAAGTAAGGCACAATGCTTTACTTGATAAAGTTGACTTAAGATTAGGTTCAGGAATAGAAGTACTACAAAAATATGAAGTTGATGAAATAATAATAGCGGGTATGGGTGGAATATTAATAAGTGAGCTTTTAGAATCCAAATTAGAAGTAGCTTATTCTGTAGATAGATTAATTCTTCAACCTATGCAAGCACAAGATGAATTAAGAAAATATCTTTTAAACAATGGATTTGAAATATTAGATGAAGTTTTAGTAAAAGAGGATTTTAGGATATATGAAATATTAACAGTAAAATATAGTGGAAAAAATACTGATATAGAAGATGAAATATATTTTGAAGTAGGAAAAAAACTTATAGAAAATAAAGATCCATTACTTAAAGAATTTATAGAGAAGAAAATATTTAAATATAAATCAATATTGGATAAAATAGACGGTAAGACTGGAGAATCAATAGATAAAAAAAGAGAAGAAAGTTTAAAGATTATAGAAAAACTTGGGAAACTAATATAAATAATAAGGGGTTGATAGTATGAAATTAAAAAGTATTGTAAAAAAAATAGAAAATAAGTATCCACTTAATTTAGCTTATGATTGGGATAATGTAGGATTATTGATTGGAGATTTTGATATGGATGTAAAAAATATCCTTGTGACCCTTGAAGCTAATGAAAAAGTTATAAATGAAGCTATAGAAAATAAAGTTGGCTTAATAGTAACTCACCATCCATTTATATTTTCAAAAATCAATAAAATAAATACATTGGATTTAAAGGGAAGATTAATACATAAACTTATAAAAAATGATATAGCACTTTATTCTATGCATACTAACTTTGATATAGCTTTTGATGGACTAAATGATTACTTTATGGAAATTATGGGGTTTAAAAATTCAAAAGTACTAGATATAACTAAAAATGAAGCGTTATATAAACTAGCGGTATATGTTCCAAATACACATGTAGAAGATGTAAGAAAAGCATTATTAAATTCTGGTGCAGGAAATATAGGAAATTATAGTAACTGTACTTTTAATATAGATGGAATAGGTACATTTAAGCCTTTAGATGGTTCAAATCCAACAATAGGTAATGTTGGTATGGTAGAACATGTAAATGAGGTTAAAATAGAAACTATAGTTTCTCAAAGGATATTAGGTGTAGTAATAAGTGATATGTTAAAAGCTCATCCGTATGAAGAAGTAGCTTATGACATATATAAGTTAGAAAATAAAGGCGATGGAGTTGGTTTAGGTAGAATAAGTAAGTTAGAAAATAAAATTACTTTAGAAGAATTGTCAAATAATATAAAAAATAAATTAAATATGAAGAATATAAGAATAGTTGGGGATATAAATTCATCAATAAATAAGGTGGCAGTAGTAACTGGTGCTGGTGGCGATATGGTTAAAAAAGCTAAGAGACAAGGTGCAGATGTGATTATAACAGGAGATGTAAAATATCATGATGCACAAGATGCACTAGATATGGGAATGTGTATAGTTGATTGTGGTCACTTTGAAACTGAAGATATATTTAAAGAAGTAATGAAAAGATTTTTAGATGAATTTAATGAGGTACAAGTTATAGAGAGTAAAATATATTTAAATCCTTTTAAATTAATATAATATAGATATTAGTTGATTTTAGATTAAGGGGGAATAATTAAAATGAAGGTTGGTATTGTTTTTCATAGCTCATGTGGAAGCACATATTTAGTTGCAAGAGAGTATAAAAAGGTTTTGGAATCTTTAAATTTAGAGGTAGATATTTTTAAAGTAGAGGATGATATAAGTAAATCACTTCCTGCGTATTTAAAAAATGCATTGGAATACAAAGAGGAGTTTAAAAGCATAGAAACAATTAAATGTGGAGAGGATTTATTAGATTATGATGTAATATTTATGGGTTCTCCCACTTATTATGGTAATGTGTCTGGCCAGTTAAAAATATTTATGGATAGTTTTAGTAATGTATGGATTGATGCACCATTTAGAGCTAAGTATTTTGGTGGATTTACTACTACCGGTTCTATATATGGAGGAGGAGAGTTTACATTACAAGCCATGAGTATATTTGCTAAACATATGGGAATGACTACATTATCTGTTCCGTGTAATATCGGTTGTGATCAACCTGCATATGGAATAATTCATGTAGCAGGATCAAATTCAAATGTTAAATTAAGCGAAGATATAAAATTAGGAATATATAACTATATATGTAATTTGAGTATTCTAAAAACTAAAAAACTAGCATATAAGGTATCTAATTAACTCGTTGTGCTAGTTAATTTTTTTAAAAAATAATAAAACTCCAACAAATATAGCACCCTAAGATTATCAGAAT
>JAVXJG010000024.1:0-25112 GCA_036647935.1 Peptostreptococcaceae bacterium
GTATATAAAGTACACACCACCAATGAAGTTTATAATTACACTTAGTGTAGTGTTAAAACTAAATACTCTTTCTACTAAAAATTGTCCACTTACTAAAGTCAATATACTTACTAATATAGAGGCACTTACTAGATATATATGTTTATATATCTTTAATATTTGTTTTGTAACATTTACTACTATTAATCCTAAAAATGTTATTGGTCCCACAAGTGCTGTAGATATTGAAACTAAAACAGATACTACTATGATCATTTTTTTTGTAACTTTATCATAATCTACGCCTAAGTTTATAGCATGGTCTTTACCTAAAGCTATTACATCTAAATATTTTAAATCATCGTATATAAATGGAATAATAGCTATTATAAGTACACTGGCTATTAATAAAATAGTTGTATTAACATTTCCAAAACTAGCATATAAACTATTTTGAAGAGCTGCATACTCATTTGGATCGATTATAACTTGCATAAAAGTAGACATACTCTTAAAAAGAGTTCCAAATATCATTCCCACAAGTAGTAAAAAGAATATATTATTTCCACTTTTTTTAAATAATTTTTTATAAAGTATAGAAGATGCAATAACCATAACTGTTACTGATACTAAAAAGTTATTACTTTTATTAATTATAAATTTACTTTCAACTCCAACTACAAAAACTATTATAGTTTGAACTAATATATATAATGAGTCTAGTCCCAAAGCACTTGGTGTTAATATATTATTATTAGTTACAGTTTGAAAAATCATAGATGAAAAAGCTATACATCCACCAGTTATAACTATTGCTATTAACTTTGGAATCCTTTGACTCATCGCATAATCAAGATGATTTAAATTTACACCAGATATCAGAAATAACATTGAAAATACTATTATCATTAAAACTAATATATAAAGTATTCTTTTATGCTCACTTTCTTTATTTATTAATATATTGTTTTTATTAAGTATTTTACTAGATACTTTATTTATAGAACTAGCTTGTTGCATACGACTTCCTCCTTAATATCATGTAAAGGAACATTACACTTCCTATCACTCCTACTGTAAGCCCTATTGGTACTTCATAAGGATATATTACAATTCTTGAAAATATATCACAACTTAAAACAAATATAGATCCAAATAATCCAGTATGCCAGATACTATCTTTTACATTGTCTCCTTTATACATCGAAACTATATTAGGAACTATCATCCCAATAAATGGTATACTTCCTACTATTATAACTACACTTGCTGTTACTATTGCTACAATAGCTAATCCTAGATTAACTACCTTCTTATAATTCAAACCTAAATTCGTAGCAAAGTCCTCTCCCATTCCTGCTATTGTAAACTTGTTAGCATAAATATATGCAATTATTATTAAGGGGATTGTTATGTACAACATTTCATAATTTCCTTTTAATATCATAGAAAAATTCCCTTGCATCCAAGCTGTTACATTTTGCATTAAATTATATTTATATCCTATAAATGTAGTTACAGATCCAATTATATTTCCAAACATTATTCCTACTAATGGTACAAATACTACATTTTTAAATTGTAGTCTTTTTAAAATATTCATAAATAAAAATGTTCCTATTAGAGAACATATAAATGAAATTATCATCTTTCCACCCATACCAGAATTAGGCAAAAGTAACATTGAAATAACTAATCCTAATTGAGCTGCATCTATAGTTGCACCTGTTGTTGGCGATACAAATTTATTTCTGGTTATCTGTTGCATTATCAGCCCACATATACTCATTCCCATACCAGCAACTAATATACTTATTAATCTTGGCAATCTACTTATAATCAGAATATTTAGCTGATCCTCTCTTAAATTATATATATCTGATATTTTAATATCATGTACACCTATAAATATAGATATGAATGATAATATTATTAATAAAATTATTAAGTATCTCTTTTTCATAATTCCTCCTCATTTATCTTTATATGAGAATTTATACCCATTGATTTTTATTCTCAAACACATTTTCTATTTTATTGATAAAAATTATCATTGTCAATATCTTTTAAGAAAAAAATCACAAAATTTTATATTGATTTTCTTATTGATAACAATTATTATTAACATATAGATTGTGTTTTGGAGGTAAAATATGAGTATACATTGTAAGCATAATTGTTGTAAAAACGAAACTAATTCGTCATATATAAAATGGGTTATAGAGGTATTAGGCCCTGTTATTCTCGGATCTAAGCCATGTGAGATTTTAAATATTTCAGCTAAAGATGCTCTTAAAGATGATAAATTAAGAAATATAAATTTATTTTTCAGAAATTGTTTTAAAATTTCATATAAATTTATAACTATGTATGATGGCGGAATTAGAATACTTTTTATTAACAGAAGTTCTTTATCAAAAGTATTAGAAAATAAAAAGTGTATTAGTTTTCTTGAATTTATTGGCTATCCATCTAATAATGATGTAAATGAATATATAAATTTATTGGTAAACAAACTTCATTCAAGTGAATTTCCACATGAAATAGGTATATTTTTAGGTTATCCTCTAAAAGATGTATTAGGATTTATGGGATATGGCAATTATAAATTCCACGGTACAAGAGCTTGGAAAATATATGGCAATCCAGATATTTCATACGAGACATATGATAAATTTTTAGATCATAGAAGAAAAATGGAAAATCTAATAAAATTAAATAATTTAGATGATTTGATGAATATAATATAAAATGGGAGCTAAAATTAAGCTCCCTTTTTATACTATATTCAATTTTTCATTTATCAAATATTCATCTTTGTTAAAATCAGTAATATCTAATCTACTCCATCTATAAATTCATAAATATTATCATACTCATCTATATTTATTAAATCAAGCCACTCACTTTTAAAGTCATGTTCTACACCAAAAATAGTTATAAAACTTCTTTTCCCCAACTGGAGATAATAAATCATGTTCTACTTAAAATGCTTTTAATACTGTAGCCACATTATATGCACACCCTCCCATAGAAATAATCTGTTTATTACACACTAAATCATCTCCTGTTTTTGGAAGATAATTTACATTAACTATTACATCTACAAATACATTTCCTAATACCAAAGTTTTCATAAAACTGCTCCCCCTTTGTTATACATCAATTCATAACTTTATCTTAAAAAATTAATAACAGTTACATTTTCATCTTTATTTTTATTTTTAGATTTTAATTTAACTGATAATTTTCCCCTCTTTAATCCTAACAAGTCTTCTATTTCTTCTTGTGGTAATGTTAACCCTTCTTTTGATAATATTGCTACCAATCCAGTATTATTTATAATACTATTTTCTATCATTATATCTATAGCTTTTTTACTTATTATAGGATTAGCACCCTTTATATCTTCTAAAGGCTCTTTCTTATCCCAACCCTTCTTTTCCATTTCTTTTACAAGATACTCATATTTTCTATTATTTATAATTCCTAGATTATAAGCTCTTGAAACCATTATACCTATAGGTACAATATATTTTGCTTTTAGATTAACATAATAGTCTAGTTCTGATGGATATTTTAAATCATTAGTAAAATTTTCTTTAGGAAGCAATAAGCAACTAGCAAATTCTCTAGCTTCTTCCCTAATATTAATATATTCTTTACTTGTTAATTCATTTTCATTTACACATAGCTCATGTAGTACTATATGACCAATTTGAACCGCTATATCATAGTTTCTTTTTGGTACAGATTTTTTATCTTTTCCAAGTACTATAAAATATCTACTAATATCATAAATTTTACTTTTTTGTATAAATGGACCTACACTACTCTTTTTAGTATTTATATCAGAAACTATAAATCCATTTACTTCAGCAAAACTTACCATATTATATATTGCGTCACCACCTAATTCATAGTGTTTCCTAAATTTATCAACTACATATTCTATATTTTTACTTCTACTGCTCTCCTGAAATATATTAATTTTCGGAAAAGATATATATCTTTCTATAAAACTAAATAGTTTATGTGTTAATTTCATTTTTTCAATTTCTGCAAATTCCTCTTTTCTATATTGTGATGAATGTTTACTAAAGTAAGTTCTTTCTACAGTAATATCTACATTATCATCTTCATAAAAATAATCTTTTGAAAAATTTAACACCCTGCATATTTTAAGCATTTCTTCTATTGTTGGATAGCTTTGTCCACTTTCAAACTTTTCTAAACTTAATATATTTATTTTTACCTCTTTCGCAAATTGTTCAATAGTTTTTACTCTATATTCTCTAGCACTTTTTAGTCTAGATTTATTAAATTCTTTATTTTTTATCATATATACCTCTAAATTTATATAGTTTAATTGTTATTTTAAGTTTAAATATCATACTTTCTTATTATACTATAAAATAATTGTTTATACACAAAAATGGTATGTAGATTAACTTCTACATACCATTTATTATAATAACCTATTAAGTTATAATTATTTTTGCTTTCCAAAGTGTCTTTCTAATAATCCTAAGAATGCTTTACCATGTCTAGCTTCATCTTTACACATTTCATGAACTGTATCATGTATAGCATCTAATCCTAATTGCTTAGCCTTTTTAGCTATCTTTAATTTCCCTTCAGTTGCTCCATATTCAGCTTCAACTCTAGCTTGTAAGTTAGCTTTAGTATCTGCAACAACTACTTCTCCTAATAATTCAGCAAATCTAGCAGCATGATCAGCTTCTTCAAATGCTATTCTCTTATAAGCTTCAGCAACCTCTGGGTATCCTTCTCTATCAGCTTGACGACTCATTGCTAAATACATACCTACTTCTGTACATTCTCCAGTAAAGTTAGCTCTTAATCCTTCTAATATTTCTTCGTCTACTCCTTGAGCAGTTCCTATTCTATGCTCATCTGCCCAAACCATTTCCCCACTCATTTCTTCAAACTTTTCAGCCCCTACTTTACATACTGGACAAAGTTCTGGTGCAACTTCACCTTCATGTATATATCCACATACTGTACAAACAAACTTTTTCATATTATTTACTCCTCCATAATTTATAATTTTTTATATGTTTTTTAATTATTTACTTTATTAAGATATTAAGTATATACCCGGTTAAATATATCTTAAACAAAAAAGTTCAACTTTTTTTGTAATTTTAAAAAGATTCGTCTGTATTTAATTTGATATTTTTCTTATACTTTATTTCATCCCTATATATGTATCCAAACATTACTATAGCTACAATATAAATTAATACAGTTCCATAATATGGTGAGCTATAAGAAATATTCTCCATCATAAACCCTCCAATAGTTATACCTATCCCTCTACTAATATTACTAGAAAATGATATTACACTACTTACATTAGTCCTATCTCTTTTATCTACCATTTCCATAGACAGGTTCTGTATAAGAGGGGTAGCCATATTCATAAGGCCATTTCTCATAAAAAATGATATAACTAATAAAAATATTCCCTGTGGAAATGCTATCGATATTAAAAATGGTATTGATATTATTTGAGATAATACTACGCAACGAGGTTTCCCAATCTTCGTTGATATAAAAGGAATCAACATCCCCCCTACTATACATCCAAACTGTGATATTGAAAGTATTGTTCCTACTACACTATCACTTATATCCATTGAGTATTTTAGATATACACTAAAAAATGGTACAATCATTCCGGCTCCTACCCCTATAAAAAAGTAATATATCATAAAAACTACAACTTTTTTATTTAAAATATGTGCATATCCACTTATACACTCCATAAAACTTCTCGGGTTTAAAATTTTTGGTTCTTTCATAAAATATATAGGTATTAGTGCTAATATTGATAATAAGGAAGACATTATAAAAATATTAATTATAGCTTGATTAGTTGTAAAATATTTTCCCATATAAGAAGATAATATTCCACCTATAAATGATGCACTCATCATACCTATATTAGACACTATAAAATTCATACTAAATACAGATACTCTATCTTCTTCTTTAGTATTTTCAGTTATATACATACCTTCAGCAGTTATCTTCATACTCATTCCTGATCCATTTAAAATTGCCATTAATATTATTAAAAATGTGTTATCAAATAAAACAATACAACTACTTCCAATTGCTATAGCTATAAATCCTATAGTAAAACTTTTTTTTCTACCTATCCTTTCTATTAAATATGCACTTGGTATAGATGCTAGTGCAATTGCAAATGTATTTATAGATAATACTCCACCCACAAAGTTCTCTTGGTATCCAACTTCTTTTAAATATATACCTACAAACATATTAAAAATCCCCATTGAAAAAGATGCCAATAGATTTATTGCCAAAAATAAATATATATTTTTGTTAATTTTTTTTAATATACTAACTCTCCCCATATTCTCACCCCTTATAATTTTTACACATTAAAAAACCTTACTAAATATCACTTTAGTAAAATTTCTTATGATGTATAATGATTTTTGTCTAATTTATATTAAGATTCTTTAATCAATCCTTTCCTATATGCAAGTAATAATAATTTTAAATCTTCTATTTGATTTGTAATTTCTTCCCCCATATCAGTATCTTTTACTCGTTTCCTATTTATTTTATGTTCAACTACTGCTGTTGTTGACAATATGTCACTTTCCTCAACTATAGCTTCTTCTGCACTACTAAATGGTTGATGTGATACTAATTGTAAACTATATGAGTTATATATTAATGTATATCCAGCAGTACCCGTTTTCTTTTGATATGCCTTTGAAAATCCTCCGTCTATTACTAATAACTTTCCTCCAGCTTTTATTGGACTTTCACCTTTTTTAGTTTCAACAGGTACATGACCATTTATAATATGAGATTCATTTGGATCAAGTCCAAACTCTTTAAATATCATATCACACATTTTTTCATCATCTCTTAATTCAAAGTATGAATTTTTGTTTTCTTTATGAGTCTTGTTATCTTCTATAAAGTATCTTTCAAAAGTTGTCATATCATCTTTTCCAAACAATGCCGAAGCTGAACCAGTCCATAAATACCACATCATGTCCATCCCATATAACTTTTCTTCAGTATCATTTTTAAAGAAGTACCCTTCTCTAGCTATAGATTCCATTTTTTCTACTAATCTCTTCCCACCATATTTTTTACCATTTATAGTCATAGTTTTAAAGCTTCCATCTTTATTTAATGGTATACAACCATGGAATAATAGATTGGAGTTACACTTTAAATACATACTCCCTTTAGAGAATAAAAATGTTATATGTTTTTGAAGTTTTTCACTATTTATAAACGAAGAAACTAATTTTTCCATAACCATACTTTCTTCTTCTGTAAGTATATTTGGATTATTTTTATCGACTGTTGGGAAATATATATCCTTTAGAGGATATACTTCACCTTTTAATGTTATAGTATTATCTTCATAATTTATTTTATCTAGCATAGTTCTATGCTTCATATTATATTCTGGTCTTCTATTTATTACTTCACTTTCTAACTTAAATTGTATTATACTTATTGCCTTATGCATTTTAGCTACTAATGATTTTTCTGTAGTGTTGGCCTCTTCATTATAGTTTTTTGGCATAAAAGCTTCACATGGGTCATTTTTATATACCTTCAGTGCAAATGTAGCAAGAGGAAGTAAGTTTATACCATATATATCTTCTACTATATCTAAGTTTGAATACCTCGCTGAAATTCTTAGTGCATTTGCTATACAAGTTTTTTCTCCAGCAGCTGCCCCCATCCATAAAATATCATGATTTCCCCATTGTATATCTACGGAATGATAATCCATAAGTGTATCAATTATTATATCCGGTCTTGGCCCTCTATCATAAATATCACCCACTATATGTAATTTATCTACAACTAACTTTTGTATAACCTTAGAAATTGCTAGTATAAATTCTTTGGCTCTGTCTATTTCTATAATTGTTGATATTATACTTTCATAATATTCTTGCTTATGCCTACTATTTATATCTTCATGTAGGAGTTCTTCTATTATGTATCTAAAATCATCAGGTAATAACTTTCTAACCTTAGACCTCGTATATTTTAAAGATGCATATCTACATACTTGTATAAGTCTATATAAATTTATTCTATACCAATCACTAATATTTCTCTCTTCTTTTAATATTATCTCCATCTTTTGCTCTGGATAATAAACTAAGGTTGCAAGGCTTCTTTTTTCAGATTCCCTAAGAGAATTTCCAAATAGCTCTTCTATTTTCCTTCTAACTACTCCTGATCCATTTTTTAATACATGAACAAATGGCTCATGTTCTCCATGTATATCAGTTAAAAAATGTTCAGTCCCTTTAGGTAAATTTTGAATAGCTTCTAGATTTATTATTTCTGTACAAGTTTTCGATATGCTTGGATATTGTTTCGATAATAGTTTAAGGTATTTTAATTTATCTTCTATATCTTCATCAGATATATTTATAAAATTTTTCATTAATAACTTCCGCCTCCAATGTATTTCTTTTTCCTATTAATTTCTATATTTTAATTATACTACATTTTACATACATATAAAATCTAAGTACCTCAAAAACTATCTTAACGAAAAGACTTGTATACTCTTTTTTAAGATAGTTTTTTGTTTACTATTAAAATTTATGGTTATTCTATTTTCTTATAATTATAAATACCATATATACAATGTACAATAAGGATATGGATATACCTTCTATTTTATTAATATTGCGTTTTGTAGTTGCAACAAAATATACTATTAAAGTTACAAAAATCATAATCATCATATCAACAAATACCATAGGCTGAATTTGAATATCATGAATAATTGATGATGAGCCTAGAACAAATAATATATTAAATATGTTAGAACCTACTACGTTTCCTATTGCAATATCACTTTCACCTCTTCTAGCTGCTACCACACTAGTTACAAACTCAGGTAGCGATGTTCCTATAGCTACTATCGTAAGCCCAACTAGGTTTTGGCTCATTCCCCAGGAAATAGCAATGTTGCTGGCAGCATCAACAACCATTTTTCCACCTAATATTATTCCAACGAGTCCTAGTACTCCAAGTGTTATACTTTTTGCCATAGGCATATTGTCACTTACTTGTTCTATATTCATTTCTTCTTTTGAAGTTATCGCCATTTCAATCAAATAGTACATAAATATAGAAAAAAGTGCAAGTAACATAAGACCATCAGCTCTAGTTAAAGAGTTTATGCTAAATCCTTGAAATTTTGTATCATGTGCTAGTATTAATAAAACTACTGAAGCTAATAACGCAAATGGAAACTCTTTTATTATTGTACTTTTTTGTACTTTTATAGGGTTTATAAATGCTGCCACTCCTACTACTGCTAGTAAATTAAAGATATTAGAACCTACTACATTTGCAATTGCCATATCATTATTTCCTTGAAGTGCAGCCGTTATACTTACTGCAGCTTCAGGTGCACTAGTTCCAAATGCAACTATGGTAAGACCTATTATCAGAGTTGGAACTCTTAATGTTCTGGCTACTGAAGATGTTCCTGTTACAAATGTATCTGCACCTTTTACTAATAGTAAAAAACCTATTATTAATAAAATATAACTCATAATAATTACTCCTTTTTAATAAATTTATATCTATTTTAGTTTTTTAAAAATCACATTATCTATAATATTAGCTACTATATTTTAGTTTTTCTAAAATCACTTAACTTATTCAAAAACTACCATAGTATATGCAAGTATTATTATAATGTATATTTTTTCTATATTTTAGATACTACTATTTTATGAAATTAGGCTTGCTTCTTATGAAAAAAATAAAAAAAATATGCTGTGTCAAATAAATTTGACACAGCATATTTTAATTTTACTACATTGGGGGATATACTAGCCCAGCTCCTGGCCCTAGTGGTAATCCTAACATCATCCATATTCCAAGTAATATTATCCATCCGATTAAGAATATTACAGAGTATGGTATCATTGTTGATATTAATGTACCTATACCAGCTTTTTTATCATGTCTTTGAGCAAATATAACTATCATAGCAAAATAACTCATAAGAGGTGATATTATATTAGTAGTTGAGTCACCTATTCTATATGCAACTTGAGTTAATTCAGGAGATATATTAAGCCTCATAAACATTGGTAAGAATACAGGAGCCATTATAGCCCATTTAGCTGATGCAGATCCCATAAATAGATTTATAAATCCTGCAAATAATACGAATGCTACTATAAGAACTATAGAGCCTAATCCTAAAGATTCTAAGAAGTTTGCTCCATTTACTGCAAGTATTGTTCCTAAATTAGTAAATGAGAAGTAGTTAACAAATTGAGCCATTATGAATGCTAATGCTATGTATCCACCCATAGAACTCATTGCTTTACCCATTTCATTACATACATCTTTAGTACTCTTAAATTGACCTGACAGCCTTCCGTAAACTGTTGCTGCTATGAAGAATATTATAGCCATTATCGGTACAAATCCATTCATTAATGGAGAGTGATCTATTAAACTTCCTGTTTCTGCATTTCTAAGTAATCCATTTTGAGGAACACATAATGCTACTACTAAAATTATTAATCCAAGTATTACTAGGTTTGTTGTTTTTAACGCTTTCGCTTCTTTTTGTGTTAAATTTTTTAAATTTTCATCTTCTTTAGATAAACTTCTTCCACCTTTAAATTCACCTAATCTTGGTTCAACTATTTTGTCTGTTATAAACCATCCAAGTAAAGTTATTAATACAGTGGATACCATCATAAAGAACATATTTGAAGTTGCTGTTACCACATAATTTGGATCTATCATCTTAGCTGCTTCTGTAGATATACCAGCAAGCATTGGGTCTATTGTACCAACTATTAGGTTTGCACTAAATCCACCAGATACCCCAGCAAATGCTGCTGCTAAACCTGCAAGTGGATGTCTTCCAAATGACATAAATATTAATGCTCCAAGTGGTACTAACACAACATATCCTGCATCACTAGCTATATTTGACATAACTCCTAAGAATACTACCATTGGTGTAACTAATTGAGCTGGAGTTACTGAAACAGTCTTCTTAAGTGCAGCAGATATATATCCACTCCCTTCTGCTGTTCCTATACCTAACATACCAACTAAAACCATTCCAAGTGGTGCAAAGTTAACAAAGTTTGAAACTGCATTTTCTAGCATGTATACTAGACCTGCCTTTGAAAGTAAACTTACTGCTGTTATTGTTTGTTCTTCAACTACGTTTGTTGTTCTATTATATAATTCCCCTGTCGCTGAAATCCCCATAGTTGCTGATATTGCCGATATAACCATTATAGCTACACAAAATATTGAGAATAGTGCGATTGGATGCGGTAATTTATTTCCTACTACCTCTATACCATCTAGACATTTTTGGAACAAGTTCTTTTTTTTATTTTCTACTTTAGTACTCATAATTGCCCCCTCCTATTTTTCTAATACATAATTCCAATTATTTATATATTTTTTTTTTGATATCTTTATTATAGCAATATTTAGACTATTGTCAATATTAACAGACTTAATTTTCTTTAAATTTAAACAATATACTTTTTTAAAATAAATAATTCATTTTAGTATATATTTCTATATATTTTTCTATATATAACTCTAATATATTTTATATTTTATATTCATTTCAAACTAACTAATTATTGATATTTCAATGTTTTTATTTCGAAATTTTATTTTTGTACCATAAGTCTCATCATTTTTTTAAAAACAAAAATGCATAACTTTATTTAAGTCATGCATTTTTCTTCAAATTCATTTTTTGTGTATATTAACTTGTTTTTGAAATATATCTTTATTTATTAAGTAATTATCTATAAAATAGTTTATTTTAAAAGTTTTTTCTATTTCCGATATAAAATATATCTTACCTTTTATATATCTTCTTGCAAGTTCTCTATTTACCAATTCTTTAACGGTATTTAATGTTGTACTTTCATCAATATTAAATACTCTAAATATATCTTCAAGGACTATATTTAAGACCATCTTCCTACAATACCTTAAATGTTTATCTATATCTCTATAAATATTATTTTTATTCTTACTTATTATTTTGCATCCATGCAAATCCTTCTCTAATCTCTTTAATGTGTTTATGTTATTTCCTGTATTAAATATTACAAAACATCCATAATCATATTTACTTCTAAGTATCCTTCCCATTGCTTGTTTTACTTTTATAGCCATTTGTGGGTAATTAATATTATAATACTCAATATTATATTTTTTCATTATTGTATAATAAAGAGGGTCTCTAGGGTTTAAGTTTGGTATTTTATCTAGTGTAACACATATTAACCCATCCCCAGGTACATCAACACCTTCAAAACACCCCTTAGATCCTAATACTACACATTTTTTATTTATATTTTTTAAGTGCTTAATTCCTTTTTTATTCATATATACTTCAGTATCATTTTTATGAAGATAATCTTTTAATACATCATAAGTCTTATCTTTTCTATCTTTACTATTAAATAATGATAGCATTCGCCCATGAGTAAGCTTTGATATTTCACTTATCATATTACTCATTTCAGTTGGAAAATTTTCATTTTTATAATCACAAATATCTTCTACCCTTATTATCGATACTCTATTTTTATAATCATATAAAGGCTTTATTACTTTCTCCACATTATCAACCCTATTTATTCCAAGAGTATTTTTAAAGTATGACATATTATTTCCTACACTAAGAGTAGCAGATAAGAATATCCCACTATTTAGTTGACTTAATATATTTTCTTCAAATAAATCTGCAAGCTTAAGGGGTGTTACTCTAAATTCAAAGTTGTTATAATTTTGATCTAATTCTATAATTCTTGCTATATGGTCATCATCACTATATTCCATAAATATCTGTAATATATTTTTTATATCTTCTAAATCTTTAAACTTAGATTTTCCAAATTTATAAATATCAGCTTCCTTATCTATATTTTCATCATCCATATTTCTATCTATCAAATGTAAAATAGAAGATATATTTCTAATAATAGCTTCACAGCATACTTTTATTTTTTCACTATAATTTTTATAAGTTACTCTTTTATATATAACATCATCTTGTTGTAAATTAAGTTCCCATTTTAGATTATAATTACTTATATTTTTGTATTCACTATGATTTCCATATTCTAATATATTTGTCATTTCCTCAATTATTAAGTTTATATTTCTACTTATTTTATCTCTAGATTCTCTATCAATATGTATGTGATTATAAAATTTATCAAACATCTTGATTTTTTTAAGCTTTTTGTCATATGCAAATGCACTATTACCTATATTTTCATAAGGATATATTTCTTTCATTGTATACTTTAAGCTTCTGTACTCTATGATAGAAGAAAAAAAATCATATCCTTTTTCAGTTAAATTATGAGCTTCATCTACTATTATATTTTCTATTGGTTTTTCTTCTTTATATGGCCATTTAGCTAGTAATGAATGATTTATAACTGTTATATCTTCTTCTTTCAACTCTTCAACCCTATTTTTATATAAACATTTTCTATGGCACTTTTTAGGTCTGCATAAATTTGGATCACAACTTACATATCTTAAATGCTCCGTTATCTCTTCGAAGTGATTTAAAACCCAATAGTTAATTTCTTCAATATCTCCATATTTTCCATCTTCCACTAATTGTTCTATATATATTAGCGAAAGTATATCCTCTATTTTTGGATTTTTAGGGTTATAATCTAACTTATATCCTTCTAATTTGTCCATACATATATAATTATTTTTACCTTTTATATATCCATAGCTTACCTTATTATTTAATCCCAAGGAATTTAGCACATTTGGTATATCTTTATTTATTAACTGTATTTGTAATTCTTTTGTATCAGTTGATATTATAACCCTTTTTCTATTAATCCTAGCTTCAACTATTGCTGGTAATAAATATCCAACACTTTTTCCAATACCTGTTGGAGCTTCTATGCATGAAATTTTAGCACCTACATTTTCTTTAAATGTTTCTCTAATTGTTTTTGTAAGTTCATATTGTCCAGGTCTATATTCATACATAAATCCTTCTTTACTTTCCCAAATATCTTTATTCTTTAATAATTCTTCATAACACTTATCACTTGCATATATATTTTTTACTATTTCTTTTTCCTTTTTATCTTCCTTATTTTTAGGTCTTACATTCTCTTCATAATTTATATCTAAATCTAGTTTTATATCATAATTTGCATCTTCTATAATATTTACCCACTGCCATCTTTCTAGATTATACTTTTTTAAATAAGAATTTATCTTAAATATCAATGGCTCTAATGTAGATTCTTCTTTTTTCTTTAATCTCATTAATAATGCATTTACGATATTTAATGTATCTATAGCATCAGACAACGCTCTATTTTTCTGATTATTACTTTTATTTATCATAACTTTATTCAAATAATCCAAACTATAATCATTATGGTATGGTTCTAATATTACACTAAGCTCCATAACATCAATAATTTCATTTTGAACATTTGGTATATAATAGTTCATGAATTTTTTTACATTATCTATATTATGGCAAATAATAATATTATCTTCTAAAAAATCTTCAATATCTTTTTTTATATTTTCTAAAGTTGGTGCATTTTCAAAATCATTTTTATTCATTCCACTACATATAGAGTATATTTCTATTGGTATCTCTTTTTTATTATTAATTATAGTATTTAGTATCTCTCCTTCTTTATTTTTTATTTTTATAGCACCTATTTCTAATATTTCACTTTTTATAGGATTAATTCCACTAACTTCTATATCTAAAAACACAACATTATTTACTAGAGAAGCTATATTATGCCTATACGTCACTAATGTATTTGTATTATTATCCATTTTTATATCCTTTCGATACTTCCTTATATGTCGCTAATTAAATACTCTAAATCTAATTATATGATAAGTTTATCCAAAAAGTAAAAGTATAGTGAATAATTTTCTATCTAAATATTAAAAATATACTTAGTCTAATATTAAATTCAAATTTGATTTCTTAAATAAGAGGTGATTATGTGCGTAAGGATAACTTTAGAAATTACTTTGTTATAGGTATTTTTTTACTAATATTTACAGTATTAGTTAGCACTAATTTAGACATTTTAACCAAATCTAAAACTCAGATTTCAAATCCAGAATTAAGTACAACAGAATACAGTTGGTATTTTAATCCTAGAAATGATGGTAAACAACCAGCTCCAATTCAAGAAGCTAATTTTTTCAAAAAATATGATTCTTACTATGTTGGAGATTCAAATGAAAAGATAATTTATTTATCTTTTGATGCTGGGTATGAAAGTGGTAATACTGAAAAAATATTAGACACATTAAAAAAACACAATGCTCCTGCACAATTTTTTGTTGTTGAGGGTTATATAAAAAATAATCCTGAAATGATAAAAAGAATGGTTAATGAAGGTCATTTAGTTTGTAACCACTCTAAAAATCATCTTTCTATGGCTAGTATTACTGATAATGAAAATTTCAAAGAAGAAATACTTAGCGTCGAAAAAGCTTATAAAGAGGTTACAGGAAAAGAAATGCCTAAATATTTTAGACCACCTATGGGTAAATTTAGTGAGCAATCACTGAAAAGTACTCAAGATTTAGGATATAGTTCTATATTTTGGAGTTTTGCATATGTAGATTGGTATGAAAACAAACAACCAACTCACGAATTTGCTAAAAGTAAAATATATCCTAGAACACATCCCGGTGCTATAGTATTACTTCATCCAAACTCTAAAACTAATACAGAAATTTTAGATGAAGTTTTAACTCACTGGGAAAGCGAAGGCTATACATTAAAAACACTAGATTACCTAACTAAAAAGTAACCTAGTAATTTTTCAAAATATCCTATCTTAAGTACAACTTAAAGATAGGATATTTATTTTTATCCATCTATAAATATTGATTTTCCGTTAAAATCGGCTACCCAGTAAGGTTTGTATATACTTTTTATTTCTTTTATACTTATATTTTCTATATTAATATTATCTAAGTTTTCTAAATCTAAATTTTCTCTTAAATAATACATTATTTGAGACTTTACCTCTTCTATTATATCATCTTCTTTTATTTTAGATCTTTTTATACAACCTTTAGATACATACCTTTTACAAGTTTCAGGTAGCTTTTCTACGGATTGTGAGTATCCATTATATGTATTTACTATCATCGTTATATGTTTTTTCTTTTTTTCATGTCTAAAAAACCTACTATTTTTCCCTTTGCTAATAACCTCATAGCTTAAAACTTTAAACTCTACATATTCTATATGTACATCTTTTGCAAATGTATTAAATTGAGCCACTCTGCTCATTAATGGAGTCTTACTTAGTATATACTTTATGGCTTCTTTTTTATTTAATTTTGACTCTATAACCTCTACTAGCATATAATTCCCCCTAGCACATTTTATCTATCCTATAAAGTATATTAATAGAGTGTATACTTTCATGTATGTACTACAAAAAAATACATAATATAAATATAGTATTTTATTTAAATTATATTTAGGAGGTACAATATGCCTGGATCCATTTCCCATTACTTGTTCGCTAAAGATTGCCTTAGTAAATTAGACAATAAAAGAGTTAAAAATATTATAAATGATAATCTTGATATATATATCTTAGGAGCTCAAGGACCTAACTTTTTTGATTATGATAATTATCTTCCTCTTATTTCAGATAAAAATTTATCTATGTTTAGTAACTTAATCCACTGCAAAAATATAAATGATTTTTTTGCCAATATGATATCTTATTCTAATGATAATAGTTGTATAAGACATATTTTCAATACTAATAATTTTAAAAACATTACTATCTCGTATATCTATGGATTTCTATGTCATTACACTTTAGATAAACTTACTCATCCGTACATATATAGTTTACAATTTGATTTATCTGATAAATATACAAAAAGACACCCTAAATCTCTTCACAAAAGTATTGAAACACATATTGATATCTTATTATTAAAAAAATTTAAAAGCTTACATCCATGGCAATTTGATGAATATTTAAATATTAATTTAAATTCTGATGAACTACTAATAATATGTGATATGTATAAATTTCTAATGGAAAAAGTTTATGGTAAGTCAATTTCTTATGATGATGTAAGTAAAAGTATTAATTTATTTATAAAATCAGAACAAAAGTTAAAGTCATCTAATAAATTATTAGCTTTACCCTATGTATCTGTAAAAAAAGTTGTTTCTAAAAATAGTTTTGCAGACAGTAAGGCATATTTAAATCATAAATATTGTATTAATGATTTATTAAATACTAAGAATAATTCTTGGGAAAACCCATTTTCCTATATTAAATCTAATTATTCTTTTATAGATATTTATATGACTAGCATTGATTATTGTTTAGATTTGATAAATTGTTTAGATTTTTATTTTAATAATGAAAAAACTATATCTGAAGTATTGTCTAAAATTAATGATAAATCATTTTTTACAAACCAAGATTGGAGATTAGACTACAAAATTTTGTAATTAAAGGATGATTACTATGTTTAGAAGAAAATATATTTTTATATTTACATTGTTCTTTACACTATGCTTATTTACTTATAAAACTTCAGCCTATAATATAATTAAAAATAATAATTCTTATATAAGTAAATATGATAATTCTAGTAAAACTAATGAAGATGATTTAATAGATTTAGAGGGCCCAATTATAAAAAGTGTTTCACCTGAAAAATGTCAACAATATATTATTGGTGAACCACTTATTATTGTTAATTATAGTGATAAAAGTAATATTGATAAATCTTCTGTAAAATTATATGTAAATTATAAAGATGTTACAAGCTCGACTACTATAACAGACAATAATATTTCATATACACAAGATAAAAAATTTCGTAGAGGAAATCAAATCGCAAAACTAGAAGTATGCGATTTATCTCCAAATAAAAATAAAACAGTATTTGAATGGTATTTTACGGTTGGAACACCAATCTATAATCATTATAGAGGTTTATTACATGCCCACACTGATGCTAGTGATGGGCATGGTAGTTATAATGATGCTTATTATATGGCTAGAGATAAAGCTAATTTAGACTTTTTCGCTATTACTGAGCATTCAAATTTATTAGACAATAATAGTGAATCTACATTGGATACTACACCTAAGTCTGAAGAATGGACAAACTTAACTTCTACAAGAGATAAGTTTACATCTAATGGAGAATTTATTGGGTTAAATGGATTTGAAATGACTTATCCTTATAAAACAGAAAATCCTATTGGTCACTTAAACATATTTAATTCTAATGGATTCATTACTGCTAGTGAAGAATATTTAGACTTAGATAATTTTTATAAGCTTATTTCTGAAGATGAGGATTTAATCGGTCAGTTTAATCATCCATGTAAAAAATTTGGATTATTTAACAATTTTAAATACTCTTCTAGTGCTGATAAAATAATTTCTCTATTAGAGGTTGGTAATGGCTATTATAAAAATATGGAAGAAAATATTCATTCCTATGACATATATCAATTTGCACTTGATAAAGGATGGCATGTTGGACCTACATGTAGTCAAGATAACCATATTGTCAATTTTGGTATTGCTAATGAGTTTAGAACCGTTATATTGGCTACAGATTTAAATAGAGATAATCTATATGATGCTTTAAAAAATATGAGAGTATATGCAACTGAAGATAAAAACATAAAAATAGATTATACGATAAATGATACTTATCTAGGCTCTACATTAAAAAATCCTTCTAAGCTTAGATTTTCTATTAGTGCAGTAGATAATGATTCTAAAGATAAGATTCAAGAAATACAAATAATAAGTAATAATGGTGAAATAATAAAAAGTAAAAAGTTTAATTCTAATTTAGCAAAATTAGACTTTACTATAAAACCTAGTTCCAATAAATTTTATTATGTAAAAGTATATCAAAATAAAAATAAAATCTCTGTAACTGCTCCTATTTGGATAAAATAATTACATTAATATAGGCTAACCAGTAACTTGGTTAGCCTATATATTTATTATTCTAACATCCATTGTATATAAACACCCGTTCCTCTTGATGTATCATTACATATAACATGAGATAATGCTCCTATTATTTTTCCATTTTGTATTATAGGACATCCACTCATACCAGAAACAATACCACCATATTTTTCAATCAGTCTGCTATCCACAACTCTAAATTCAAAACTACAAATTTCTGGTTTATTTTGATTACTAGTTTTTATTATATTTATATCATATGCTATTTTAGGAGTGCTCTCATTTTCTTTTATTAGCACTTGAGCATGTCCTAAACTTACTTCTTCTTTTTTTCCAACATCATAAACTTGTGCATTTTTTAATATGTCTTTTCTATCTAATATTCCCTTTAATCCAAATTCATCTATATACTTTATTTCACCTTGACGATTATATACTTTATCACCATACATATTGCCCACTTCTTTTTTACTAGACTTGCTTAAATGAGATAAATTACATAAATACATATCACCATTTGTTGATAATATTTCTTCATTGGCATTAACGTCTATACTATGTGCTACAGCTCCGAAATCGCTATTTTTAGGGTTTATATAGGTTAATGAAGCTGAAAAAGGTATTTCATTTACAAAATAAGAAGGATGCACTTCTTCTTTCCCTAGAAGTAAATTTACTTCTTTATTATTTCTTAATATTTTTATACTTAACTTATCATTAGTTTTCATTTTTAAACATAATTTCAAGATATCTTCTTTTCTAACATTGTTTAAACTAGCTTTATTAAATACCTCTTCTACAAGAGTTCCTTGTATACTTTCTACTAAATCATATTGTTTAAGTTTAGATTTTATTCCTTTATTTGTATACACCATAAGTTTCGTTGTTTCGATATCTAATTCTAAAAGTTCTCCTCCTACAACTAGTTGCGTAGGAATTTCATCTTTTCTCTGTATTGAATACGATCCACTTGGAAACAATATTACCAATAAAAAAATTATTAAAGTTTTATAAATCTTATTTGTTCTTTTAGATTTATACATATGCACTCTCCTTTTTATTTAAGATTGTCTATGTAATCTTATTATGTGTAATTGTACATATGTTATAATGGTAAGTAATCTATACATCATTACTATTTTCTTCACTTACATTTATTTTACTTTTATAATTTTTTATACAAAATAAATGACACTTATTTCTAAGCGTCATTTTAGTATTAATATCATTTTTAATAATCTCTTTTTATATTTATATTCCGAACCAAGACATTTATAATATATAGGATTTTTTCGTCCTATATTACTTTATATGACATTTTCTCTTTTTTTGTTACATTTTTTCTACTTATAAATCATTACCCATTTATCTTCTTCTCTATATCCAATGCTTCTATATATATTACTAACTTCTTTATTGCAATAAAGTAAACATGGAGTTTTTCCTTCTTCTAATAAATGTTTACTAATTTTATATACTATGTATGTTGCTAGTCCTCTATTTCTATATTTTTCATCTGTAGCTACAGCATTTACCATAGCTAAAAAACTATTTTCAATTCCAGTTGCACAAGTACTTATAACTTTATTATTTTCTTTTATTAAATATACCCTTGCACTATTAGTTTTTAATTGATGCTTTTTTAATTCTACATAATTATCCAATTTAAAATCCTCTATTTCACTTAAAAGGCTATAAATATCTTCTAAATCAGCAGTTAATGCCTCTTCTATTTTATAATTATCCATATTTGAAAAATCCATATTACTTATATTTTTTAGGCTACAAAAATAAGATTCCTTCTTATATTTAAAATTTGTATACTTTCCTATTAATTTATCTATAACCGATTTTTTTCCGTTTATTACCTTTATATCTAAGGAGTTTATATGTTCTATTAATTCATCTACATCAAAATCATTTTTATAGCTATATATTATAAGCGATGAATAGTATCTTAATATTAATGAAGTTATATTTTTTTCATTATCTAGTTGAAACCATACTTCTTGAAATTCTGTATCAAATCCATAACTTTCTACATCTCCAATTATAAAAATATTTATACTTTCTTCATAGGATACATATTCCCAAAATTGACTTTTCAAATCTTTATTTACTTTTAAAATCAAATAATTCTCCCCCCTCTATATTAATAAGTATAGGTGCGACGTTAATTGTTTTCATAAAAAATACTAGACTTTTTTATATTATAGAAAATGTTTGCCAAATTGTCAAACTATTTTAAATACTAGCATTCTACAATCTATTTTATTATTATAGGTACTTGAATTTCTGTAATAAATTCTTCTACTTTTCCGGTTTCATATATATCTATTTTATATATTTCTACAGGATTTCCATTTAATTTATAATTATTTTGTTTTATGTGCTCAAATATTCGATTTAAATATATTTTATTTTTTATATAATTACCTTTATAGGTTAGTGTTAAATAATATCCTTCTTCTAGTACCATATTATAAATTACTTCGTTATCCTCCAATAAACAAAAAGCCGATTTAAATTCATTAAAAATACCTCTATTTATGGATTCTAATAAAAATACTGCTCCAACATTGTTATTCCCTAATATACTAAACCTATCCTCATATTCTTTTTGCAATTTTTGAATCATAAAATCATAATCCTGATCTTTTTTTATATCTGCATTTAATTTTAAAGCTTTTCTTTCTCTAATATAAACAACATCTATTTTATCTAAATCTACACAATCTACTTCCTCTATTGATTTTATCCTTTTTATTATATTATTTTTGTGACTTATTAACTCAGCTATTTTTAAATCTATTATATCTATTTCTTCATTTAATATATTTTTTGTAGAATCTATATCTCTGTCGCATAAATATTCTTTTATTTTTTTCATTGGAAAATTTAAGCTTCTAAGTTCTTTTATTAAATTTAATCGCCATAAATCATATATACTGTACATTCTATAGCCATTAATATCTCTAAGTGGACTTAATATACCTATTTCTTCATAGTACATTAAGGAATCTCGTCCAATTCCATAGATTTTAGAAATCTCTCCTATTTTATAATAATCTTTCATATTTTCCTCACAAATCTATTTAATTTTATTTTTTTATTTGACCTTGGTATTATACCATAGTTTATTATATGTATTAAAGGAGTGATAAGTATGGAAAGTGAAATATCTATAAATCAAGATATTAGTTTAAGAAAAAAATTTATTAAATATCTAGCACCATCAGTTGTGGCAATGTGGGTTTTCTCATTGTATACAATGGTTGATGGTATATTTGTAAGTAAAGGGTCAGGTGAAGTTGCATTAGCTGCTGTAAATATATCTATGCCATTTATAAACTTTATATTTGCCATTTCAATATTATTTTCTACGGGTGCATCCACTATAATCGCAATATACTTAGGAAAAAAGGACTACAAATCATCAAACGAAACTTTTTCTCAAAATATTGCAGTAATAATATTATTATCAATAATAATATCAGTTTTATGTTTATTAAACTTAGATAAATTAGCTATGTTTTTAGGAGCAACAAACTCTACCTTACCTCTAATAAAAGAATACCTTAGTATAATAATCCTTTTTAATGGGTTTTTTATAATTTCATATTCATTAGAAGTTTTAGTAAAAACTGATGGTTTCCCTTTTTTAGCGACTCTTGGAGTTTTAATATCTGCTATAAGTAATATTATATTAGATTATTTATTTGTTATAGAATTTGGATGGGGTGTTAAAGGTGCTGCTATTGCAACAGGTCTGTCCCAAGTATTTTCTACCGTATTTTTCTTAATACATTTCTTAACACCAAAATCTACACTTAAATTTTCTAAATTTAAATTTAACTTTGGCGTGTTAAAAAGAATAGGTTTTATAGGATTCCCCGACTCTACAACAGAGTTAAGTGGTGGTATTATAATAATGCTATTTAACCAAAGTTTATTAAGGTTTGTTGGTGAGAATGCACTTATTTCATATAGCGTAATTTGCTATGTAAATACTTTAGTTCTTATGACAATGATAGGTATTACACAAGGTATGCAACCTTTATGTAGTTTCTATTATGGAAAAGGTGATACAGCTACTGTAAAAAAATTATTAAAAATGGGTATAAGCTCTATATTCATAGCTTCTATCGCTATATTTACTATATGTATAATATTTACATCCCCAATAGTTTCATTATTTATAAATCCAGAGGAAATATTATTATTTGAAACATCAACTCAAGTGTTTAAAGTATTCTCCGTATCTTTCTTATTCTTAGGTTTTAACGTGGTAATTTCAGGATTCTTTGCGTCAATAGAAATGCCTAAAATTTCTACAATAATTTCTTTAAGCAGAGGACTTGTTGTCATGTGTATGAGTTTAATTATGATGATAGTATTATTTGATGGAAAAGGTATATGGATTAGTTCTGCAATTTCAGAGTTTGTATGTATATTTATTTCATTATTTTTCTTAAAAAAGAATATTTTAAAACTTGAAAATAATAGATTATCCTAATTGAGTTTTATTTCCTTTTATTACAATAGATTCCCATTATACTTTTTAAAATAACTCATAAACTATAAATGAGTCTATTTTAGAGGAGGAATTTCAACATGGAACAAAATCAAAATTACAGCAATTTTAAAATAGCTGACCTAAATGATAAAGAAGCTATAGCTATAAAAAAAGCTGAAGATTTAATTAAAGAAGAAACAGGCAAAGACTTTGTCATGATAGCTTGGCAAAAAGACAACAATATTCATTAATATATACTAATATAAGGAAGTTAAAAATATAAATTATATTTTCAACTTCCTTATATTCTAGGTTAAACTATATTTAGATGACCATATCCATTTGTGATAACTTTTCCTTTATTCTCAAAGTCTACTTTATTTTTAAATAAAGGTCCATCTATCACAAAAGTGTGGTATTCTCCATTTTCACCACAAGCATCAGAACCTGTACTCTTTATATCCTCTACTAATTTTCTAGTTAGTTTCTTACCTAAAAATTCTTCTCCCATATTATTTAGGTTTACAGTTGTTATAATAGTTGTGAATCCACTATCTATAAACTCGTATACAAGTTTTTCTCTATTCTCTTGCCATAGAGGAAAATTAGGCTCTAACCCTACTTTAATACATCTATTTATATCCCATTTTTTATGCTCTTGTATGTCTATATCACCATATGCACATATTTCTGCTCCCATATTTTTAGCCTCTTGTAGTTTTTCTTCAAACTTTTTTTCATATTCAGCTACATCACATTCAACAGTTAGTAAAGGTATATTTAAACTTTCACTAATTTTATTTAGTAAATCACCACTAAGTCCATGAGTCCATGATTTACCTTTATTTTTATTTATAGTAGTTAAAATAGCTACTGGTTCATGTCCTCTTTTAATCATTCTATATAGCGCTAATATACTATCTTTCCCGCCACTAAATGACATTACAAACTTATTTTCATTCAAATTTATTTCCTCCTAGTTTTCTCTTTACTTAAACCTTCTAATATGTATTTTTAATTTATTATAAAAAATGTTCCTATGACAAGTAAAATAGCTCCTATATATTTATATAAATGCATAACTTGAGTATGCAAGATAGCACTATCAATAAAAAATCCAAGTAGTATCTGGGATACAACTATTAGTGTTAGTGTATTGGACACTCCAAGCCCTGGTATAGCTCTTACTGTACAATAAATTATGCATCCTCCAAAGATACCACCCAGTAACAACTTTGGATTTATTGGCCCTACACTCATTAAATTTTTAAAATCACCTGATATTAATATGCTTAACAAGAAAAATAGAGCTCCCACTAATAAACTAATAAATGTAGCAATTAATGCAGTTGTATTTTTTCCTAACTCCCCATTTATAAAAGCTTCTAATGCTGTAGATCCACCTGCTAGTATTGCAAATAATATCGCTGCTATATTTGACATCCTAATTCCCCCCTATATATGTTCATTAATTAGTTTATTGCAGAACTCTGAATATATTGAAATTCAGAGCTTTATTTTATATA
>JAVXJG010000025.1:0-24570 GCA_036647935.1 Peptostreptococcaceae bacterium
AATGGTTCACGATTTGACTGGTGGAACATTAATTATCGTAAAACATTAAAGAAGGTTAGCTAACTGTTAGAAAAAAGTTTATAAAACTTTATAAAAGTATATTAATTTTTAATAATCTTGTGTTATACTTAATACAAGAGGTGATATAAATGAAATATTATTCAATAGGACAATTTGCTAAATTAATAGGCAAAACTACTCAAACATTAAGAAATTGGGATAGTGAAGATACTTTAAAACCACACCACATAGCAGAGAGTGGTTATAGGTACTACTCACAGGAACAACTCAACCATTTCTTAGGTTTAAGACAAGAGAAGCAACTTAATAAAAAGACCATTGCATATTGTAGAGTTAGTTCTCATAAGCAAAAAGACGACTTAATAAGACAAGTTGAGAATGTTAAAACATATATGTATTCTAAAGGTTATCAGTTCGAAGTCATTACAGATATAGGAAGTGGAATTAATTACAATAAAAAAGGATTAAATCAACTAATAGATATGATAACTAATTCAGAAGTAGATAAAATAGTAGTCCTTTACAAAGATAGATTAATTAGATTTGGATATGAACTAATAGAAAATCTTTGTGATAAATATGGAACTACTATTGAAATAATTGATAATACTGAAAGAAGTAGTGAACAAGAATTGGTTGAGGATATGATACAAATAGTTACTGTATTTAGTGCAAGGCTTCAAGGTAAAAGAGCTAATAAAGCTAAGAAAATGATTAAGGAGTTGATAGAAGATGATACTAGCGAAGAAAGTTAGATTATATCCAAGTCAACTTCAAGAACAGAAATTATGGCAATCGGTAGGTACTGCTAGATTTATATATAATTGGACACTTACAAAGCAAGAAGAAAACTATAAAAGTGGTGGTAAATTTATATCTGATAATGAGTTAAGAAAAGAAATAACTCAACTAAAGAACAATGAATTAAGTTGGCTTAAAGAAGTATCTAACAATGTAGCTAAACAATCTGTTAAAGATGCTTGTGATAGTTATAAAAGATTTTTCAAGGGATTATCAGATAAACCAAGATTTAAGAGTAGAAGGAAAAGTAAAAAATCCTTCTACAATGATAATTGCAAGTTAAAAGTTAAAGAAGGAAAATTAGTTAATATTGAAAAAGTTGGTTGGATAAAAACCAATGAACAACTACCTATTGGAGTGAAATACAGTAATCCAAGAATAAGTTATGACAATAAATATTGGTATCTATCTGTAGGAATAGAGCAAGAAGAAATACAAGAAGAATTAATAGATGTGTCATTAGGCATTGATTTAGGGCTTAAAGACCTTGCAATATGTTCTGATGGTACAGTATATAAAAATATAAACAAAACTTATGTAGTTAGAAAAATAGAGAAGAAACTTCGTAGGTTGCAACGTCAAGTTTCTCGTAAATATGAAAAAAATAAAAAAGGAAAGGAGTATGTCAAAACTAGCAACATTATAAAACTTGAAAAGCAGATACAACAAGTACACAGAAGACTTGCAAATATTAGAAACAATTATCTTCATCAAACAACTACTAATATAGTGAAAACCAAGCCATATAGAGTTGTAATAGAAGATTTAGCAGTTTCTAATATGATGAAGAATAAGCATTTATCTAAAGCTATTGCAAAACAAGGTTTCTATGAGATTAGAAGACAACTTGAATATAAGTGCAAATTCAGAGGAATTGAGTTGGTTGTAGCCGATAGATGGTATCCATCATCAAAGACTTGTAGTCAATGTGGTGAGATTAAGAAAGATTTGAAACTTAAAGATAGGACTTATAACTGTAAATATGGATTATCTATTGATAGGGATTTAAATGCGAGTATTAATTTAGCAAATTATCAATTAGCATAGAAAATCAAATTAAAAGATTGTGCTAATATGTAGGATGCGTTGTATCCGAATTTACGACTGAGGAGTATCATATCAAAAGTAATCGCCAACGTGGTTGCTTAAATGAAAGTAGCTTGTTGTAGTTTGACTTGCAAAATCAGATACGTTGAAACAGTAATTAAACATCTTTATAAAGTTTTATAAAGTTTTGGCAACGGTACACATGGGTACCTTTTGTAAGTTGACTATTTTAACTAAAACATGGTATCATAATATGATATATTTACGAGAAAAGTGGTGAAAAAATGGAAGTTAACGTAAAAAAAAGCAACAATTATATAAGTAAAGTATATAAAGACAGTATTGCTGACGAAATAGGTATAGAAATCGGAGATCTACTTATATCTATAAATGACCAGCGAATACAAGATATTATAGAATATAAGTTCTTATTAAGTGATGAATATTTAGAAGTTGAAATAAAAAAAGTTGATGGTGAAATCTACATATACGAAATCGAAAAAGAGTATGATGAGGATTTAGGAATTGAATTTACAAATCCTATAATAGACAAGGCAAAAAGTTGTAGAAATAAATGTGTGTTTTGTTTTATAGATCAGCTTCCAGAAGGAATGAGGGATACACTGTATTTTAAAGATGATGATTCGAGATTATCATTTTTACAAGGAAACTTTGTAACTCTTACTAATATGAGTGAAGATGATATAAATAATATAATTAAGTATAGAATAAGTCCGATAAATATATCTGTACATACTACAAACCCAGATTTAAGAAAAACGATGATAAAAAATAGGTTTGCAGGAAAGTTATATGAAATAATGGAAAGGTTAGCACAAGCAGGGATACAAATGAACTGTCAAATAGTATTATGTCCTGGATATAATGATAAGGATGAATTAACTAGAACGATATCTGACTTAGAAAAACTTTATCCTTATGTAAATAGTGCAGCAATAGTTCCAGTAGGGATAACTAAACATAGAAGTCATTTACCAAACTTAGAAATATTCAATGAAAAGACTGCTGATGAAACTATAAATCAAGTACATAACCTTCAAAGTATGTATTTAGAAAAAATAGGAACTAGATTTGCATTTTTATCTGATGAATTTTATATAATTGCAAATAGAGAATTATTAAAATATGATGAATATGAAGGATTTATACAGTTTGAAAATGGAGTAGGTATGATAAGTAAGTTAGAAAGAGAAATAGAGGATTATTTAAACACTCTTTCGAAAGACACTCTTACAAGAAATAAAAAAGTATCAATAGCTACAGGTCATTCGGCTTATGAATTTATAAGAAATATGGCAAGTAAGATAATGAATAAGTTTGATAACATAGAAATAAATGTTTATAAAATCGTAAATAATTTCTTTGGAGATACAATAACTGTTTCAGGACTTATTACAGCAACTGATATAATAGACCAATTAAAAGATAAAGATTTAGGCGAAACATTATATATACCACGAAGTATGCTTAAATCAGATGAAGAAATATTCTTAGATAATACTACATTAGAAGGATTACAAAAATCTATGAATTTAGAAGTTGTTACTTGCTTAAATAAGGGGAATGATTTTGTAGATAAAATTTTAAAATAAGAAAGGAGATTATTATGAGTGATAATAGACCGGTAGTAGCGGTAGTTGGAAGACCTAATGTTGGAAAGTCAACATTATTTAATAAATTAGCAGGAAAAAGAATATCAATAGTAGAAGATACTCCAGGAGTAACTAGAGATAGAATATTTACGGAGGTAGAGTGGTTAACAAAATATTTTACATTAGTAGATACAGGAGGAATCGAGCCTGAAAATGATGATATAATATTAACTCAAATGAGAAATCAAGCAATGCTTGCAATGGATATGGCACACGTTATACTTTTTGTAGTTGATGGTAAATCTGGATTAACAGCAGCAGATAAGGAAGTTGCTCATTTACTTAGAAAAACTAAAAAACCAGTAATATTAGTTGTAAATAAAATAGATAGTCAAAGTCAATTTGATAATGTATATGATTTTTATGAATTAGGACTTGGAACACCATTTGCAATATCAAGTGCTAATAGCATGGGACTTGGAGACTTACTTGATGAAGTGGTTCAAAACTTCCCATCAGGATTAGATACAGAATATGATGAAGATGTAATAAGAGTAGCTATAACTGGTAAGCCTAATGCAGGAAAAAGTTCTATACTTAACAACATATTAGGTGAGGAAAGAGTAATAGTAAGTCCAATAGCAGGAACTACTAGAGATGCAGTAGATACTTATTTTGAAAGAAATGATCAAAAATTCCTTCTTATAGATACAGCAGGTATAAGAAAAAGAAATAAGATATATGAGACAGTAGAAAAGTATAGTGTAATAAGAGCTATGACAGCTGTAGATAGAGCTGATGTTGTATTAATAGTAATAGATGCAGCAGAAGGATTTACAGAGCAAGACACTAAGGTTGCAGGTATCGCACATGATGAAGGTAAAGGATGTATATTTGTAATCAATAAATGGGATTTAATAGAAAAAGATAATAAGACTATGAGTAATTTTACAAAGGAAATAAAAGAAAAGTTCCCGTTCATGATGTATGCGCCAATAGTTTTCGTTTCTGCAAAAACTAACCAAAGAATGAGTAAGATACTAGATACAGTTGAGTATGTATCAAGTGAACAATGTAAGAGAATATCTACATCAACATTAAATGATGTAATAGGTGAAGCTGTAATGTTAAACCAACCACCATCAGATAAAGGTAAGAGATTAAAGATATACTATGGTGCTCAAACTGATATCAAGCCACCTAAAATAACTTTATTCATAAATGATAAAAATCTTACTCACTTCTCATATCAAAGATATATTGAAAATAAGATAAGAGAAAACTTTGGATTTGAAGGAACATCGATCAGATTTGAATATAGAGAAAAAAGAAAAGGATAAATTTCATTTAGGGGGTAAACATGATTAGTTATATAATAATAGTCGTACTTGCTTATCTTTTAGGAAATGTATCCACTTCATACATTGTGGCAAAGAGAATGAGTGGAGTAGATATAAGAACACAAGGTTCTGGTAATGCAGGGTCTACTAATGTTCTTAGAACACTTGGAAAAAAAGCAGGAGCATTAACTTTTATAGGAGATTTTCTTAAAGGAGTAATAGTTGTTTTAATAGCAAATATCATAGCCGAAATAAGTGGAATTGATTCTTTAAATGCAGGATATTTAGCAGTTGTATTTGTTGTTTGTGGGCATAACTGGCCAGCATTTTTAGGATTTAGAGGTGGGAAAGGTGTTGCAACATCTCTTGGAGCAATGATGGCTGTAAATCCATTGATAGCTTTAATATGTTTTGGAGTATTTTTAGTAATAGTTTATTTTACAAAATATGTATCATTAGGATCTGTAGTTGGAATAGCGGCATCTCCTATAATTATGATACTGCTTCAAAATAAAAAAGGTGTGTTAGTTACTTTATTTTTAACTATATCAGTTACATATACTCATAGAGCAAATATAAAGAGATTGTTAAATGGAACAGAAAATAAGATAGGACAAAAGAAAGAATAATTTTAGTATATACTTAGGTGGTGTTTAAAATGGAAAAAATATGTGTATTAGGTGCTGGAAGTTGGGGAAGTGCATTAGCCTTAGGATTAGCTAAAAAAGGATATGAAGTTAATATGTGGACCCTAAATCAAATTCAAGCAGAAAAGATAAATAAAACTAAAGAAAATACGGATTATTTACCAGGAGTATTATTTCCTAATAATATAACTGTAACTACGGACTTAGAAGATGCTATAAAAAATAGCATAGTAATAGTTTTGGCAGTTCCATCACAAGCAATAAGAAGTATTTGTACTAAAATAAAACCTTTTGTTGAAGATAATCAGATACTTGTAGATGTAGCAAAGGGTTTAGAAAAAGGAAGTGGACTTAGATTATCTGAAGTTTGTAAAGAAGAACTTCCAAATAATTCATATGTAACTTTATCTGGTCCATCCCATGCTGAAGAAGTATCAAGAGATATACCTACTACTGTTGTAGTAGCATCTGAGAACCTTGCAATAGCACAAAAGGTACAAGATATATTTATGAGCCCTAAACTTAGAGTTTATACTAATCCAGATATAGTTGGTGTAGAACTAGGAGGAGCCTTAAAAAATATAATAGCTTTTGGAGCTGGTGTATGTGATGGTTTAGGATATGGGGATAATGCAAAAGCTGCACTTATGACTAGAGGAATAAGGGAAATTGGTAGACTTGGAGCTGCAATGGGAGCGAATCCAAATACATTTTCTGGACTTTCGGGGATAGGTGATTTAATAGTTACTTGTACAAGTATGCACAGTAGGAATAGAAGAGCGGGCATACTAATAGGTCAAGGTAAAAGCCTAGAAGAAACACTAGCAGAAGTAAAGATGGTAGTTGAAGGTATAACAGCAACTGAGGTTGCTTATGAAGTATCTAAGAAGCTTAATATAGATATGCCTATAACAGAAGCTATTTACTCTGTTTTATATAAAGGATTAAATCCAAATGATGTAGTAATAGATTTAATGATGAGAAATAAAACTCATGAAATGGAAGAAATAGTAAATGAGGGGCTGGGATTTTAATCCTAGCTCTTTTTTCATTAACTAATATCATTTAAATTTTATTTTTGTAATATTAACCCTTTATCTCAAATATAATTTAGTAAGAAATTATTTGCAGGAGGGGGAAAAAGATGAATAACATATACGAAGATATAGCTAAGAGAACTCAAGGAGACATCTATATAGGTGTGGTAGGACCTGTAAGAACAGGAAAGTCTACTTTTATAAGAAAGTTTATGGAGATGCTTGTACTACCAAACATAGAAAATGAATTTAAAAGAGAAAGAACTAAGGATGAAATACCACAAAGTGGATCAGGTAAAACTATAATGACTGTTGAGCCTAAATTTATACCAGCTGATGGAGTAGAAATAAAAATAAAAGATACAGTATCTCTTAAAGTTAGAATGGTTGATTGCGTTGGGTACATAGTTGATGGTGCTATAGGGCATCAAGAAGATGGAAAGCAGAGACTAGTATCAACACCATGGTCTCAAGAAGCTATGACTTTTGAGAAAGCAGCTGAAATAGGAACTAAAAAAGTTATAAGGGATCACTCTACAATAGGATTGGTAATTATAACTGATGGATCTGTAACAGGAATAGATAGAAAAAGTTATATAGCTCCAGAAGAAAGGGTAATAAATGAACTAAAAGCATTAAACAAACCATTTGCTGTAGTTTTAAATACACTAGACCCTCATAGTGAAGAAACAGATATGTTAAGAACTGAACTAGAAGAAAAATATAGAGTACCTATACTTCCTATAAATGTAGAGGATATGGAAGAAGAAGATGTAGAAGAGGTAATGGAAACTATATTATATGATTTTCCATTAACAGAAATAAGAATAAATTTGCCTAAGTGGGTTGAAGGTTTAGAGAGAAATCACTGGATAAAAAATAATATAATATTTACATTAAAACAAAGTATAGCTGAATTAGGAAAGATAAGAGATGTAGATAGTGTAGTAGCTGGGTTTTCTGAACTAGAGTTTTTAGAAGATACAGAAGTAGATAATGTAGAACTTGGAGAAGGTGTAATCACAATAGATTTAACTACAAAACAAGATTTATTCTACAATGTATTAGAAGAAAAGAGTGGATTTAAAATAGAAGGGGACCATCAACTATTGAGTTTAATAACAAATCTATCGAGAGTTAAGACTGAGTATGATAAAGTTGAAAAAGCTTTAGATGATGCTAGGGTAAGTGGATATGGTATGGTAGCACCTTCTTTAGATGAACTTAGCTTAGAAGCTCCAGAAATAGTTAAGCAAGGAAAGCAATACGCTATAAAAATAAAAGCAAATGCACCATCTCTTCACATAATAAAAGCTGATATATCAACAGAACTATCTCCAATAGCAGGTAATCAAATGCAAGGAGAGGAAATGCTTAAATATCTACAAGATGAATTAGAGCAAAGTCCAAGTGGGATATGGGAAGCTAATATGTTTGGAAAATCATTACATGATTTAGTTAAAGAGCAATTACAAAGTAAGTTATATACTATGCCCGAAGAAATAAGAGTAAAAATTCAAAGAACACTTCAAAAAATAATAAACGAAGGTAGTATGAATATAATAACTATTTTACTATAATAGTTTTATTATAAAAATAAGCTTATAGGGATATTTAATATTCCTATAAGCTAAATTAATAAAAACACACTTCTAAAATATCTAAATTCAATAAGAAAAAACATAACTAAAATTTTCAGAATATTTACCTAATTCACAAAATAGTGGGAAAATACTTATATTTATAAATAAGTATATTATAAAAAATTTAGGGGGTATGTTATGGAAAGTATTGTAAAAGCAGTCTATGATGTAATTTGGAGTAATGCACTAGTTATTTTATGCTTGCTTACAGGAGTTTATTTTTCATTTAGAACAAGATTTTCTCAAGTAAGACATCTGAAAGAAATGGTAACATTATTATTTAAAGGAGAAAAATCAGCACAGGGTATATCTTCATTTCAAGCATTATGTACAGCTTTAGCAGGACGCATAGGGACTGGGAATATTGCAGGAGTTGCAACAGCAATAGCAATGGGAGGTCCTGGAGCATTATTTTGGATGTGGGCAATTGCATTTTTAGGTGCAGGGTCTGCATTTGCAGAATCTGCATTAGGCCAAATATACAAAGAAGAACATGAAGGGCAATATCGTGGAGGTCCAGCGTATTATATAGAAAAAGGACTTGGTAACACGGTTTTTTCTAAATGGTACGGGATAACGTTTGCAATAGTTACGCTTATAGCAGTTGGAGTATTATTACCAGGTGTTCAATCTAACTCTATAGCTACAGCTGTAAACGGAGCTTTTGGAATAAGTACAAAAATAACTGCAATATTATTAATATTACTATTAGCTCTTATAATATTTGGTGGGATAAAAAGAATTGGCTCAGCTGCAGAATTGATAGTTCCTTTTATGGGTGGAATATATATCGTAATGTCAATAGTTATAATAATAGTAAATATAGGAGAAGTACCAGCGATATTTGGATTAATATTTAAGTCTGCATTTGGAGCAGATGCAGCATTTTCTGGAATAATAGGTTCAACAATAGCATGGGGGGTAAAACGTGGAGTTTACTCAAATGAAGCTGGTCAAGGTACAGGACCACAAGCGGCATCTGCAGCAGAAGTTAGTCATCCAGCTAAACAAGGTTTAGTTCAAGCATTCTCAGTATATGTAGATACATTATTCGTATGTTCTGCAACTGGATTTATGATATTAATGACGGGAAGTTATAATGTTCAAAATGCTGCAGGTGGATATATAGTTGAAAATTTACCTGGAGTTGATATTGGTCCAGCGTATACTCAAATAGCAGTGGATACCTTATTACCAGGAACTGGATTTGGATCGGCTTTCGTAGCAATAGCATTATTTTTCTTTGCATTTACTACAATAATGGCATACTATTATATAGCAGAAGTTAACTTAACTTATATTGCTAAGAAGATAACCGGTGGAAATAGCAGTAAAATAGCTACAAATATTCTAAGATTTGTATTATTAGTAATGGTAGCTTTTGGATGTGTTAAAACAGCAGATCTTGCATGGACTATGGGTGATATTGGAGTTGGATCAATGGCATGGCTTAATATAGTAGCAATACTTGCATTATCCAATACTGCGATGAAGTGCTTTAATGACTATGATAAGCAATTAAAATCAGGTGTTCCTAGAGAAGATATAAGTTTTGATCCTATAAAGCTAGGGATAAAAAATGCTGATTTCTGGGTAGAAAGAAATAATAAAAAAGATAAATAAATATACGAAATTATTACAAATTATCAGAGTAAGTTGAAGCATAAAAAGTGATAAGATAGATTTATTTTGTAGAATAAAATAAAAAAGAGTTTAATTATGTAAATAAAAAAGTGTTAGTTAATTAGGAGATAGAAAGAATACACCTAATTTATCTAATGCTTTTTTATTTTTAATTTTAAAAATAAAAGGAGTATCGACCTTTACGAAGAAGTAATTAGAAAAGATAATGGTATAATAATTAAAATTAAAAATAGATTTGTGGAGGTGTAATCTTGAGAAAAATAAAGCACACAAAAGTCTTAACAGTAATAATACTTGTATGTATATTGCTCCAATTAGCAGGAAGTGTATTTGCAAAAAGTATAGATACATTGGTATTAAAAAATGAAAAAACAGACATGAAAATAAATACAAAAGGTCTTTTAATAAGAGATGAGTATAGTATATATTCTAATCTTAGTGGTAAGGTAGAGTTTTTAGTAGCTGATGGTGATAAAATAAGAAAATCTCAAGATATAGTAAGAATACATGGTAGCAATAAAAGTGAAAATTTGAGTAAAGAAATAGAAAGTTTAGATGGAGAAATAAATAGATTAAGAACCGGTAAGGATAATATATCGAAGGAAGATATAAAGAATTTAAACGAAGAAATAGATATTTTAAGTGAAAAAATTCAACAAGATGTAATTAATAAAAATAGTGAAAATATAAATATGAATAAATTGGAATTAGATAAAATAATAAAAGAAAGAAATAGATTATTAAATAATAATATAGACTCTAAAAAACTGGAAACAAAAGAAAAACAGAGAGAGATATTAAGTACTAAATTAAATAAAAATATGTCAACAATATCTTCTAATATATCAGGAATTATATCATATAAATTTGATGGTAATGAAGAAATTTATAGAGTTGAAAATTTAGATAATATAACTAAAAATGATATAGTTAATACCGACAATAATTATAAAACTAAAGATAAGTCGGGAGAAAAAGTAGAGAATGATGAGCCAATACTAAGAATTATAAATGCAGATAGTACATATGTGGCGATTTGTGTAGATAAGGATATAGAAGAAATATTTGAAGTTAATAAAAGTGTAAAATTAAATTATAATAAAAATGAACTAGATGCAAAAGTCGATAGAATACATCATGATAAAGAGAATATAGTGATTATATTTAAAATAAGTAATCAAAATGTTGGATTTTATGATACAAGAGTAGAAGAATTTGATATAATATATAAGCAAATAGAAGGTTTGAAAATACCTAAAAGTTCTATAGATACAGTTAATGGAAAAAAGGGGATATATGTAGTGAGTCAAGAAACAAAAAAGCCTAACTTTGTTGTGTTAGAAGGTGTAGTATATGAAGATGATAATTATATATATATAGACCATTATAAAAATAGCACACAGGGAATAAAAAGCATCAATTTATACGACGAAATTATTTTAAAACCTAATAGTATAAGCAAAAATATGAAAATAAAGTAGGTGGAAAAATGGTATCTATTAAACAAAACTTAAATATCATAAGAAGCAAAATAGATTTAGCAGCCGATAAAGCGAATAGATCAAGTGATGAAATTACTTTATTAGCAGTTACTAAAACTGTAGATGTAGATGCTGTAAAAGAAGCTATTGAGGCTGGTATTACAGATATTGGAGAAAATAAACCTCAAGAATTGGCTAGAAAATATGAGGTTATAGGGGATGTAGTTAGATGGCATTTAATAGGTAGTCTTCAAACTAATAAAGTGAAGTATATAATAGATAAAGTTCATATGATACATTCACTAGACAGAATTGCTTTATGTGAAGAAATTCAAAGACGTGCACAAGGTATAAACAGAGTAATAAATTGCTTAGTTCAAGTAAATATTTCAAAAGAGGAAACTAAACACGGATTTGATGAAAATGATGCTATAGACTTTATAAAAAATATATCATCTAATTATGAAAATATAAAAATTAAAGGTCTTATGACTATGGCACCTTTTACGGATGATAAAGAAGAGATAAGAGATGTATTTAAAAAGCTTAAAGATTTATCTATAGAAATAGATAAAGTTAATATAGAAGGTGTAGACATGGACACCTTATCTATGGGGATGAGTAATGATTATGAAATTGCAATAGAAGAAGGTTCAACTATTGTTAGAGTTGGAACATCAATTTTCGGACAAAGAAATTATAATAAATAAGGAGGATGTTAATAATGGGAGATGGACTATTATCAAAATTTAAAAATATAAAGGAATGGATAGTAGAGGACGAAGAAGATTACAATGAAGAAGAGTATGAGGAAGTTGTAGATTCTGAAGAAGATGAGCTGAGTAGCCAATTTAGTGCAATAAATACATCTAAGGGAAGTAAGATAGTAAACTTACACACGACAGGACAAATGAGAGTGGTAATAGTAGAACCTAAGAAATATGAAGAGGTAACTATTATAGCAGATCACCTTAAGCAAAGAAGAGCAGTAATAGTTAACTTAGAAGGATTAATAGAAGATGTAGAAACTCGTAAATCTATATTTAACTTTATGAATGGTGCAGTTTATGTTCTAGAAGGAAGTATGCAAAAAGTATCAAAAGCTATATTTATATTAGCACCAAATAATGTAGATATAGATGCTAATATGAAAAAAGAATTAGAAAGTAAGGCATTTTTCCCGTGGCAAAGTAAATAATAAAGGAGTTTTAACATGGTAACTATATTATGGTCAGTTGTAAAACTTTTAGATGTACTAACTTTTATTATACTTATTAAATGTATTATGACATGGATACCGGGTGCAACGCAAAATAAATTATATGAAGTATTTTGTGTATTGACAGACCCAATAGAAGACCCTATAAGATCTATAGTGTATAAATATGTAAATGGTCCAATAGATTTTTCTCCTGTAATAGCGCTTTTATTAATAAGAGTAGTTCAAAGGTTATTAATGGGTATGATGTACTAAAGGTGGTAAAATGGACAAACTAAAACTTACAAGTCACATTAAAGATATTGATTTAAAGAATAAAATGTTTAAGATTATAGATAAAGCAAATAGCTGTCTGAAAAACTACGATGTTAAACAAAGTGATTTTTTAAATCCCCATGAAGTCAAAAATGCTATAGATGTTTTAAATGCATATAGCGATATAAAGTATACGGTAGATGGTGGATATAAAGAGGCTGAGAGAAGTGTAGTTTTTATATACCCGTTTTATATGGAATATAGTGATATAGATGAAAGTTTGAGATTTTTACAAATTGAAGGAAATTTTAAATTTAAAAGTATATCACATAAAGATTATTTAGGAGCTATTTTAAACCTGGGTATAAAAAGAGAAAAAATTGGAGATATAATAATACATGAAAAATTTTGCCAGCTAGTAGTAAATAATGATATATGTGACTTTATAATTATGAATTTAGAAAAAGTATCGAGAAATAGTGTTACAGCAAAAGAGGTTAAAAGGAATCTAATTTCATATAATTTACCTAGCTATAAAGAAGTATCATTTACAGTAACTTCAGATAGAACAGATTCTATAATAAGTGGGCTTTATAATATATCAAGGCAAGAAAGTCTAAAATATATAAATGGAGAAAAAGTCCATATAAACTATGAAAAAATAACTTCGCCTTCTAAAACAATCAGTACTGGTTCATTAGTATCAGTAAGAGGGAAAGGAAGAGCAATAATAAGCCAAGTAGGAGATTTGACTAAAAAAGGTAAAATAAAAATTCAAGCAAAGGTATTAATATAGGAGGGAAAATAGTGTTAACTCCAATAGAAATAGAAAATAAAGAGTTTAAAAAATCTTTAAGAGGATATAAAGAAGAAGAGGTAGATGAGTTTTTAGACGCAGTAAAAGAAGATTTTGAAAACCTATATAGAGAAAATCTAGATCTTAAAGAAAAGCTAAGATTATACAAAACAGAAGTAGATAGATATGAAAATATAGAAGAAACATTAAAAGCTACTTTAATAACAGCTCAAGGAGCAGCAGAAGATACTTGTAGTGCGGCTAATATGAAAGCAAAAATTTTAGTAGAAGAAGCTGATTTAAAAGCTAGACAAATAATTGAACAAGCAAACAATCGTGTTATAGATATAAGAGGTGAATATGATTCACTGGTTAAAGAGTTTAAAATATTTAGAAATAAATTTAAATCATTAATAGAAGATGAAATGAGAAGTATAGATGAAATATTTTATGATGTAGATGAAAGATGTATTAAAGCATTAGAACCTACAAATATATATGGAGTTGAATATACAGAAAGAGGAGAAGTAGCTACTACTATAGAGTAGAGTGAAGTCTTGTATTTATTAATTATATAAATGAAAATAAATATTGACTATTCTCACAATTTGTTATAAAATTTCATATTATAAACAAAATATTTAATTAAAAGCGATGATGGAGATAGTATGCTTTAGATAATAGTACAGAGAGTTGGATAAGCTGAGAGCCAATATATTTACAAAGTTGAAAATCACTCCTAAGCTGCAGGCTGAAAAAACGCAATTTTTATGCTTTGAGCAAAATGATTTTTTTACTAAGCTGTGCCGGGTAATGCCGTTATACAATAAGAGTGTTGTATACACTATATGATTTTTTAGTTAAAGTATAAGTATACAAAAGTAGGGTGGTAACGCGATTAATACTCGTCCCTTTTATAGGGGACGGGTTTTTTTATGCAAAAATAAGGTTAATCTGTATCAATTAAGAAAATAATTTAATTGATATACTAATAAACTATTTTAGAAAGGGTGATTATTATGGCAAAATTTAAGCCATTAGTAGACAGTTCTGTAAAACAAGCAGAAGCTGAAGTTTCAACATATTGGAATGAAATAGATATACTAGAAAAAACATTAGAAAAGGGTGAAAATGACCCGAGTTTTGTATTTTATGAAGGACCTCCAACGGCTAACGGAAATCCTGGAATACACCATGTTATAGCTAGAACTTTAAAGGACTCTGTATGTAGATATCAAACTATGAACGGATATCAGGTAAAAAGAAAAGCTGGATGGGATACTCATGGATTACCTGTTGAGATACAAGTAGAAAAAGAATTAGGTTTATCAGATAAGCAACAAATAGAAGCTTATGGATTAGATAAATTTAATGAAAAGTGTAGATCATCAGTGTTCTCTTTTGAAAAGCAATGGAGAGATATGACTGAAAGAATGGCCTATGAAATCGACTTAGATAATCCATATATAACATTAGATAATAATTATATAGAATCTGTTTGGTGGATATTAAATAAATTTAACAAAGAAGGATATATATATGAAGGCCATAAGATACTTCCATATTGCCCAAGATGTGGAACCGGTCTTGCTTCTCATGAGGTTGCGCAAGGATATAAAGAAATAAAAAATAATACAGTAATAGCTAAGTTTAAGAAAAAAGATGCTGATGAATATTTCTTAGCGTGGACGACTACTCCTTGGACATTACCTTCAAACGTTGCTTTAACTGTAGGACCAGAAATAGACTATCTAAAAGTCAAGCAAAATGATGAAATATACTATGTATCTAAGCCTTTAGCTAACAAGGTATTAGGTGAGGAGTATGAAGTATTAGAAGAAATGAAAGGTAAAGATTTAGAACATATAGAATATGAACAATTAATGCCATTTGTTGAAACTGATGAAAAAGCATTCTTTATAACTTGTGGTGATTATGTAACGACTGAAGATGGAACGGGTATAGTACATACGGCACCTGCATTTGGTGAAGATGACTATAATTTAGGTAGAAAATACGATTTACCAGTATTACAACCAGTTGATGAAGCTGGTAAATTTACAGCTACTCCATGGGAAGGCAAATTCGTAATGGAAGAAGGCTTAGATGTTGAAATAATAAAATGGTTACATGCAGAAAATAAATTATTTAGCAAAGAAAAAGTAGCACATAACTATCCTCACTGCTGGAGATGTCAAACTCCACTTGTATACTATGCAAAACCAAGCTGGTATATAGAAATGACAAAATTAAAAGACCAGTTGATAGCAAACAACAAAACAGTTGAATGGTATCCAGCTTTCGTAGGTGAAGGTAGATTTGGTAACTGGCTGGAAAACTTAAATGACTGGGCAGTATCTAGAAGTAGATACTGGGGAACACCTTTAAATATATGGAGATGTGAATGTGGACATAAAGATTCTGTAGGTTCAAGAGCAGAACTTGCAAAGAAGGCTATAGAAGATGTAAATCCAGAAACAGTAGAGTTACACAGACCATATGTTGATAATATACATTTAAAATGTGAGTGTTGTGGAAAGCCAATGACAAGAGTAACAGATGTTATAGACTGCTGGTTTGATAGTGGAGCTATGCCATTTGCTCAACATCATTACCCATTTGAAAATAAAGAAAACTTTGAAGAATTATTCCCAGCAGATTATATCTGTGAAGGAATAGACCAAACTAGAGGTTGGTTCTACTCGTTACTTGCGATATCTACATTTGTTATGGGGAAAGCTCCATACAAAAAGGTATTAGTTAATGACCTTGTTTTAGATAAAGAAGGAAAGAAAATGAGTAAATCAAGAGGAAACACTGTAAATCCATTTGAATTATTTGACCAATATGGAGCAGATGCCCTAAGATGGTACTTATTATATGTATCTCCACCATGGACTCCAACTAGATTTGATGTAGATGGATTAAAAGAAGTACAAAGTAAGTTCTTAGGAACTATGAAAAATGTATATAACTTCTTTACATTATATGCAAATACAGATGGTATAAATCCAAAAGAGTTCTTCGTAGACTATAAAGATAGACCAGAACTTGATAGATGGATATTATCTAAGTTCAATAATCTAAAGAAAGATGTTGAAGAAAACTTAGCTATATTTGAATTAAATAAAACGGTAAGAATGGTTCAAGATTTCATAAATGAAGACTTATCTAACTGGTATATAAGACGTTCAAGAAGAAGATTCTGGGCGACTGAATTAACAGAAGATAAAAAATCAGTATATAATACAACTTATGAAATATTAACAGAGCTTTGTCAAATGATAGCTCCATTTACTCCATATATAGCCGAAGAAATATATAGAAACTTAACTGGTGAAGTATCAGTACATTTATCTTCTTATCCAAAGTGCAATGATGATTTAATAAATAATGAACTAGAAGAAAAAATGGATTTAATTAAAAACTTAGTTACCTTAGGTAGGGCATCAAGAGAAGCTACTAGAATAAAAGTACGTCAACCAATACAAACAGTGTTAGTAGATGGTAAGTTTGAAACTACGATAAATGATGTAGTAGACTTAATAAAAGAAGAACTTAATGTTAAAGAAGTAGTATTTGCTAAAGATTTAGGTGAATATATGAACTTTAGCTTAAAGCCAAACTTCAAGGTTTTAGGGCCTGTACTTGGTTCTAAAATGAAGTTCTTTGCAGGAGCATTAAACAAGTTAGATGCTCAAGTTGTAGTTCCAAAGCTTGAAGCAGGAGAAGGCTTAACTGTAGATATAGATGGAGAAAACTTTGAGTTTAATAAAGAGCATGTTTTAATAAATATAGCTGCTAAAGAAGGATTTAATGTATCTATGGAAAATAATTTATTTGTTATATTAGATACTACTTTAAATAACGAATTAATAGAAGAGGGATATGCAAGAGAATTCATATCTAAAATACAACAAATAAGAAAAGCAAGTAACTTTGATGTATTAGATAATATAGTAATAGATTTCTGTGGAGATGATGAAATATCTAAAGCTATAGAGAATTTTGCAGACTATATAAAATCAGAAACTTTAGCTTTAGAAATAAATAGAATAGAGAATCAGTCCCTAGAACAACACAACTTAAATGATCATATGACAGGAATTAAGGTTGTAAGAAAATAGTATAAGATTATTAAATATTTATGAAGTAAAGCTCTTATAGTGTAGTTATTAAAACTATGCTGTAGGGGCTTTATTTATATTAAAAGTATAAATAATATTATGTAATTAAAATATAAAGATATAATAAAAAAGAGAATATTATCAATAAAGAGAATTTAAAAAATATTACGAAAATTATAAACGGAGTATAAAATCGCAAAAAAATGTTTAATTAAATAAGGTTAAAAACTAAATGAAAAGCTAAAAAGAAAGGGTTATCCTGATAATTCTATATATAATTAATCAAAAGTTGCTAATTCTAGTGATAAATTAAGGAAGTTCTAAAAATAGTGAAAAAGATGTCAGAATATGATAAAATAAATATAAATTAGCAATTATATAATAAAGAGGGGGGAAATTATATGGATATAAGTGTTAAAGATCAGAAAAGTAAAGAGTCAAAGGGGTTTATGGATTCAATAGAGAAACTTGGGAATAAGTTACCTCATCCAGTATTAATGTTTATCTATATATCAATATTTGTATTGATAGCATCAGCTATACTTGGGTCTATGGGGGTTGTAGCCAAAACTCCATTAGGAGAGTTCCCAATTAATAACCTTTTAGGACAAAAACCAATAGAAGTGTTAAAAGTTGGAGCTGGGGGAACAACTGTAGCAGAAACATATTCCAATGGACTTTCTTATGTAATTGGAACAGGTATAGCTAACTTCATGAATATGTACGCAATAGGTACAATTCTTATAATAATGTTAGCGATAGGTCTTATGGAACAAAGTGGATATTTAGCGATGGCTATGAAGAGTATAGTTAAAGCGACTCCTATGAAGCTTGTAACACCAGTGGTTATATTCTTAGGGGTTATGTCAAATATGGCATCGGATGCAGGGTATGTTGTATTAATACCTCTTGCAGCTTTAATGTACTACACATTAGGTAGAAATCCTTTAGCAGGTCTTGCAGCAGGTTTTGCTGGAGTTTCTGGAGGGTTTAGCGCAAACTTATTCGTAAGTTCAACTGATGCATTATTGTTACCATTTACACAGGCAGCAGCAGAAACAGGGGACGCCCTTGCAGGTACTGCATTATCAGGGACATTATCAGTGACTAGTAACTGGTTCTTCATGATGATATCAACTGTATTAATAATGATAGTTGGAACAATAGTTATAGACAAGTTTGTTGAACCGAGACTAGGCAAATATAACAAAGGTGAAGCTAATATAGAAAAAGATCATGATGCTACCAAAGAAGAAGTATCAGCGTTTAAATTTACTAATAAAATAATGTTATTATTAATAGGTATTATAGTTTTAACAACTTTACCAATAGATAAAAATAATGTAATACCTTTAGTAGGGGATTTATCAACAACAGTTGGAATATCGGCTATAGGAGAAAATGGAGATTTAGTTTTAAAGCCAGTAGATGGATTCTTAAACTCTCTATTCTTTAAAGGTGATATGATAATCATGTTAATGTTTGTAATATTTGGTGCTAGTGGGCTTCTTTATGGATTCAAATCGGGAATATTTAAAAAAGCTCAAGATATAGTGCCTGCAATGGTTAAAGCAATGGCTGATATGGCACCAATAATAGTTGTATTATTCTTCGTTGCTCAGTTCTTAAACTACTTCAATGATTCTCACTTAGGAGTATTAGTTGCATCTTTAGGGGCGGATTTAGTATCTATGATACCTACAGATAGTAGATTATGGACAATGGTATTAATGGTAGCATTTATATTCTTAACAGCATTTGTTAACTTATTTATGGGTGGAGCTTCATCTAAGTGGGGATTACTTGCACCTATATTTGTACCAATATTAATGGTAGCAGGGTTCTCTCCAGCAGGGGTACAGTTAATATATCGTATAGGTGATTCTGCTACAAATGTAATATCACCTTTAATGAGTTATTTAGGTGTTATAGTAGTATTTGGTCAAAAATATAAGAAAGATTTCGGAGTTGGAAACCTTATATCAACAATGATGCCTGTGTCTATGGCATTCTTAATATCATGGACAGTATTTGCGATAATATGGGCTTTAATAGGTGCTCCAATAGGACCTAATACATTCTTCTTTATATAAAATAGAATAATTATTAAATATATATACAGCCTTAAGATAATTTTAAATTATCTTAAGGCTGTATTTTTATGGTTAACTATTAGTTAATTTTTTTGAATATAAATTAACTTTAACTCCATTGTTTGATACAAATTATTAAGATATACTAAAATAAGAATATGAAATTTAAGGCATAAATTTATTAAGAGGAGAAAATAATGGAAAAGCTTAAAATAGGAGAAATAATACAGAATTTAAGAAGAAAAAATAAAATAACGCAAGAACAACTAGCAAACCATATTGGAATATCAACGGCAGCGGTATCTAAATGGGAAAGTGGCACATCTTATCCAGATATAGTAAGTTTACCAATATTGGCAAGATATTTTAATGTTTCAATAGATGAGCTTATGAACTATAGATTAGACATGAATAATGATGATATTGAAAATTTAGTATCAGAATGTGAATCTCTCATGAAAGATGGAAAACTAGATGAATCTATAAAAAAATGTGAAGAGGCTATAGAGAAATATCAATATAATTACACATTAAAAATTAAGCTAGTAGAAGTATATAATATGTATACAATTCTTATAAATGATGTAGATAAAATAAATAAGGTAAATGAAAGAAGTGTGGAAATATTAGAAGATATAGTGGAAAATAGTAATGATATAAATATGAGGTAATCATCATTATTTCACCTAAGTTCTAAACATATAATGCTTAGAAACTTAAGCAAGGCAGAAGAATGTTTGAAAAAAATACATATACCTGAAGTTAATCCAAATACTATACTTCCGAGTATTTACTTAGAACTAGGTAAGATTGAAGATGGAAGAAGGCTACTTCAAAATAATTTATTAAGATGTTTTGGAGAAATGTATATTAGTTGCAGTTTATTAGGGAGTACTTATAGTGGAGAAGTTGAAACTGTAAATGAAGATATTGATTTTGAAAAAGCTGAAAAGTATATAAACTTATCTATGAAAACAAAGGAAATACTTTATCCAGAAGGAAAAAATATATTGCCTGTAGATACTAATTATATACTTTTAGCAAAATTGTATATGAAGAAGAATAAACAGGAAAAAGCAATAGATTTATTGAATAATATGGTAAAAGAAATTAAGGATTTTGATAGAAATAAAACCTATAATGCTAATAAAATAGGGTGCTTTGATTACTTATTAGGCAAAGAGCAAATTTGTTCAGATGATATTATGAAAAAGACATATGAAAATATAGTACAAACTTTAGAGTTAGAATTTAAAGACCTTAATTTAAATAAAGAATATGAAAATTTATTACAAGAATTAAGAAATATAATTTAAAAGTAGGATTAAAAGGGGTAAAAGTCATGGAAGATGGAATTAACTTTATATTTGCTATAATATGTGTAGTTTTAATTGTTCTTGGATTTTCTTTAATTGAGCATATTAAGAAGCTTAAATATATAAAGAAAACTATAAACTCCAAATATGGAAAAGAAATAGATATAGAAGATATGTTTATAAATATGGAGAGTGTATCTAATTATTTTAGAAATAAAAAAGATTTAAATGAAAGATTAAAATCAATAGATGATATAACATGGAATGACCTTGGGCTAGATGATGTATTTAAAAAGATAAACAATACTCAAAGTATTGTAGGAGAAGACATTCTGTATAATATACTTAGAAATCCAATACATAATAAAGAAAAGCTAGAGAAAATAGATAACTTAATAAGATACTTTAATGATAATGAAAAACAAAGAAAAGAAATACAATATATACTTGGAAAATTAGGTAAATCAAAAGGATTATATGCATCAAATTGTTTGTTTAATAAAGAAGACTTAAGTAGTAGTAATTTAATTAAATATAGAATTTTATCAATAATACCATTTATAAGTTTAATTTTAATATTTGTTAATCCTTACTTTTTAATATTATTATTGGGTTCTATGTTCTTTAATGGATATGTAAGCCAGAATACTAAGAAGAAGAGCGTTAATACAGATGGATTTAGTTATATTATAGGTACAATAAAAGTTGCCAATATAATAAAAAAGATGAATATAAATAGTATAGAAATAAACTTAGATAATATAGAACAAAGTCTAAAAAAAGTAAAGTCTATTAAAAAAAGAAATATAGCAATTAGTTCTGATTCCGTTATGTCAGATATAGATTTATTCAGAGAGTACAGTAATATGATTTTTTTAACAGAATTAATAAATCATGAAAAAGCTAAAAATACAATAATAAAATATAAAGAAGATTTTAAAGCTATATATGAATACGTTGGAACAATAGATGCACTTATTGCAGTAGCATCATTTAGAGAAACTTTGAAATTTTATACAAATCCAAAATTTGAAAAAAGCAGTAGTATAAGTAATAAATTAGAGTTTATAGATATATATCATCCACTTATAAAAAAGCCAGTTTTAAACAGTGCTAGATTTTATAAGGGAGTGATACTTACTGGTTCAAATGCATCTGGAAAATCTACATTTATAAAAACTATAGCAATAAATGCTATACTATCTCAGACTATATACACATCATTAGCTAAAGAATATAAGTCTTCATTTTTTGATATATATACATCTATGGCTCTTAAAGATGATATTTTTAGTAATGAAAGCTATTATATAGTTGAAATAAAATCATTGAAGCGAATTTTAGAAAGTATAAATGATGATACACCTTGTCTATGTTTTGTAGATGAAATTCTTAGAGGTACTAATACAGTAGAAAGAATAGCTGCATCTAGTGAAGTACTATCTTTCTTAGGGGATAAAAACTGTATTTGTATTTCAGCAACACATGATATAGAACTTACATCTATTCTTGAAAATAAGTTTGATAATTATCATTTTGAAGAAAATATAACAGATAAAGAGATTATATTTGATTATAAATTACGTTGTGGAGAATCTAAAACTAGAAATGCTATAAAGTTGTTGGAATTTATGGGTTACAACAAAACAATTGCAGAAAATGCAGAAAATAAAGCTAGATATTTCCTAGAAAATAAAACATGGTAAACATTAAACCTTATCATCAAATTATAAAAAAATATAAAAGAAGTTCAAATATTATTATATACTTAAATTTTATTTATCAAAGTATATTTTATAATAGAACTTCTTTTTTTATATAATGTATTTTTAAGTCCAATGATTAATTAAAAATTCAGCAATACCTTCAAATGGTATTTTTTCTGTTTTTAATAAACTTTGAATAACAAGACCATCAACAATTGATAGCAGTAAAAAAGAAAGAGATTCTGCAGAAGAATGACTGCTAAAGGTTTTCTCAATTTCTGTTTTTAGTGTTTTTCTCCAATTAATATAACTTATCCTAATTCTCTCTCTTAGAGCATCATTAGCAGTGATAGCCTCACAAATAAGATACATATGAACTCTTCCAGTACCTTCAATTGCAGATATTTTATCTAAAATGGATTTTATAATTTCATCTTTAGGATGCTCAACATTTACATCTTGAACACAACTTAGAACAGATTGAGTTATTATGCTTAAATGTGCATCAGCTATATCTCCAATAAGTTCATCTTTAGACGAATAATGATAGTATAGAGTCCCTTTGCTTATACCAACAGCCTTAGCAATATCTGCTAGACTGGTGTTTTTTATACCATTTTTTGTTATAAGATTTGTTGCAGCTAGTAAGATACTTTGTTTCATATTAGTATTGTTTGGTTTCATATAATCAACCTTTCCATATAAACGAGGTATTAAAGTAAATATATAATATTATAAACTTGGTAAAATTTATTGTCAATAAAGTTGAAAGTATGAAATTTGTAAAAATACTTATGTATTGACTTTTTATATAAGTGGGTATAAAATAATATTAAACAATCAGTCGGTCGGTCGACCGAATGAAATAAAAATAGGGGCGAATAATATGAAAAAAATAAAAATAATAACAGATAGCTCGTGTGATTTACCAGCTAATATAATAGATAGATATAATATAGGAATAATAGGTCTTAATGTAAGTTTTGGAGATGAAACCTTTATAGGTGGAGTGGAAATAGATAACGATACATTCTATAAGAGAATGAAAAGTGAAAAAGAATTACCAAAAACATCTTGCCCTTCACCAGAAAGATTTATGAAGTCTTATGAGTGTGAAGAAGAAATTGTGTTAGTTTTAACACTAACATCTAAGTTATCAGCTACATACTCAACAGCAGTATTAGCAAAAGAACTTTATACAAAAGAAATAGGAGAAAAAGATATAAGGGTAATAGATACAACTAGTGGTTCACTAGGGGCTGGATTATTAGTTATGAAAGCTGCTCAGTTAAGAGATGAAGGTAAAACTATTGATGAAATAGTTGAAGAAATTGAAAAAATAAAAGATGAAATTGTTTTCTATGGAGCGCTAGATACTTTAGAAAACGCTATAAAGGGTGGAAGAGTAAATCCAATAGCTGGTAAAATAATAGGTGCGCTTAACTTTAAAGTAGTAATACATATTACTGATGGTTTAGTTAAGCCAATAGATAAGACTAGAGGAGAAGGAAATAGTATTAAGAAGGTTTGTGAAAAAGTAAAGAATCAAATATCTAATACAGAAAACAAGATATTAGTAATAGGTCATTCTAATTGCATGGAAAAAGCATTAAAGGCAAAAGATATAATGGAAGAAGAAAATACTTTTAAAGAAGTAGTTATAGGAGATATAGGTTCTGTTATGGGAACATATACATCAGAGGGTGCTATTTTAGTAGGAGTTTTATAATAAAAATAATTCATAGGTTTAATTTTATAGAGTATTTGATATAATATGTAGTATA
>JAVXJG010000026.1:0-24477 GCA_036647935.1 Peptostreptococcaceae bacterium
AGGTAGAGGACTGCAACTCCTTCATCCCCAGTTCGAATCTGGGTGTCGCCTCCATTTAAATATGCGCCTATAGCTCAACTGGATAGAGTGTCTGACTACGAATCAGAAGGTTGGGGGTTCGAGTCCCTCTGGGCGCACCATATAAAATATTAATCCCGGGACCATAGCTCAGCTGGGAGAGCACCTGCCTTACAAGCAGGGGGTCACAGGTTCGAGCCCTGTTGGTCCCACCATTAGTCCTCTAGTTAAATAACTAGAGGTTTTTTATATTTAAAATAAGTTATAGATAATAGTTTTTTAATTAAAAATAAAAGAAAAAGATAGAAAATAAATTAATTAAAATAAAAGCTTAAGGAAGGTGTTAATATGTACATTATATTTGGTGAAGAAATAGTAGATAGCGAAGGAATAAGCGGAATAATAAAAGAAAATAGTAAATTTAAAGTAGATAGAGATATGTGCAAAGGGACTAAAAGGGAAGATGTAGTTGCTTACCAATTAAGTATAAGTGTAGAGGATTTAAATGAAGATCTAAGGAAGGATTATAATTTAAATGATATGACTGAAGAAGAATTATTTGAAGAATATATAAACTTATCAGAAGAAATGGCTTTATCATTAAAAAATGTTATGCCTAAGCATTCTCTAGTGAATGCAATATCATATAAGTGGGATAATTCAGAAAATGTTATCAAGATTGTATTTACTGTGGCTTATATAGGATTAGGACAATTAAAATTAAACGATGTATCTAGAAGATTATTAAATGAATTAGACTAGAAAATAATGTAAAAGAGTTACTATTATTATAATAGTAACTCTTTTTTGTATAGTAAATATTATGACAAAAACATGAAAAAATTAAGACGTATTTAGCAATATACTAACAGTTATAAAATAAGAGTTTTAACAATATTATATTAGATAAAAATAACCTATAAAGTATATATTTAACATATCATACTTTATAGGTTATTTTTATATACTTTAAAACAGCTATACAAAACATATAAAATCGAATATATATTCATAATACCAAGAATATTTTTATATTTATACATAAAAATATTCTTGAATCACTTAACTTACAAAGACTAAATATGAAAATAACAATAATAAATTATCTATTTTACAAATTTTGTATTAATTATTAAGAAACTAACTAATAAAGGTTCAAAAATAAAGTGATTTAGACTATAATCTTTAATATTACAATTAAAATATACAAAAGGGGGATAATATGCTTAAAAAATTTAAAAAGGTCCTAGTAGCAAATAGGGGAGAAATCGCCATAAGGATATTTAGGGCGTGCAATGAATTAGGAATAAAAAGTGTGGGGATATATAGCGTTGAAGATAAATATAGCTTATTTAGAACAAAAGCAGATGAGTCTTATTTAATAGGAAAAGATAAAGGCCCAATAGAAGCCTATTTAGATATGGATGGAATAATAGAACTGGCTAAAGAAAAAAATGTTGATGCAATACATCCTGGATATGGTTTTCTAGCAGAAAATCCAGAGTTTGTTAGAAAGTGCAAAGAGAATGGTATAATTTTTATAGGACCATCAGCATCTATAATGGAAAGCATGGGAGATAAAATAAATTCTAAAAAGGTAGCACACAGAGTAGGTGTGGGTACTATACCAGGAGTTGAAAAGGTAATAAAGACTGTTGAAGAGGCAAAAGAAATTGCTGATTTAGTAGGATATCCAGTAATGATTAAAGCTTCAAATGGTGGTGGGGGAAGAGGTATGAGAGTTGTTTATGATGAGAAAAATCTAGCTCTTGAATACCAAACAGCATGTAGTGAATCAAGAAAAGCATTTGGAGATGATGTTATATTTATAGAAAAATATATAGAAGACCCAAAACATATAGAAGTACAAATATTAGGGGATGAACATGGAAACTTAGTTCATTTATATGAAAGAGATTGTTCAGTTCAAAGAAGACATCAAAAAATAATAGAATATGCACCAGCATTTTCATTAGATAAAAAAATAAGAGAAGAAATTTGCCAAGACGCAGTTAAAATAGCTAAAGAAGTAGGCTATATAAATGCAGGAACTTTAGAATTTTTAGTGGATTCAAGAGGAAATCATTATTTTATAGAAATGAACCCTAGAATTCAAGTAGAGCATACTGTAACTGAAGAAGTAACAGGAATTGATATAGTTCAAAGTCAAATATTAATTGCTGAAGGACATAGATTAGATGATGAAGAGATAAATATAAAATCTCAAGAGGATATAAGTATAACAGGATATGCTATACAATGTAGAATTACAACGGAAGATCCTAAAAATAACTTCATGCCTGATACAGGTAAAATACAAGTATATAGAACAGGGTCAGGAAATGGTATAAGGCTAGATGGTGGAAATGGATGTGCTGGATTTAGTATAAGTCCATACTATGATAGTTTATTAGTTAAGACTATTTCTTGGGATAGGACTTTTGAAAAAGCTATTAATAAAACAATAAGGTCTATAAAAGAATTAAGAGTTAGGGGAGTAAAGACTAATGTAGGATTCTTAGTTAATGTATTACAAGATTCAATGTTTAGAGAAGGTAGATGCAGTACTAAGTTTATAGATGAACATCCTAGACTATTTAACATAAGAGAAAGTAAAGATAGAGGAACAAAATTACTTCAATTTATAGGAGATGTTGTTGTTAACGAAAATAAATGTATCCCTAAGCCTAAGTTTGAAACCCCACATCAACCTCGCATAATAACGGAGTATATTTCTAAAGTGGAAGGAAGTAAACAGCAGTTTGAAAGATTAGGCAAGGCTGCATATATTGAAAAAATAAAAAATGAGAAAAAATTGTTACTTACAGATACAACTATGAGGGATGCTCATCAATCTCTTATAGCTACAAGATTTAGAACGTATGATCTACTACAAGTTGCTAAACCAACAAACGAATATCAAAAAGATTTGTTCTCACTAGAAATGTGGGGAGGAGCAACTTATGATGTTGCCTATAGATTCTTAAAAGAATCTCCATGGAGAAGATTACAAAAACTAAGAACAGAAATACCAGATATAATGTTCCAAATGTTATTTAGAGCCTCTAATGGAGTAGGATATACTAACTATCCAGACAACGTAATAAAAGATTTTCTAAAAGAATCTGCATATCAAGGAATAGATGTAATAAGAATATTTGACTCATTAAACTGGGTTGAAAATATGAAACTATCCATTGACGCAGGACTTGAAACAGGAAAAATAATAGAAGGTACTATATGTTATACAGGAGATATATTAAATAAAAATAAAGCAAAATATAATTTAGATTATTATGTGAAAATGGCTAAAGAATTAGAATCTTTAGGTGTAGATATTATTTGTATAAAAGATATGGCTGGCCTTCTAAAACCTTATGCTGCTTATAATTTAATAAAGGCCTTAAAAGAAAATGTTAAAACGCCAATTCATTTACACACACATGATACTAGTGGAAATGGTGTAGCAACATGCTTAATGGCTTCTGAAGCCGGTGTAGACATAGTAGACTCTGCTCTTCAAACTATGTCAGGTTTAACAAGTCAACCGTCTTTAAATGCTATAGTAGAAGCTTTAAAACATACAGAAAGAGATACTAATATAGATTTATATGGATATGAAGAATTATCAAATTACTATAGTGATTTGAGACAGATTTATAAAAAGTTTGAAAGTGGAATGAGCACTTCATTTGCTGAAATATATGAATATGAAATGCCAGGGGGGCAATATTCAAACTTAAAAGCTCAAGCAGATAGTTTTGGTTTAGGTGATGAATTTGATACTTTAAAAGTAAATTATAAAGAAGCAAATCAAATAGTTGGAGATATAATTAAAGTAACTCCATCATCAAAAGTTGTAGGGGATTTAGCCATATTTATGACTAAAAACAAATTAAATGAAGATAACATAATAGAAGAAGGAAAAAAATTATCTTTCCCAGATTCGGTAGTAGATTATTGTAAAGGTATGATAGGTCAACCGGAAGGTGGAATACCAAAAGACTTACAAGAAGTTGTATTAAAGGGTGAAGAAGCCATAACTTGTAGACCAGGTTTATTAATACCATCAGCTGATTTCGATAAAGATAGAGATTATTTAAATGAAAAGTTTGATATGAAATCTAATATAAGAAATATATTAAGTTATGAATTATATCCAAAAGTTTACGAGGAGTATTTAAAACATTTACAAGGATATAATGATATTTCTAAATTAGAAAGTGATGTGTTCTTCTATGGCCTAGGACTAGGAGAAGAATGTGATGTAGAAATCGAAGAAGGAAAGATGTTAACTATTAGTTTAAGAAATATTGGAGAAGTAAAAGAAAATGGATATAGAACCATTGTATTTGATTTAAATGGTATGCATAGAGAAGTAGAAATAAAAGATACTAACTTTGCAGGAAGTATTAAACAAGTTGAAACTGCAAATATGGATAGTCCTTTAGAAATAGGAGCTAGTATTCCGGGTAAGGTTATAAAAATATTAGTTAAAGAAGGTGATGTAGTAGAAGAACATCAACCTCTAATAGTAATAGAAGCTATGAAAATGGAAACTAATATAGTATCTAAAGCAAATGGAAAAATAAAATCAATTAAGGTTAATGAAAATGAAATGGTTTGTGATAAACAATTATTAATGATACTGGAATAATTTAAAAAATAAATAAGGCTCTAGATTAGTTATAATAACTAGTCTAGAGTTTTATTTATACAAAAAAGAGGAAAAATATAATTGTATGTAGAAATATATTTATTAAATCCAAGGGAAAGAGTACCTAATTATTATTTTTTTATGGAAATAAGGTAATCTTATCTTACATAATTGGGAATATTATACATGGAAACGGTATAAAATTAACAGATAAGGTTGTTAGTTTTATATACTTAAAGAAGGTAGGTGCTAATATGAAAGTCTATGATAGTAACAAATTAAGAAATGTTGCAATACTAGGGCACAGTGGATGTGGGAAATCTAATCTAATTGATGCTCTAGCATATACTACAAACATCTCGAAGAAAATGCCCAAGTTATCAGATAAGGTAAATATGACTTATAGTATAGGTTTAGCTCCAATAGAGTACAATGACACAAAGTATAACTTTTTAGATACTCCAGGTTATTTTGATTTTACTGGTGAAGTAATTTCTTCTTTGAGAGCCAGTGATGCAGCTATTATAGTTATAGATGCGACTTCTCCTATACAAGTTGGAACAGAAAAATCATTAGAATTAACAGAAAATATGCCTAAGATAATGTTTATCAATAAAATAGACAATGAAAAGGCAAGATACAAAGATGCAATAGAAATGTTAAGAGAAAAATATGATAATAAAATAGTACCAATGATAAGCCCTATATATAAGGATAAACAATTTGTAAAACTACATAATGTATTAGAAAACCTGGATGACGATTTAGAAGGAGAATTTAAAGAACAAGTTTCTAGTGTAAAAGAAGCTTTAATGGAACATATAGCTGAAACTGATGATACAGTTTTAGATAAATATTTTAATGGAGAAGAGTTAACTCCAGAAGAAATTCAAAAAGGAATAATAATAGGTATTCAAAGTGGTGATATTATACCTGTAATTTGCGGGTCTACTATAAATAACATAGGATCAGAAGAAATTTTACAAACAATAGGTTCATATATACAACCTAAATTTGTAAAAGAAGAAGAAAGTTTAAAGGCCTTAGTTTTCAAAACGATGGTTGACCCATTTATGGGAAAAATGTCTTATATAAAAGTAGTACAAGGTACGTTGAAAAAAGATACTGAAGTAGTAAATCTTAATAAAGACGCAAAAGAGAGAATTTCTAATTTATATACAATGAAAAATGGAGAATTAGAAGAAATAGATTATGCTAGGGCAGGGGACATAGTTGTTGTAACTAAAATAAATTCATTACAAACAGGAAATACAATATCATCCAAAAGTGGAGAACAATTATTAGATGATATTGATTTACCAAAACCTCAAATATATTTTGCCTTAGTACCAAAAAATAAGGGTGAAGAAGATAAGATAGGTTCTTCATTAAATAAAATATCAGAAGAAGATCCTACAATTCATTGGTATAGAAATCCTGAAACTAAGCAAACACTTGTTGGTGGTCAGGGTGAACTTCATATAAATACTGTTAAAAATAAAATGAAAGAAAAATTTGGTGTTGATGTTGATTTAGAAGATATTAAAGTTGCTTATAGAGAAACAATAAAAGGAAATGCAGATGTTCAAGGAAAACATAAAAAGCAATCTGGCGGACATGGTCAATATGGTGATGTAAAGATTAAATTTACAAGATCAAGTGATGATTTTGAATTTGCGGAAGAAATATTTGGTGGATCTGTTCCAAAATCATATATACCTGCTGTAGAAAAAGGCTTAAAAGATTCTATGCAAAAGGGTATACTGGCAGGATTCCCAGTTACTAATATAAAGGCAACATTATATGATGGCTCATATCATGATGTTGATTCATCAGAAATGGCATTTAAAATGGCAGCATCTGCTGCTTTCAAAAAAGGAATGGAAGAAGCTCAACCAATATTATTAGAACCTATTATGAAATTAACTATAACTGTTCCAGAAGAATACATGGGAGATGTAATGGGTGATATCAACAAGAGAAGGGGTAAAATACTAGGTATGGAGCCTGATGACAAAGGAAGACAAGTTATATTTGCTGAAGCACCTCAAAGTGAAACATTTAAATATGCAATTGATTTAAGATCCATGACTCAAGGTAGAGGATTTTTTGAAATGGAATTACAAAAATACAATGAGGTTCCGCAACAACTTGCTTCAAAGATAATATTAGAAGCTGCTAATTAAGAATATAATGAAATTATAAATAAGGCGACAAGGTATTAAAAATATCTTGTCGTTTTTAATTGATACATCTTAAGTTTTATAAATGTTAGAATTTGAAGACTAGTTTTATTTACAATAATTAGATTATCGCACTAAAAATTGTATATAATATAAATAAATACTAATCTAGAATTTCATATAACAAAAACATATCATATTAAAAAATCCATAATGAATAACATACATATAAAGGGAAATCATAATAAAATGGTTAATAGACATATATAATAAACAACAAAAGTAAAATATTAATATTATGTGCTATAGATTATATACATCTACAACACATCTATTAAAAAATTAAGTATAGGAATTATTTTATATGGAGGAGTGATACTATGTTGTGCCAAAAATGTCATGAAAAAATGGCTTCAGTTTTTATTAGCTCCATAGTAAATGGAACAGAAACTAAAACTTATTTATGCGATGATTGTGCTAAGGATTACCAACTATTTAATTTTAATATGGAAGAACCTTTTTCAATTAAGGATATCATGGAAAAATTAAAAGTAGAAGAAGAGCTTGTTAATAATAAAAAATTATTAAAAGTAGATATAGAAAATAAAAATAAAGAAGTTATCTGCACTAATTGCTATAGTACATATGATGAATATAGAGAAACAGGAAAATTAGGTTGTAGTAAATGTTATGAGGTTTTTGAAAAGCAACTTAAGCCAATAATGAAAAATATATATGGATACGCAGAATATATAGGTAAAATCCCTAATATTAACGGAACTCATATATATATTAATCATGAAATAAAAATATTAAAAGCAGATTTAAATATGGCAGTTGAAAAAGAAGAATATGAAAAGGCAGCAAGTATTAGAGATAAAATAAGAGAATTAGAAGAGTGTAGCGAATAGGAGGAAGGATGTATGAAGGATAGTATAGTAATGGGGACACAAGTGTCTCTATCTAGAAATATAGATAATTATCCTTTTCCTCATAAATTAAGTCAATCAGAATCTATAACCATAATAAATAAAATAAAAGATATATTGTTAGATTCAAAAGACCAATGTAATGAGGATTTAGTTTTAAAAAATATAGAAGAAATTAGTGATATAGAAAAAAATACTATGATAGAAAGAAGGATTATTAGTTCGCCTTTTTCAAAAAATAATAATGGTGCACTTGTATGTAATAGTGATAAAAGTATAGATATAATCATAAATAATGAAGACCATATTAATATTAAGGTTTATAAAGAGGGTTTGAATTTAGATGAAGCTTATGACATTACTAATAAACTAGATGATATCATAGGAGACAAATTAGATTATGCATTTAATGATGACGTTGGATATTTAACTTCATGTCCAGTTAATGCAGGGACTGGATTAAAAGTATCGGTAATAGTTCATTTACCAATATTATCGTTACAAGACAAAGTGGAAGATTATCATAATATTGCTCATAAAATAGGAGCAAATATAAAAGGTATTAATAATGAAAAATCAAATACTTTAGGTAGTATGTATGAAATTACTAATCAAACAACCTATGGTAGATCAGAACGAAACATAATTGAAAGTGTAAAAAGTTTAACTAAAGATATTATAGTTAATGAGATAGAAGCAAGAAAAAATCTAAAGGAGTATTCATCCATAGAAACTGAAGATGAAATATTTAGATCTCTAGGTATATTACAAAATGCAAGAATTATTTCAGCTTATGAAGCAATGAAACATTTATCTAATATTAAGCTTGGACTAGAAATGGATTATATCAAAGATATAAATAGTGAAAAAATAAATAGTCTTATGTTGGGAACTAAACCAGCTCTAAGGTTATTATCTTCTAGCATGGAAAGTGATATAGATAGAGCTAGTTATATGAGAGAAGAATTGACTTTAGCAAATAGAAATAAGAAATAGGAGGTATACAAATGTACTTCAACAGATTTACTCAAAGAGCAAAGACAGCTATTGATTTAGGCGTAGATTCTGCAAAAAAATTGGGGCATAAAATTGTAGGTACAGAACATTTACTTTTAGGACTTCTTAAAGAAAAAGATGGTATAGCAGCTAAGGTTTTAAATAAATTAGGAGTAACAGAAGATATTTTAGAAGCAAAAATAATAGAGATTGAGGGGAAAAATGCACCAGGAGAATCTGAAGTAACATTAAGTCCTAGATCAAAACAAGTACTAGAGCTTTCTGGAGCTTTTGCAAATAAACTAAAGACAAATTACATAGGGACTGAACATATTCTATTAGCTCTTGCACAAGAGGGTGAGGGATTAGGCATGAGGATACTAGGTTCTTTAGATATTGATTCACGAGATATTGCAGAAAGTATAATTGATATGATGGGGGTAGATAATTACTCAATTGAATCAAAAGAAACTAGTAAATCAAAAAGTACTTCAGATAGCAAGTCATCAAAGTTACTAGATAAATACGGTAGAAATCTTAGTGAGAGTGTAAAAGAAAATAAAATAGATCCTGTTATAGGTAGAAAAAAAGAAATACAGAGAATAATTCAAATTCTAAGTAGAAGGACTAAGAATAATCCTGTGCTTATAGGCGATCCAGGTGTTGGAAAAACAGCAATAGCCGAAGGATTAGCTATTGATATTGCTGAAGGAAGAGTACCAGAAACCTTAAAAGACAAGATACTATACACCTTAGATATGGGAGCTCTTTTAGCAGGAGCAAAATATAGGGGTGAATTTGAAGAAAGAATTAAACAAGTAATAGACGAAGTTGCTAAAAAAGGTAATATAGTATTATTTATAGATGAAATGCATACTATAATTGGCGCAGGAGCAACAGGAGAAGGATCAATAGATGCATCTAACATACTAAAACCTTGCCTAGCAAGGGGAGAAATACAGGTAATAGGAGCAACAACTATTGATGAATATAGAAAGCATGTAGAAAAAGATAGTGGTTTAGAAAGAAGATTCCAATCTGTTATGATAGAAGAACCTACAAAGGGAGATGCTATTGAAATACTAAAAGGTTTAAGAGACAAGTATGAAGCTCATCATAAAGTAAAAATAACGGATGAATCAATTCAAGCTTCTGTAGAATTATCTGTAAGGTATATAACAGATAGATATTTACCAGATAAGGCAATAGATTTAATTGATGAGGCTGCTTCTAAAATTAGGCTTAAAGAAAATACACCGCCCAAGGAAATTAAAGATTTAGAAGAAAGAATAGAAAATATCAAAAAAGAAAAAGAAGAATCTGTTAGAGGTCAAAACTTTGAAAAAGCAGCAGGGTTAAGAGATGAGCAAAGAAAAGCTCAAGAGCAGCTAACAAAAATCAGACAAAAGTGGAATACTACATCTAAATATGGAAATGTTGTAGATAAAGAAGCTATTGCTGAAGTAGTAGAACTTTGGACTGGAATACCTGTAAATAGAATGGTAGAAGCAGAGGCAGAACGATTACTAAAACTAGAAGATATTTTACATGAAAGAGTAATTGGTCAAGATCAAGCCATTAAATCAATATGTACTGCAATTAGAAGAGCTAGAGCTGGACTTAAAGATCCAAATAGACCAATAGGTTCATTTTTATTTTTAGGACCAACGGGAGTAGGAAAAACTGAGCTTAGCAAAGCATTGGCTGAAGCAGAATTTGGTGATGAAAATCAAATTGTTCGTATTGATATGTCAGAATATATGGAAAAACATTCAGTATCTAGATTAATAGGCTCTCCTCCGGGATATGTAGGTTATGATGAAGGTGGTCAATTAACAGAAAAAGTTAGAAGACATCCTTACTCAGTGGTACTATTTGATGAAATAGAAAAAGCCCATCCTGATGTATTCAATATATTATTACAGATATTAGATGATGGTAGGTTAACTGACTCAAAAGGAAGAACAGTAGATTTTAAAAATGCAATTTTAATAATGACTTCTAATGTTGGAGCAAAAACTATTAGAAGACAAAAGACACTAGGTTTTAGTACTGTGACTCAAGGTGATATAGATAAAGATGAATATGAAAAAATGAAAGAAAATATTATGGGAGAACTAAAAAAACAGTTCAGACCAGAATTTTTAAATAGGATTGATGATATAATAGTATTCCATTCACTAAACAAGGAAGATATATCTAGTATTGTGAAGTTAATGTGTAAAACATTAATAAATAGATTAGAGGAAATGACCATTAAATTAAAAATGGATGAGGATGCTATAGATTTAATAGCAAAAGAAGGTTTTGATGTAGAATATGGAGCAAGACCCTTAAAAAGATCAATTCAAAAGGAATTAGAAAATGAATTATCAGAATTGATATTACAAGGAACTATAAAGTCTGGGGATATAGTTGAAGCTAAAGTAAAAGAAGGAAGAATGGCTTTCGAAGTTAAATAGTGATATTTTTCAAATAGAGGGGGGAATCTCCCTCTATTTAAGGTTTAGTAAAGGTAAGTTTATTACAATTGTATTAAGATAAGGAATATTTATATGCATATATTAACAATATATAGTACAATAAAGTAATAATAATGCAATTAAGGGTGAAAATAATGGCAAAAATAAAAACAAAGTACGTGTGTCAATCTTGTGGATATGAGACAAGTAAATGGTTAGGCAAATGTCCAGAGTGTACAAAATGGAATACATTTGTTGAAGAAATAGAAGAAAAGAAATCACAAAGAGAAGTATTTGTGATAAGTAAAGGTGATTCAAAACCTATTAGTATTAACTCTATAGAAATTAAACATGAGCAAAGATTTTCTACTCAAATTGAAGAATTAGATAGAGTTTTAGGTGGAGGAATTGTAAAAGGTTCTTTGGTACTTGTAGGTGGAGACCCGGGTATAGGCAAATCAACACTTTTAATGCAAGTATCAAGAAATGTGGCATGCTCAGATAAAAAAGTATTATATATATCAGGTGAGGAATCTCAATCACAAATAAAAATGAGGGCTCATAGATTAGGTGTTAAAACAGATAATTTATTTATTTTTTCGGAAAATAATTTAAGTATAATAGAAGCTTATTTAGATAGCATAAATCCAGATTTAATAATAGTAGATTCAATACAAACAGTGTACAGTCCTGAAATATCATCTGCGCCAGGAACAGTTAGCCAGATAAAAGAAGGAACTTCTAGATTTATGAAGATTTCTAAAAAAATGGGAATATCAACATTTATAGTTGGCCATGTAACTAAAGAAGGTTCTTTAGCAGGACCTAAATTACTAGAGCATATGGTGGATACAGTATTGTATTTTGAAGGAGAAAGATATAATACCTATAGATTAGTAAGAGCCGTAAAAAATAGATTCGGTTCTACAAATGAATTAGGTGTATTTGAAATGAAGGATACTGGATTAATAGAACTTACAAATCCTTCAGAAGTTCTTATATCTGAAAAACCTAAGGATGTATCTGGATCTGTAATAATATCGACAGTTGAAGGGACAAGACCTATGCTTTTAGAACTTCAGGCTCTAGTGTCACCTACAAGCTTTGGAATTGCAAAAAGAACAGCTACAGGGGTAGATTTTAATAGGCTATCTTTATTATTAGCTGTTTTAGAAAAAAGGGTAGGAGTTCAAATACAAAACCAAGATGTGTACTTAAATGTTGTTGGTGGAATAAAGATAAATGAGCCATCTATGGATTTAGGTATAGTACTAGCAGTAGCCTCTAGTTTTAGAAATATATCAATAGATGGTGATGTAGTAGTTACAGGGGAAGTTGGATTAACAGGAGAAGTTAGAGCAGTTAGTTATATAGAAAAGAGAATATCTGAATGTAAAAAGCTTGGATTTAAAAAAATGGTTATTCCAAGAAACAACTTCGAAACAGTTAAGGATACAAAAGGTATAGAGATAATACCAGTAGACAACTTAAGACAGGCTATAAATATAGTATTAAGGGGGTGATGAATAATAATGTACAATATAGACAATATTATGGATAATAAAAATTTAATTCAAGCACTTAGAAAAATATCTCCTGGTACTCCTCTTAGACAGGGGTTAGATAATGTATTAAGAGCAAAAACAGGTGGTCTTATTGTATTGGCTAATGATGAAGAGATATCAGCTATAGTTGATGGTGGTTTTAAGATTGATGCAGATTATTCTCCAGCGTATTTATATGAATTGGCAAAAATGGATGGAGCAATTGTTCTTAGCCAAGATGTTAAGACAATATTACTGGCAAATGCTCAGTTAATACCAGACTATTCTATTGCAACATCAGAAACGGGAACAAGGCATAGAACAGCAGAAAGAGTTGCTAAACAAACAGGAGCTATAGTAATATCTATTTCTCAAAGGAGAAATATTATAACTGTTTACAGAGGTGAGCAGAAATATGTAATAGAAGAGATATCTAAAATATTTACAAAAGCTAATCAAGCTTTACAAACATTAGAAAAATATAAGTCTGTATTAGATCAATCTATATTAAATTTAAATTCTTTTGAATTTAAAGATATGGTTACTATTTATGAAGTTGCAGTAGTTGTTCAAAAAATTGAAATGGTTATGAGAATAATAACTATAATAGAAAAATATGTAATTGAGCTAGGAGAAGAAGGTACACTAGTAAGAATGCAGTTAGAAGAATTAATGGGAACGACAAAAAAAGATAGAATGATGATTTACATGGATTACAGAAAAGATATTGTAGAATTAAAAGATATTCAAAGAAAGATGAAAAGTTTAACAGATGATGAGTTACTGGACTTAGTAAAAGTAGCTAAAATTTTAGGATATACAGGAATCACTGAAAGTATGGATATGGAAATAAGACCTAAAGGATATAGAGTTTTGAATAAAATTCATAGGTTACCAACTGGAATTATAGAAAATATTATTAGTTATTTCAACGATTTTAAGAGTATACAAACTGCTTCAATTGAAGATTTAGACGAAGTTGAAGGAATTGGTGAAATTAGAGCAACTTATATTAAAAATGGACTCATAAAAATGGAAAGAATGGCATCATTAGATATGTAAACATAAATAATTAAAAAAATAATACAAAAAAATATATATATGAAATCATATATATACCGCACTATAGGGGGTGAAGTTTTGATAAAAAAATTAATTAGAATATTAATAGCAATATTTGGTCTTGCTATAGGAACAACTCTTTACATAAATTTGGTTAAAATAGTTCCTGGACTAAGTTTTGGAATGAAGAACATATATTTAGTAGGTTTTGCAGCAGGTATGGTATTAGCGATAATATTCTATCTATTAAGTCCTTGGTTATTAGCTAAGGTAAGGTCATTTATTAAAGTATTAGATGCAGAGATATCTAAATATCCACAAACAGATATATTACTAGGTTCTGTTGGGTTAGTAGTAGGTCTTGTTATAGCTTATTTAATTGTAGGAGGACTATTTGGTTCAATGAATGGAATGCCTATAATAAGAGCTGTACTATCAATGATAGTATACTTATTTATGGCTTATATAGGTATCAAAGTTGCATTAAAAAGCAGGGAAGACTTGTTTAATGTAAGTAAATTAAGTAGAATATCTTCAGCATTAGGAAAAGATAGACAAAGTAAAAAAGAAAACCATGGTAAGCATATTCCTCCGAAAATACTTGATACAAGTGTAATAATTGATGGAAGAATAGCAGATATATGCCAAACAGGTTTTGTAGAAGGCAAATTAATAATACCAAAATTTGTTTTGAATGAGTTACAACATATAGCAGATTCTTCAGATGATTTAAAAAGAGTTAGAGGAAGAAGAGGTCTTGATATTCTTAACTTAATACAAAAGGAATTAGATATAGAAGTTGAAATAACAGAAAAAGATTTCGATAATATACCTGAAGTGGATAGTAAGCTTTTAAAACTGGCTCAAGTTATGAATGGAAAAGTAGTAACTAACGATTATAACTTAAACAAAGTAGCTCAATTCCAAGGCGTTGAGGTATTAAATATAAATGAACTTGCTAATGCAGTTAAACCAGTTGCTATACCAGGTGAAGAGATGATAGCTCAAGTTGTAAAAGAAGGAAAAGAATCTAATCAAGGTATAGCTTACCTAGATGATGGTACAATGATAGTTGTAGATGGTGGAAAAAAACACATGGGTGAAACAATACATGTACTTGTTACATCAGTGTTACAAACACCAGCTGGAAGAATGATTTTTGGAAAACCTAAAAACTAAGATAAAATAAAAAGCCTTCGTTTACCGAGGGCTTTTTATATATACATATATTATAAAGAGGTGTAATGATGAATAGTGTTATTATTGTGGCTGCTGGAAAAGGTAGCAGGATGAAATCTGATATAAATAAGCAGTTTCTTAAGTTAGGGGATAGAGAAGTTATAGCTCATACCATAGGTAAATTCTATAAAAATAAAAATATAGATGAAATTATTATAGTAGTAAAAGAAGATGAGAAAGAATTTGTTGAGAAAAAGATTATAAGTAAATTTGGTTATAAAAATATTAAAATTGCAATAGGCGGGAATGAAAGACAAGACTCTGTTTACAATGGATTGAAACAAGTTAGACAAGATTGTAAAATTGTATTGATTCATGATGGAGCTAGACCTTTTGTAAATGAAGAAACTATAAATAATTGCATAAAATACACTAAAAAGTATGATTCAACAGTTGTAGGTGTACCAGTAAAAGATACTATTAAAATAGTTGATGAAGATAATAATGTATCGGTGACACCTAATAGAAGTAAGTTATGGTCGATACAAACACCACAATCATTTAAATATGATTTAATTCTAAAAGCTCATGAAAGAGCAAAAGAAGATAATTATTATGGTACAGATGATTCAATGTTGATGGAATATTCAGGATATATTGTGAAGGTTATAGAAGGAAATTATAATAATATTAAAATAACTACACAAGAAGATTTAAATATAGGAATGGAGATTCTTAAACAAAATTAGATTAGTGAAAGAGGAAAATATATGAGAATAGGATTAGGATATGATGTACATAAATTAGTAGAAGGAAGGCCTTTAATAATAGGTGGAGTAAATGTTCCACATGAAAAAGGGTTACTTGGACACTCAGATGCAGATGTATTAATTCATGCAATAATGGATGGAATGCTTGGTGCTCTTGCTCTAGGTGATATTGGAAAACACTTCCCTGATACTGATGAAAAATATAAGGATGCAGATAGTATGAAACTATTAGAATGTGTAGGGGATTTAATAAAAGGAAAAGGATATGAAATTAATAATATCGATAGCATAATAATTGCACAAAGTCCTAAAATGGCTCCTCATATTGAAAATATGAGACAAAATATAGCAAATGTATTAAATACGGAAGTAGATAATATTAGTGTAAAGGCAACTACAGAAGAAGGACTTGGATTTACAGGTAAAAAAGAAGGAATAGCATCTCAAAGTGTTTGTTTGTTGACAAAATATCAAAATAAAAATATTTAAGGTAAAAATAAAAAAATGTAACAAAAATTATAAATTAGAGTATATTAATATTATTTACAGGATACAATAACGAACATAAGATAAAATATGAAAAAATCAATTTAAAAAAGTACTAAAATTATAAATGAAATTCTGAAAAGTTGAAGTTGACAATAAAAATGAAATACTATATCATTAAATTATTATATTTTAGTGATAAATTAAATAAGATTAAAAACAACAATAAAGAAATATTAGAAAATGAAATCTTTACAGAGAGGGAACGAAGGTGAGAGTTCCTAAGAGGAAATTTTTGAACCAGTCTTTTAGTATAAAAACGGTAACAAGTTTTTACGGGTAGGACCGTTACATCCTTTGAGAGAGTCTATGACCATAGACTAACTAGAGTGGTACCGCGGAAAGTATAAGCCTTTCGTCTCTGTTTTTTAGAGATGATGGGCTTTTTTTAATATTAAAAAACAAATTTAGGAGGTAATTTAATATGAAAATGTCAAAAATGTTTATACCAACATTAAAAGAAGTACCAGCTGATGCAGAAATAACAAGTCATCAGTTAATGCTAAGATCAGGAATGATTAAGAAAATGTCTTCAGGGCTTTATAATCACCTACCATTAGGATTAAGAGTATTTAAAAAAATAAGCGATATAATAAGAGAAGAAATGAATGCTAAAGATGGTAATGAAATATTCTGTACAGGTGTAATTCCTGCTGAATTATGGGAAGAATCAGGAAGATGGACAGCTATGGGTCCTGAAATGTTTAGATTAAAAGATAGAACAGGGAAAGATTATTGCCTTGGACCAACACATGAAGAAGTATTTACGGACATAGTAAGACAAGAAGTTAAATCTTATAAGGATCTTCCTTTAAGCTTATATCAAATACAAGCAAAATATAGAGATGAAAGAAGACCAAGGTTTGGAGTCATGAGAACTAAAACTTTCTTAATGAAAGATGCTTATAGTTTTGATATAGATGAAGCTGGATTAGATAAATCATACCATGATATGTTTGAAGCATATACTAATATATTTGCTAGATGTGGGTTAGATAATTCACCAGTTCAAGCAGATTCAGGAGCTATAGGTGGAGCATTCTCAGCAGAATTTATGGTTAAATCAGAAGTTGGAGAAGATGAAATAGTATTCTGTAAACATTGTGATTATGCAGCTAATATAGAAAAAGCTGAATCAGTAAATCATAAATCAGTTAAAGAAGAAATGTTAATATTAGAAGAAGTTTGTACTCCAAATGTAAAGACAATAGATCAATTAGTAGAATTCATGGGAATTGATGCAAGTAAACTTGCTAAAACTCTAATATTTAATGCAGATGGAAAATCTGTTGCAGTAGTTGTTAGAGGGGATAGAGATGTTAATGACACGAAAGTAGCTAATGCTATAGGCGCTGTTATAGAAATGGAAATGGCAGGAGAAGAAATGGTTAATGCCGTTACTGGTGCTGAAACAGGATTTGCTGGACCAATAGGAATAAAAGCAGATTATTTATTTGTAGACCAAGAAATAGTAGATCAATCAAACTTAGTTGTTGGTGGAAATAAAACTGGATATCATATAAAAAATGTTAACCACGGAAGAGATTTTGAAGGTGTGGTTGGAGATTTCAGATGCGTACAAGAAGGAGATAAATGTACTAAATGTGGTGGAGAATTAGAAATAATGAGAGGTGTTGAAGTAGGTCACATCTTTAAATTAGGAACTAAATATTCAGAAGCTATGAACTGTACCTATGTTGATAAAGATGGTAAATCTCAATTAATACAAATGGGATGTTATGGAATTGGTGTTGAAAGAACAGCAGCTGCTGTAATAGAACAACACTATGATGAAAATGGTATAAAATGGCCTTTATCAGTTGCTCCATATCATGTTATAGTCGTACCTGTAAATATGAAAAATGAAGAGCAAGTTGAGAATGCAGAGAAAATAGCTAAGGAATTAGAAGCTATGAGAGTTGAAGTAATTCTTGATGATAGAAATGAAAGAGCAGGTTTCAAATTCAAAGATGCAGAATTAATAGGTATACCAATGAGAATTACAGTTGGTAAAGATATAGTAGATGGAAAAGTTGAATTTGTATTAAGAGAAACAGGCGGAAAAGAATTAATAGCAGTAGAAGATATAGAAACTAGAGTAAGAGAAGAATTTAAAAAAAATAACGTGAGATTATAATAGGTTAGTTTTAGGAGGCATACATAAGATGAGTAATGTTAGAGTAAGATTTGCTCCAAGTCCTACAGGATTTGTTCATATAGGTAGTTTAAGAACTGCTCTTTATAACTATTTATTTGCAAAAAAAATGGGTGGACAATATATATTAAGAGTAGAAGATACTGATAGAACAAGATTAGTTGATGGTGCAATAGAGAATATGCTAAATGCTATGAAATGGGCGGGCGTAAATCATACAGAAGGTGTTATGTTAGACGACCATGGAAATGTGGTTCAAAAAGGTGATTGTGGACCATATGTTCAATCAGAAAGGTTAGACATATACCAAAAACATATAAAAGAACTTTTAGATAGTGATAAAGCTTATTACTGTTTCTGTACAAAAGAAAGACTAGATGAAGTAAGAGAAAAACAAAGAGAAGCAGGAAAAACTGCTAAGTATGATGGTCACTGTAGAGATTTATCTAAAGAAGAGGTTGAAGCTAAAATAGCAGAAGGTGTTCCATATGTTATAAGACTTAGATTACCAGAAAATCATGTTATAAAATTCAATGACTTAGTTAGAGGAGAAACTGAATTTAATACTAATGATTTAGATGATCAAGTTTTAATAAAAACAGATGGTTTCCCAACATACCACTTTGCAGTTGTAGTTGATGATTATCTAATGAAAATAACTCATGTAATAAGAGGTGAAGAGTGGGTTTCCTCTACTCCAAAACATGTTTACTTATATGAGGCATTTGGATGGGAAGCTCCATTATTTGTTCATTTACCTAACATACTTAATAAAGAAAAGAAAAAATTAAGTAAAAGACAAGGTGATGTAGCAGTTGAAGATTTTGAGAAAAAAGGATACTTACCAGAAGGATTAGTTAACTATGTTGCATTAGTTGGTTGGTCTCCAGAAGAAAATAAAGAAATATTCTCAATGGAAGAATTAGAAGAAGTATTCTCTATAGAAAGAGTTTCAAAGAGTGGTGGAGTATTTGACACAGAGAAATTAAACTGGGTTAATCAACACTACATGAAAGATGGAGATGATGAAGTATTAACTTCTTTAGCAATACCATTCTTAGTAGAAGCTGGATTTGTAACTGAAGAAGAAGCTAAATCAAATTATGATTTCATAAAAGGAATGGTTTCAGTTCTTAAAGAAAAATTACAATATGTAAGAGAAATAACTGACCATGCTTTAATATTCTTTGGAGATACTATAGAGTTAGAAACTGAAGAGTGTGGAGAGTTCTTAAAATTAGAACATATACCTACATTAGTAGATGCATTAATAGAGAAACTTTCTAATATTGAAGTATTAGATGAATCAAGTGCAAAAGCTATGCTTAAAGAAATACAAAAAGAGCATGGCATAAAAGGTAAAAACTTATTTATGGGATCAAGAATTAGTTTAACAGGGCAAATGCATGGTTCAGATCTTAATAAAATAATGGAAGTTATCGGAAAAGAAGTTTGCTTAAACAGATTAGCTTATGTTAAAAATAACATACTATAATAAGTAAGAAAGAGTTGCTATCATACAGATAGCAATTCTTTTGCTTTATTCAATAAATATTTAATAATAGGTTTTTTATGAAGTACTATTTATGTATAATAATAGAGTGACATAAATTACTAGAAAGTATTTCTAATTTCAACCTGAATTTATTGCGCAAAATAAGGTTAGAAATTAAATATATGAGGGTATAATAATAACATTACTATTTAATGGAATATATTTATAAAAAATATTTTAAGATACATAATACAAAGAGGAAACTAGAGAGAAAGGAGATATGGAAATGAAATTATATAATACAATGACAAGAAGCAAAGAAGAGTTTAAACCACTAGAAGAAGGTAAGGTTAAAATGTATGTTTGTGGTCCTACTGTATATAACTACATTCATGTAGGTAACGCTAGGCCATTTATAATTTTTGATACAATGAGAAGATACTTAGAATACAGAGGTTATGGTGTAACTTATGTTCAAAACTTTACAGATGTAGATGATAAAATAATAAAAAGAGGTCACGAAGAAAATATAGCTCCAGAAGAAGTAGCAACAAAATACATAGGAGAATACTTTAAAGATGCTGATGGACTTGGAATAAAAAGAGCAACTGTACATCCACAAGTTACTGATAACATCCAAGAAATAATAGACTTTGTTAAAGAATTAGAAGACAAAGGCTATGCTTATGCTGTAAATGGAGATGTATATTTTGATACTAAAAAATTCAATGATTATGGAAAACTTTCTGGACAAATTCAAGAAGAATTAGAAGCTGGGTCAAGAATCCAAGTTAATGATCAAAAGAGACATCCAATGGACTTCGTTTTATGGAAAGCTAAAAAAGAGGGAGAACCAGGATGGATAAGTCCATGGGGAGAAGGTAGACCAGGATGGCATATAGAATGTTCTGTTATGTCTCGTAGATATTTAGGAGATACTATAGATATACATGCTGGAGGACAAGATTTAAAATTCCCGCATCATGAAAATGAAATAGCGCAAAGTGAAGCTAGAAGTGGCAAGATTTTCTCAAACTACTGGATGCATAACGAATACATCAATATAAATAACGAAAAAATGAGTAAGTCAAAAGGTAACTTCTTCACAGTAAGAGATATATCAAAACTATATGATTTAGAAATAGTAAGATTCTTTATGTTATCAGCTCATTACAGAAACCCAATTAACTTTAGTGAGGAAATGTTAAATCAAGCTAAAGCGGGACTTGAAAGATTATACAATGCTAAAGAAAGATTAGAATTTATAATTAGTAAACTAAGTGATAATGCAGAAAACAGCGAAGAATTAAAATTAGAAGAAGAATTAAGCTTATTTAGAAAAAGGTTTATAGATGCAATGGATGATGATTTAAATACAGCCGATGCTGTAAGTATAATATTTGAATTAGCTAAATTTATGAATTCTAATGTAAATGAAAAATCAACTAAAGTATTTGCTGGAAAAGTATTAGATGAGTTTAATGAGTTAAGTAGTGTATTAAACATAGTTAATAAAATGCAAGAAGATGAAATACTAGATGATGAAATCGAAAAACTAATAGAAGCAAGAACTCAAGCTAAAAAAGATAGAGACTTTAAATTAGCTGATGAGATAAGAGATGAACTATTAGAAAAAGGCATTGTGCTTGAAGACACAAGACAAGGAGTCAAATGGAGAAGGGCATAAATATGGATAAAACAAAATTAATCACTATGTCACCATTGGTATTAGCATACCTAGGAGATACAGTATACGAATCTTGTATAAGAGAATATTTAATTAGAGATAATTGTAATAAGAGAGTTAATGAACTTCATAAAACTGCTATTAAATATTCTAATGCAAAAGCTCAAGCTTCTATAGTACATGGAATGGTTGGAGAATTTACAGAAGAGGAAGAGAGAATTTATAAAAGGGGTAGAAACCAAAAATCTCATACTTCTCCTAAAAATGCAGATATAATAGACTATAAACATGCAACTGGGTTTGAAGCCTTAGTAGGATACTTATATTTAAAAGAAGATAAAGAAAGATTAGACTATATAATAAATAAAGGTATTTCTATAATAGAAAGTAACCTATAATAAAAAAGTATTGCATTTTATGCAATACTTTTTTGATTAGATGGAAAACATATTTTAAAAAGACGTGAATATAGAACACTTTTTAAAATATTCAGTAAATAATATGTTAATATAGTATAATATATTTATAACGATACAATGCTAAGACAAGTGAAAGCAGCAACACTTACATTATTAAAAAACAGTTGACCTACATATGTAACGGGTTTGTGTATAGAAGGTAATATAAGTTGTAGTAAAATTGTTAGAATGAAAGAAAGATTTAAAAATTTATAGGCGGTGAATGAAATTGACAAATATAGAGGGAAGAAATCCTGTAATTGAAGTTTTAAAAAGTGACAGACAAATAGATAAGTTAATGATAGCAAATGGAGCAAAAGAGGGCTCTATCAAAAAAATACTAGGAATGGCTAAGGATAAAAATATAGTTGTTCAATATGTAGATAAAAATAAATTAGATGAAATAAGTACTAGCCATGCACATCAAGGTGTTATAGCTATAGTAAGTGACCATAAATATTATGAATTAGATGAATTAATAGAAAAAGCTAAGAGTACAAAAGAAGATATGTTTTTTATAATATTAGATGAAATTACAGATCCACATAACTTAGGGACAATAATTAGAACAGCAGATGCAGTAGGAGCTCATGGTGTAATAATACCAAAGAGGAGGTCAGTACATATAACTCCAGTAGTTGCAAAAGCATCAGCAGGAGCTGTAGAGTATGTTCCAGTTTGTAAAGTAACCAATATAGTTAATACAATAAAAAGATTAAAAGAAGAAGGACTTTGGATAGCAGCAGCAGATATGGATGGACAAGTTTTCTATGAACAAAACCTAACTGGACCTTTAGGGCTAGTAATAGGAAGTGAAGGTTTTGGAATATCTAGGTTAGTAAAAGAAAATTGTGATTTTACAGTTAAAATGCCTATGACAGGAAATGTTACATCTCTAAATGCCTCTGTAGCAGGAGGAATACTTCTGTATGAAATATTTAGACAAAGAAATCAAGGTAAATAGTTAAGTTTCATGAGGAAAAATATAAAAAAGTGTTATTTAATGATAGATGGTTACAACATTATAAATGCATGGGATGACTTAAAAGAAATATCTAAAAGTAATTTAGAAGATGCTAGAGAAAGATTAATTCATTATATTATTGAGTACGCACAATATACAGGAAAAAAAGCAATAGTAGTATTTGATGCATATAATGTGAAAAGTTCAAAAGAAAATATAGAAGAAAGAAAATACGTAACTATAGTCTATACAAAGGAACATCAAACAGCAGATAGTTACATAGAAAAATTTATAAGCTCATTATCAAAATATGATGATATAGAAGTAGCTACTAGTGATTATGCAGAGCAGCAGATAGTCTTAGGAAAAGGGGCCAGTAGAATATCTGCAAGAGAATTAAAACTTTATATAGATAGTGCAATGGAAAAGATCAAAATAGAGCAAAAAAAACATCAGAAAAAAATTCAGCGAAATTTCTTAGAAGATAGATTAGACCAAGATATATTGTCGAAACTTGAGAACATTCGTAGAAAGCATTGAAAACACTAAGTTTCATAACTATAATGTACTTATGAAACTTATAAATGGGGGAGATTTTAATGTTAGTAGCTAATAATAATGAGTATGGAACATTGGATAATAATCAACAAGATGAGTATAATATTGTATTAAAAGCAAGTAATGGGGATAAAATAGCATTAGAATATATTATCATAAAATATAAAAACTTTGTAAAAGCAAAGGCAAAATCATATTTTTTGGTAGGTGCTGATAAAGAAGATATAATTCAAGAAGGCATGATAGGTTTGTACAAAGCAGTAAGAGACTTTGATGGAAGTAAAACTAATTCTTTTAAGTGTTTTGCTGAAATTTGTATTACTAGACAAATTATTACTGCAATAAAAACTGCAACTAGACAAAAGCACATACCATTAAATTCGTATGTGTCACTAAATAAGCCTATTTATGACGAAGAGTCAGATAGAACTCTTTTAGACATAATAGCAACAAGTATAGTTACAGACCCAGAGGAACTAATAATTAGTAAAGAAGAATTAAAAAATATCGAAAATATAATGGATGAACTTTTAAGTGATTTAGAGCTTGAAGTACTTGAATTATATTTAAATGGAAAATCTTATCAGTATATTGCGGACAAGCTTAATAGAGATGTAAAATCAATAGACAATGCCCTACAAAGGGTAAAGAGAAAATTGGAAAAAAATCTTGAAAACAGGCTTGATTAATAGTAAAATACTTATCATAAGCTTAGAGTAAGCATTTTAATTATATTTAAATACAACAGGAGGTATTTTGAAATGGCTAAAGCTAAATTTGAAAGAAATAAACCACATGTTAATATAGGAACAAT
>JAVXJG010000027.1:0-23080 GCA_036647935.1 Peptostreptococcaceae bacterium
TATAAATTATGAAATGTAGGTATGATAAAAAGAAAGATAAATTTTTGATAAATATATTATCAAATGCAATTAAGTATACTAATAATAATGGTGAAATAAATATAAAACTATATGATGATATTAGTAGTGTATATATATCCGTAAGAGATAATGGTACAGAATTTGTAATAAAATTACCAAAATAATAGAGTATAGAGGTAAATTTATTTACTTTAAATAATATAGACTTATAAAAAATAAAAACTTGGACTATACTTCAAAATAATGAAATACAATTGGAGGAATAGACATGAAAACCTTTAAAATATTTTTAGTAGTATTATTATTAATAGTAGCAAATCTTTATTTATTTAATACTATTACATTTAATATAAAATATAAACATTTGGTAGAAACTTATAATAAGCTAGAAATGAACTATAAGGAATTAGAAGATAAGTATTTATCACAGGAAAAGTTGCTTAATGAATATATAGCAAAAGATACAAAAGAAAATTTGACCATAAAAGAAAAGATATCAAAGATTTTAGATATAGATTCTATAAGAAATAATATAGGATTGGAGAATATAAAAAAGTTATTAGGTGAAGTAGAGGCAATGATATTTAGATAGTATGAATATAAAACAACCTTCTTATTATAATAATATATATAGAAATAAACACTAAACAAATATCAAGGAATGTGATATAGTATTATTTCTAATTAAAATTATAGGAGGAATATATGAAATTTTTTATAGATACAGCAAATATAGATGAAATAATAGAGGCGAATGATTTAGGTGTTATATGTGGCGTAACTACAAATCCTTCATTAATAGCAAAAGAAGGAAGAGATTTTGTGCAAGTAGTTAAGGAAATAAGTGAAATAGTAGATGGACAAATAAGTGCAGAGGTAATAAGCTTAGACCATGAAAATATGATTAAAGAAGGTGAAAAACTAGCTAAAATACATAAAAATATAGTAGTAAAATTACCTATGACAGAAGAAGGATTAAAAGCGACCAAAGCTCTTTCTGCAAAGAACATAAAAACTAATGTAACATTAATATTTTCAGCAGGTCAAGCACTTTTAGCATCTAGCGCTGGGGCTACATATGTAAGTCCATTTGTAGGAAGATTAGATGATATAGGTGAAAATGGCTTAGACTTAATAGAAGAAATCGTAGAAATATTTAGTATAAATGGTATAGAAACACAAATAATAGTGGCGAGTGTAAGAAATCCAATACATGTATCACAAGCAGCTAGAATGGGTGCTGATATTGCAACACTTCCACTTAAAGTTATAAAACAAATGATAAAACATCCTTTAACTGACAGAGGAATAGAAGGATTTATAAAAGATTGGGAAGGTTCTTCATTAAAATTATAATTAAAAAATGAAAAAGTTACATCCTTGTAACTATATTTACGACTTTGTAATCTAAAGTAACAACGGTGTAACTGTTATATATAACTCTAGTATGATAATATTAATTTATAGCAAGGCAGATAAAAAAATTAATATAAATATTACATATAAAGAGGACGTGATCAATATGAAAAAAGCAATTATAACATTATCAATATTATTTGGTGGATTATTAATAATAAACCCTATAAACAATACTACTTTCGCAGAAGGTACTAAAGGAAGCCAGATAAAAATAAATGCAATAGAAAGTGGAGCAGAGGTTGTGGAAGAGTTAAACAAAGAACAGGCTGAAGCTGTACTTAAAATATATAACCCTAATATAGAATATATATTCCAAGGGGATGAAAATAACTTTGGATACTTAAAAGATAATAATTTAGAAGGATATGTATTTTTAGGAAATGTAGAGGGGGATTTAGGATACTTTGTAAATAAAGATACTGCGAAGGTGTACTACTTCCATCCAAGCGGATACTTAGAAATTATATTATAATAAGAAAAAAAGTCACTTGAAAAAGTGGCTTTTTTTTTGAAGATTATATGTATTTTCATAACCATTATTTTCATTTATAAATTACAAAGTTGTAAAACATATTTCTAATTTTTTATAGTATAATCTATGTAGATTAAAACGACTAATTTATACAAAAAGAAAGGGGAATATTTATGTTTAATAAAAAAAAGACAAACATTTACAGAAGAAGAAAGAAAAAAAGTATAAAAAAACCTATATTAATAGCAGTTTCGGGATTGTTAATACTTGGAATGTTTAACCAAGGAATGGCATATATGGGAGAAAAAAGAGAGCAAAAAATTGAACAGGAAAGAATAGCAGAAGAAAAAAGAATAGCAGAAGAAAAAAGATTAAAAGAGGAAGAAGAAAAGAAAAAATATATGGTAGGAGTTAAGCACGAGGCTAAAAAAGACTCTTATGATGCAAGGATTGTCCAAGAAAAACTTGAAAAATATGACTACTCAAACAACGGAGAAAAAGTAGTGTTTTTAACATTTGATGACGGGTCTTCAACTACGGTTACACCTAAAATTTTAGAAGTATTAAGACAAGAAGATGTAAGAGCGACATTTTTTGTGACTGGAAAGACGATAGAAAATGGTGGAGATAGAGCGAAAGAATTAATAAAAGAAACATTTGAAGACGGAAATGCTATTGCAAACCATTCATATAGCCATGAATATGGAAAGTTATATCCGCAAGGAACTTTAAATTTAGATATATTTAATGAAGATATGAAAAAAACTGATGATATTTTAAAGGATATTCTAGGTGAATATTTCTCAACTAGAGTACTTAGATGTCCAGGAGGACAAATGTCTTGGAGAGGAATGGATAAATTAGATTCTTATTTAGACGAAAATAATATGGCATCTATAGATTGGAATGCATTAAATGCAGATTCAGAAGGTAGAAAGAAAAGTGCAAGTGAGTTAGCAGATTATGCAATAAGAACATCAGAGGGAAAAGAAATGGTAGTTTTATTAATGCATGATACTTATGGAAAGGAAGAAACTATGAAGGCTCTTCCTCAAATTATAAAACATTTTAAGGACAATGGATATGCATTTAAAACACTAGTTTAAATGAATTTTTAATATTTATAGCTAAGGGCTGAGATAATAACTTTATCTTGGCCTTTATTTATTAAAACCTTAAGAAAATGTTAAGATTTAAGTTACAGTTTTCTTAAGAATTATATTTTATTATATAGGTATAGAAAGAAATAGAGAGAGGTGATATGGACAATGTATAACATATTAGTAGTTGATGATGATAAAGAAATAGTAGAGTCTATAGAAATATATTTAAAGACTGAAGGATTTAAAATATATAAAGCTTATGATGGTATGGAAGCTTTAGAAGTATTAATGAACGCAGATATTCACCTTATACTTATGGATATAATGATGCCAAGGCTAGACGGGATAAAAGCAACAATAAAAATAAGAGAAGAGAAGAATATTCCGATAATATTGATATCTGCAAAAGGTGAAGATACTGATAAAATAATGGGGCTAAATATTGGAGCGGATGATTATATTACAAAACCATTTAACTTACTAGAACTAATAGCAAGGGTTAAATCAAGTCTTAGAAGATATGTAAATTTAGGGAATTATAATAATGAAGTAAAAAAGAGTAGTGATACATTGATAAATGGAGGGATAGAAGTACATTTATTAAGTAAAGAAGTAAAAGTAGATGGCGAACATAAAAAATTAACCCCGATTGAATATAAAATATTAATATTATTACTAGAAAATAAAGGTCGAGTATTTTCTATAGATGAAATATACGAAAGAGTATGGGAAGAAGATAGCTTTAAGTCAGATAATACTGTAGCAGTACATATAAGGCGAATAAGGGAAAAAATAGAAATTAATCCTAAAGAACCAAGATATTTAAAGGTGGTGTGGGGAGTTGGATATAAAATTGAGAAACGGTAGTAGTAAAATTATGAAAAATAAAAGTTTGATATTTAATTGTATACTTATACTTATGATGTTTACACTAGTACAAGTTGTTGGAGCTATTATTTGCTTTAAGTTTTTTTATGATAATTTAATAATGATTTTATTTATTATGTATATATTAAATTTTGGACTATATAAAATATTAAATTTTTAAATGAATTTTGGGAGGGAACACATGAAAAATAAGAAAACTATTAAAGGTATTAAATTTACATTTTTGATTATAGTAATGTTATCATTGTCGGTGATGTCATCAACTATACCAGCTACAATAAATTTTTTAAACAGTAGTTATATGGGAAGTAGTTATATGCATGATGATAAAAAACTTATAGAAGATAATTTTTATAAAAGTAACTGGTTTGACAGGAATATATTAAGTCAACTTACACGCTCATTAGCTGAAACAGTTGTAAGTGTTGAAGGATTAGATGAAGAAAGTAAATCACAAGTAGAAAGTTATAAACTTATAGCAAAAGAAGAGATTACTGCTTTTAACAATATAACCTTTATAGCTATAAACAATGAAAGTGGAGAATATTATACAAACACCAATTATAAAACTGTAGAAGAATATAATAATGCTGTAAATGGTTATTGTGATATAAAACTATCATCAAATAATTATAAACTTTCATATATTAAAATATTAGACAATAAAGAATATAAAGAATATAAACATGAAAAATTAAATTTAGAGTTAGATGGTTTATCACAACTAAAGGATGCAGATATTTACATATCTATACCAAAGGACTTATTAGATGAAGACCAAATAAGTTGGGAATATAATGATTTTAATAGAAATGTATTATCATTCGAAATCTTAGCGATATTATTAATAATATCATCAATAATATTTATAATATCTATAATAATTTATAAACTTATTAAGTTTAAATTATTTGATAGTAATAGTAGTTTTTTCAAATTATACGATAAAATACCTTTAGAGTTTACATTATCAATTACATTAGTATCAATAGTTTTTAATATTATATATTATATGGGAACTTCACTTGAATATATAGTTTTAAAGATAGGAATTATGTTTATTTCAATAATAATGGTGTATTTACTTATAAAAAAGTTTAAAAATAAAGATAGAAAAATAGATTTAATTAAAGAAACATTAACTGTAAAAACTATAACTAAAGTAAAATCACTTATAACAAAAGTTATTGTAAGTTCTAAAAAGGTTCCATTGATAAATAGGATAATGATTATAACTATAGTAGGAGTTACAATAAATATTTTAGGAGTGTTCATTAGTGTAATATTAAGCTTCAATGCGTTATTATTTGCACTTATTTTATCGAATATGACATTCTTAGGATTTTCATATTATATGATAAAAAAATTATCATACTTAGTTGAGATAATGGACGGAACAGAATATATAAAAAAAGGAGAATTAGGATATAAAATAAAAATAAAAGACCAGGACAATTTTACAACACTTGCAGAAAATATAAATAATATTGGTGAAGGTTTAGAAAACTCAATAGATAGTCAGTTGAAAAGTGAGAGAATGAAGTCTGAACTTATAACTAATGTTTCTCATGACTTAAAGACTCCATTAACATCTATAATAAATTATGTGGAGCTTATAAAAAAAGAAGAAAATATAGAGCCAGAATATTTAAGAGACTATGTTAATGTATTAGATACAAAGTCAAATAGATTAAAGTCTTTAATTGAAGACCTATTTGAGGCTAGTAAGGCTAGTAGTGGAAATGTAGAATTAAATATGGAAACTATTGACTTAAAGCAATTATTAAGACAAGCTATTGGTGAATTTGAAGAAAAATTAATAGAATTAAATTTAGACATAAGATTAAACTTAACAGAGGAAGATACTCATATAAAAGCAGATGGAAGGCGATTATATAGGGTGCTTGAAAATGTATTATCTAATATAAGTAAGTATAGCTTAAATAATACTAGAGTTTATATTGATTTAATAAAAGAAAATAATAAGATATGCCTAACTATGAAAAATATATCATCTTATGAATTAAACTTTGACCCAAAAGAAATAATGGAGAGGTTTAAAAGGGCTGATGATTCTAGAAACACTGAAGGAAGTGGTCTTGGACTTGCTATAGCTAGGGATTTAACTTCAATACAAGGTGGAAGATTTGATATAGAAATCGATGGGGACTTATTTAAAGCTATACTAGAATTCAATTTAGAAAATAAAAGTATATAAGAAATTATAAAAGGGAATGTCTCAAAATTAATTTGAGCATTCCCTTTAGTATTTATATCATCTTACTTAAGATGCTTGTTGTTGTTCTTTTTCTTTTAGGTGCTCAAAGTACTTTTTAGTCTCCATAATAACTATAGGTGATAATGCAAGGAGTGCTACTAAGTTAGGAAGAGCCATTAGCCCGTTAACTATATCTGCTATTATCCAAACAACTTCTAATTTTAGAAAAGCACCAATTAAAACCATAAAAACAAAAACTACTCTATAAAGATTGATTCCTTTAACTCCAAATAAAAATTCGTAACATCTTTCTCCATAATAACTCCATCCAAGTATAGTTGTAAAGGCAAATAAGCTTAAGCTTATTGTTAAGAATAAAGGCCCTATAGTTGGAAGAACAGATCCAAATGCAGCTTGAGTCATAAGAGCTCCATTAAATTCTGATTGCCATACTCCAGAAAGAACTAAAGTAAATCCAGTAAGAGTACATATAACTAGGCTGTCTATAAAAGTACCAGTCATAGATATAAGACCTTGTTCTGCTGGCCACTCAGTTTTAGCAGCAGCAGCTGCTATTGGAGCACTACCTAAACCAGATTCATTTGAGAATACTCCACGAGCAACACCGTTTCTAATAGCCATAGAAACTGTGGCACCTAAGAACCCACCGGCTGCGGCAGATGGCGTGAATGCGCTTTCCATGATTAACATAAATGTTGCTGGTATTTGGTCAAAGAAAGAAACAACTACAGCTAAACAAATTAGTATGTATGTTATAGACATAGCAGGAACGACTTTACTTGCAACATTAGAGATACTTTGTAATCCACCAAATATAACAAATGCAACTAATAAAGATAATATAACCCCTGTTATTCTAGGGTCAATACCAAAACTTCCATTAATAGAATCTGTTATAGAGTTTACCTGGGCAAATGTACCTATTCCAAGTAGGGCAACTAATATACCACTTATAGCAAAGAATATAGCAAGAGGCCTAAACTTCTCACCCATACCATTTACTATGTAATACATTGGTCCACCTGAAATTTGTCCATTTTTATCCTTGGTTCTATATTTTATAGCAAGTACACCTTCTGCATATTTAGTAGCCATTCCAAAGAATGCAGCTATCCACATCCAAAACAGTGCACCAGGTCCACCTGCTTTTATAGCAGTGGCAACACCAACGATATTACCTGTACCAACTGTTGCTGCAAGTGCTGTGCATAAAGCACCAAAGCTTGATATATCTCCACTACCACTATTATCAGCTTTGAAAATCAGTTTTACGGCACGAGGAAGCTTTAGAACCTGTAAAAGACCAAGTCTTACAGTGTAGTAAATTCCCGTCCCAACTAATAAAATTAATAGCGGTGGCCCCCATACAAATGAGTTAACATTACTTAATGCATCAATTAAATTCATAAAAACACCCCTTAAAATAAATTGTAGTGCGATTAACTCAATAGAGTTAAACGATGAACTAATTGACAGGAATCTAATTATTAAATTAGTAATGATTTCATAGTGTATCAAAAAAAGCTAAATCAAAATGGATTTAGTCCTGGATACACTAGGTAAAAATCCCTGTCCTTTTGCCTGAGAGATTCAGCGAAAAACGCTTTGCCCCTTCGGCGCCCTTAGTGGGTCTCTCCAGAGTTTCCTAAGCTTTACAGTCTTACTCATATAAAAGTACCTGATAGTATTACTCCTTCGGTGTGCTAGGCATCTCTTCTATAAAGCTTCAAACGGAATATAAATATATTGTCATATCACTTACTATTAATGTTAGTATATTATGGATATATTTGTCAATTAAAAATATGTAAATAAAAGTCTATTTATAAATATAGTATAAATATAATGGCAATAATTAAAAGTATGGTTTATTATATGTATAAGACATTTACATATATTATTAAACATTTGAGGAGGAAATATGACATGAAGATAACTATATATAACAGTGCGAAACAAGAGTTAAATAATTTAATGGAGAATAATAAGGATAAATACATTAGAATATTTATACAGTGTGTTACTATGCATAATGATGCAAAAATAGACTTAAAAGTAGATGATATTAATGAAGGAGATATATTGTTTGAAGTTGATGGATATAAAATAATAATAAATGAAAGTTTAACATATCAAGTTTCAAATATATCAATATCTTTTGGAGGCCTACTTAGTAGAGATAGTTTCTCTGTAGATGCAAATTTTGGAGAATATGATATGTAATTAAAATACAGATATGATAAAGTAGATGAGAGGAAATATTATGAAAAAAATATTAGTACTAGCAGAAAAACCTTCTGTAGGAAGAGATATAGCTAGAGTATTAGGATGTAATAATGAAAAAAATGGATACATAGAAGGTCCTAAGTATATAGTTACATGGGCACTAGGTCATTTAGTAACGCTAGCAGACCCTGAAATTTATGATGTAAAATATAAGGCTTGGGAGATTAATGATTTACCTATACTCCCTAAAAACTTAAAGACTGTAGTAATCAAAAAAAGTAGCAAACAATTTAATGCAGTAAAGTCACAAATAAGTAGAGAAGATGTAGGCGAAATAGTAATAGCAACAGATGCAGGGCGTGAAGGTGAGCTTGTTGCAAGATGGATAATAGAAAAATGCCATGTTAAGAAAAACACAAAGCGTTTGTGGATATCATCTAGTACAGATAAGGCTATAAAAGAAGGATTTTCAAAGTTAAAAGATGCAAAAGAATATGAAAATTTATATTACTCTGCAATAGCAAGAGCAGAGGCAGATTGGATAGTTGGTATAAATGCAACACGTGCACTTACTACTAAGCACAATGCACAACTTTCTTGTGGTAGGGTTCAAACTCCAAGTATTGCAATGATATTAAAAAGAGAAGAAGAAATAAGAAACTTTAAATCAAAAGAGTATTACACACTAGAGGCAATAGTTACAAAAGGAAGTTCTAATTTGAAATTTGTATGGAATGATAAAAATAACTCTACATCTACTTTTAATAAAGATAAAGTTGATAATGTAATAAATAACATAAAAGATAAAGATATGACGATAATAGATGTAAATAAATCTCATAAAAAGAAGTATTCACCAGCATTATATGATTTAACAGAGCTTCAAAGAGATGCAAATAAAATATTTGGGTTTTCAGCTAAAGAAACTTTATCTATAATGCAAAAATTATATGAACATCATAAGGTACTTACTTATCCAAGGACTGATTCAAGGTACTTAACTAGTGATATAGTAGAAACATTAAAAGATAGGATAAAAGCTGTAAATATAAGTGACTATTCTAAAATTTGTAATAAGCTTTTAAAATCTAATATAAATGGAAATAAATCATTTGTAGATGATAGTAAAGTAAGCGACCATCACGCAATAATACCTACAGAAGAAAAAGTATTTATGGGTGATTTTAGTGATAAAGAACGTAAAATATATGACCTTGTAGTTAAAAGATTCTTAGCAGTACTGTGTCCTCCTTTTGAGTATGAACAGACAAATATAAATGGAAAAATAGATGAAGAAATTTTCACGGCAAAGGGAAATAAAATAATAAGCCTTGGATGGAAAGAAAGCTACAAAGATATGGACGATGAAGAAAGTTATGAAAGTATACCAAATATAAAAATAAAAGATGTTTTAAAAGTAGAAAGATTAAAGGTTAATACTGGAAAAACTAATCCGCCAGCATATTTAAATGAAGCTACACTTCTAACATCTATGGAAAAAAATGGACTAGGGACTGTGGCTACTAGAGCTGATATAATAGAAAAATTATTTAATTCATTCTTACTTGAAAAAAAAGGTAAGGATATACTTATAACATCTAAAGGAAAGCAACTTTTAGATTTGGTTCCAGTAGACTTAAAAACACCAGAGCTTACATCATCTTGGGAGAAAAAACTTTTGGATATATCAAATGGAAAGCTTAATAAAGACGTATTTATAAATGATATGAAAAATTATTCAAAGTCTATAGTTAAAGAAATAAAAAATAGTGATAGTAAATTTAAACATGATAATTTAACTAAAAATAAATGTCCAGAATGTGGAAAGTTTATGTTAGAGGTAAATGGTAAAAAAGGAAAGATGCTAGTTTGTGAAGATAGAGAATGTAACACTAGAAAAACTATTTCTCAAACTACAAACTCTAGATGCCCGAATTGTCATAAAAAATTAGAACTTCGTGGTGAAGGGGAAGGTAAAATGTTCGCCTGTCAATGTGGATATAGAGAAAAACTATCATCTTTTAATAAGAGAAAGCAAGAAGAAAAAAAGAAAGCATCTAAGGGTGATGTTAACAAATATCTAAAAAATCAAAATAAGAACCAAGAGACTTTTAATAACCCTTTTGCAGAGGCATTAGCAAAACTAAAAAAATAAAGGGAAAAAGAGCTATATTGACATAAATCATCTGTATTATATAATATAAGATAGAATAAATGAAATTTATATAAAATTTATATAGATTGCAAAATAGAGGAGTGAGATAATATGTGTGGATTTGTAGGATTTGCAGACAACATTTTAAATAAAGAAGTTGTATTAAAAAATATGATGGATGCTATAATACACAGAGGACCAGATGAAAAAGGTGAATTTATAGATGGAAATATAGCTTTAGGTTTTAGAAGATTAAGTATAATAGATGTAAATAATGGTTTACAACCTTTATATAATGAAGATAACAGCTTGGTATTAGTATTTAATGGAGAAATATATAACCATAATGAAATAAGAGAAGAGCTTAAGTCAAAAGGGCATATATTTAGAACTAATACAGATAGTGAAGTTTTAATACATGGATATGAAGAATTTGGTGAATCTTTAGTTGATAGGCTAAGAGGTATGTTTGCTTTTGTAATATATGATACAAAGACTAATAGCCTTTTTGCAGCTAGAGACCATTTTGGAATAAAACCGTTTTATTACTGTGAAGTTGAAAATGAAGGACAAAAAGGACTCTTATTTGGATCAGAAATAAAGAGTTTCTTAAAACATCCTAACTTTAAAAGAGAAGTTAATAAGGATGCATTAAAGCCTTATTTAACATTCCAATACTCAGTATTAGACGAAACTTTCTTTAAAGGTGTATTTAAGTTAAAGCCAGGACATTATTTAACATTTAAAGATGGAATATTAGATATTAAGAAATATTGGGATATAGAATTTAATCAAGAAGATATTTCTATAGATGAAAGTATAAAAAGAATAGAAGATGTAATTGAAGAGTCTGTTGAAGCGCATAGAGATAGTGAAGTTCCTTTAGGTTCTTTCTTATCGGGCGGAGTTGATTCGAGTTATATAGTATCTTGTTTAATGCCAGAAAAGACTTTCTCTGTAGGTTTTGCACAAGAAAAGTTCAACGAATCAAATTTAGCAAAAGATCTATCTGATATGCTAGAAATAGAAAATGTACAAAAGATAATAACACCAGAAGAGTGTTTTGATAAATTATCTACAATACAATATCACTTAGATGAGCCACAATCAAATCCATCTACTGTGCCACTATACTTCTTAGCAGAGCTTGCAAGAGAGCATGTTACAGTTGTATTATCAGGAGAGGGTGCAGATGAAATATTTGGTGGATATGAGTGGTATGATGATGATGCTAAGCTAAAGAAATATAAAAAGCTACCAGCATTTTTAAGAAGAGGTGCAGCATCTATAGCTAAGAAAATGCCTCATTTCAAAGGAAAGACGACTATAATAAGAGGTGGAAGTCCAGTTGAAGATTACTTTGTAGGTCAAGCACTTATATTTGAAGAAAATGAAGCAAAAGATATATTAAAAGATGCATACACTAAATCACCATCAGTTAAGGATATAACTAAGCCAGTTTATGACAAAGTTAAAAATCAAGATGATATGACTAAGAAGCAATATTTAGATTTAAAGTTATGGCTTCCAGGAGATATATTATTAAAAGCTGATAAAATGAGTATGGCGCATTCTATAGAGTTAAGAGTTCCGTTTTTAGATAAAAAAGTTATGGAGGTAGGAGAAACTATACCTACTAAATATAAAGTAAATGATGAAAATACTAAGTTTGCACTAAGAGAAGCCGCAAAGAATAAATTACCAGATGCTTGGGCAAAAAGAGAGAAGAAGGGATTCCCGGTTCCTATAAGATTCTGGTTTAAAGAAGAAAAGTATTATAATCTAGTTAAAGAAGCATTTATTAGTGAATATGCAAAAGAATTCTTTGATACGAACAAGATAGTAGCTCTATTAGATAATCATTATAATGGAAAAACTAATAATGCTAGAAAAATATATACTATATATTCTTTCTTAATTTGGTACAAGAGATTCTTTATAGAAGAAAAATTAGCTAACTAAAAATAGATATACAATCACTTATATATCAATAATTAAATATAGATATATAAGTGATTTTTTTATATAATAAAAAAGAGAGACATAAATAAAATTACAAAAAGATACTCTCAGTGGGGGAAATTATGGTTAAAAATTTAAAAACTAAACTATTAAGTTTATTAATGGTAGGAACAATATTTGTTACAGGGTGCGGTAGCAAAGATAAACAAAATATAGAAAAATTAAATACACCAAATGAAGCAATAATAACGTATCTTAATACTGGAAATAGTGATGCCATATTAGTAGAACAAGGAGATAAAAATCTTCTGATAGATTCTGGTGATAATGATGATGAAAAGTTTATGGTAGATTATTTAAAAAAGGAAAATATTGATAAAATAGATTATTTCTTACTTACTCACTTTGATGCAGACCATATAGGTGGTGCAGATAAAATAATAGATAATATAGAGGTAGGTAAAATATTTGTGCCAAATGGAGATGCAGATACTAAAACTTATAGAGATTTTATTAAGTCAACATCAGATAAAGGCGTGTATCCTTCAGTTCCACTTGAAGGTGCTAAGTTTGAACTAGGAAATGTATACTTTCAAATATTTAATACTAAGGGTGGAGTAAATAGAAATGATGATTCACTTATAGTAAAAATGACTAATGGAAAAGATACTTTTGCCTTTATGGGAGATGCAGGAAAAGAAATAGAAAAAAGGGTAGCAAGTAAAATAGGGGATGTAGATGTATTAAAAGCAGGACATCATGGAAGTCATACTTCGAGTGGATATGATTTTGTAAAGGCGATATCGCCTGAATACGCAATAGTAATGTGCGGAGTAGATAATAGGTATGGCCATCCTCATAAAGAGGTTGTAGATACATTTAAGGAGTTTGGTGTAAAAGTTCACAGAAGTGATGAATGTGGAGATATAGTATTTACATCTACTGGAAATGGTGTTTATACTAATTGTAAAGATGGAAGCTATAAAGTTGGAACTAACAGTAAGTATTCAGAAAAAGAAGAATATACAAATGAAACTATTACTGAAGAAGTAGTAAAAGATAGTACTGATGTAGTTCAAAATAATGCTAAAACAGTTTATTGGACGCCAAATGGAGAGGTATATCATTTAACCGAAGACTGTCATACATTATCAAAAAGTAAGGTTATAAATCAAGGTTCAATAAGTGAAAGTGAAAAGCCTAGAGCTCATAAGAATTGTAAGTAGTTTAAAATATAATAAATTAGCTAGGGGAGCCAAATGGCTGAGAGGAATTTCTGACCCTTATACCTGATTTGGATAATGCCAGCGTAGGAAAGCTTATATAAACTTATATTGTATAAATATATGTAAATACAAGCTATTCCTATTTAGGTATAGCTTTTTTGTGATTAAAAATAAGGGAGAATAGATATGTATAGTTTAATTAAAAAAGTAAAAGAGATAAATCCATTAGTGCTTCATTATACTAATAATGTAACTATTAACGACTGTGCAAATATTACTTTGGCGGTTGGGGCAAGTCCTTTAATGAGTTTTTCATATGAAGAAGTAGAGGACATAGTAAGTATAGCAAGTTCTGTTGTTATAAACATAGGAACTATGAATAGTGAGCTATTAGACTTATATTTATTAGCTGGAAAGGCTGCAAACAAATACAATAAACCTGTTGTACTTGACCCAGGAGGTGTATTTGCAACTAAAGCAAGAACAAAACTTACTAATAGGTTATTAAATGAAATTAAGTTTGATGTTGTAAAAGGTAATGTTGCAGAAATTAAGTTTATAGGTGGATTTGATGTTAAGGGAAAAGGTGTAGACTCTTTTGAAGATAGTGAAGACTCAACAGAAATAATAAAAAAGGTTGCATCTAAATTAGAATGTATAGTAGCATCAACGGGAAAAATCGATATAGTAACAGATGGAGATATTGTTTACAAAATAGATAATGGAACAGAAAAGCTAAAGAGCATAACTGGAACAGGGTGTATGAGTGCAAGTCTTATAGGAAGTTATATAGCTTGTAGTGAAAATAAAATAGAAGGCGTTACTATGGGTGTACTTACAATGTCACTAAGTGGCGAACTTGCAAATAAAGAAAATACTCCTATTGGGAGTTTTAAAGTTAATTTAATGAATGAAGTTTATAGTTTAGATATAGAGAAGCTAGAGAAATATGCTAAGTTAGAAAAATTAGATTATACAATGTTAGAAAATTAAATATAAATTAGGTATATAGGAGATTGTTATGTTATTTAGTGATTATTATAGATGAGCTAGAAAATGTTTACTATCATAAAATTAATGAAAGCTATACAAGTTACATGAAGGGAATTGCTATGACTGGAACTGTACATGAAATAGTGAATACAATATTACCTTGTACATGGAGCTATAGTTACATCGGCAAACATCTTCAAGAAAATTATAGTCAATTTAAAGAGGATAACTTTTTTGCTAAATGGATAGATTCATATAATAGTGGAGAATACAGCGAATTTACTAAATTATGGATAGATTTTACTAATGAAATATGTAAAGACTTAAGTAAAGTTGAAAAAGATAACCTATCAAAAATATTTAGAAAATCAAGTATTTATGAAATAGATTTTTGGGACATGGCATATGATGGAGAAATAAATATGTTTTCTATGTTACCTTTACTATTAGTATCTCTAGTATTTTCAAGACAAGCAGGAGTAACTGCAGGACTTATAACTGGTATTATAAGCTTATTAATAGGAGGATATATATTACATCCTGCACAAGTTATACTAGATTACATACTTCCATATATGGCATTGGGATTAAGTGATATTTTAGGAAAAGAGAATAAAAATAAAATGTTATTGGGAAGTCTTATAGCAGTTTTATTAAATGTATTTGCGCATTTCTTATCAGGGATTATATTTTTTGGACAATATGCACCAGAAGGGATGAACTCGACACTATATTCATTTTTATATAATTTTACAGGTCATGGTGTAGAGGGTATATTATGTACAGTACTAATTTCTATTTTACCTTTTAAAAATTTGAAACAACTTGCTAATTAATAATGGTTAAATAATATATAGGCATTTTGTAGCAGCAAATCCCACTAAGGATAATTACCTTTAGTGGGATTTTATATGTTAAGCTTTTATAAATTTTGTAAGTATTTATCTATAGAGATAGAAATTCTCTTAGCAGCAACAGTAGCTTCTACAACAGTAGCGGCACCATGAGTAACATCTCCACATGCGAAAACTCCATTACGAGTAGTATGTCCATCTTCATCAGTTATAATTAGACCACTATTTTTTATTTCTAAACCAGTATTGTTTGCAACAATAGTGTTTCTTGGAACTTGGCTTACTGCAACTAAAATAGAATCACATTTATATAGCTTTGCGCTATCTTCTATAGTAATAAGAGAGGTTTTACCATTTTCATCCACTACTTTTTTTGTATCTGCTAAGATAATACCATCATCTACAATTTCAACAGGTGATTTAAAAGTATCAAATAAAACTCCTTCTTCTTTAGCTTCTTGTATTTCGTGCTTAGTAGCAGTCATATCGTCAAAGTCACGTCTATAGGCAACATAAACTTCTTCTGATCCGTAATATTTTGCACTTCTTGATGCATCCATAGCTACATTACCAGCACCGATAACTATAACTTTTTTACCAAGGTAATAACTCTTTGGAGTTCGTAAATAATCGATTGCATAGTGAACATGTCCTAAAGTTTCTCCTTTTATATCAAGCTTTCTAGGGTTCCAAACGCCAGTACCTATGAATATAGCTTTATAACCATCAGCAAAAAGTTTATCAAGGGTAATAACAGGGCCCACTAGAGAGTTTATCTTAATTTTAACACCTAATTCCTTAAGGTGTTCTTCTAGTATATCTATATTAGTTCTAGGAAGTCTGAAATCAGGTATTCCATAAGTTAATATACCACCAATTCTTTCATTTTTCTCAAAAATAGTTATATCATATCCTTTTCTAGCAAGTTCAAAAGCAACTGTTATTCCAGCAGGTCCAGAACCTACAATAGCAACTTTAATACCATTACTTTCAGGCTTTTCAAATTTTACATCATTTAAGTATTGAGTAGAAATATCGTATTCTATTTTATTAAAATGAACTGGTTCACCTTTTATTCCTCTTATACAATTTCCACTACATTGGTCTTCGTGTGGACAAACTATTGCACACATTGATGTTAAGGGATTGTTTTCAAATAATATTTTCCCCGCCTCATGTAAATTTCCTTCTTTGTAAAGACTTATTATCTGTGGTATAGGTGTACTAATTGGACAATTGTTTTGACACCTAGGATTTTTGCATAAAAGACAATGGTTAGCTTCGTTAAGTAAATTAATTTTCATCTTTATCACCTCGTTGAATTTATAGTATTAGCATTTTTTATTATAATAAAAATATGTTATAATTACGGTTAAAAACATTATTCCTGACATAATACCAAATGGAATGTACAGATATAATAATTCTTCAACCCTAGTAAGGGTATATCCTAATATAAGTAACAACTTCTAAATAAAGAATTGATACCTATTAAAGATGACAGCATATAGATTGCGATATCTTTCATTAATATTAATTTATATAAATTATTAAATCTTAATATTGTTAGTATAATACCCAAAATTCCTAAAGCTAAAAAGAATAAACTACTTTTAAAACCTTTTTTATTATAAATATTTTTAAATTTGATTCCTCCATAAAACTCATATATACTAAAAAATGGATTCAATGTCAACTGATATAGACATATTTACTAGATATAAATAAGTGTTTTTACATGGTGTCTCAGTTTACTAATATTAAAAATTTTAGTAATATATAGTATAAGGTATAATAATTAGTATAGTAAATAGGACTAGTTTTAGGAGGAAATACAATTGTTTAAGACTTTTTTTAAGCTTATAAAGAAAAATGATGAAGAAAAAGAAATTATATTAGAAAAAAAATGGAAAGCAAATATTATTGATACTACTTTAGATGAAATTAGTATAACTATTGATGAATCATATACAGAAGGAACATGTGAACAAAAAGATAGTGATAATGATTTAGATTGTATACTAGATTCAAAGATTAAAAGGGAAAAAACTATAAGGGCAATAGATGTATACACAAATGAGGAACAAATATTTAAAACACATAAAGAGTGTAGTAGAAAGCTTAAAATTCCGTTGGGATATATTAAGGAAAATCTAAAATATGGATATACTGATTACTTTGGAGAGGCTATAAGCTATTTGAATAAGGAACTAGACTTATCGTATACTCAATATGAAAATCTAGAATATTTAAGTAACAATAAAACGCCAACCGAAATATTTAGTATGCTAAATGATAAAATTTTTACATCTAAAATATCTCAAAGGAAAAGAGATGAAATTTTATCTAGTGATAAGATTGAGCCAATAAATATGCATTACAAATTTGAGTGTATAGATGAGGATTATGATGATTATTTTAAAAAATATAAGTCTATAATAAAAAGAGGTGGAAAGAAGAAAATTGAGCTAGTAGATAAGAAAGGTGAGGTAATAGAAATTTTTAAGTCTATAGATGATTGCGCTAATCATTTTGGAATAGAAAAAAGTGAAATTGTAAATATGTTAAAATGTGGAGAAAATAAGATTGGAAGATATGAAATTAGGTATAGCTTAAGAAATATATAAGTTCATATGAAATTCATAATAGTTTCGTCCTTTATTCACACATATATATTAAATATAATGTAGAATAAAATAATATAAGCTTTATAAATAAATTTAGGAGGACAATAATGTCAGAAGATAAAAACTTAAAAGATAATGAACAAAATATGGGTGAAGATTTACCTAAAGAGATAGAGATTGATAATGAAGAAAATAACTCTATTATAGAAAATACAGAAGATATAAAAATAGACAAAAAAAATAATACAATCAAAAGTAAAACTATTATAATAACTACGTTGGTTGGAATATTGTGTTTGGGAGTGGGGTTTGTTTATGGTAAAGAAGTTGGAAGAAAGTTACCATTAAACTCAAAGTCATACTCTAGTAGTAAAGTCATTGCTACTATTGGAGAAACAAATATAACTGGTGCGGATATTCAAAAGAAAATGGATCCTCTATTCCACATAAAAGGCAAGGAAGTTATGACAGAGGAAGAAATTAAAGCATATGAAGCAAGTATGATTGACTATATGACTACTACAGAGATGCTATATTTAGAAGGAAAAGGTAAAAAAATAGAGGCAACTAAAGATGAAATAAACAAAGAATATGACGGATTAATGACAAATATAGAACAAACATTTTCAATGACTAAAGATGAATTTTTAAAGAAGTTTAAACTTACAGAAGAAGTAGTAAAGACAGACTTAGAAAAAGAAATAATAGCTTCAAAGTACATGGCTAAAGTATCAGAAGTAAGTGATGAAGAAGTTAAAAACTACTATGATAAAAATAAAAATGAATTCCTTCAAGTTAAAGCATCTCATATATTATTAAAGAAAGTAGATGATGAAGGTAATGATTTAAGTGAAGAAGAAGTGAAAAAAAATAAAGAAGAAGCACAAAAAATACTTGATAATGTAAAAGCAGGAGGAGATTTTACTGCTTTAGCAAAGGAATATTCACAAGATGTAAGTGCTTCAAATGGTGGAGATTTAGGGTTCTTTAGTAAAGGTCAAATGGTTGAAGAATTTGAAAAAGCAGCATTTGGATTAAAGGTTGGAGAAATATCTAATAAAATAGTTGAAAGTAAGTTTGGATATCATATAATTAAAAAAACAGATGAGCAATATGAAGAACTTGAAAATATACAAGAAGAACTTAAAAAGAACTTATCATATGAAAAACAAAATAATTTAATAAGTGATTTAACAGAAAAATACAATATAGAAGTAAAAGAGAAGTAACAAAAAGACACGATTAATTTCGTGTCTTTTTGTTAGTTTAAGTAGTAAATTTTAACCTCGCATTTTGGTATTATATTATATAATTATAGATGTTTTTATATGACAAGATAACTATCGTTACTGGAATAAATTGTATAAAAAAGGTTAATTAATCTGTAATACGGTTTTAAAATTGTACCTTATGGTTTATAATTAGATAAAGATAAAATAAATTAGTTGTATTTTTTATATTTTAGTGAGCTAAAGGAAGTGGATATATGAAGTGGATAAAAGATAAAAAGCATAGAAAAATAGCACTAATAATATATATACCCATACTGATTATTGCTCAATTCTACTTATTTAAATTGGGGGTGATTAGGCCAATGATAAAAGGAGTAGAAATTCATATAGTGGATGGGGATTATATAAATGATATAGACAAGTATATAGTTAAGCTAGATGATAAACTTAAACTATCGATGGGGGATTATATTAAAATTCCAAATTATTCAAAACATCCAAATTTGAAATTTAAAGTACTTGATAATAGAGATATAATTTCAATAGATGGTAATAATATGACTACATTAAAAGAAGGATATGCATCTATAGGTGTAATGAATGGATCTGGTTTATTAAAAAAGGCTACGGTAAAAGTTGTAAATCCCAAAGTTGAAGACTTAGAACTTAATATTGATGAGGATCTTATATATGTTGGAGACAGTGCTAATATTTCATCAATAATTGAGGTTGATTATAAAGGATTTAAAGAATCACCTAAAGTTAATTATAGAAGTAGTAATGAAGATATATTAGAAGTAGAAGGGAATAAGATAAAAGCAGTAGGAGTTGGTAAGGCAACGTTATATGCTACATCTGGTGATAAGGAAGAAGAAATATCTTATAGAATAAAGGCTAGAGTGGGATCAATTGATATTGAAAAAGATATAAAAATAGAGGTTAATGAAACTATTAAATTAAATCCGAGTATAGAAACATCACCAGAAGGATTAAAACATCCTAGGGTAGAGTATACATTAGTAGGTTCAAAGCTTCCTATTAGTAGGGCAATAGGATTAAATAATAGTGATGGAACTATAACTGCTATTAGACCAGGTGAAGAAATAGTTAAAATAACCTGTGGAAATAAAAGTATAATGGTAAACATTAAGGTAGTAGAAGAAAATATATCAAATAAGGCTATTGAAAATTTAGATGTAAGTAAAGAGATTATAGGCGATAAGATGATTATTACTATTGTATGGGATTATATAAAAGGTATAAATGATTACGATATATATGTTAGAAATAATTCTTTAGGACAAGGTAAATTTGAAGTAATAAAATCAAGACATATAAAAGAAGAAGATAGAGAAAGTATAGTTAGAGTAGAATCTACGGTGGAGATAGATATAAGTAATATGGATGAAGTAGATTTAGACCTTTATGTAGTAGGAAAAAATGATAAAGGAATTACAAAACCAAGTAAGATAGAAAAGATAGCATATACAAAAGAACAAGAAAGTATAAATGATTTAGTTGGCAACTTTGATAAATTAAATAATACTGTACAATTGACATGGAGGAATATTGAAAAAGAAGATATTGTATATAGAGTATATATAAAAAATAATTTAAGAGGAGATAGTGACTTTAATTTATATGCAGACGAAATAATATCTAGTGAATATACTATAAATACAATAGATGGAGAAGCTGATATGGATGTATATATAGTTGCTATTTATGGAAATAAAATAATTAGAAGTAATACAATAAAAATAAAATAATAAATATAAGGGACTATCTAACAACAGAGGTAGTCTCTTTTTTAAAACGAAAATATCTAAAAATATACCATTTTAATTTAAAAATATGATAGAAATATTCGAAATAGAATGAATATTGCGTATGATTGCAATGCTAGATTAAGATATATTGTGCTATAATTTGTGTATAAAGTCAAAATAAGTTTTAATTTATACATAGATACAATGAAGGGATGGATGGGGAATTTTGAATATGGAAGAAAATTTATTACTTATATCACAAAATCTTCAAGATGCGATTATTTTAATAAAAAATAATAAAATAGTACATAAAACAAATTCATATAATGATATATTTAATAATAAATTAGATGAAAATCTTGATGTAAAAGGAAATATATTGAAGGTTATTTCTAATGAACATAAACATATCATTGATAGTTATAAATATGAAAAAGCTTTTGATAAGAACTTTAAAATAGAATTAGATGATAAAAGTCATAAGTGGATTTGGATGAAATCAAAACCTATAATAGAAAATGAAAGTGTAAATGGAACGATAATAATATTAAGTGATATAACTAGGACTATAAATGATGAAGTTAATAAAAAGCAATCTAGATTGAAATTTGTTTCTAACATAACTCATGAATTCAAAACTCCTCTAAATCTTATATTTAGCTCTATTCAACTTCTTAATAAAAAGATGAATCTTAATAATCCATGCAGCAATGAATATTTAAAAAAATATTTGGGAATAGTAAATCAAAATTCATATAGAATATTGAAGTTAGTTAATAATATATCTGATGATACAAAAATTGATTCTGGAAATGATGAATTAAATCTTGAAAATGTTGATTTGATACGCTTTGTAGAGAATATTTGTCAGTCTATTTTAAGTCTTATAAGTATAAATAATATGGAAATTGTATTTGATACTGATATAGAAGAACTTACAGTAGCTGTAGATATAGAAAAAATGGAGAAGATAATTTTAAATTTGTTGTCAAATAGTATAAAGTTTAGAAAAGATGCAAAAGGAAAGGTTTCAGTAGAAATATATCATGATAATGAATTTATAAATATAAAAGTAAGAGATAATGGAATAGGTATACCTAAAGACAAGATAGATACAATATTTAGTAAATATACAAGAATAAATGATAATAATAGCTTAGTAAAAGAAGGTTCTGGTATAGGACTATCTTTAGTTTGGGATTATGTAAATCTTCATCTTGGTAGTGTAGATGTGGATAGTGAGTATAGTCAGTGGACAGAATTTAATATAAAAATTCCCAATAAAACAATAAAAGAAGAAAAGTTAAAGTTATATAATTATGAACAAGAAAGAATAGAAAAAATAAAAGTAGAGTTTTCTGATATATATAAAGGTGAATATTAAAGTTAAGGAATAAATAGCATCTAATAGGAGTATAGTTTATTTATAGATATATTTTCTAGACTATATTTTAAGGGAGATGTTATAGTGGAGAGAAGATATGAACAAATTAATATTGCATCTAAGGGTTTAGCAGAAAAAGCATTCAAAGCTTATTCTGGAAAAAAGGACTATAAAGAAGCCATAAATATTTATTTTATATTGGCAAACTCTATATGTGTGCCAGAGCAAATATCTAAATTTTCGAAAAATATGTTAGGAAAACTTAGTAAAAAAATAGAAGAAAATAGTTAAAATAAAAATCTTGCATATAATCATATGCGAGATTTTTATTTGAGCAAACTTGTAAAAAACATCTTTCTATGATAAAATAATCAAAAATGAGTAATTATTTTCAGGAAAATTGTATTTATGTATTTTTTCTTGTAATTCACAAAAAAATATATAAAATAATACATTAGGCAATTGCAGAATCAATTAATAATACAATTTAGAGTTGAATTCGATACTAAA
>JAVXJG010000028.1:0-22763 GCA_036647935.1 Peptostreptococcaceae bacterium
TATTATAAAATCATATATTTTTATTCATCAAAATTCATTAATAAAAACCATAAAAATATTATAGATTATTGTAACATAGCATATACATATGGTAATAGGTAAAATTGGGAAAGGAGATTTATTTATGAAATATATTGGTAGTGAGAAAGAAAGTAATAAAAGAACTAGTCTTGTTCCAACAAGAAGAAATAGAAAAGATTTAGCAATAAAAAAAGATGAAATAAAACAAAGTAATATTGAAAATGAAAATGTAAAAAAATTTAATATTAATAATGAGGATATATTATCAGCTGGGCCTATATACAACGATTATAATGAAAAGGTAGTGGAGAAAGTAGTTGTAAAAAATACTACCACAAAAAGTGTGGAGACAATATCTCCGGATGGTTTTTATAGAAATGCAACCCAAACAGATGAAAAATCTAGTGAATATATAAGGTATGGAGAGGGTAATAGGCAAAGAGGATTTAGCAATGATGTAATAGATATTTATCCTACAAAAGAAGGACTTATAGATGATAGATTGGAATTGCCACAAGTTTCACTTCCATATCCATCTAAAGAGCCGAGCTCAACATATATAGATTTGGTTTCTAGAGATGGGTTATTACTTGAGCATATAAAAAATCAAACATTAGAAATATGTACAATTGCAGTAAAGCAAAATGGATTATCAATTAAATATGTAAACCCTATATATAAAAATAAAATGATAGAAATCTTAGCAGTAAAACAAAATGGATTAGCACTAGAATACATAGAAAAAGAAAATCAGACTGATATTATTTGTTTAGAAGCGGTAAGACAAAATGGGTTAGCTATTAGGTATGTACAAAATCAAAAAAATGAAGTGATAAAAGTAGCACTTAATGAAAATTGGTTATCGTTTCATTATATACTAAATAAAAATAGAGAAGTATATATAGAAGCAGTAAAAGTAAATGGATTATTACTAGAATACATAAAGGAACAAGATGAAAATATTTGCCTACAAGCAGTAAATCAAAATCCACTTTCACTAGAGTTTGTATTAAACCAAAATGAAAATATATGTAATAGTGCTATATTAAAAAGCGGATTGGCTCTTAAATATGTAAAAGATAAGACTTCTAAACTTTGCCTTTTAGCGCTTAGTCAAAATTCACTAGCAATAAAATATATACCAAGGGAGATGCTATCAAATAATATAGATTTAAAAGATTATGTTTTTGTATACTCTGATAAGTGTATATTAATATCAGCTATAAAAGAAGTTAGAGGCCTTAAGCAAATAAATTTAAAAAGAAATGAAACTGGATATTTAATAATAAATGCATTTTTAGAATCTAATATTAAAACATCGTTTGTGATACAAAAGGATGAAATATTTATAGATGATCAGGTTATAGATAGATTGAGAGAAAAAAATCACTTTGTTGAAGCTGTATAGAAAATCAAGGGGACTATAAATATTGGTAAATAATAACATGTATAAAAATATAATATTCGACAAAAAATGCAGAAATATTGTTATATAATAACTATAGATAAGTGAATTATTAAGTATAAAATCAACATTTGGAGGGGACAAAAGTGAATAATACTAATGGGGAGTTTTTCGAAAAAAGAGTATGTAGCATTTGTAGTAATGAGATGGATAGAATAATATCTAGTACAAAATCTACATATTATTATTGTAATAATTGTATGAAAGATGAAGAAAAATCATTTAAAAATATGAGAATAGATGATTTGCTAAAAAAATTACAACAAGCTTTATTAAAGGGAAAAAATAAAACCATAGAAAATATAAATATTTCTATATTAAGAGAGTATGACAATTTAAAGTTAAATGTAAACGATTCTTTAGTTGAGAGTATAGATATAAATTTAACAGAAAAAGATATTTATAGTTTAAATAATATAATAGAATATTTAGTAGAAGATATATTTGAAGAAGGAAAAGTAAGACTTAGTATAAATATAAGTTAAAAATAAAAGCTATCCTATAGCATATTTAGGGTAGCTTTTATTTTTAACTATTTTTAATATTTAATGAAAGAAATATAGTAATAACGAATATATATAATAGAAGTAGAACAGTTAGGAGGAAATTAATATTGGATGAAATAAATGAATACTATACATTTCAGGAATATATAAAAAATAATAGCCTTACACCAAGCGAAGAAGATTATATTGAAATGATTTATAGACTATCACTAAAAGGTGAAGAAATAAAGGTAAGCGAAATATCAAAATACCTTAATATAAAGCCGCCATCAGTTACAAAGATGATAAAGAAATTAGATCAGAAAAATTTAATAACCTATCAAAAATATGATAATGTAGAGTTAAGTGAAATAGGGAAAATACTAGGCGAAAAACTTCTTAAAAGGCATAATACAGTATATAGATTTCTTGAAATTGTGGGGGTTGAAAACTGTATTCATGAAGAAACTGAAAAAATTGAACATATGATAAGTGGAGAAACACTTATAAAAATACATAGATTTATAAATTTTATAGATGAAAATAATGATGTACTTGAAAAATATAAAGATTATATGAATAAAATATAATATCATAAGATAAAAATATATTTACAATTAATTGTAGATGTACTACTGTTAAAATATAGGCTCTCTCTAAGGAGGGTTTATATTTGTGTGAAAAAGTAAAGCACAATAAAGGGGGCAATCGGGGAATGAAAAAGTATAGCGGAGAAATAGGGTTAATATTAGTATCAATAATATGGGGAAGTGGATTTGTAGGTACCCAACTATCACTAGATGGAGGGTTGACACCATTACAAATTTTGACTATAAGATTTTCTATAGCATCATTAATATTAGGTATATTATTTTTTAAACAGATTAAAGCTAATATTAATAAAGAAATATTAAAAGAGGGCAGTATACTTGGAATATTTTTATTTTTAGCATTTGCAACACAGACTATAGGGTTACAGTATACTACACCATCTAAAAATGCATTTATAACTGCTGCAAGTGTAGTAATAGTTCCTTTTATAGGATTTGTATTATATAAAAGGAAGTTAGATAAAATAGGAATAATAAGTAGTTTAGTTGCACTTATAGGTATAGGAATACTTTCATTAGAATCAGATTTTTCAGTGAATATAGGAGATGCACTTACACTTTTATCTGCTGTTGGATTTGCTTTTCATATATTTAAAACAAGTGAATTTGCAGTAAGACACAATGCTGTAGTTCTTAGTGTAGTACAATTTAGTGTAGCATTCATATTATCGTTAGGAGTCCAAATTTTTATTGGAGAAGTTAAGATACAGGCACAAGCTATTGGATATTTAGGTGTGCTTTACTTATCAATATTTAGTACTATAATAGGTTTTTTAAGTCAAACAATATGTCAAAAAAAGGTAGACAGTACAAGGACAGCATTAATACTATCAACGGAAGCTGTATTTGGAACAATATTTTCAATAATACTTTTAAATGAAGAAATAACAGCTAAATTGATTATTGGAAGTATTCTTATATTTGGATCTATAATAACAGCTGAAACTAAGTTATCGTTCTTAAAAAGTAAAGATAAAAAATATAGTGAAGAATATGAAGATAAAGATGATGATTATCATTTAGAAGAAAATCCGTTTTAAAATTTCGAAAAAATAACAAATTATCTAATATATTTATATATTTTTATTGCATTAAAAATGATATTTGTTAAATAATAAATAGGACAATAAATATCAATAAGGAAGTGACAATATGGCAAAACATCCAAATAGAATACCTAAATACAATAAAAGACCTGATGCTATGAAAATTGAAGCTGCAAGAGAACTTGGTATAACAGAAAAGACAGGTATAGAAGTAAATGTGGCCTTAGCAGCACAAGGAGAACCTAAATATAGTAAAAAAACTATGAACAAAATAAATAATTTAAAAACTGAATATAGATTTGAAAATAGAGAAGGAAACTAAATAAACTAAAAAAGTATGGAAAATTTTTTCATACTTTTTTTAGTTATACGAAAATTTATGCTAATATTATTGTATAAGAATAAGTTTTTAATTAAGGGAGGATTTATTTTGGGGATTTATTTAGATAATGCAGCTACATCTTATCCAAAGCCAATAGAGGTAGCTAAATCAGTATATGATTTTATGGTGAATAATGGTACAAGTTCGGGGAGAGGATCTTATAAAAAGGCAATGGATTCAGATTTATTAATATATGAAACTAGAAAGTTAATTGGCAATATGTTTAATTTTAAAGATCCAAAGAGAGTTATATTTACCTCGAATATAACTGAATCTTTAAATCTAGCTATTAGAGGGATATTAAAAGAAAATGACCATGTAATAACTAGTAGTTTAGAACATAATTCAGTATGGAGGTGCTTAAAGACATTAGAAAAAGAAAGAAATATAACTATAACAAAAATACCAGCCACAAAAGAAGGGTATACGAATCATTTAGATATAGAAAAAAATATAAAAAGTAGAACTTCTTTAATAGTTTTTACTCATGCATCAAATGTTTTAGGAACCATACAACCAATAAAAGAAATTGGAACTATAGCAAGAAAATATAATATACCATTCTTAGTGGATACAGCTCAAAGTGCAGGTTCGTATAAAATAGATATCGAAAGTGACAATATAGACCTATTAGCATTTACAGGCCATAAAAGTTTATTAGGTCCTATGGGAGTAGGCGGACTTATAATAAATTCAGATATAAGTATAAACCCACTAAAAGTAGGTGGAACAGGTGGAGACTCAAAATATGAATACCAGCCAGATTATTATCCTAATAAACTTGAGACAGGGACTTTAAATGTAAGTGGAATAGTTGGACTTAGGGAGTCTATAAAATTTATAAATAGGAAAACCATAGATAAAATACATGAAAAAGAAAATTATCTTACAGATTATGCTCTACAAAGACTTAAAACAATAAAAAATATAAAAATATATGGTCCTAAAAACCCTGATGAGATAGTTAGTGTAATATCTTTTAATATAAAGAATATACCAGCTGAAGAGGTAGCTTATTATTTGGATAATAAATATGACATTATGGTTAGGTCTGGTATTCATTGTTCACCAAATGCTCATAGTTTAATAGGAACAACAAATATTGGATCAGTAAGAATAGGTTTAGGGTATTTTAATGAAAAGGAAGATATAGATAAACTTGTAGAAGCATTAAATGAAATATAATTATGGAGGCGTAACTTATGTACCTAGAAAGTATTGATTTAAATTTTATTCAACCCTGCACAACAGATTCTTTAAGGATTAGAATAAAAGCTAATTTACCAAGGGATATTAGTGATATATTTCCTTATTTAAATACATATCTCAAATTTGCAATATATAATGAAAAGGCAAATATTATAACTTTTAATAAAGAGCATAAAATTATAACTATATATCCAAATACAGTAAATATAGCGAAGATACTAAATGAAACAGAGGCTTTTGAGATATTAGATTATTTAAAGGATATTATAAATATAGTAGATCAAAATAGAGATACTATTAAACCATCTTATGAGATAAAGAAGCTTCCTAGTCCTCTAGAGATATATAAGTATTTACCTAAATTAAATTGCAAAAAGTGTAGCCAAGAAACCTGCTTATCATTTGCTAGTAAATTAATAAAGGATGAGACAAAAATAAGAAGATGTATCCCTTTATATGACAATAGTAATAAAGAAAATCTAGAAAATCTAGAAAATATTCTCTTAATGATTGGATATAGTATATAGATTTGATAGAAATAAAATAGAGTATATTCATTAGAAACCTAAAAATTAGGATGTTAATGAATATACTCTTTAATTTAGGCTGAGAATTCTACATATTGTGAAGATGAAGGATTTAAATTCTTTACTAAAATATTTCTTACGATATTATACTCGTTTTCTTTTTGCATTCTAACTTCAAATCCTAGTGCTAGAATAGTTTTTAGACTAAATACATTTTCAGTAGCTATTGCAGTCACAATATGTTTTTTTTCTCTAATAATAGAAGCTTTTATTCTAGCTTCCATTAATATACGATGAAGAGAATTACCACGATAAACTGGATCCACCATTACATATCCTGAGATATACGTAGAATTTATTTCATCCGAGCTCATGCCCATTTCAATAAGGATGTCTTTATAGTCTCCGTTTGGAGCTTCGCAAAGAGCAGAAGCTATTAATATATTATCTACGTAGCATCCTATTATAAAACCACCTTTATCTAAAACATCTTTTAGATAAGATAAATCTCTAAACTTAAGCCAGTTTTTATTGTCCATAGATCTATTTACTCTTTCAAATAATTCCATGATATCATGGAATTTCTCTTCAGTAATATAAGATAAATCACCAAACAAATTTTCACAAATTGCTCCATTAAATTTAGATAACATTATTTTTTCTATCAACATTAAGCACCAAGCGTTCACATAGGCTCGCTATACCTAAGCAGTTCTCTTATGAACTTCTCATATTTTCACATGAGAGCAGACTATTTCTTCACCCTCGACATTACTCGTTAGGGGCAACCCACTTCCACTATCAATCGCTTATAGTGTACGAGATTTCTCTCTAGTCGTTGAAGGTTTCCCTATTCGGGACTTCCCTGCATGAACATCCATTATAAAGTACTTAGGTTTTAACCTTATACCATCCTAGGACTTTTTTCTACTTTCGTTCCATCACGCTTAAAGCTATTCGCTTTTACGTTGTGGCACCTAGGCTTTAGGAAGTATCTGCAATTCAAGTTGTGTCCTATGCAGATTTCTCTACATACGAGGCTATACTTACCTCTTTCTTTAGAATAAAAAGATTAATAAATTTCGTTACTTTTTTATTATTTTATTTAAATATTATATCATAGATTTCGACAAAAGAAATTATAAATAATTGTTAAATATGAAAAAAATATTTAACAAAAGAAAAGACCTAGCCTTAGCTAAGTCTTTTAAAATAGATAGTAAATAAATAATTATTCTTGATAGTTTGCAATAGCATTGCTAGCAGCGAAAACAGCTTCATCCACAGATGATAAAGTATGCTCTATTTGTCTTTTATTATTTGATTTTTCAACATTTTCCATAGCGTGTTTAAGACAAATTTGTGCCCCTTGTAGCTTTGAAAATGCATCCTGTAATTCTTGTCTTGAGTTTTTCATAAACTACCTCCAAATAAATTTAAGTAAAATACATGTACTAAAAGTATCTGCAAATTTATTAGATATATTCATATTAGGTAAAATCAAAATAGAATATAAAAATATTAATGGGTAAATATAAATATATAATTTATAATGTTAAGGAGAAAAAAATGCCAAATGACAAGAAAATTATGAAAAAAATAATGGTATTAATATGTGTACTAACTATATCTACTTTAAATATTGGTATGGCAAGAAATGATATTAATAATAATCATAAAATATTTCGAAATATATATGTTCAAGAGACGAATATAGGAGGTTTAAATAAAGAGGAATCCATAAATATACTTGCTGAAAAATATAAGCCAGAGCCATTAAAAATAAAATATCAAGATAAAGTTTTTATAATAAATCATGAGGAGATAGAACTTGAATATAATATTGAAAATGCAGTAGATAAAGCGTATAGATATACCCATACTGATGATAAATTTGAAAATATAAAGAGAATGTATAATTTGAGATTTAAAGAAGATCATAAAATAAATTTAGATGCTACATACAATGAATCAAAGCTTAGTGAAATTATACAGAATTTAAGTAAGGATTTGAATATAAAAGTCAAAAATGCAACTATTGAAATAAAGGATAGTGGAGAAATTCTAAAGCAACACTCAAAAGAAGGCAAAGAGATAGAAATAGCGAAGTTAAAAGAAGAAATATATAACATGATAACTAAAAATAAAATAGAAGCAATAGACTTGCCAATTAAAATTATATTACCATCTATAAGCACGGAAGATGTAGATTCAATAAATACAATACTTGGACAATACAGTACAAGCTTCAATGAATATAATTCAAGGGGAAGTAATATTCACGTAGCAGGAAAGAGTACAAGTGATATTGTAATTATGCCATATGAAACATTTTCGTATAACAATACAACCGGTTATAGAAGTTATAGTAATGGATACAAAAGTGCCAAAGTAATTGTAGGTGGTAAATATGTAAATGGTGAGGGTGGTGGTGTTTGCCAAGTATCAACAACTATTTATAATGCGGCTCTTTTAGCTGGTATGGAAATTGATGAAGTACACAACCACACATTCCCATCTAGATATGCACCAAAGGGAAGAGATGCAGCTGTATCTTATGGATATACAGATTTTAAATTTAAAAATCCGTATTCTCATCCAATATATATTAAGAATATAGTTAATAATGGATCTATAACATCGAAGATATATGGTTGTAATCAAGATTTGGAGAGAATATATATACAAACAGAAGAAAAATATATTAAGGATAAGATTAATGTAAAGACATATAGAATATATTTAGATGAAGAAAAAAATAAAATAAGAGAAGAATTAGTGTCAAATAGCATATATAAAATAAAGTAAAATTTAAAATATAGAAATATAGGGCTAAGGAACTAAAATCATTAACTTGTTTTTAGTTCCTTAATTTAATTTATAAAAGTTATAATTATAATAATTAAGAAAAAATGAACTTTATTAAGCTAAATATAGAAAAAGGTTAAAAAAATAATAACTATAGTAGATTAAGAAGATTATTATTACAAAATAGGCAAAATATAGTATACTAGAGTTAGGACAGGGATGAAGTTAATAAGAATCAATCAACGTACATATATGTATCCGAGCAAAAGATTTGGTTTTTATTAATTAATCAAATAGTGGTTTAAAGTATAAATTGTCAGATGGGGGAGTTAAGAAATGGGTAATAGAATTGTTAAAAAGGTTAGGCTAACAGACAATATTTATTTAATGGATATAGAAGCACCAAGAGTAGCTAAAGCTTCTAAGCCAGGTCAGTTCATCATAATAAAAAATGATGAGAAGGGTGAAAGAATACCACTTACAATAGCTGATTATGATAAAGAAAATGGAACAGTAAGTATAGTATTCCAAACAGTAGGGGCATCTACAAAGGAGTTAGAAAGATATGAAGAAGGAGACTTCGTTATGGACTTTGTAGGTCCACTTGGTCAACCAAGTGAGTTTATTGAAGAAAAATTAGATGATTTAAAGGATAAAAATATAATATTTATAGCTGGTGGAGTTGGTTCAGCACCAATTTACCCACAAGTAAAATGGTTTAAAGAACAAGGATTAAATGCTGATGTAATAATAGGAGCTAGAACTAAAGATTTAATAATATTAGAAGAAGAGATGCGAAATGTAGCTGAAAATTTATATATATCAACAGATGATGGATCTTACGGATTTAATGGAAGAGTAACAGATTTATTAAAAGATTTAGTTGAAAATCAAGGGAAGAAATATGATCATGCTATAGTAATTGGACCTATGATAATGATGAAGTTTATGTGTCTAATGACTAAAGAGTTAAATATACCAACAACAGTTAGTTTAAACCCTATAATGGTTGACGGAACTGGTATGTGTGGTGCATGCAGGGTAACAGTAGGTAATGAAATTAAGTTTGCATGTGTAGATGGTCCAGAATTTGATGGTCACTTAGTAGATTTTGATGAAGCGATGAGAAGACAAACTATGTATAAGACGCAAGAGGGGAAAGCGATTTTAAAGTTTGAAGAAGGAAATACGCATCATCATGAAAAATGTGGATGTGGAGGTAATATATAATGGCTAATAAGATGGGAAGAACTCCAGTTAAGGAACAACTAGCAATAGAGAGAAGAAGTAATTTTAAAGAAGTTTGTTTAGGATACAATTTTGAAGAAGCAGTATTAGAAGCTAATAGATGTTTAGGTTGTAAAAAACCAAAATGTGTTGAGGGATGCCCAGTAGGGATAGATATTCCTGGATTTATTGAGAAAATAAAGGAAGAAAATATAGAAGAAGCAGCTAAGGTAATAGCGAAGAGTAGTTCGCTTCCAGCAGTTTGTGGAAGAGTTTGTCCACAAGAAGATCAATGTGAAGGTATATGTGTATTCGCAAAAAAAGGGAATGCTATAGCTATTGGAAAATTAGAAAAGTTTGTAGCTGATTGGTCTAGGGAAAATAATGTGAATTTAATAGAAAAAGAGCCTGAAAATAATAAAAAAGTAGCAGTTATAGGTAGTGGTCCAGCAGGTCTTGCTTGTGCAGGAGAATTAGCTAAAATAGGATATGATGTAACTATATTTGAAGCTATGCATGAAGCTGGAGGTGTTCTAACTTATGGGATACCAGAGTTTAGATTACCAAAGCATGAGATTGTTCAGGCTGAGATAAATAACATAAAAAAATTAGGAGTTAAGATAGAACTTAATGTTATAGTTGGAAGGACTGTAACAATAGATGAGTTATTAAATGAAGAGAAATTTGATGCTGTATTTATAGGTTCAGGAGCAGGACTTCCTAAGTTTATGGGAATAAGAGGGGAAAATGCAAATGGAGTATTCTCAGCAAATGAATTTTTAACAAGAGTTAACCTAATGAAGGCATATAAAGAAGATTATAATACACCAATAAGACTTGGAAAATGTGTTGCAGTAGTTGGTGGTGGTAACGTTGCTATGGATGCAGCAAGAACAGCATTAAGATTGGGTTCTGAGACTCATATAGTATATAGAAGAGGTGAAGATGAACTTCCTGCAAGATTAGAGGAAATTCATCACGCTAAAGAAGAAGGAATAATATTTGACACATTAACAAATCCTACTGAAATTTTAGTTGATGATAAAGGAAATGTTAAAGGTATGGTATGTGTAAAAATGGAACTTGGAGAAGCTGATGTATCAGGAAGAAGAAGACCTATAGTAGTAGAAGGTTCTGAGTTTACAATAGATGTAGATACTGTGATAATGTCTCTTGGAACAAGTCCTAATCCATTAATAACATCCACTACAAAAGGATTAGATATAAATAAGTGGGAATGTATAGTAGCTAATGAAGACGGACTTACTTCAAAAGAAGGAGTATTTGCAGGTGGTGATGCTGTTACAGGTGCAGCGACTGTAATATCTGCAATGGGTGCTGGAAAAAAAGCAGCACATGCAATAGATAAATATATAGAAGAAAAGTCTAAGTCTAAAGAAACTGAATGTGCACAGTAAAAATGTGTTTTAAAAGTAAATAGAATTAGGTATAATTATATAGAGTACTTAAATATTTAAAGAGAGGATTTTTATCCTCTCTTTAAATATTTTAAAAAAATATATAGTTGCAAATACAACTATCAGGATAAAGGGGGGGAGTTTATGAAACATCAACAAATATTGGGTACAGAGCCTATTGGAAAATTACTTTTCAAGTATTCAGTACCTGCAATAATTGGAATGATGGTAAATGGATTATACAATGTAGTCGATAGGATATTTATAGGTAATATACCGGATGTCGGACCACTTGCAATAACCGGACTGGGTGTGACAATGCCAATTATGACAATAATATTAGCATTTGGTATGCTGATAGGATTAGGAACAACAACAAATATATCAATAAAACTAGGTCAAGGCAAAAAAGACGAAGCTGAAAAACTTATAGGGAATGCAATAACACTATCAATCCTTATTGGATTTGTACTTATGATTATAGGGTTAGTATTTGGAAATAAAATTCTTCTTATTTTTGGAGCTAGTGAAAATACATTAATATATGCTAAATCATATATTAATATAATACTTATGGGAACTATAGTTAATATGATTTCATTTTCCCTTAATCATTCTATTAGAGCAGATGGAAGTCCAAAAATTTCAGCAGGCATAATGATAGGAGGATGTTTAACTAATATAGTACTAGATGCATTGTTTATATTTAAATTTAACTTAGGTATACAAGGTGCAGCACTTGCAACTATAATATCTCAAACTATTACAGCGATATTGACACTTAAATACTACATAGGAGGATATTCTAATTTAAAGTTTAGTAAAGCTAATTTAAGATTAGATAAAAAGCTAGTATCAGCAGTATTTGCTATAGGAATGTCCCCATTTGCAATGCAATTAGCAGCTAGTATGGTTCAAATAATTGCAAATAAATCTTTGAAATTTTATGGAGGAGATTTAGCAATAGGTGCTATGGCAACAATATCATCGGTATCTATGGTATTTTTAATGCCTATATTTGGAATTAATCAAGGATCACAGCCAATAATAGGTTTTAATTATGGAGCACAAAAATATGATAGAGTAAAAAAGACATATCTATGTTCTTTAACAGTAGCCACAATAATGTTATGTATTGCATCTGTAGTAGTACAAGGAATACCAGAAATAATAGTAGGATTATTTAATAAAGATCCTGAACTTATGGATATTTCTGTAAAGGGAATTAAAGTATATATGATGATGATACCAATAACAGCTATTTCAATAACCGGAACAAATTACATACAATCCATAGGTAAAGCTAAGACTGCTATGGTATTAAGTCTATTGAGACAAGTTATACTTTTAATACCAGCTATGTTAATACTTCCGAAAATATTTGAACTTCAGGGTATTTGGATGTCTCAACCAATAGCAGATGCAATATCAACAACTATTACAGCAATAGTACTTATTAAGGAAATAAGAAGTTATAGTAAAAACCAATCTACTAAAAATAGTGAAGAGTCTAAATATATAGAAACAATGGACTAATAATAAAAATACATATAGCATATATTGTATAAGTAATTATTAGGAGGACTATAAAGATGAATTGTATAACTTATTCTTTAACACTTGATCAAGATAATTCTGATGAATATTATGATAAGGTTAAAGATATTAGTAGCATAGTAAAAGAAAAATTTCTATTCGGTGGCAATGATTATCTCAATGATTTTATGCAATTTATCGTAAGTGAAAATCTAGAAATATTAAGAAGTAAAGAAGAATATGGATTAGAGTTATTATTAATAGGGGTATTATTTGAGGAATATATAGATAATATACGAAATTTAAAATTTTTTACGGGTGAAATATTTATAATACTAAATAAATTAAGAGAAAAGTACGGAAAATATCAATTTATAGTAAATGAAGCAAGGGAAAAACTAGCAACTTCAATCCTAATGAGAAAAAAACATATAAATAAAGACATTTCGATGGAAGACTTTATACTACTTATAAAGTGGCTAGAAGCTAGTGGAGATTTTAAAGAGGAGATAATAAGATTTAAAAATTGGAAACTATTTTTAGATAATAAAGGTAAATATTATGCCAATGACATGCTTATATATTGTAAAATATTATCAAGTCAATTTTATGATATAAGTAAAATCCATTTAGGCAAATATATTAGTTGTGTTAATAATCATTTAGAAAAATGTAAGGAATCCCATAAAAATAATGAAGATATTCTATATTGTGGTAAGGGAGAAATACAATATTTATTTAATATGATTAGTGGTGAGATATTAAACGGAGTATATAGATATTCATTTTTATTGAGCAAAGAAAAAGTAGCTTTCTTATCATCGTGTATAGGAAAAATTAATAAAGATTGCTTATCTATAAAATATAAAAATGGATTGGAGTTATTTGCGTTACCGCATAATATAAACTTAAATAGCAGTGATTATGAAAATAGCGGAGCGATAAATATTACATGTGTAGTAAATATATACTCAGATGAACTTAAATTTATTAGACTTAAGCTTATTCCACAATATCTACTTTTAGATAACTGTGGATGTAATAATCATTTTTGTAGAGAGAATATAATGACAAATATCAATATAACTAAACTAAATTCAATACTTTAGTTGTAAACTAAAACAATAAGTATACCCTATAAGGAGCATTTTGTATTTAAAATGCTATTCTTGTAGGGTATTTTACTTAAAAATAGTGATTTTTTTATTATGTATCAAATATGAAACTTAAAAAAAATAAATTTTATTAATAGGTGATAAAAGAAGAAATTTGACTAATACTATAAAAAGAACATAAAAAACTTAAGGGTATATTAGACTTTTGTCGGAAGGTAGGGTCTATACAAAAGTGATAAGATTATTAGAAAAATCTAATCCTAATATGACAGATATGAAATTTAAGACAAATATTGGAGGAGTCAGTATGAACAAGAAGCTAAAAAACAGGAAAATAAAAATAATTTTATATGGTGGAATAATCTGTATAGCATCTATGCTATCTACAGTTAAAATAGATACAATTTATGCGAATCATAATGATATAGCTATAACTGAAAATTTATTGATAAATACTACATTAACTGAAATAGTATATAATGCATCTAAAGAAATTACAAAAGGTCCAAGTAAAAGTTCTGGAAAAGTTGCTTATATAACTATAGATGATGGTCCTTCTAAGTATACAGAGGAAATAATAAAAATATTAAATAAGTATGATGCAAAGGCTACTTTTTTTATGATAGATAGAAATATGAGAAATTATCCAGACCAAGTTAAACGTGTAATAGAAAATGGTAATAGTGCTGGCTTTCATAGTGTGTCACATGATATACATGAACTTTATAAAAATAAGTATTCTGCAAAGGAAGAATTTGATATTAATAGTAAGACATTTTTTAATATAACTGGTGAAAATTCTAAGATAGTAAGGCTACCATATGGAAGTAAACCATATACTCCAAGAACATCATATGAAGCACTAGTAGAAGCTGGCTATAAGATGTGGGATTGGAGTATTGATACCCAAGATTGGAAAGCTACTTCCAATGAAATTGTAGAAAATGTAGTTAATTATTCTAGAAACCAAAATGATATAGTTGTATTAATGCATGAAAAAAGACAAACTGTAGATGCTTTAGAATCAGTCTTAAAATATCTTAAAGAAGAAGAATATGAATTCTTACCTATTGGACAAAATCAAGAACCTAAAAATTACTGGATTGGAAATTTAAATGAGTAAAATAGTAGAAAAGATTATGAGGTGATAGACTATGAAGAAAATATATATGGGTGTAGCAGTAGTTATATCATCATTAGTAGTTGGGTGTAGTAATAGTTCAATAAGTGTGAATGGAGTTGAAATTACTAAAGAAGATTATGAAAAGACATTTGAAATAATCTTGGCTACTGATGATTACTTAGATAAAATACCTGGAGAGAATATAGAAAATCAAATAAAGTATTTTATGATAAATAATGAAGTAGTATATCAAGTAGCAAAAGAAAATGGGTTTACATGTAACGAAGAAGAATTAAAACTAAAGTATGCAGAGATAGAAGCATCTATAAATTCTAATTCATCTTATAAAGCTAAAATACAATCTATAGGCGTAAATGAAGGTTATATACTAACGGAAATAAAAAAGGATTTAGTAATTCAAAAATATAGGAATAACTTTGAACAAAATATTAATATAACAGAAGAAGATTTAAAAAAATATTATAATCAAAACATAGACAAGTTCAAATTTGAGGAAGTAAATCCATCTCATATTTTAATATCTTCTAAGTACGAAAAAGGAAAATTAATAAAAATAGCTCAGGAAATATTATATAAAATAAATGATGGAGAGAGCTTTGAGAAGTTGGCTATAAAATATTCTGATGATAGAGAGAGTGGAAAAAATGGTGGGAATTTAGGATATTTAAAAAAAGGAGATAAAAATATTGAATTTTCTAATATAGCTTTCAAATTGGGAAAAGGTGAAATATCAAATATTATAGAAACATCATATGGATACCATATAATAAAATTAAATGATAGGAAAGAGTATATAGAAAGCTTTGAAGATAGCAGAGAAGACATAAAAAAGTTTATTTTAGATGAAAAATACAAAGAACATGTAGAAAAACTAAATAAAAATGCAGATATAAAGGTAAAATAGGAGAAAAATATCACATAAAGAAGTATAATATAGTTACAAAGAGAATATATATAAAGTTAGACTAGTTAAATGGTAAAAGCAAATTAAAATTTAGAGGTTGATAAATTATGCTTGAAAAGGATAAATGTGATGATACTTTTTTATGTGTAAAATATAAAGAATTTCCTATAAATGCAAAACTGATTTATAGAAATAGAAAAAATATAACAATACAAATAAAGCCGATTGATAATATTGTTCTAATTAGCCCAAAAGGTGTGTCTAAAAAAATACTTAAAGGTATATTACTTGAAAAAGGACAGTGGATAATAGATAAGCTTGAGGGGGATAAACAATTAAAAAATATTTACAGGGAAAAAGAGTATATAAGTGGAGAAGAATTACTTTACTTAGGAAAAATATATTATTTACATGTTATTAAGGATAGTAGTATAGATATAAGGAAAATAATATCGCGTATTGAAGTTAAAGGAAATAAAATTATATTAAAATGCAATAGTTTAGACTGTGAAGATATTAAAAACGAGCTTAAAAAATGGTACAAAAAAGAAAGTGAAAAAATAGTAACAGAGAGAGTTATTAGGTGTAAGGAAAAATCAACTATTATGATGAAGCTGACTCCAAATTCTTTAAAAATAAAAAAACAAAAGAAAAGATGGGGAAGTTGTACATCTAAAGGTGATATTTATATAAATTCAAGAATATCTATGGCTACATTAGATGCAATAGATTATATAATAGTACATGAATTTAGTCATCTTATACATATGAATCACTCTAAGGAATTTTATGATTTAGTCAAAAATATAATGCCAAGCTATAAAAAATCAGAAGATTGGCTTAGAGAAAATAATTAAATTATAAGTTAAGATTATAGATGTATTTCTCGGGAAATTTAAAAAATTCTGAATAATCAAAACAAAAAAGTAAGAAAAAGTATAGATTAATACTTTTTCTTACTTTTTTTATTGTTTACATACAAAATATAAAGTCAAAGATAAAGTTACTTTAGATGATTAAATACTATAAACTAGATAATTCATCATAACTAGATATTACTTTACTTACTATACCATAATCAACTGCTTCATCAGAATTTAACCAATAGTTCCTATCTGTATCTTTTTCAACTTTTTCTAAAGGTTGATTAGTAGCGTGACTAATTATATTATTAATTCTTTTACGAACCCTTACAATTTCTTTAGCTTCGATATGTATATCTGTAGCCTGACCTTGACATCCACCTAATGGTTGATGAATCATATATCTTGTATTAGGTAAAGAATATCGATTTTCTTTATTAGCAGCAAGATATATAGTTATACCTGCACTTGCAACCCATCCAGTACCTATAACAATAACACGTGGTTTGATAAATTTTATCATATCATGTATAGTATCCCCTGACTCTACATGACCACCTTGGCTATTTATAAATAACCTTATTGGCTCGTCTCCCATTTCTTGTAGTATCAATAATTGAGTAGATATTTTTTCAGCTAATGCTTGATCAATCTCACCTGAAATAAATATAGATCTAGATTTTAGTAATTTTTCAACTATAGAATCAGAAGTCCCCTTTTTAGTTTCTTTCTTTTCTTCTTGATAAAACATAATACCAACCCCTTAATAATAAATTTAATATCCTACTTAAATAAGTATATCACAATAGTTTTTTCAGTATATTAAAATCTTTATTTTGTTTTCCATTTAGTAACATAGTTATCTAGGATTTTCTTAAGAGCAACTCCTATCTTAGAATAAGCTTCATCATAAAGGTTAGCTAGTGATATTCTAATTGACCATTCAGGACCAGCAAATCCACCACCGCTAAGAAGAACAATTGAAGACTCTTCTGCTAAATTAAATAGTATATCTACTGGTTTATAATTTTCTTTTAAGTACTCAGCAAAGCCTTTACCATGATTAAACTCAGCCCATTCTAATAAATCAAACTGCGTATAGTAAGCTGCATCATTAGGATTACTTGGAACTTCTAGTCCTAAACTACGAAATAATAACCTTTGTCTATTATGACAAATATCTATGGTCAAATTTTTATAATTATTTTCAGTATCTATTAATGCAAAGGCAGAGAAAAATGCCATTTGAACTTGTTGAGGAGTAGAAAGACCTGCTGTATGGTTAAGTGCAACTTGCCTACTATCAGCAACTATTCTATTTATAAAAGGTACTTGAGATGGATGAGTATTCATATCAGCATATCTTTTATTAGTTCTTTTTTTTATAGAATATGGTAACTCTGAAATTAGCTTGTCAAATACATTTTCTTCATGAAGAGCGAGAGTACCTAATCTCCAACCTGTGACTCCAAAATACTTAGAATAAGAATATGACCCTATAGTATTATAAGGGAGTTCAGACATTAAAGATTTAAATCCATGTACAAAAGTTCCATAAACATCATCTGATATTATCATTAAATTAGGGTTTTCGTTTTTAACTATATCAACAAGTCTATTGGTAGATTTTGAAGATATTGCAACTGAAGGCGGATTACTTGGATTAACAACAAATAAAGCCTTTATATCCTTATCACAAAGTTTATCTAATTCCATATTAGAACATTGCCATGTGTGCTTTCCATCTTTATCTTTTTCATCAGCTATTATATAAACAACTTCAAATTCGTATCTTGGAAGATGTGGGATCTCAAGATATGGGGTAAATATAGGTGTTATTATAGCTATTTTATCTCCTTTTAGAAGTAAATTATTTGCTATTAGAGAATCGAAAATATAACACATAGCGGCCGTAGCACCTTCTACTGCAAATACATTAAAGTCCCCGCCTAAATCAATGTTGTATTTCATTTCCTGTATTAAATATTCTTTAACTATTTTCTCACAATAAATAAGCATCCTATCAGGAAAAGGATAATTATCTCCAAGAATAGCATCTGTAAGCTCATAAACAAAGCTATCATCATCAAAAGATAATTTATTTATACCATAATCAACAATAGATTTAAGAAGCTCTATACCTGCTAAATCTGGATTGTTGTCTATATAGGAATAAAGTCTAGAGGATATGCCAGACTTAATAGGCATCCCTGTAAGATGACCTTTATCAAAAGAACGACGACTTTCAATTAAAGCAAAATGACCAAAGGTAAAAAATGCTTCTCTTGGAGTAGATGCTAACCAATTTGGGTTTCCCCTACCTGCATCAAGTAATGTTCTAGTACTTTTTTCATTTGATTTATTGGCAAGATCTATTAACATATTTTTAAACTCAAAAGGACTTATTTTACCATAAATATTTTCTAATTCTTGACGCTTAATGTTATATGTTTCCATAGATTATATCTCCTTAAAAAATTGTAATTAATCATAATACGTATTATTAACCATTTAAATCCATATTATAAGTGATTTATGGATATCACTGAGTGTTTATATTTAATAAATGCTATACTTGCGTGTGAAAATAATATATATATACCTATTGATGAAAAAGTATATGCAAAAGGAGTAAAAGAAAGAAGTAGTCATTGTAACATTCTGTTATGTGTGAGAATTTAAAAAATGAATTTTCAGATATAGCATCAATAAAAGAAATAAACATAATATAATATATATAAGTATTATGAAATTATGTAATACAATATAATATAATATTAAATAGTAAAAAAGCTTAATAAAAATAAGAAATAGTATTGACAGTTAAATGTTAATAATATATCATAAAGTATGTAATAAATACAGTAATTGACATTTATATTTAAAATACTACCAACTAAATATTAGTTATACATTAAATAATAATTTTGTCTATAGATTTGATGATAACGTTTTTAGAAAATATTAAAGTGGTAGTTTAAAAAAATAAAAAAGACATTTGGAGGAGAAGTAATGGGAGAAAGTTCATTTTTATCAGAATTCCTTAAGGTTACAGATGTAAAAACAGTACTTTTTATAGCTGTACTTATAGGAACATTCTTTATCGTTAAACAATTCGAAAAGAAGAAAGTAAAGTTCTCAACTAGAACAATTTATGCAACAATTATAGGACTTATATTAGGGGTTATAATACAGCTAGTAGCGGGATTGCCTGAAGATCCATCTCAAGTAACTTGGTTACAAGAAGTAACAAAGTGGTATGGATTATTTGGATATGGATTTATGGATTTATTAAAAATGTTAGTTGTACCAATGGTATTTGTATCAATAATAAGAGTTATAATTAACATGGGTGATGGAGATGATTTAGGAACAATAACATTTAGATCATTAGGTATGCTTCTATTAACTACTGCAATAGCTGCAATAGTTGCTATAGTAGTTGGGAATGTTATGAAGTTAGGTGTAGGGGCAGACGTAGTAGTATCGGCTGACACTGAAATAAGAGAAATAACTTCATTAGTAGATACTTTAAGAGGATTATTACCATCAAATCCAGTTGAATCTATGGCAAATGGAAATATTGTTGCAATAATAATATTTGCTACATTCTTAGGTCTTTCAGTTAAGAGATTAAACAAGAAATATTCAGATGTAATAAAGCCATTTGTTGATTTAGTAGAAGCATTCTACAAGATAATAGTAAGTGTTGCTATGACAGTAATTAAATTTATGCCATATGCAGTAGTGGCATTACTTGCAAACACGATAACAGCTCGTGGATTATCATCAATGATATCTGTTGTACAATTTGTAATAGCATTATATGTATCGGTTGCTATAATGTTTGTAATACATCTAGTAATAATAACAATGAATGGATTAAATCCTTTAACTTATATAAAAAATGCTGCTCAACCATTATTACTTGCATTTACATCTCGTTCAAGTTTAGGTACATTACCTGTAACTATAGAATCTTTAACTGATGATCAAGGTTTAGATGAAGGTATAGCAAGTTTCACTGCAAGTTTAGGTGCAAACATGGGTATGAATGGATGTGCTGGTATATACCCTGCATTAATGGCTGTAACTATAGCTAACATGGCTGGGGTTGAAATGAATATAAGTTTCTATGCAATGTTATTAGTAGTTATAACTATAAGTTCTTTAGGTATAGCTGGTCTTCCAGGAACTGCTACTATGGCAGTATCAGTAGTTTTATCAGGAGTTGGCCTGGGTGCACATTTCCCATTAGCTGGTGGAATACTTGCAATAGATCCAATTTTAGATATGGGACGTACTATGTTAAACGTAAATGGTGCAACTGTAACAGCAATTACTGTTGGTAGCTCATTAGGTAAATTAGATAAAGAAATATACAACAATACTGAGGGACACAATTAATATAAAAAAATAAACATTGATATAAAAAGCCGCCTAGGGATACACCTAAGGCGGTTTTTTAAATTACAAGGATTTTATAATGCCTTAAAATCTATGGAAAAATTGTGTATAATAGTGATATGAATAGATATAGAAAATATAAAAGTGACAAAATAATAAATAAAATACTAGAAAATCATTTTAATGAATTTAAGGAAAAGAAGTGGAATAGAGTTAGAAAAGAAATGCGTGAGCATATAATTAATATAGTGGAAAGAGCCTTAGAGTGTGGAAATATAGAAAAAGGATATATAATTGAAAGAGGAACGACATCTCTTTATGAATTATACAAAGTAGATAATGAGGAGATTCCTAAAGAAGGTCAATATAGAAGAAGGTCAATATAGTATCGTAACAAATTGGGATGGTGTAGCTAAATGTATTATCAAAAACAAGAAAATACATATACTTCCATTTAGTTCTAAAGAGATTGAAATGGCTAAAAATGGAGAGTATAAAATATTATTAACTCCAACAAAACCTGTGCCTAAAAAGTGGATTGGTGATGTATCAGGAAAAGATTTATTATGTCTTGCATCTGGAGGCGGTCAACAAGGTCCAATATTTTCGGCACTTGGAGCTAATGTAACAGTTTTTGATAATAGTAAAGGGCAACTTTCAAAAGATGAGATGGTAGCAAAGAGAGATAGTTTGAATATAAACCTTGAACAAGGAGATATGAGGGATTTATCAAGCTTTGATAATGAAACTTTTGACTTTATATTCCATGCAGTTTCGAATTGCTTTATTGATAATGTAGAAATGGTATGGTCTGAATGTTACCGAGTTTTAAAACCAGGTGGTGTATTGATAGCAGGGTTTGGAAATCCTATTTCATATATATTTGATTTATATGAATGGGAAAAAAACAATAAATTGATTGTAAAAAATAGTATACCTTACTCTGATATAGAGCAACTTCCAAAAGAGCAGTTACAAGAGCGAATACAAATGAATGATACATTAGAATTTGGACATTTGCTACAAAGTCAAATTGGTGGTCAGATAGATGTTGGTTTTGTAATTAGTGGATTTTATGAAGATAAATTAGGAGATGGGTTATTAGATAATCATATAGATACATTTATTGCAACTAAAGCAATAAAATTATAATTTATGTTAAGTAATGATATAATATAAACAAAACCTGTTCATCAAACCAATTTAATATTTGTGTGAGCAGGCTTTATCTTTAGGTGACCTATTTATAGGTCATTTTTAAAATTACAAGGGAATTATGATACTTAAAAATCTGTGGAAAACTTGTGTATTAAGGTGATATCAATGTACTCAAAAAAATAAAAAATGACAAAAATGTTCTAAATGTAATCTGATAATTGAGTTAATGCTATAATATAATAAAGGTCGCAATTGTTATATAATGCGAAGTAAGTGAACTTTTGATAGCATATAAATAAATAGGAATTACGCAATTGCAGAATCAATTAATGATACAATTTAGAGCTGAATTCGATACTAAATCATAAAAAGTTAGTCAGGATATGATTTAGATTCTAAAATCGGGTATGAAAAATAGGACTATTAGAAATAGCCAA
>JAVXJG010000029.1:0-21944 GCA_036647935.1 Peptostreptococcaceae bacterium
ATATATAAAAATAGCTATCATAAATTTTAATTCATGATAGCCTATATATTAATATTTATCTATATTCCTAAAAGTATTTTGGCTAAAGTAAAGTACACTACTAATGCAAATGAGTCTACTATTGTAGTTATAAGAGGACTTGCCATTACAGCAGGGTCAAACTTCATTTTTTTAGCTATCATAGGAAGTATACTTCCAACTACTTTTGCTAATATTACTGTAAAAAATAAACTGCCACATACAGTAAGTGCTACCATTATATCTATTTTTTCAAATAAATAGATTCTTAGGAAGTTAACCACAGAAAGAACAGTAGCTACAATTATACTTACCCTAAATTCCTTAAACATTACCTTTAAATAGTCACTAGTACTTATATCACCTAATGCTAAGCCTCTTATTACTAGTGTTGAAGATTGAGAGCCTGCATTCCCACCAGTATCCATAAGCATAGGTATAAATGACGCTAATATTACAACAGACTGTATTACTTCTTCAAAATCTCTTATTATTAAACCAGTTACAGTTGCCGATATCATAAGAACCAAAAGCCATATTATTCTATGTTTTGCAAGTTCTAAAACCGATGTCTTTAAATAGGGTTATTCATTTGGAGACATAGCTGCCATCTTTTGAAAATCTTCTGTATTTTCTTGCTCTATAATATCCACAACATCATCTACTGTAATAATTCCAACTAATCGCTCTTCTTTGTCTACTACTGCCATACAAACCAAATCATATTCCTTAAATAAAGCTGTTACACTTTCTTGGTCTACTATTGTATTAGTGCATACTACATTTTTGTCCATTATCTCCGATAAAACATATTCTTCTTTTGCTAGTATTAAATCTTTTAAAGATATAGTTCCTTTTAACTTTCTATTTTTATCTATTACAAAACAAGTTTCTATTGTTTCCTTATTGTAACAGGTTTTTCTAATATGTTCTATATCTTCTTTGACTGTAATACTTTCTTTTAAATCAACAAATTCTATTGTCATTATAGACCCTGCTGAATCTTCTTTATATCTTAAAAATTGGTTTATAATATTTCTTCTCTCAGAAGATGTATTTCTAAGAACTTTTTTTACCATATTAGCAGGAAGTTCTTCTATAAAATCAACTGTATCATCTAAGAATAATTGTTCTACAATTTCTCTAACCTCAGTATCTGTAATTATTTCTACTATTGTTTGTTGAAACTCTTTATCTAAATATGAAAACACCTCAGCTGATGTGTCCTTTGGTAATAACCTAAATACTAAAACTATTTCTTTAGGTTCTAGCTCCATCATTAACTTTGATATATCTACTGAATTAAGTTCTTGTAAAAATTCACTTAGCTCCATTACTTTGTTTTCTTCTATCATGCTAATAATTCTTTTTGCCATGTCATTTCCTCCTTTAAGAGTTCATAACATTCTTATATTATGTATATTGTGATGTATATGAACTCTTTTAAATATTTAATTTTTGTATTTATTCTATGTGGTAAAGGACTATTGTCCATAAAATCACCATCCTTTTATTTTTTGTTTATATAATTTTATCTAATAAATGTGTAGAAATTATGGAGATGCCTAAATTTCAAAAATAAACTTTTCCTTAATCATCTAAAGCATTTATTATTACAAACTCATATTTAAAAGGACGAAATAGAAATCTATTTCGTCCTTTGGCATAACTTTATTTATATTTTCTTCTTATTCCCTCAGATTGATAATGATCATTTATTCTACTCTTAACTTCAGGACCTGCTCCAGCCTTATTTATAAAAGTTTTATTTCCATATTCATCAATCTCTGCTACTTCTACTCTATCTGTATTAGTATTTTCACTTTCTGTATATAGAATTTGTTTTACTAAGTCTTTCATACTTCCTAAAGATGATTGTTCTTTCATATATGTCCACCTCTTAACTATTTTTACTATTATCTTATGAATATTTTGAAATTACATACTTTATAATATTTACCTATATGCTTCACTAGGCACACTAGATTTTTTAATTTTAATAATTAACTAAAATGCCATATTTATTTTGCTATAATAATATTATAAGTAATACTAAATATTAGGAGGAATAGTATGGAGTCTAGTAATAAAATGTCTCAAGCTCAAATAAAAAAAAACATACAAATAATGGTCCTTCCTATAGTAATAGAAAGCATCCTTCAGATGACATCAGGCTTTGTCTTAACAGGAATGATGGGTAGACTTGACCCTATATCAATAAGTGCCTTCAGCCTAAGCACTAGAATACTAAATATCACATGGGCAATTCTTAGGGGTATAACTATGGGAAGTGCAGTTTTCGTAGCACAAGCATACGGCTCGAAAAATACTAAGCAAATAAAATATATCATAAAGCAAACCATCATAGGATTAAGTATATTTATTCTTTTAATACAACAGTTTATATTTCATAACACAGAATTTATATTATCCATATTCAACCCAGGTGTAGAATTAATGTTTATAGCTTCTAAATGTTTGAAAACATCCTCATGGTCATTATATTTTATGAGTGTCATGCTTATATGCACATCTTCTCTTCAGTCAATGAATAAGGCTAAAATCTCTATGCAAATAGCTATGACTATGAACATAATAAGTATAATTGTTGGATACGTATTTATATTTGGAAACTTTTCTATGCCAGCATTAGGAGTTCAAGGTGCTGCCCTTGGTAGTTTTTCTGGATATTTTATTGCATCTTTATTTGGAGCATACTTAATGTTTAACAAGAAAAAAGGCTATGTCTATTTTGGTGTAAAGCTCGAAAAAGTTAAGTTTAATTTAAAAGAATTTATTCATAGTTTAAAACCAGACCTTAATCAAATTAAAAATGTATACATGATAGGTCTACCTATATCCTTAGAAAATTCATTTTGGCAATTGTCCACGATTATTTTGACCAGAGCTATTTTAAATTATGGTGAAGTAACACTTGCTGCCTATCAACTAGGTCTTCAAGCTGAATCAATATCCTTTATGCCATCAAATGCCTTTGCCATAGCTGCAACTGCTTTTGTTGGTCAATGTGTTGGTTCTAAAGATGAAGAACTAGGAAAAAAGTACATGAAAGAATTGTTTAAATCAACAATACTTATAACTATTTTTGCTTCTATACCCTTATTATTTTTCCCCGGAAAACTTATGCTTCTTCTTACAAATGACCAACAACTTATTAATATCTCTGTAAAATATTTATTTGTTATGGGAGTAGTTCAGTTAGCAGGAAACTTAGGAGGTGTTATAAATGGAGCACTTAGAGGCTCTGGGTTTACTAAACTTCCTATGATTATTTCAGGTATTGGTATATGGGGTATTAGAGTCCCTTTAACTGTTATCATCGTTTATTTCACTAAATTAAATATACATTGGGTATGGATAGCAATGGGTCTAGATATATGTGTTAGATGGGGCATTGGATATTCTATATATAAAAAGAAAGATTTATATTCAAATATCAGAGAACTTAATACTAATTTAGATAACACTCAAAAATGCTAAGCTTTATTTAATTCTATTAATAATTTGCAATTTAGGTTATATAATAGTATACTTTTCTTTATATGAAATTACTGGTTTCACCAACCTTAAGGAGGAAATTACATGTCATTTGTAATCTTAATAATCGGCTTTGCTTTACTTATAAAAGGAGCTGACATATTTGTAGATGGAGCAGCATCTATAGCAAAATATTTTAACGTTCCTGCTATGATTATAGGTCTTACCATAGTAGCTATGGGGACTAGTGCTCCCGAAGCAGCAGTAAGTATAACATCATCACTTGCTGGACAAAACGATATGAGTGTTGCCAACGTTGTTGGTTCTAACTTTTTTAATGTATTAATAGTTCTTGGTATTTCTGCTGTTATGTGCCATTTGCCAGTTGAAAAAAATACTATAAAAAAAGATGCCCCATTCTTAATATTAGTTAGTGCTTTGTTATTATTATTTGGATTTAACTTAAATATAAGTAGAATTGAAGGTCTTATTCTTTTAGCTGTGTTTGTTTATTTCTTAGTTGATACTGTAAAAACTGGTAAAAAATCAGTTGAAGAATCTTCAGCATCTTATGATGAAGCAGCTATTGCTATAAACAACGAGTCTGTTGATGAGATATCTATCCCTAAAACTGTATTAGTAAGTATAGTTGGTATAGTTGGTATAGTAATAGGTGGAGATTTAGTTGTAAACTCTGCAACTAAAATAGCTTTAACTCTTGGTATGAGTGATAACCTAGTTGGATTAACTATTGTAGCTATCGGAACTTCTTTACCTGAATTAGTTACTTCTATTGTAGCTATAAAAAAAGGTGAAAATGATATTGCTATTGGAAATGTTATAGGTTCCAACTTATTCAATATACTTTTAGTCTTAGGTCTTGCTACTACTATAAATCCTATAACTATTAGTGGGTTAGCTTTCACTGATTTAATATTTATGAATGTTATAACTATAATGCTATACTTATTTATGAAAAAAGATTACTCTTTAGTCAAAAAACATGGATATATCTTAATGTCTTCATATGTATTATATATGGCATATACTATAGTTAGATAATTCAAATAAAACATATAACTTATAATCAATTAAAAAAACTGTAGGTAGGTTTATTTTCATAAACCAATCTACAGTTTTTTATATAGTATTAATTTGTATATGATTCTTGCATAAATTTAAGTATTTATTATAAAATTTTGATAAATAGAGTAACCTATACATATAAAATTTTTGGAGGGTTTCTATGAAAAATATGACTGATGACCAATATATAAATGAAATATGTAATATATTAAAAGAAAAATCAGAAAAAGATTATGATTTTTCTACAACAAAAAGAGGAGCTCACTCTAAATCTATAGGTCTTCTTAAAGCTAAGTTTATAGTATCTGATAAAATATCCGATGCTTTAAAATTAGGTATTTTAAAATCACCAAAAGCTTACGACTGCCTTATACGAATTTCAAGTTCTAGCCCTAAAATACAAGGGGATAACAAAAAAGATATTTTAGGATTTTCTATAAAATTACTTGATGTTGATGGTAAAAAACTTATAAATGATGAATTAAGTACTCAAGATTTTTTACTTATTAGTGCAAAAACTATGCCTATTGGAACTTTAAAACTATTTTATGAAGCAATATACTACAATATAAAAGTTAATCCAGTAGTATATTTTTTAAATGTAATCTCACAAGGAAATATACATAAATTAAAAGAAATTGCTAGTTTCAGAAAACATCATACTAGTCCTCTTGATATTGAATATTTTAGTACTACACCCTATAGTTTTGGGAATAGAGCTGTAAAATACAGCATAGTCCCTACTTCGAAATATAAAAGCTCAATCCCTAAAAAACCTACTTCGAAATATCTTTCTTTAAATATGCAAAATCACCTACACAAGTCTATTGCTACATTTGACTTCATGATTCAATTTAAAAAAGATAATATGCCTATAGAAGATGCTTCTATTGAATGGGATGAGACTATTTCTCCTTTTATTAAAGTTGGAGAAATAGTTATTGATAAACAAAACTTTATTACTAAGGATAGATATAATTTTTGTGAAAATTTATCATTTAGCCCCGCTCACTCCCTAATAGAACATAAACCTTTAGGAAGCCTCAACAGAGCTAGGTCTATAATATATTTTAATATGTCAAAGTTTAGACATATTAAAAATAATCAACCTAAAATAGAGCCAAACTCTATGTATTTTAAAGAATTAAAATAGAGTTATACAAGTTTTATAGCTTTTATATTTATATATATTTGTTTTTTAAAAATAATCATTTAAGTTTACAGTAAATTAAAAATCCAACCATACTATAATAAACATTATTTATTATAGTATGGTTGGATTAATATTATTTATAATCCTTTTCATTTATATCCGCAAGTTCTATTTCACTTACATAACCTATAGGCATATTCATTAAACTATTTGATGAAATTTCATCATCTACTAATGCTTGAGGAATAGATATTGTGAAAGTAGTTCCCTCATTTATTTCACTTTTAACATCAATAGTTCCCTTATGAAGTTCTACTAATCCTTTTACTATAAATAACCCTAATCCACTGCCTTCATGTTCCCTTTCTAGGGATGGATATAACTTAGCTCGTCTAAATTTTTCAAATAGATGAACTTTAAGTTCATCAGACATACCTATACCATTATCCTTAACATTTATTATAATATTATTGTCTTCTTTAGATATATTCACAAATATATCTCCACCACTACCAGTAAATTTTATAGCATTTGATAAAAGATTCAGCATAATTCGCTCTATTTTATTTACATCTACAGACGACATAATCTCTTCTTCTTCAGTATCAAATGTTATAGATATATCATAACTTCTAGCCAAATCTACTACAGATAATGTAGCATCTTCTACAATATCAACAACATTTTCATTAGTAAATGTTGTATCCATATACCCTGATTCAATTTTGCTTACATCAATTAAATTATTTACTAATCTTATTAATCTATTAGAGTTTTTAGTTACTATTCCTAGTTGCTCATAAAAAAATTTAGAATCAAATTTTTCTTCATCTATTTTTAATTTCAAAAGTTTTGTCGAGTTTATCATTATATTTAAAGGTGTTCTAAGTTCATGAGATATAGTAAGTATAAAATCAGTTCTTATTTTATGTCTTTCTAGAGATTCATTTAATAATATATCATTTTTCTTTGATTCCTTTTTATCCCTAATATATATATATGTTAAAACTATTATTGTTAATATAAATATAAATATTGATATCCATATTATAAATTGCATGTATCTAGGAACTAAAATATCGAAAGTTCCTCTGTTTATGAACTCAGTATCTTTGGGCAACGCTAATGGATTTATCTTATATTTCATTACTTCCTCATAATCAAATATTGATTTTCCAAATGAATTTTTTGATGGTATAAAGAAACTTTCATGCCCTTCAGTAACTACTTTTGTCAAAAATCTAGATGCCATATTTCCAAGTCTATATCCATCATTAACTATTCCACCTATGACCCCAACTTTTACATATGGTTCAATTTTTGTATATATAGGAGCATTAGTTATTTTTTTTATATCTTGTATAACTATCTCTGGACTAATGAGTTCTTCTGTATGTAGATTTTTATAACTTCCACTTATAAGTATTGCTGATTTATCATTATTCGTATCCTTTAATTTTTCTTTTATCTCATCAAAATGATCACCTTGTATTATTTTCATATTAAAAGATCTTTCTGTGCAATTTAATAAGTTTTCAACATTAGATTTTAAAGTTTCTGAATAAATACTATTATCCAAAAGTAGATAAATATCTTCGACATTTTTAGATCCATTTAGGATAGTTTCTAATATTAAAACATTATCTTGATATTCAATTATACCTGTAATATATTCATTTTCCTCTTTACTTAACATAATATATGAATTTACACCAGCAAAAACTATTGGTTTTTTATACATAAAACTATTTTCATAAAATAAATTTTTTCTAGCAAATTCAAATGCTTCATCATCAATTGTAAATATACAGTCTATATCATTTTTTGAATATTTTAATTTTAATAATTCCAAAAATCTATTTTCATAAATATTAGATTTTGTAGTTTGAGAGTCCAAAAATTCTATTGAGATACTTATATTTTTATCTATCTGTTCTTTAAATCCTTTAATCACTGACTCTTCCCAAGCATTTTGAGAGTTATACGAACCTATTATTAATACTCTTTTGTTATCTATATTAAGTTCTTCTCCCATACACTTAAAGCTACTTACTATAAAACATAGAATAATAAATACTAATCCTAAAAATGTAAATCTACATTTATAAACCATAAATACAATCTCCTTGTACTAATTTTTTAAATATGTAAATTTATTTTGTGTATTTATATACAATTATATCCTATATTTATTTTGCACACTTTAAAATAATCTCCAAAGATTTTTATATTTTCATGGTATAAATAATCAATTACAAATTACCTTATACATTATAAACCTCACTATATGATTTAACTCCATGAATAGATTTTGCATATTTAATAGCATTAATTACAGCCCTTTCCATAGCTCTTGTTGCAAGTAATCCTACTACACTTAAATCAGCTTCTACTTCACCTGTTGATAATGAGAATATTGTATCTCCATCATATATAGAATGGGCAGGTCTCATAGTTCTTGCATATCCATTGTGTGCCATTGATGCGATTTTTGTTATCTCTGATTTATTGAATTTAGCATTTGTAACTATTATCCCTATTGTCGTATTCCCTGAAAACTTATTTGTTTTATCAAAATAATTTTCTATCATAATTTTTTCACTATCTAAAAATACATTATCTTTACTTAAAGCCCCTGCCAAAATCTTATTATTATCTTGTGGGTCTATTATATCACCTAAACTATTTACTGCTACAATTGCGCCTACTTGAAGTTCTCCAACTTGTATAGCATATGTTCCAAGTCCTCCCTTCATAGAATAATCTAGTCCCATACTCTTACCAACTGTAGCTCCACAACCCGCTCCAATATTTCCATTTGGACACTTTTTATTTGTTGCATTCTTGCAAGCCTCATATCCCATAGCTAAGTCTGGTCTTATATCATGCCTTCCAATTACCAAATCAAATAAACATGCACCACATACTATAGGTACCTTTGTAACCTTAACATCAAACCCAACATTATTTTCTTCTAAGTATTTCATAACTCCACTGCAAGAATCTAATCCAAAAGCACTACCTCCAGATAATACTACTGCATGAATTTTATTTATCATATTTACTGGATCTAATAAATCTGTTTCTCTAGTTGCAGGAGATCCTCCCCTTACATCTACACCTGCAGTAGCCCCATTTTCACAAATTACAACACTACATCCTGTAGCAGAATTTTCATCTTGCATATGACCTACCTTTATACCTTCTATATCTGTAAACTGTATTTCTTTCATAATTTTTCCTCCTATATTAATTTTTTATATCTGTAATATCTTCGTGTATATTTATTTTATATTATCATATTTTTATTAATTTATTTAACTTGAAATAAAAATAACTCTGCCCATGTATTTATCACGAGCAAAGCTTCTTTTATTTTGGCTTTGTTATTATTACAACCGTCCAAAGTAGAATAAGTACAGTTATTATTATAATATGCTTTAATTTATCAAACTTCAATTATGATTCCTCCAGATGATATTTTATATCTTATTATAAATAAGTTTAAAGCTTCCTACAACTATAATCTTAACTTATTAAATATTTTATTCATACTGATATTATATGCATCTTCATTTTCATATCCATATTTTCTCTTTTCATCTTTATCTGCTAAGTATATAGATACATTTAAAGCTTCATCATATACTTTTTTTCTTTTCAATCCTAAAGTATCTGTTACTATCAAAGTATTTAATATATCATCAATTTCCATTTCATCAATTTCAGTAAGACCAGCATCACTTAACTTTAAATTTTTCATATCTATCCACTCTTTAAACCACTTTATTTTATTTAAAAATACAGTAGCTTTATCCATTTTTGCTGTATCATACTCATTTTTTATTTCTTCTTCTGTTTGACATATATCTGTGTATATTCTAAGTTCTATCATTTTCAATGCTAAAACTAACCCCATATCATCTAAATCATCTTCTAAGTAGTCTAAATACATAAAACTCCCCCTCATTTAAACATAATATTTCAAATCTATTCTTTATAAATTTATTAAATATTAATCTGTTTAATGACTAAAACTATTTATTTATTAAATACTATTTCAGTAAGCATGTGTTAACTGATATACTAGCTTTATGCTTTAAAAATATTTATGTGTAATTTAATAAAATATAGACTATAATGTTTTATATACAAAATAAGGTAAGGTGAAGTTAATTGGATTTTAATAAAATAAAAACTTTAATAAAAATCAACACCAATTCCGCTAGATGGAATAGGGGCGTTATATATTATAATAGAAGATTAGTTGACCACGTCAGCTTCAACATAGATGGAAATACTCTAACACTTCAAGGTATGGTTGAGTCTGAATATAACAATGAAGTCTACCAAAATTCAATAGTTATAGATGGTCATAACTTTAAAATACTTGGAGGCAGTTGTAGTTGCGAAGATTTTAGATCTAAAAATTCTAAAGACCTATTATTTATATGTAAACATTTAGTTGCTACATCTATATATGGTCTCAGAGTAGCTCAAAGAGATGAAAAATCAGAGTCATATACTAATAATCAAAATATTGTACCTATTTTAAATTTATCTCCTAGTCAACAACTACTACACTATTTTGATAGCTCATCAAAAGAAAAAGTAAACCTAGAAGTTAATATAGAAATAAATTCTCAAAATGTAGTTGCAGACTTTAAAATTGGTACTGATAGAATGTATGTTTTGAAAAACCTAAGATCTTTTGCTAATTCTAGATTTACAAGTTCCCCCCTAGAGTATGGCAAAAATTTTATATACAATCCAAATATTCATTATTTTGATGATATTGATGAAAGTATAGTAAACATGATTGAATATTACGGAAATAATATATCTCAGTATTCAAATACCTCATATAATCCAAAGCTTCTAGATCTAGGTCCTAGTGGATTAAAGAGATTTTTAGAAATTTTGATAAATAAAGAGTTTACACTTAACTACTATGGCAATAAATACTCTCCTTTAGTAATTAAAGGTAATTTACCTATAGAATTCGATATATCAAAATGTAATGATAAAATTATTTTAACTTCTAAAGATGATTTACCTACTCCTTTAACTTCAAAAAGTGATGTTGTTTTATATGATAATAATGTATATCTATTGTCTAATGATAATTCTATACACTATAAAAAAATATACTCTATACTAAATGAGTTTAAAGAAATATCCTTTGATAAGCAAGATATAAAAGGTATACTTGGTTCTTTAGTCCCAAAAATTCAAGATTTTTCAAACAGTATTATTTTAGATAAGGAAATAGAAAACAATATTGTAAGTGATTTTAATACTGAGTTTTATTTTGATTTGAAAGCTTCTAATATAATTTGTGAATTAAAATTTAATTATAATGATGATAATAATGGTGAAAAATATATTTTACCTGATACTAAAAAAGAAAAAATATTTAAAAATAAACTTATATCATATAATTTTTTAATGGAAGGTAGTTACTATATATTTAGAGGTGATGATGATGAATTATTTAACTTCTTAAATACAGAACTAAATAACCTTAAAGAGCTTGGTGATATTTATTATTCGGACAAGTTTAAATCAAAAAAAATATACAACTCATCTTCTATAAAAGCATCTGTTGCTGAAGGATTTGATGGTTATTTAGAATTTTCATTTAATATATCAGATATAAATGAAAAGGAATATGAAAATATATTAGATGCCTTTAAGGAAAAAAAGAACTTCTACAAGTTAAAAGATGGTAGTTTCATTGACTTACAAGAAGTTAAGACAAAAAGTTTTTTTGAATTGGTAGACCATCTTAATATATCAAATGAAATGAATACTAAAATTCAAAATAATAAAATGTTATTTATAAATGAAATGATAGAATCTAATAATCTTGATTTTATACACGGTAAAGAAATCATAAAAAATATATGCGATAAATTTAAAGATATTAAAGATTTAGATGTAGAAATTCCAAAAGATTTAACTGCTACATTGCGTGATTATCAAGTAAGTGGTCTTCATTGGTTTAATGTTCTTAATCATTACAATTTTGGCGGTATTTTAGCTGATGAAATGGGTCTTGGTAAAACATTACAGACTATATCTTTTTTATGCTCAAAACCAAATAAAAAATCTTTAATAGTAACACCTACATCGCTTATTTACAACTGGAAAAATGAATTTGACACTTTCGCACCTTCTATGAAAGTCCTTCTAATTCATGGTAATAAATCTGATAGGGATAGATCCTTAGAATCTATAAATGATTTTGATATAGTTATTACTACTTATGGAACACTTAGAAATGACCTTGAAGAATATGAAAATATAACTTTTGATTATTGTATTATTGATGAAGCACAAAACATTAAAAATCCAGTTGCCTTAACTACTATTGCAGTGAAAAGCATAAATGCTAGAGCTAAATTTGCTCTTACAGGTACTCCTATAGAAAATAATTTACTTGAGTTATGGTCAATATTTGATTTCGTTATGCCAGGATATTTATACAATAGAAGTAAGTTCCAAGATTTATTTATAGGTAGGGATACTAGTATTGAAAATCTAAAAAAACTTATACGTCCTTTTATACTTAGAAGAACTAAAAAAGAAGTTATGAAGGAGCTACCTGATAAAATCGAGAAAAAATTCTTTGTAGACCTAAATACTGAACAAAGAAAACTGTATAGTGCCTATATTAATGATATACAGAACAAAATAGAAAACCCCGATTTAAAAAACGATAATATAACAATATTATCTTACCTAACTAAACTAAGACAACTATGTTTAGATCCAAGTGTACTAGTTGAAAATTATACTGATAAAAGTGCAAAAATAGAAGCATGTTTAGATATTTTACAAGAAAGTATAGACGGAAATCATAAGATTTTATTGTTCTCTCAATTTACATCAGTTTTAAAAAATATAGGTACTCATTTAAGAAAGAATCATATTTCATATTCTTATATTGACGGACAAACTAATGCCAAGGAAAGACTAGATTTAGTAAATGAATTTAATGAGAAAGATGATAATAAAATATTCTTAATTTCTCTAAAAGCTGGTGGTACAGGACTTAACCTTACTAGTGCTGATGTAGTAATTCATTTTGACCCCTGGTGGAATCCTTCTGTTGAAAACCAAGCAAGTGATAGGGCTCATAGATACGGTCAAAAAAATGTAGTCGAAGTAATAAAGCTTATTGCTAGAGGTACTATAGAAGAAAAAATAATTAAGTTACAAGAAACTAAAAAGGAACTTATTGATGAATTTATAAACGGGGATCTTTCTAGTGGAAATATTTTAAAAAGCTTATCTGATAAAGAAATTATTGATTTATTTAAATAAACACTTAACAAAATCTCCCCTATGGAATTGATTTTTATAATCATTACCATAAGGGAGATTTCACTCTATCAGGAAATTAGTAGTATTTATTTGCTTGGATGACCTATTCCTGTAACTTGGTTTATTTTAAATTCTCCATCATATATTTCTATATCAAATGCCTTTCCAAATCCTTTTACAAGCCTTCCATTTATTAAAGACAATTCAAACATATCAAAGTCCATAGTTTTAAGAACCATCATCATTTGTGCCCCTTGTACCTCATCAAATAATGTAAATATACTTTCATCTACAGTTTCTAATTTTTTAGCTTCACAATTAAAAGATACTCTTTCTCTCGCAAATATACTCTTACTATCTTTTTCATCTTCAATTGCCATAACTGAACATTTATTATGATTTAATAAATTATAATAATGTTGTGCCGTTTTACTTATATATATATATATTTTGTTTTCTTTCATTGCGAAAGGTGCATAACTTATAGAAGCCTCTTTATCTTTATTTAATGAGCTTATCATTATACTTTTTTGATTTTTTAGTATTTTTTCCATGGTGTCTCTCCTCATATTTTCTTATATTTTTATATTTAATATCTTTTCAATCATATACAAACATCCTCTAAATCCTATGTATGGAGTATATGGATATATGTTTATTTCATTTAAATTAGGATTACTTATTTGTAGATTAAGCTTAGATTTATGAACCATATCTAAACTTGCACCATCTCCAAATAATGCTAATAATTCTGTTTCTTTTAAATATTTCATTCTATCTAACTCACTACAGTTAGATAATACTTCTTTACTCTCCTCCCTATACAATACTTCACTTCTATCAACTATTAAACCTAATTCTTGTAACATATCTCTAATTCCAATTACGGTATCATAGTCTCCAAATATAGCACACTTTTTATTATCTTCATAGAAATTGAACTTTCTTTTTATACTAAAAATATGACTTTTTAATTCTTGGACTTCTTTCTTGTAATTGTCTTCATTCAAATTAAATTTATCATATTTATTTACTTCATTTACAAAATGTATAATATTTTTAAGACCATACATATTCTTATAAATATATGGTATATTATACTTTTCTTTCATGTACTCAGCGGCCTTTAAACCTTCTTTTCTTACAACAATATTTAATGATGCATTGGATGCATTTTCAAGATTTTCAATAGATGTATTACATGTAAATGCTGTATTTAAATCTTTATTAAATAAATCTTTCATTATTCTTTTAAGTTCAACTACATCCGAAGTGAAGTTATATTTATCTATGTTATACCCAATTATATTATATTTATTTACATCCTTTTCACCACCACACACAACCTCTTTTGCTAAAAGTTCTAGGATATGTTCAACTCCAACATTATAATCATCCTTTAATCCTCCTGTTTCAATAGGAATTAATTTTGCGTTAACCCTATCCTTTAATATTTTACATACACTCTTTATATCTGCACCTATTATAGATGATATTGAAGATGCCATAATGAATATATATTTAGGCTTTATATTTTTATCTATTTCATTAATAGCATTTTCTAATCTATCATATTTTCCAAAAGTAATATCACTTTGATCCATATGTGTAGAATAAATTTTAGCGTTATCTTCTCCATTTAAACTTCCTATGCCCTCAACTGCATAATGAGTGGTTCCAGCTGGACCAAATTCAATTATACAAGCATCCTTTATAGAAGATAATGTCCATATAATCCCCATTCTATCATTAGCAACTGGAAAATATTTATATACTTGCATGAATCATACCCCCAATTTCATTTTCTTGCGATTTAAATAACTTTATTAGATCCTTCATTATCCCTATTGGTAATTCATACCCTATTTTTTGTGCATGAGAATCTAGAGTTATTTGGGTAAGACCTTTTTGTTTTAAAAGCATTGGATTTTCATGACCTATATATATATCAGCTCCAATAGTATCATATAGTTCCCTAAGTGGGGCTATATTTGCAATCCTACTTATATAAGGATTATATCCTTTTTTCAATATATTCTCTTTGTATTTTATATCTTGTTCATACAGCTCTCTTACTTGAATAAATACTGGTTCTACTCCTAAGTTACTTAAAAAGTCTACCGTTTCAAATACCATCATTGGTGTATTACCATAAATTAATTTCATATTACTTAATATTTCACTACATCTTTCAAATAACTCATCATACATTTTAATTTCATAATCTAATTCTTTAAGTAAATCTATATTTAATATTTCACTTAGCTTTTTATAATTATTATATATAGTCTCTTTATCCATATGCTTATCAAAATAAATATAATCTATATCAAATTGTTTTTTCATGTCGATTGCTAAATCTATGGCTATCATATCTGTTACTATATTTAATTTTGATTTAGATGAGTTTTTTATATTTTTTATATCACATTTTGATGGTATCACAGTATTTATATTTATATTATTCTTTTTAAGTAATTGTACCAACTCACTAGATTCAACATCATTTTGTCTATGTCCAAGTATATTAACACCTTCTCGCTTTTCATGTTTAATCATTGCATGACTTAATGATTTCAATGTTCTAGACATGCCTGGTATATGAGAATTACACTTAAAATGTTCTGTATTTACAACAAATATAGGTATATTCACAGTATCCTCTAGGCTATATTTTATTGATGAATAATCTTCACCTATAAGCTCTGGTACACAAGTTGTGACTATCATTATTGCATCTGGATTTTCTATTTCTATTATATGTTTTACAGATTCCTCAACCAATTTTTGCGCACCAAATACAACTTCTTTTTCCTTTAACGAAATAGAATACACACTATCTTTTCCCTTTTGTCTATGATATGCAAAGTTCTTAGTGTAATAAGTACATTCACTGGTTCCAACTACCACTAAAGGCATATTTTTTATATAACTAGCTGTAAGTGCAACTCCAAATAATGGGCAATGCGTCCCTGGAAATATTGCATGTGACAAACTTTTTATATCTTTATCTTCATTTATTTCACTTAATCTATTCAAAATATCTAAAGTATACATTTTATCTCCTTTTAGTTTACGCTATCTTTATAGTTTGTATTGGGTGTATTCTTGGTTTATTACATATTGGGTCATTATCTATATCACATTCAATGCAGTACACATCTTTTATCATTTCTTTATTCACTATTTTATTTGGGCATCCATCACAAACTATATTTCCATTTTTCATGATTACAAGCCTATCACTATATTTACTAGCTTGATTTAGTTCATGAAGCACCATTACAATAGTAATATTAAACTTCTTGTTAATATCTCTAACCAACTCCATAAGTTCTAGTTGATAAGATATATCTAAATAAGTAGTAGGTTCATCTAACAGTAATACTTCAGGCTTTTGGCAAAGGGCTTGGGCTATATAAGCTCTTTGTCGTTCTCCACCTGATAATGCTCCAATTGACGTATTTCTATATAGTTCTAAGCCCGTATTTGATATTGCCCAATCTACAAGTTCTTTGTCATCTTGATTCTTAGTTTCATACCACTTCTTATGTGGGACTCTCCCAAAATAAACTAACTCTTCTACACTTAAATCTAATGGTGCATTATTATGTTGTGATAATAAACATACCTTTTGAGAAATAAGTTTATTTTTCATAATTAAAAGATTATCATTATCAATAAAAATTTCTCCCTCAATAGGTTTAATCATTCTTGATAGAGTTTTTAATAATGTACTTTTCCCACATCCATTTGGACCAATTATAGAAATAATCTCACCTTTATTTATATTTAGGCTTAAATCACTTATTACTACTCTTTCTTCATACCCTATTTTTAAATTCTTAGCACTAATCACTAATAATTACCTCTCTTTCTTAGTAAGTATAAGAAGAACGGTCCTCCAACTATGGACATTATTACTCCAACTGGTATTTCAACTGCTCCCCCTATTGTTCTTCCTAAAGTATCTGCTACTAAAAAAACTATGCTACCTAGTACCATACTAAAAGGTATAGTATATTTATGATCACTTCCCATAATCATTCTAGCTATGTGTGGTACTATTAGTCCAACAAAGCTTATAACTCCAACTACTGCTGTTGATGTTGCTGCTAAAAATACTGCAACCGCTGATATTGATAGTCTTGTTAGATTTACATTAAACCCTAAATTTACTGCTGCTTCATCTCCTAACTGTAATACATTTGCACTCCTAATCAATAATAGTGCAATAGTTAAACCTATCACAGAGTACCAAAACAACATATTTACATCTAACCATGTTTTAGTAGCTAAGCTCCCATTTAACCAAAGCATAGCACTTTGTATCCTATCACTATACATAGTTGATAAAAATGCTATTATGCCCCCCAATATGGTATTTATAGCTACCCCTGCAAGAACTATTCTTTCTGGTTTTAACCCATTTTTCCATGCCATTACAAACACTAATAAACATGCTATAGACCCTCCTATAAATGCTACTATAGGAAGTATGTTAGTATAACTTGGTGCAAGTAGTAAGATTACTATTGCAGCTACACTCGCCCCTGATGATACACCCGTTATCCCAGGATCTGCTAATGGATTTTTCATTACTGACTGTAAAAGCACTCCTGATACAGCTAGATTTGCTCCGACTAATGTAGCCAGTATATTTCTTGGTAATCTCATTTTATAAACTATTGTCGTCACCAGCCTATTATCATTATTTATTAAAGAACTTATAATCTCACTAAATCTTAAATTTACACTTCCAACAGTTGATGCTAATAATAATAAAGTTGCTAACGATATTATTGATACCAGTATTATTAAGTATTTTCTATTTATCTTCATACTTATTTACCATAAAAAATTTCTCCAAGAGTCTTTATTGCCTCTTTTACTTGTAAGTTTGCAGATACATTAAATATACTTTGGTCTAAGTCTACTACTTTATCATTTTTTACGGCATCAAGTTCTTTATAAGCTGGGTTTTTATCAAATGCATTGTTGAAAGCTTTTTTAGTTTCTTCTATACTTCCATGTGCAAATCTCACTATATAATCTGGGTTTTGCTTTAATATTTGTTCTAAACTAAATTGTATATATGGAGATTCTATATTTGTATCTAACTTAGATGATATATTTTCAGCGCCTACAGTTTTCACTAAATCGCCTAAATATGAACTTTCAGTTGCTAACATAAAGTTTTCACTACCACCAAATATTATAGCAACAGATGGTATTCTTCCTTCTTTATTAATTACTGCTTGTTTTTCTACTTCTTTTAACTCATCTATTAGCTTATTAGTTTTTTCTTCTCTATCTATTTCTTTTCCTAATTTTTCTATACTATTTAAAAATGCAGAGTATGTACTTGTATCAAAGTAAAATGTATTTATATCATATTCTTTCATACTTTCTTCAATATTTTCCTTAAACATACTATCCATTATAAAAATATCTGGTTCCAATGATGCAACAATTTCTAGGTCTGGATTCATAGCTTGACCTACTTGAGGTAAATCCTTATATCTGTCAGGTAATACTGATTTTGTTGTTGGTACTCCTAAAAGATTTGCATCTAGTTTATCTAAAACTTGTGTTGCTGATACTGTTGCTGATACTACATTTATTTCTTTTCTAATTTCTGGTTCTATCTTCTCTTCTTTTCCTTCACTTATTGATTGACATCCAGTTAAAAACAATGCTGATATCAAAAATATTGACCATAATTTTCTTAATTTCATAACGCCCTCCATAATTTTCTAATTTATATTATTTTATTGATTTACTATTTTTTTTGCTAATTCAATATATACACTTGCCATATTACTGCTTTTATCTTTTTCAATTACAGTTTTACCATCATTTTCTGACATCTGTACTACCTTATCTCTTGGGATATAATGAAATACTTTTGAATTTATTTCTTTTGATAATTTATTTACTAAATTTTGTTCATCATCAACATTTTTAGCATTAAGTATCAATCCTTTTAGAGACGCATATCCCCTATTTCTAAATTGGTCTACAGCTCTTGAAATATTACTCGCCGCATACATTGACATCATTTCTCCTGATGTTACTATATAAACATCTTTTGCATATCCATTTCTTATAGGCATCGAAAAACCTCCACAAACTACATCTCCTAGCACATCATATATAACAATATCTGGTTTATAAGTATCAAAGGCTTTCAACTCTTCTAGTTTTTCAAAAGCTGCAATTATACCTCTCCCTGCACATCCAACCCCTGGGGTTGGCCCTCCTGCCTCTACACATAAAACCCCATTATACCCTTCAAATACAATATCATCAATTTTTACATCATCACCTTTTTCATTCATAACATCTAGTACAGTTGGAATAAATGCTCCATCCATTAAATTTTTAGTTGAATCCGCTTTTGGGTCACATCCTATTTGCATAACTTTATATCCTAAATCAGACAAGGCTGCCGATAAATTAGATGTTGTAGTTGATTTACCTATACCACCTTTTCCATAAATGGCTATTTTTCTCATTGACTTTCTCCTAACTTTATTTCATAATATATTTGATATTGATTATCATTTATAGATTAATTTTATACTTTTTATACTTGAAAGTCTTTAACTATATTTAGTTGTTTTTTAAGTATATTTAGATTTATAAAATTAAATATGTTTCTAGGAGGAAATACCACTTTGGATAAATTAAAGGAAGTTTTAAATGATTTTTATTGCTGTTTAAGTATACCTATTCATTTTGTGAATAAGGATTTTAAAGTTATAATTGAAAAAGGATATAATATGGATTCTCATAGGTTTCTTAAGCATTCGACTATTTATGATGATATAAAAAAAAATTCTCTATCTATAATAAATCTTACATATTTTAAAAATATTCACTTTATTGTTATGCCTATTCTAAATTTTAATTTATGTAGTGGATATATTATAATTGGTCCTTTCAGATCAGAAAATATTTGTTCAGAACTTAATATTCCTTTTAAACCTTTTTACTGTATAGATTATATATCTACTATATTAAAAAATATTTCTGATAAAAAGTTGAATATAGAAGGAACTCTTAGCCAACATACAAAGAAATCTATTGATTATATACATAATAACTACACATTAGATATTAAAATAGATGACATATGCTCATATTTAAATCTTAATAAAAGCTATTTTTGTTCTATATTTAAGAAAGAAACAGGATATACCTTTACTAATTTCTTAAATAAAATACGGATTGAGAGAAGTAAAGAAATTTTACTAAATGAAGATTTATCAATTTTAGATGTTGCCCTATCAGTTGGATTTAATAATCATAATTACTTTACAACTACATTTAAAAAATTCAATAATAAAACACCCTTAGAGTACAAAAACTCACTTCGCTCAGGTTATTATTTATAAATTAGTATTAATTTCTTTGTTGATAATGATTATTATTAATGCATGTTTCATATATTAAGGTATGAGTATACTTTGTAAATTAAAAGATAACGATTTATTTAAATAACATAAAAAAACTCTACTAAAATCTTACAAATGTAATAATTTAGTAGAGTTTTTTATTCTATTCTTATCTTATTTTCTATGGAGCTTACTATATACTCCGCCTTTTTTGATTAACTCATCATGAGTTCCTCTTTCTTCTATACCTTTATCAGTTAATACAATTATCTCATCTGCATTTTTAATTGTAGATAGTCTATGGGCCACAACTAAATTAGTTCTATTACTACTTAATTCCTCTAATGACCTTTGTATTTCATATTCAGTTACATTATCAAGAGCCGATGTAGCTTCATCTAGTATCATTATCGGAGGATTCTTTAAAAAGATTCTAGCAATTGAAACTCTTTGTTTCTGACCGCCTGATAATTTCACTCCTCTTTCTCCAATATAAGTATTATATCCCTCAGGAAGCTTTACTATAAAATCATGTATTCTAGCTTTTTTACAAGCATCAATTATTTCTTCATCACTTGCATCAGATTTACCTATTATTATGTTATCTTTTATAGTTCCTGTAAATAAGAAAACATCTTGTGCTACAACACCGATATTTCGTCTTAGAGAATCTAGACTTACATCTTTAACATCAATACCATCTATCTTTATACTTCCTTCTTCAAAGTCAAAGAACCTTGGTATAAGGTTACATAATGTAGTTTTACCTCCACCAGATGGACCAACTAGTGCTACTGTTTTTCCAGCCTCTACAGACAAGCTTAAATTATTTAAAACTTGATTATCATTTTCATACTTAAATGAAACATTTTCAATTTCAATATTTCCAGCTACAGTTTTTAATTCTACTGGATTTTTTGCTTCTATCTCAGTATTTTCATTTATGATTTCCATAAATCTTTCAAATCCAGTCATACCATTTTGATATTGTTCTGTAAAGTTTATTAATTTTCTAATTGGTTGTATAAACATTTTTACATAAAGAATGTATGCTGCAAAATCACCTAATGTTATACGATTCATATAAGTAAAATATCCAGCAATTATTAAAACAATTAACTCTAGTATATCTATAAGTAAAAACATTCCCGAGAAATATTGTGCCATTACTTTATATGAACCTTCTCTAGCTTTTTTAAATATATTATTAGATTCATTAAATTTCTTTAATTCCTCTTCTTCAGTACAAAATGACTTTGTAACTTTCATACCAGCTATACTATTTTCTAAGGTAGCATTTACATCTCCTGTTTTTACTCTAGTTTCCTTAAATGCATTTCTCATTCTTTTCCTTTGGTACATAGTGTAGAAAACTATAAATGGTAATATTGCAAAAACTATTAATGTAAGTTCTACATTTATTCCAAGTAATATGAAAAATGAACCAAATAACATAACTA
>JAVXJG010000030.1:0-21792 GCA_036647935.1 Peptostreptococcaceae bacterium
AGAATTAAATCCTATAGAAAAATATTGGGCGATATTAAAGAGAAAAATGAAAAAATTTATAAAAGATGGTGAAGGGTTCGTAGATCAACTTTGTAAAATTTTATAAGTACGATTACTATAAAAAAACAATGGACATTAAAAAAGATGACTCCTGTGGAATACAAGAATCATCTTTTAGTCTCTTAGTGGTTTTTAAAACTGTCCGAAATAAAGGTATCAGTTCACAATAGAAAAGTGGTCTATAGTTTTAATTAAAATACATACAAACTATTTGAAAATAGATTAAAGAATGTTATTAAAGATAATAATAATTATGATATAATAAAATTTATGAAAAATTAAGAGTAAACAAACACAAGGATGGTGCTTAATATGAAATGGGCTGAAATTACAATAAAGACTTCAACAGAGGCCGTTGAAGCTATAACTAATATATTATATGAACAAAATGTAGGTGGAGTATCTATAGAAGATCCTAAAGATTTAAAATACAAGAAGCAAAATGATTATGATTGGGATTTCGTAGGGGAAGAAATATTTAATAGTGGATATGATGGAGTAATAATAAAAACTTACATAACAGAAGACAGAGACGTAACAGAAGACATAAACATAATAACAGAAAAAATAAATGGGTTAAAAGAGTTTGGAATAGATATAGGAGAAGGCTTGGTTGAATTAGCAGAAGTTGATGAACAATCATGGGCTAATGAATGGAAAAATTACTACAAACCAACTAAAGTTGGACAAAATATAGTAGTAAAACCTACATGGGAAGAATACGATGCAGTTCAATCTGATTTGGTAATAGAATTAGACCCAGGTATGGCATTTGGAACTGGTACACATGAAACTACATTTATGTGTATGGAACAACTTGAGAAATATGTAAAACCAGAGTCTAAAGTTTTCGATATAGGATGTGGAAGTGGTATACTTGCAATAGCTGCGGCAAAGCTTGGGGCTAATGAAGTATTAGCTGTTGATTTAGATGAAGTAGCTGTTAAAGTTTCGAAAGAAAATGTAGAATTAAATAGAGTAGAAAATAAAGTAAGTGTATATCATGGTAACTTAATGGATGTTATACAAGATAAAGCAGATATAGTAGTTGCAAATATAATAGCAGATATAATAAAAATATTAGCAAAAGATGTACCTAATTTTATAAAAAATGACGCAATATTTATATCTTCGGGTATAATACATGCAAAAGTGGATGAAGTAAAAGACAGCCTAATAGAAAATGGATTTGAAATAATAGAAGTTCAAACATTAGGTGAGTGGAATGCAATAGTTTCTAAACTAAAGTAGGTGATATTATGGATAGATTTTTTGTTGAAAAGAAAAATATAAACTTAGAAAACAATACTTGTATAATTGAAGGTGAAGATGTAAAGCATATTTCGAAAGTCTTAAGATATAAAATTGGAGAAGAAATAGAAGTTTGTGATACCAACAACAACGAATATATATGTGAAATAGCTAATATAGATAAAAATATAGTAAACTTAGATATTATAGATAAAGTTGATATAAAAAGAGAATCCGATTTGAAAATAAGATTATATCAAGGTCTACCAAAAGGACCAAAGATGGAAATGATACTTCAAAAGCTTACTGAAGTAGGTGTTGATGAAATTATATTAGTACAAACAAAAAGAAGTGTTGTAAAAGTTGATGATAAAAAGGAAGATAAAAAGTTTGAACGCTGGGAAAGAATTATATATGAAGCAGCAAAACAAAGTAAAAGAGGCAAACTTCCTACTTTAAGAGGTGTACTTAGTTTTAAAGAGGCCCTAGAAGATATGAAGTCTAACGACCTTAATATATGCCCATATGAAAATGAAAGAACAGTATCAATTAAAAATGCAATAAAAGATTTAGACATAAATAACATAGGAATATTTGTAGGTCCGGAGGGTGGATTTGATGAGGAAGAAATTGAAAATATTCAGGATATAGATTCAAAAGTAGTATCTCTAGGACCTAGAATATTAAGAACAGAGACAGCATCAGTTGTCGCTTCATCTATAGTTTTATACGAACTAAGCGACTTAGGAGGAAATGAATAAAATGAAAAAGGTAGCTTTTTATACATTAGGATGTAAAGTGAATCAATATGAAACAGACGCTATGCTTGAATTATTTGAAAAAGATGGATACATTCAAGTGGAGAGCGAAGATTATGCAGATGTATATGTTATAAACACATGTACAGTAACACACATGAGTGATAGAAAATCACGTCAATATATAAGAAGAGTAAAAAAGAAAAACCCTAATGCGATAATAGCAGTAGTTGGATGTTACTCACAAGTATCTCCGGAAGAAATACTAGAAATAGAAGAAGTAAACTTAGTAATGGGTACTAATGATAGAAGAAAAATTGTTGAAGAAATAAATAAAATAGATGTTACAAAAAAAGCTAGTACAGTAGATGATATTATGAAAGTAAAGACTTTTGAAGACATAGAAATAAGTCAAACTAATGGAAAAACTAGAGCATTTATGAAAATACAAGATGGGTGTGATAGATTCTGTACTTATTGTATAATACCATATGCTAGAGGGCGTGTAAGAAGTAGGGATATAGATAGTATAGTATTAGAAGTAGAGAAGTTAGTAGAAAAGGGATATAAGGAATTTGTATTAACTGGAATACATGTAGCTTCATATGGAAAAGATTTAAGAGATAGAGAAATAAAATTATTAGACGTTATAAAAAAAATAAATGATATTGATGGGATTGAAAGAATAAGACTTAGTTCAGTTGAGCCGATTTTGTTTACAGATGAATTTGTAAATGAAGTTAAGAATATGGAAAAAGTATGTCCACATTACCATTTATCACTACAAAGTGGATGTGATGAAACACTAGATAGGATGAACAGAAGATATACTACTAAAGAATATAAAGAGATAGTAGATAGATTAAGAGATAATATACCTAATGTGGCAATAACTACTGATGTAATAGTAGGGTTTCCTGGAGAAACTAATGATGAGTTCAATAAAACATATGAGTTTTTAAAAAATATTGAACTTTCACAAATGCATGTATTTAAATATTCTCCAAGAAAAGGTACACCTGCAGCCACAATGGAAAATCAAATAGATCCTCAAATGAAACAATTTAGAAGTGATAAACTATTAAACTTAAGTAAAGAGAACTTCGAAAAATTTGCAAATAAGTTTATAGGACAAGAGTTAACTGTATTATTTGAACAAAATATATTAGAAAATAAATATGAAGGACTAACTCATAATTATATAAGAGTAGTTGTAGATAGTGGAAAAGACATACAAGGACAAATACACAACGTTAAAATAGTTACGGTAAAAAACGAATATGTAGAAGGAATTTTAGTATAAGATGTAGAAAAATATCTTATATAGAATAGGAGGTGTTCAAATGAGCTGTATATTTTGCAAAATAGTTGATGGTCAAATTCCATCTAGTAAAGTTTATGAAGATGATAAAGTATTAGCGTTTAATGATATCAACCCATCTGCACCATACCATATACTAGTAATACCTAAAAATCATTATGATAGTATAGTAGATATAAGTGATAATGAAATGGAAATAGTGTCACATATGCACAAGGTAATTAATACAATAGCAAGAGAGAAAGGTTTCTCTGAAACTGGATTTAGAATCATAAATAATTGTGGAGAAGATGGTGGTCAAGAAGTTAATCATATTCACTACCATATTCTAGCTGGAAAAAAATTACCTTCACCTACTTGTAAGTAAAAAAAGTATATAACCAAAATTTACTTTTCTTCTTGTAGAAAAATACTTGAAAAAAATAAAAGATTGGTTTATAATAAAAAAAGTGTGAGGTTGTAATGCATTTATGCAGATATAATCGTAGTTACAGTCCCAGCATAATTCGCGCTATCGGAGGGAGGGAAAAAGAAATGTCAGAAGTAAGAGTAAGAGAAAATGAAACATTAGACAGCGCTTTAAGAAGATTTAAGCGTTCATGTGCAATGTCTGGCATCATGTCTGAAGTTAGAAAAAGAGAGCACTATGATAAGCCAAGCGTTAGACGTAAGAAAAAGGCTGAAGCAGCAAGAAGAAAAAACGCTAAGAAATAGTAAATAAGAGTTAAAGAGGTGAAGGGAATGTCCCTTAAAGTAAAGTTACAAGAAGATCTAAAGTCTTCAATGAAAAACAAAGATACAGTTAAAAAATCTGTAGTAACTTTAATAAGAGCTTCTATAAAGCAATTTGAAGTAGACCATAGGGTTGAGCTTGATGATGAAGCTATTATAGATATAATAGCTAAACAAATGAAGCAAAGAAAAGACGCTTTAGTTGAATTTGAAAAAGCTGGAAGAGAAGACTTAGTAAATGAAACAGAAGCTGAAATCAAAGTTTTAACAGAGTACCTACCTCAACAGTTAAGCGAAGAAGAGCTAAACGAAATAGTTAAATCTACTATATCACAAGTAGGAGCTACTTCTATGAAGGATATGGGAAAAATAATGTCGGTAATCAAACCTTTAGTAAAAGGTAGAGCTGACGGCAAACTTATAAATGAGTTAGTGAAAGCTAACTTACAATAGATTAAAAGCCTAGATTATATCTAGGCTTTTTATATTTTTGTAAATAAAAATATAAAAATCTATTATATAGTAATAATAGATACCCCTTGTACATATTTATTTATTAAAGATGAAATTGAAAGAGGGGGAAAAAATTGATTATATCAATAAAAGAAATTAGAAACTTTTTAATATGTGTATTAATACCTCTAATACTAGGTTATGCAAGTAACTTAATATCAACATTATTTTCAGGAATGAGTACTTCTGAGTATTACTCACAACTTATTAAGCCTGGGTTTGCACCGCATGTATCTATATTTCCGATAGTATGGACAATCTTATATGTACTAATGGGAATATCATCATATTTGATTTTGAAAAAAGGATATGATTTATCTAAAGTTAGAGACGGGATGTTTTATTATTGGTTACAAATTGGTCTTAGTTTTACCTGGAATACTTTATTTTTTGGCCTAGACCTTAAATTAACAGCACTAGTAAGTATAGTAATGTTGATTGTTGTAGCTATTATTATGATAATAAAATTTTCTAAAGTTGATAAAAGAGCGGCATATGTAAATATACCTTATTTAATATGGCTATCTTATGCAATATTTTTAAATTATTTTATATGGATTATAAATAGATAAAATTAAGTTTATGGAGTTAAGGGTTTATGAAGACTACATATTAAATAGATGAAGGTTTTAGAATATGAACAAGCATATTAAAATACTGAGAGATAAATCTCAGTATTTTTTTGTATAAATATAGTATCAATTATTATCCTATAATAGATAAATTTCTTGTACTTTTATATATTTAGCACCTATAGTAATATAAAGTCCTTTATTTAAATTTACTTTGCCCTTAGAATCTTTTAAATTGTATTTAAACTTATAAGATTCAGGTATATTCATGTATGAGTAAATATTTAAGTAGTTTTCATCAAGTACTAAATTATTAAAATCATCGGGCATCTTTTTTTCAATGAAATCATTAGAAAATTTTTTTGCATCTTCTTGAGTCATACCTGGAACCATTTCAATTGAATTATCCATGGTTTGATATATATAAAATACTGTTCCATCTTTATCCCAAATTCTAACTTTAAATGATCTATTTAATGATTTTAAAAAAAATTGATAAAATTTATTTTTAGAATCATTTTCAAAAAAGACTTCGTAATGCTCATCTGAAATGGGGTTACTATTTAATGAGTAATCAAAAAACAAAGTTATTGTATCTATTGCTATATTTCTTAATAAATCAGTAGAAGAGAATTCATTATCTTGAGTAATATTGTTATTAGATTTACTTTCAAAATAAGAAGAGTATACCTCTTTAGACAAAGATAATAAATTTCTTGGAGATTTAGGCGAAGTAAAAGGATAGTGAGAATTTATAAGGGATACAAATTTAAAATAACTAGAGATTAGAGCATTTAAAAATTGAATAGTAAATATATTTGAAGAAGATTTCTTCAATCTTTCTAAATCATTTAAAATCTCTAAATTAAATTGGAGAAGTCTACTTATTGATTTATCTTTCTGTTTATGAAACTCTATAGCCTCTAACTCATCTAAATCAAGGATATCTTTGTGAATAGATTCGTACAGATAACAAATAATTTTTATATTTCTTAAATTTTCACTTTTTATAGATTCTAAAAAGGCGAGGTGACCATAAGTATTTGAAATTATTAAGGAATTTATAAGCTCATCTATGCATATACATTTTTGAACTATGCTTATATAATTTTTTTTCACATCAACCATCCTTTCTTATAATATTTAATTTATATAATATAGTTTATTCTAAGGGTAAGCATATGTTTACAATTCTTGTGAAATCTAAATAACTATATTTAAAATAAGTAACATTTTAATATAGTTTTAAATAAATTTAATATAGGATATAAATTAATGTGCTAAAAAAACTATATATAAGGTTAAAAATGTAATTTAAGAAAATATAGAACATAAAATATATTAAGGGGGTATGTGTATGGTGGAGATATCAACGGACTTGCAGGTAAATCAACCTACAGTTACTATGATTGGAAATACATTTGTAAGTATAGAAAATTATATATCGATAATAACTTATGATACTATTTTGATAAAAATAAAAACAAAAATAAAAACGGTTAAAATATCGGGTGATAAACTCTCAATAAAATATATTGTTGATAATGAAATAGGTATAAGAGGAATTATATACGGTGTAGAGTATGTAGATTAGGAGGAGATTAGATTTGATAAGTTACATAAGAGGATATTATGTCATTACAATAGAGGGAATCGCAACGGAGCAATTTTTAAATAATCTTATAAGAAATAAAGTAAATGTTTATAATATAACTAGAATAAGTAATACAAAAATACAACTTCATGTGGATAGAAGAGATATAAAGTTGTTTAAAAACGTATATAGGGGTAATAAATTTGATATAAAAATAAAACAAAAGACAGGATTTCCTTTTGTAGCAAAGAGAGTCTATAAGTACAAAGGAATGTGGATTTGTTCTATATTATCATTATTTTTATTAATGTTTACCTCACAATTTGTAACGGATATATATATACAATGTCCAGAGGGAATAAAAGAGGAGACTTTAAGAAAGGAACTTTATGATATTGGTCTAAAGCCAGGTATATACAAAAAAAATATTGATAGGAAAGAAATTAGAGACCATATAATGACCGAATTTCAAGAAGTAGCATATATATCGGTAAATGTTAAAGGAACAAATATATTTGTTACAATAACTAAAAAGGCAGAAGCATTAAAAACAACAGAACAATCAAATTATTGTAATATAATAGCCCAAAAAAATGGTATAATAGAAAAAGTAATACCTAGAAGTGGAAATCAAGTCGCACAACCAGGTGCAATAGTAAGTAAGGGTGATATACTTATAACTGGAGCAAATACAAAATCTACTCCAGAAGTTTTGGCACGTACTTTTTATGAGTCCAAAAAAAGTGCAAGCTATATAGAGACTGAAAAAGAAAAGACTGGTCAAAGTAAAAAAGTATATACTTTTAGTTTTTATGATAAAAAGTATACGATAAGAAGAAAAATAAAATATAAAGATTATGTGGTAGAAAATAAAGAACATAAACTTGCAGTAGGAAATTATACTTTTCCATTAAGGGTAAATGTAAGTATCTTCCATGAAACTAAAAATATAGAAGTAAAAAAAGATGTAGAAGAACTTAAAAAAGACTTAGCAGATAAATCAAAAAAAGAAATTGAATATATGATTCCCGCATCTGCAAAAATATTAAAAGTAGAAGATGATTATAACGTAAATAAAAATATTTTAGAATATGTTCTAACAGTACATACTATGGAAAATATAGGAGAAGTATATCCTTTAACAAAAGCACAAGCTGAGCAATTAATAAAAGAACAAGGACATAAAGAAGATGAAGATCCAGTACCTTCTAATCCAGAAAAAAGACCTATAGATGATATAAGAAACCAATTTAAGGAAGAAGATATTAAAGAGGGGAACTAACAATAATACATAATATAAGGATTTAAAAGTTTGATAAAATATAATATGAAACTAAAAATATAAATAAACTAAAGAAAAAGTAGGTGTCATAAATGGAAATTATATTAGATGATAGACAAGAGAAGATAAAAGTAAGTGAAGATCTTATAGAAAAAATAAAAGATATAATAGTAGAGTGTTTAGATTATGAAGGATATGATGATAACTATGAAGTAAGTTTATCATTTGTTGATAACAAAGAAATTCATCAGCTAAACAGAGATTATAGGGGTGTAGATAGGTCAACAGATGTTTTATCATTTCCTCTACTTAGTGATGATTTTGATATTGAACTTGAAGAAGAATCACTAGGAGATATAGTAGTATCATTAGAAAGAGCATTAGAACAAAGTATAGATTATAATCATAGTTTTGAAAGGGAAGTTTGTTTTTTGATATGTCATAGTATGTTCCACCTTTTAGGATACGATCATGATACTGAAGAAAATACAACTGAAATGAGATCTAAAGAAGAGCATATATTAAATAAGCTAAACATAACAAGGGAGTAAGTCTATGAAACCAAAAAAAACTAGACAGGGAATAGTAAAAGCCTTTAATGCAGCTATAGAAGGAATACTATACACTTTTAAGTTTGAGAGAAATATGAAAATACATTATGTGTTAGCCATCTTTGTTTTGATAGGAAGTTTATTTTTTGAACTTACAAAGGTTGAAATGCTGTTGTTAGTATTTTCAATAACTTTAGTCATAATATCTGAAATGTTTAATACAGCAATAGAAAAAACGATAGATATGATAACTGATGAATACCATGTTTTAGCAAAAATAGCTAAGGATGTAGCTGCAGGTGGGGTTTTGATAGCTGCTTTAAACTCATTAGTAGTAGGTTACATATTGTTTTATGATAAGATTACAGAAATATCAGAGTCGTTATTTTACACTATTAGAAGGTCTGAACTACATACAACACTTATCTGTATAGCATTAGTGTTAATAGCAGTAGTAATAGTAAAAGCTCTCACATCAACAGGAACTCCTTTAAGAGGAGGTATGCCAAGTGGTCATGCGGCACTAGCTTTTGCATTAGCTACAACAATAACTCTTGTGGCAGATAGAGTAGTAATATCTACTTCAGCATACGTTATGGCTGTATTAGTTGCACAAAGTAGAATAGAAGGTAAGATACATACATTTTGGGAGACAGTAGCTGGTGCACTACTCGGTTCACTAATAGGTATATTAGTATTCCAAATAGGAATGTTTTATTAAAAAAGAAGTCTTCAAGGCTTCTTTTTTATGTTATAATGTAAGGTATTGAATAAAAGCCTATAAAAAGAAAATAAATTATGATAAAATAAGAATATTTATTATGTATTTTTTATAATATAAACTTATAGACATAAAACTAAGACATTAAGTTAAGATATATAGCATAAAAACTTAGGAGGCCATAATGAACAATAAAGAGTTATTAAAAATAGCAGAAGACACAAGAAAATATGCACACGTTCCATATTCTAATTTTAGAGTAGGAGCTGCACTTTTAACTAAAAGCGGAAAAGTATATACTGGATGCAACGTAGAATGCGCTTCTTTAGGAGGAACAAACTGTGGAGAAAGAACAGCACTTTTTAAAGCTATATCTGAAGGTGAAAAAGAAATAGACAAGATAGCTATTGCAAGTAGTAATTCTGAAAAAAATGAGCCAACGTATCCTTGTGGAATATGTAGGCAAGTAATAATAGAATTTGGACCGGATATAAAAATAATAACTGGATACTCAGAAGGAGAAATATATGAGTGTAGTATAAAAGATTTAATACCTCATTATTTTTCAGGTAGTGACTTTATAGAAAATAAATAATCACAAAAGAAAACGATAGGAGAAACAATATGTTTAAATCAGGATTTGTCAGTATAGTAGGAAGACCAAATGTAGGAAAATCTACTCTTATGAACAATGTAGTTGGAGAAAAAATCGCTATAATGAGTGATAAGCCACAAACTACAAGAAATACAATACAGGCAGTATACACTAACGAAGAATGTCAGATAGTATTCTTAGATACACCAGGAATACATAAGCCTAAAAATAAATTAGGTGAATTTATGGTTAAATCAGCTACAGATGCTTTCAAAAATGTAGATTTAGTATTATTTGTAGTTGATGATTCTAAAAATATAGGGCCTGGAGATAGAAAGATAATAGAAGATTTAAGAAATCTTCATACTCCAGTAGTATTAGTATTAAATAAAATAGATCAAATGGAAGAGGCTGATTTATTTAATATAATGAAAATGTATCATGCAGAAAATCTATTCAAAGGAATAGTGCCTATATCTGCACTTAAAGGCAGAAATATAAAAGAATTATTAAAAGTAATACAAAGTTATTTAGAAGAAGGACCAAAGTATTTCCCAGACTATATGATAACTGACCAACCAGAAAGAGTGTTAGTATCAGAATTAATAAGAGAAAAAGTTCTTCACTATGTACATGATGAAATACCTCATGGAGTTGCGGTTGAAATCGAAAAAATGAAGTCAAGAAAAGATAAAGAAATAGTAGATATATCTGCTGTTATCTATTGTGAAAGAGACTCTCATAAGGGTATAATAATAGGTAAGAATGGAAGAAAACTAAAAGGTATAGGTAAGTCAGCAAGAGAAGATATGGAACTTCTTTTAGGATCTAAAATAAACCTTCAATTATGGGTTAAAGTAAGAGAGAACTGGAGAAACTTACAAAATTGTGTTAGTAATTTTGGATATAATGATAAATAAAAGGTGGATTATATGGATAGGAAACAGGATGCTTCCAAGGATTTATTATATGAAGTAAAAACGTTAATCTCTAATAATAAAATTTTAGAACTTAGAGAATTGCTTGAGGAATATCATATTATAGATATTTTTGATATTATGGAATATTTAGAAGATGATATGAAAATAAAGCTGTTTGAAGTTCTTCCAATAGATATGGCAGCTTCAATTTTAGAAGAAAGTGATGTTACATTTTTTAGCTCAATATTATCAAAAATAGATATAGAGCATAGAAAAAATATACTAGAGCTAATGTCTCTTGATGATATGGCAGATATACTTAGCCAGTTAGAGGAAAAAGAGAGACATGAAGTAATGGAACTTTTAAGTCAAGAAGATGCAGATGATGTAAAAGAACTATTAATTTATGAAGAAGAATCAACAGGTGGTATAATGACCACTGGATATATAGAAATAAATAAAGATATGACTGCAAAAGATGCAATCGAGCATATGAGAGAAAATGCCCAAGAAGCTGAAACCATATACTATATATATGTAGTAAATAATGAAGAAAAATTGGTTGGAGTTTTATCTTTAAGAGAACTTATTGTAGCAAGAGATTCTAGCATAGTAGAAGATTTGATGAGTGAAAATATAATCTCAGTATATGTAGATGAAGATAGAGAAGAAGCTGTTAGGTTGGTATCTAAATACAACCTAATAGCAATACCAGTTATAGATAGAGACCAAAGATTAAAAGGTATAATTACAGTAGATGATATTATAGATGTAATGGAAGAAGAAGCTACAGAAGATATGTATAAGTTTGCAGGAACTTCAGAGCAAGAAAGAGAAGTAGTAGAAAAGGTTAATCCTAATCCTAAAGAACAAATAATATCATCTGTAAGAGCTAGAATTCCATGGTTAATAATAACCTTGATAGGTGGATTATTATCAACTTTAATACTTTCTAATTTAGACTTTATAATGAACCCTACTTATGCTCAGTTAGTGTTTTTTATACCTTTAGTAATAGGTATGGGTGGAAACATAGGGACACAAGCATCAGCACTTACAGTAATGGCATTATCTAACAAAAATTTAGATTTTAATAATGTGATAAGAGAGGGTATAGTAGGCCTTATAACGGGAATACTATGTAGTTTAATAATAGGAATTGTTACTTTTATTTTTATAAAAGATATAAATATTGTTTGGATAGTTTCTATATCTCTATTTATAAACATGATATTAGGTGCAATGATAGGTGCATTTATGCCAGTTTTATTAAAAAAACTGGACTTAGACCCATCTATAGTTTCAGCACCAGTAATATCTACAGTCCTTGATATAACGTCAATTGCTGTATATTTTATGGTAACAACAATATTATTGGCAAAAATTGTTTAAAAACTTTATGTATTATTTACCCTCTTCTTACTAAAAATATAAATATAAGTGTAAGGAGGGGGTTTTTAAAAATGAACAATTTATGTTGGGAAGTTTTTAAAAAGACTGGTAGTGTAGAAGCCTATCTATATCTACGTAACTGTAAAAACTTGCAAAATGAAGATGAAGACATGTGTACGAGGGAGATAAATAACAGCTATGATAGTATTGAACACCCAGGGGATAGTACTTAAGGCAACAAGATATGAGGAAAATGATGTAATATTGACTTTATTCACTAGAAAATTAGGAAAAGTAGCTGCACTAGCAAAGGGGGCTAAGAAAAATAAAAGTTCATTGCTGTCCTCGTCGCAGCTATTTTCTTATTCTAACTATACTCTAAAAAAGCAAGGAAATATGTATAGAGTAAGCCAAAGTGATACTATAAAAAGTTTTTACGATTTATCCTATGATATAGAAGCATTTTCTTATGCTACATACGTTACAAAATTAGTAGAAGGTTCTACTTTTGAAAATCAAACTAATAATAGGCTATTTATATTACTTGCTCAAACCTTGTATCTATATACTCAAAAAGATACAGATAAAAAATTTATAACTCATGCATTTGAATTAAAATTTTTAGATTATATTGGATTCAAGCCGGTAGTAAATAGATGTATAAGTTGTCAAAGCAAAGAACTTAAGGATCCTGCTTTTAATGTAGAAGAAGGTGGAGTACTATGTAGTAAATGTAGTTTGGAGTTTGAAAATAATTTTAAAATAGATTTAACAACTACAAAGCTTATGGAATATATATTAAGTAATGACATATTACAGTGTAATAAGGCTAAGGTATCAAAATATATAAAGTATGAGCTACAAAAGATTCTAAAATCATATCTAAATGTTTATGTTGACAATGTGAATTTTAAATCGTTATACTTATTGCAAAGCATACAAAATAATAATGGAGATGATTAAGGGTGAGTGAAAAGGTAACTATTGAAAAGTTAGATTTAATACTAGAAAGAATCACGAATGCAACTTATTCAGATGCTAAAGATGCACTGATAATGTGTGAAGGTGATGTAGTAGAAGCTATAATAATGCTAGAAGGAAAGAAAAGTACAAATAAAGCTAAAAAAACAATTGAAGATGTATTCTCTAAAGATTCAGATGAATTTAAGGAGGAATTTAAAGAAATAAAAGTTCAACTAAAAGACCTGTTAAAGAAAAGTAGTGTAATAAGAGTAATAATAGAAAAAAATGATAAAATAGTAGTAAATATACCTTTAACGCTAGGTGTTGTAGGTATAGCTCTTGGACCTCTTTATACTTTAGTAGGGCTATCAGCTGCAGTTTTAGGCAGATATCGTATTAAGGTTCAAAATGAAGATGATGGTACTGTAGTAGATTTAGGAGAATTAAACGAAGAAAAACTTAATATGCTTAAGAATATGTTAACTAACACAGCGAAAGAAGTAAAAGATGTAGTGATAGATAAGAAAAAAACTAACAAAGATGATAAAGATATAACTGATGAACTTATTAAAGAGTTTGATGATATGAATAAGAAGAAAGACAATGGTGAAGATACGCATTAATCAATCATATTGACAAATTTTGTACAATTTGTTATTCTAAAAGTTATAAAAGAACTATTAAGTAGCCTTTCGTTTAGACGAAAGGCTTTGTTGTTATAAAAAACGTAAAAACATAAAATAGGAGGTATTATTATATGAACTTTCAAAATATGATACTAACATTGCAAGACTATTGGGCTAAGCAAGGATGTATCATGATGCAACCTTATGATGTTGAAAAAGGTGCCGGAACAATGAACCCAAATACACTTTTAAGATCTCTAGGACCAGAACCTTGGAAGGTATGCTATGTAGAACCATCAAGAAGACCAGCAGATGGTAGATATGGAGAAAATCCAAATAGATTATATCAACATCATCAATTTCAGGTTATATTAAAGCCATCTCCTGATAATATACAAGAGTTATACTTAGGAAGCTTAAAGGCTATAGGAATAGATCCTAATGAACATGATATAAGATTTGTTGAAGATAACTGGGAAGCAGCAACAGTTGGAGCATGGGGACTAGGATGGGAAGTATGGCTAGATGGTATGGAAATAACTCAGTTTACATATTTCCAACAAGTTGGAGGGATTGAGTGTGAGCTTGAAACTGGAGAAATAACATATGGACTAGAAAGACTAGCAATGTACATACAAGAAGTAGATAGTGTATATGATTTAAAATGGAATGATAAAATAACATATGGAGATGTATTCAAAAAGGCTGAATACGAAAACTCTGTGTATGCATTTGAAGAATGTGATGCAGATATGTTATTTAACTTATTTGATATATATGAAAAAGAAGCATTAAGGCTTATAGAGAGAAAGATAGTTATACCAGCATATGATTATGTATTAAAATGTTCTCATGCATTTAATACTTTAGATGCAAGAGGAGCTGTCGGAGTTAGCCAAAGAGCATCATTTATAGGTAGAGTTAGAAATATGACTAAAGAAGTAGCAAGCATATATGTAGAACAAAGAAAAGAAATGGGATACCCTCTTATAAAGGAAGGTGATAAGTAATGAATAAATACCTTTTATTTGAAATTGGTGTTGAAGAAATGCCATCTAGATTTGTAAGTAGTACATTAGAACAACTTAAAAATAACTTAAATAAATCATTTAATGAAAATAGAATATCATTTGATGAAATACAAACACTAGGAACTCCTAGAAGATTAACTTTAATAGTTAAGGGAATAAGTGATAAGCAAAGTAACTTAGAGGAAGAAGTAAAAGGTCCTGCTAAAAAAATTGCTATAGATTCAGATAATAATTTTACTAAACCAGCACTTGGATTTATGAAGAGTAAAGGTTTAAAAGAAGAAGATGTACGTTTTAAAGTAGTAGGAAAAGATGAATATCTATTTGGGACAATAAAGCAAGAAGGTAAGTGTACTAGTGAAGTATTAAAAACTGTATTACCAGAAAGTATAAAATCTGTTACTTTTCCAAAGGCAATGCGTTGGGGTGGAAAAAACATGAGATTTGTTAGACCAATAAGATGGATGGTAACATTATTAAATAATGAGATACTAGAGATAGATTTAGAAGGAATAATTTCTTCTAACAAAACTAAAGGACATAGATTCTTGGGTCAAAGTGAGTTTGAAGTAAATTCTTTAGAAGATTACTTAACTAAACTAGAAGAAAACTTTGTAATATTAGACCAAGACAAAAGAAAAGAACTTATAAAAAAACAATGTATAGAAGTTGCAAATACTTTAGGTGGAGAAGTTGAATTTGATGATGATTTACTAGAGGAAGTAACTCATTTAGTTGAATATCCAACTGCTTTCTATGGTGAGTTTGATGAAAATTATGCAAAACTTCCAAAAGAAGTTGTAACTACTCCTATGAAAGAACACCAAAGATACTTCCCAGTTTTAAAGGATGGAAAATTACTTCCAAACTTTATAGCTGTTAGAAATGGTAATGCACACTGTATAGAAAAAGTTAAGGCTGGTAATGAAAAAGTATTGGAAGCTAGACTTGCTGATGCATTATTTTTCTACAAAGAAGATACTAAGAAGAACTTAGAAAGTTACTGTGAAAAATTAAAGACAGTAGTATTCCAAGCTAAACTAGGAACAATCTTTGATAAGACATTAAGAATAGAAAAATTAAGTGAAAATATAATAAATGTATTAGACTTATCTAATGATTTAGAAGATACTAAGAGAGCTTCTAAATTATTAAAAGCTGATTTAGTTACAGGGATGGTATTTGAATTTACGGAACTTCAAGGTATTATGGGTAGAGAGTATGCAAAAGTAGCTGGAGAAAATCAAGCTGTATGTGAAGCTATATTTGAACATTACTTACCGAGATTTGCAGGAGACATATTACCAAGTACTAATGCAGGTATAGCTTTATCTATAGCCGATAAGTTAGACTCTATAGCCGGTTTCTTTGCAATAGGAATTCAACCTACAGGTTCCCAAGATCCATATGCTCTAAGACGTCAAGCTTTAGGAATATTAAGTATATTAATGGATAAGAAGTTAGATGTGAATTTAAAAGATTTAGTGGAATATTCATTAAAAAACTATAATAACTTAGAGTTTAATAAAGAAGAGGTTACTTATCAAATAACCGAGTTCTTTAAAGATAGGATTAAGAACTTATTTAGAGAGTTGGGAATAAGATATGATGTTATAGATGCTGTTTTAAGTTCAGATATTCATGATATAAGTGATATGCATACTAGAGCAGTCGAGCTTAACAATTGGTTACAAAAAGATGAGTTAGTTGAGATGTTAACTGCATTTAATAGGGTTTCTACTTTGGCACAAAAGACTAATAAAAGTGATGTTAATGAGGTTCTTTTAAAAGAAGAGGCTGAAGTTAAGTTATATGATGAGTTTAAGGTTGTTAAGGCCAATGTTGAGACTTTATTAAGTAAAAGAAATTACAGTGAAGCGCTAGATGCTTTTGCTTCTTTAAGACCTGTGATTGATAATATGTTTGATAATGTTATGGTTATGGATAAAGATGAGGCTATTAAGGATAATAGGTTAGCTTTACTTAGACAAGTATATGATACTATGCTTAAGATATGTGATTTATCTAAAATAGTTTATAAATAACATATAATTTAGAGAGTTGCCATTTGAAAATTTAAAATGGCAACTTTTTTTGACAAAATTATAATATAAATGCTTAATATTAGCAAATATATATTATAATATTAAATAGACATAAACAATTTAGCTACATTATTTAATCTATAATGCCCATTAATATATAATAAATAATAAAAATAATATATTATATAGATATAAAAATACATAATATTTATTAAAAAAAGATTTACAGAGTGTATTATATAGATATATAATATACTATATAAAGCGAAAGAGATTATAAAGTGTAACACAATAAGAGAAGGTGATTATTATTCAACTAAATCAGAGACAATTAAAAATAATTGACATAGTAAAAGAAAATGAACCAATAACTAGTGAAAGCATAGCAGCAAACTTAAATCTAACTCGTGCTACATTAAGATCAGATTTGGCTATATTAACAATGACAGGAATATTAGATGCAAGACCTAAAGTAGGATATTTTTACTCTGGCATAAATAATGTTAATTTAGTTAGAGACAACTTTAAAGATAAAAAAGTTGAAAGTATAATGAGCATGCCTATAGTTGTTAAAAAAGATATAAGTATATATGACGTTATAGTAACTATGTTCTTATCAGATGTAGGAAGTATATTTATTATAGATGATAATGAGTACTTATGTGGGGTAGTTTCTAGAAAAGATTTACTAAAAGCTACAATAGGTGGCAATGATATAAATAAAATGCCTGTGGGCATGATAATGACTAGGACACCAAATGTAATAACTTCTAATAGCGATGAAGAAATTATAGTTGGAGTAAGAAAGATTATAGAACATGAAGTTGATTCTATACCTGTGGTTGAGTGTTATGATGATAATAAACAACACTTAAAAGTAATAGGAAGACTATCAAAAACTAATATAACAAAACTATTTTTAGAGATAGTTGACAATTAAGGAGACGATACATGGATAATTTAATTATATATGTAATATCAGACTCAGTGGGAGAGACAGCTCAACAAGTAACAAAAGCAGCTGTATCTCAATTTAGTATAAATGAAAACTATGAGATAAGAAGATTTCCTTATGTCATAGATGATAAATTTTTATTAGATGTATTAATAAGTGCAAAAAATGAAGATGCAATAGTTATATATACTCTAGTAGATGAAAATTTATTGAATGTCACAAAACAGTATTGTGAAAAAGAAGGGTTAAGCAATATAGACTTAATGACTCCTATTTTAGATCAAATATCTAAAAAGACAAATACTAAGCCTAAAAGAGAGCCTGGTATTATAAGAAAATTAGACGACTCTTACTTTAAGAGAGTAGAAGCAATTGAGTTTGCAGTTAAATATGATGATGGAAAAGATCCAAGAGGGATATTAAAAGCAGATATAGTTCTTCTTGGGGTATCTAGAACATCTAAAACTCCTTTAAGTATGTATTTAGCTAATAAAAATATGAAGGTAGCTAATGTACCTTTAGTTCCAGAAATTCCAATACCAAAGGAAGTATTTGAAATAAATACTAAGAAGATAATAGGACTTACAAATACTCCTGAAAAATTAAATAGAATAAGACAAGAAAGATTAAAAGCATTAGGATTATCTAGCAATGCAAGTTATGCAAACTTAGAGAGAATACTACAAGAACTTGATTATTCTGAAGAAGTAATGAAAAAAGTAGGATGTCCTGTAATAGATGTTTCAAGTAAGGCTATTGAAGAAACAGCAGGAATAATATTAGATATAATGAAAGAAAATGGGCTTAAAATATATAAAGATAAAGATAGATAAAACAATATTAATATAAATTAAATTAATAAAGTTAATGGAGGGTTAAATAATGGAAGCTAAATATGTTTATAGTTTTAATGAAGGTAATAAGGAAATGAAGTCTTTACTAGGGGGTAAGGGAGCAAATCTAGGCGAGATGACTAAGATAGGATTACCAGTGCCTCCAGGTTTTACAATAACAACAAATGCGTGTAATGATTATTATGAAAATAATGAAGCTATAAGAAGTGAAATATTAGATGAAATAGAAATACATTTATCAAATCTAGAAAAAAACTTAGGTAAAACACTAGGATGTAATGAAAATCCACTTTTAATATCTGTTCGTTCTGGGGCAGTATTTTCTATGCCAGGTATGATGGATACAATACTTAACTTAGGGTTAAATGATACTAGTGTAGAAGCTTTAGCTAAAGCTACTGAAAATGAAAGATTTGCATATGATAGCTACAGAAGATTTATACAAATGTTCTCTGATGTTGCTATGGATGTGCCTAAATATAAATTTGAAAATATATTAGATAGAGTAAAAGAATCAAAAGAATATAAATTTGATACAGACTTAACTGTTGATGATTTAAAATATATAGTACAGCAATATAAATCTGTTTACAAAAAAGAATTAAGAACAGATTTCCCACAAGATCCAAAAGAGCAATTAATGCTTGCTATAAAGGCAGTATTTAAGTCTTGGAACAATCCTCGTGCGACTGTATATCGTAAATTAAATGATATACCTCATAATCTAGGAACTGCTGTAAATATTCAGTCAATGGTATTTGGGAATATGGGTCAAACTAGTGGTACAGGAGTTGCATTTACTAGAAACCCATCAACAGGAGAAAATAAGTTATTTGGAGAGTTTTTAATGAATGCTCAAGGTGAAGATGTTGTTGCAGGTATAAGAACACCTCAAGACATATCAACACTTCAAGATGTAATGCCAAGTGCATTTGATGAATTTGTCAAAATTACTTCTATACTTGAAAGTCACTACAAGGATATGCAAGATATAGAGTTTACTATAGAAAAAGAGAAGTTATATATACTTCAAACTAGAAATGGAAAAAGAACTTCAAAGGCAGCTATAAATATAGCAGTTGACTTAGTAGAAGATAATATAATAGATGAAAAAGAAGCTATAATGAGAGTAGAAGCTAATCAATTAGACCAGTTATTACATCCTAACTTTGAAAGTAAGGCTTTAAAAGTTGCTACTGTTATAGCAAAAGGGCTTCCTGCATCACCAGGAGCTGGTAGTGGTAAGGTATATTTCAATGCAGAAGATGTTGTAGCTGCAGCTGAAAGAGGAGAAGAGGCTATACTTGTTAGACTTGAAACATCTCCAGAAGATATAGAAGGTATGGTAAAAGCACAAGGGATCCTTACGGCAAGAGGTGGTATGACATCACATGCAGCTGTTGTAGCTAGAGGTATGGGGAAATGTTGTGTGGCTGGATGTGGAGATATAAAAGTTGATGAATATAATAAAGAAATAAGAGCAGATGATGTAGTAATAAAAGAAGGTGAATATATTTCTTTAGATGGTTCTACTGGATGTGTTTATCTTGGTCAAGTTAAGAAGACTGAAGTAGCATTAACTGGAAATTTCGAAAAATTAATGGTATGGGTAGATAAATATAGAACTATGATGGTTAGAACTAATGCAGATAACCCAAGAGATGCAAAGATGGCTATAAAATTTGGAGCAGAAGGAATAGGTCTTTGTAGAACTGAGCATATGTTCTTTGAAGAAGATAGAATACCAGCTGTTAGAGAAATGATATTATCTAGAACACTAGAGCAAAGATTAGTGGCTTTAGAAAAATTATTACCAATGCAAAGAAAAGATTTTGCTGAGATGTTTGAAGTTATGGATGGTAAGTCAGTAAACATAAGATTATTAGATCCACCACTACATGAGTTCTTACCACATGACGAAGAATCTATAGAACAATTAGCAAAAACTATGGATATATCAGTAAGTGAAATTAAAAAGAGAATAGTTGACTTAGATGAGTTTAACCCAATGCTTGGTCATAGAGGATGTAGACTTGCAGTAACTTATCCTGAAATATGCGAGATGCAAGCAACTGCTATAATTCAAGGGGCAATAGAGGCTACTAAAAAAGGTGTAAAAGTATCTCCAGAGATAATGATACCATTAGTAGGAGAGGTTAATGAATTTAAGATTATAAGAGATATAATAAAAGAAACGGTAGAGAAGATAATGAAAGAAGAAGGGGTAAATGTAGAATATACAATAGGTACAATGATAGAAATACCTCGTGCATGTCTTCTTGCTGATGAAATAGCTAAAGAAGCTGACTTCTTCAGTTTTGGAACTAACGATTTAACTCAAATGACATTTGGATACTCAAGAGATGATTCAAGTAAATTCTTAGGAGAGTATGTAAATAGAGAAATATTAGAAAAAGACCCATTCCAAGTTTTAGATCAAAGAGGTGTTGGTAAACTTGTAAAGATGGGAGCAGAACTTGGTAAATCTGTTAAATCAGATTTAAAATTAGGTATATGTGGAGAACATGGTGGAGACCCTGTATCTGTAGATTTCTGTTACAATATAGGATTAAACTATGTATCATGTTCACCATATAGAGTACCAATTGCAAGACTTTCAGCAGCACAATCAGCTATAAAAAACCCTAGATAATTTTAACTCCCATATTAAATCTTGAATTATGAGAAACTTATTTCACTTAATTTGCATAGATTAATATGGGAGTTATTTCAATTTATGGGGGTATATAAAATGACTAAATGTCCGAGATGTGGAAAAGAAGTATCCTCACGTCCTGGAACAATATGTCCAAGATGTGGATTAAAGGTATCAGAAGTTAACGAAAAAACTAGATGTCCTGAACCTAGCTGTAAAGCATTGGTATCCAAAAAATTAGAATATTGTCCAAAGTGTGGGTGTAAGTTAAAGGGATATAATTTTACTGAAATAATAAGAATGGCTAGAAGTAAAATTGACGAAACTTTCTACGATGACAAATAATAGAATATAAAAAAATAGAAAAGAAATTAAGGTATAATTTCTTTTCTATTTGATT
>JAVXJG010000031.1:0-4975 GCA_036647935.1 Peptostreptococcaceae bacterium
TTTTTGTCTGTTTCAACTTCTTTATTTTATCAAAGCTGTTTAACTTTGTCAACAAGTTTTTTTAAGAAGTTTTTCTTAATTTTTTCTTGTTGTTTGTCGCTCTCTCGAGTACAAGTATAACTATACCACCTTAATAAATATGAGTCAACACTTTTTTATACTTTTTTATGTAGACCTTACTTACCTAAACTATTTTACCCATATATATAAGCAATATACTCATTTAATCATAAAATTTTATTTTTACATTTAAAACAAAAAAACTATAAAGCTAACTCTTATTTTAGCTTCATAGTTTTAAATAGTTATATGTGTTTTCATTAAATATGTAATACATGTCTATAAATTTATTGTTTTTTAATATAACTACTTTTATGAATTTTCACTATAATACTTTTGTATCCCTACATATATAGACCATGCAATCTCTTCTTGATACTTTTCATCATTCAATAATTTAGCTTCTTTCTCATTAGATAAAAATCCACATTCTATTAAAGTTGATGGTATCTCATTGTCTTTGAGAAGATATATATCGTCCCTAGGTTTGATTACTCTATTATTAGTTTTATCTACAACTCTTTTCAGTTCTCCTTGAATACTTTTAGCAAGCTTCTTATCATCTTCTTTTCCATATGGATAAAAAGTTTGGGCTCCATAATACTTAACTTGAGGAAAAGCATTTAGATGTATAGATACAAACATATCTGCAGATGATTCTTCTATTATTTTTTTTCTATTTTTTAAATTTTCATTGTACTTTTGTCTAATAGTTTTACCATCTTCTTCTGTATATAGACTAGTGTCATCATTTCTGGTCAATATAACTACAGCTCCACTAGCTTCTATTAGCTCTTTTACCTTGGTAGCAATTTTAAGGTTAACATCTTTTTCTAATATAGTTTGGTCTTTATTCATTGCTCCTGGATCTATTCCACCATGTCCTGCATCTATTATTATAGTCTTATTAGTAATAGGCGTTATCTTCATCACATCTTCAGAAGAGTTTCTCACTTCCATAATAGATACAACTATCATAATCAAGGATACAAGTCCAAAAACTATACCTTTTGTATATTTGCTCACATTATCACCCCATATATTTATATTGAGGTTTTTATTTATTTATTACTTTTTTTAATAAAAAAACAGCATACTATAAAAAGTACACTGCTCTAATATTTCTAATGTATTGAATTAAACTCTACTATAGATTTAAATAAGTCTCCATCTATATCTAGATTAAAACTTCCTCCTTGTAAATTAACTAAATCTCTAGCTATAGCTAGCCCTAGTCCACTACCTTCCGTATTCCTAGAATCATCTGCTCTTTTAAATCTTTCCATAATTTCTTCTGGATCAAAATTTAATTCATAAGATGATATATTTTTCATAGTCAATCTTACTTTGCCATCTAACTCAGTTATGTTTATATATACTCTGGTATTTGCTAAAGAATATTTAGATATATTACTTAACAGATTTTCAAGTACTCTATACAACCTTCTTCCATCTGCTCTTATATATACCTTTTCTTCTGGTACATCTATTTTTAAATCTAAATTAGCTTCTGATATTTTTTCTTCCAACTCTCCTATAGATTGTCTTAATAATTGAGTTAAATCTATTTTTTCCATATTTAATTCTATATTACCACTACTCGCTTTGCTTGCTTCAAATAAATCTTCTATTAATGCTTTTAATCTTTTAGATTTGGAATCAAGTACATTAACGTAATCTTTTAAATAAACTGGACTAATATCTTCTTCTTTCTTGATTAATTCAACATAGTTGATTATTGAAGTTAATGGAGTTTTTAGATCATGAGATACATTTGTTATAAGCTCTGACTTCATTCTTTCACTTCTTAGTTGATTATCTATAGCTTTATCTAATCCATCTCTAATATTGTTTATATTGTCCGCTAACATTGTAAAGTTATCTTCACCTTCTAAATCTATCTTATAATGTATATCTCCATCTTTTATACGCTGCGTTCCATCCATTATATATCTAAGGTAATCTAATTTCTTCAATACATAATAAGTAAATACACCTATAGATATTATAGATGCTCCAAATGAAAATACTGCACCATAGGTAATCATATCCATAAACCATCCAATAACATTAATAACTAAACATATTATTGATATCCCTATTATTCTCTTTGATAAAGGCATACTTCTAGTAAGACCTCTACTCTTTTTAATTGTTTTTTTAATATTTTTCTTCAATAATTTAAATGTTCTATATATAAATGTAGTTTTGAATATATCAATCTTATTATCATAAGTTTTGAATTGTCTATCAAATATATAGAACACGGTCATTATAAAACCTACGCCTAAGAAACTAAATATAAAGCTACTAAATAAATCATAATAATAACCTATACTTTGTACGGTAAATGTTACTGCGATTAATAAACCAAATAAATATAATTCTAAAGGTACTAGTTTACTAAGCTTCAACCAAAAACTATCTTCATCAAATAATATAGCTTTATTTATTTTATATAAAAATATAGCTACTATTCCTAATACTAGTGAAGCTACAGAAATTCCTAATATCACTTGTACATAGAATATATTTGTTTCAAATTCACTTTTACTTTCATATATTTTATCATACGTACCTAATGTATTCTCAAAATCCTTAGGTATAGACATGTATATGTCTCCATTATGTATGCGCATTGCATAACCTATTTGGTTGTTAACTTGAAGTTTTTTATATTCTTGTCCGTCAATATCTTTTATATAACTAACATTACTGTTTATAGAAGATATTTTCACATCACATTCACCATTTATATTTTTTTCAAATTCCTTTGCTTTTTTATACTTTGTATTTGTATTAATTTCTTTTGTATCATTATTTACAATGAAATAATTTATATTTGATAGTTCTTTTAATACACTTTCTGAATTTTTCCTATCTTTTTCAAAAGTTTTTTTATCTTCACCTTCATCTACTGATCTAACGCTTGCACTACCAATTTCAATTAAATATCCAATAAGATTATTATCAAATTGCCTACTTTTATAGAAATTACTGTTTATTCCCATTTCATCACTATGCATATAGCTAGTTAATATACCTGATCCATTACTAACTAAATTAATAGATGCTGGTATGGTAGATAATATAGCAGATATACATATAAACGAAATTACTAAACATGTAAATTTAAATCCTTTACCTTTTCTCATAAAATCTCCTTTTCAGCCTTAAAACCTTAACATCTTATATAGTATATAATTCAAAACGCATGTTATGGTAACATAGAACAATATATTCATATTTCCATAGTTAAAGCATATAAGTACACCTAAAATCTGCGTAATAGCAAACATAATTAACATAAATATATAATTAAACATTAGGCTTCTTTCTTTAAATAACTTCCCATTATAACTTCTCAATTTTATATCCCACTCCCCATACCACTTTTAAATATCTCGGCTCTTTTGGATTTATTTCAATCTTTTCTCTTATTCGTCTAATATGAACTGCTACTGTGTTCTCTACATTAAAACTCTCTTCATTCCATACTTTCTCGTATATTTCATCTATAGAAAATACTCTTCCTTTATTTAAAAGTAGTAAATTAAGTATCTTAAACTCTATAGGAGTTACCTTTACTACTTGTCCATCCACTTTAACCTCTTTAGTTGATGTATTAAGTTCTAATCCACCACTTCTCAAAATTTCATCACTACTAATATTTTCATTATTATAATTGCCTAGTGTTACATATCTTCTTAAGTTTGATTTTACTCTAGCTATTAATTCTAATAAATTAAATGGTTTTGTTATATAGTCATCTGCTCCTATATTTAATCCCATTATCTTATCTGTATCTTCACTTTTTGCTGATACTAGTATTATTGGTATGTTTTTATCTTCTCTTATTTTTATAGTTGCTTTTATACCATCTAATTTAGGCATCATTATATCCATAAGTATAAGATGTACCTCTTTATTAACTAATACATCCAGAGCTTCTATGCCGTTATAGGCTTTATATATATTAAATCCTTCATTTTTTAAAAATATCTCTATTGATTCAACGATTTCCTTATCGTCATCCACTACTAATATATTGTACATTCGCATCATCCCCTTTATATAATTCACTATCTATTGTATTATACACCAGAATCACATCCTTTATAAAATCTATACTAGTAATTTTTCTTCTTTACTCAATACTTTTAAATATATTGCAAAACCTGTTAATGTACCTAACGTATTTGCTATAACATCATCTATTTCTGCAAATCTACCTCCAAACAATTGTAAAGCTTCTATAGAAATAGTTGTAGCAAAACCAATAATCATCATCTTCTTCCAATTCCATTTTCCTTTTTTAAATACTATAGGTAATAACGTTCCATATGGAACAAACAATAAGAAATTTAAAATAACCATTAAAATAGAACCTTTAGACATATCTGTGAATGGTATTAAGTTCATATTATAAAATCCAAAATGAAATTTCATTCCTATTATTCCAGTTATTTCAAGCAATGTTATCATATATATAACTAATATAAGTTCTACCATACTTTTTTAATTTCTATTTTTCTTCTTTTATTAGTAAGCCCTAATATCCCTATAGCTAAAAAATAAATAATAACTCCCGTAAATGTACTACCTAATAACATGCCTATTCCTTCACTTAAATACATTAAAATCATTTTTTATCTCACTTTCCCCAGTTAATTTATCTTATATTTATATAATAATGTATAAATCTTACATAATAGATACAGTAATCCTTACGTATTTCTTACAAAAAAAGCTCACGGTTAAGTTCCATAAGCTTCCTTATACTTATTAAAATTATTAATACGCTGTTTTTTTATGAATTATATAATGTACTAAGAAAGATATTAGTATTATTAATAAGACTGTTACCATATTACAAGAAAATATTATGGCCTTAAATTTCACAGTAAACAAAAAT
>JAVXJG010000031.1:5075-21698 GCA_036647935.1 Peptostreptococcaceae bacterium
AATAATATATTTAAACTCCAATAAATCAGTTTGTATCTCATAAATAGCCTTTTCTATTTCTACTATATTCATTATTATTAATAAAGCTATAATTTACTAGCACAAAAAAATACGTGTGAAATGTTTATTGTGAAACATCTTACACGTATTTATACATTTTTATATTTTTTAAGCTTCTATTTCTTTTATAAGATTAACCATCTCTATTGCACCAACTGCACAATCAAATCCTTTATTTCCTGCCTTCGTGCCTGCACGTTCTATAGCTTGTTCAATATTTTCTGTAGTTACTACACCAAACATGACTGGTATATCATTATTTAAAGATACATGAGCTATTCCTTTTGATACTTCGCTACATACATAATCATAATGACTTGTATTTCCACGTATAACCGCTCCTAAGCATATTATAGCATCGTATTTTTTACTCTTTGCCATTTTAGATGCTATTAGTGGTATTTCAAATGCTCCTGGTACCCAAGCTACTTCTATATCTTCTTTTTTAACATCATGACGAGTTAAAGCATCTACTGCTCCACCTAATAATTTCGATGTTATAAATTCATTAAAACGAGCTGCTACTATTCCTATTTTTATATCCTTTGATACTAATTTTCCTTCATATAATTTCATTATCTCAATCTCCTTTATTTTAATAATTTAAAATATGTCCCATTTTCTCTTGTTTTGTTTTTAAATAAAACACATCATGTATAGTTGGATTCATCTGTATTGAAACCCTTTCTATAATTTTCATTCCAAAATCAGATAGTCCATAAACTTTTTCTGGATTATTTGTTAATAATCTCAAGGTTTTCACTCCTAAGTCTTTAAGAATGTGAGCACCTATAAAATATTCTCTTAAATCTCCTTCAAATCCTAAAGCAAGATTAGCTTCTAATGTATCCATACCTTGATCTTGTAACTCATATGCACGAAGTTTGTTAATAAGACCTATCCCTCTTCCCTCTTGTCTCATATAAAGAAGTATTCCTCTCCCTTCTTCTTCTATTTGTCTCATAGCTGCAGCATACTGCTCTCCACAGTCACAACGACAAGAACCAAAAGCATCTCCTGTTAAACATTCAGAATGAACACGACACAACACATCTTCCCCATCATCTATATCACCTTTTACTAAAGCTATATGATGCTCTCCATTTAATTTGTTTATATATCCATAAGCTCTAAACTCACCATATTTAGTAGGCATTTTAGTATTAGCTATACATTCTACTAATTCATCATGTTTTTTTCTGTAATCTTGTAAATCCTTTATAGTTATAAACTTTAAATCCCATTGTTGTGCTAACTCTATTAGTTCAGGAGTTCTCATCATCTCTCCATCTTCTTTCATTATTTCACAACATAACCCACATTCTTTAAGTCCTGCTAGCTTCATAAGGTCTACTGTAGCTTCTGTATGACCATCTCGTTCTAATACACCATCCTTCTTAGATAAAAGAGGAAACATATGACCTGGTCTACGAAAATCTTCTGGTCTTGCATTTTCATCAACACATTTCATAGCTGTTATGCCACGTTCTGCTGCTGATATACCTGTAGTTGTATCCACATGGTCTATTGATACTGTGAATGCAGTACTATTATTATCTGTATTGTTAGTAACCATTTGTGTAAGCTGTAGCTTATTACACAATTCTTGGCTTATAGGCATACAGATAAGTCCTTTTGCATGAGTAGCCATAAAATTAACATTATCTGTAGTTGCAAATTCTGCTGCACATATAAAGTCACCTTCATTCTCACGTCCTTCATCATCTGTAACAATTATTATTTTTCCTTCACGAAGATCTTGTAAAGCTTCTTCTATAGTATTGTATTTAAACATATCTATCCCCCCTAATATCCATTCATCATTAAAAATTCTCTTGTTATATTATTATAATCTTTTTTCTTATTCTCAAAGGTTATCAACTTTTCCACATACTTACCTATGATGTCATTTTCTAAATTCACATTATCCCCAATTTGTCTGTGGGAAAGTATAGTTTCCTGTGCAGTATGTGGAATAATAGAAACACTAAATTGTATATTATCTACTCTTGCAACTGTAAGACTTATACCATCTATAGCAATAGAGCCTTTTTCTACTATGTACTTCATTAAGTTATCTTCAACTTTTACGGTATACCATATTGCGTTATCATCTTTTTGTATTTTGGTAATCTCACCTACACCGTCTATATGACCTGATACTATATGACCTCCAAATCTCCTATTGGCAGACATAGCTCTTTCTAAATTTACGTCACTTCCATTTTTCAAACTTCCTAGAGTTGATTTGCTTAAGGTTTCATTCATTATATCTGCTATAAAATTATTATTAGAAAAAGTTGCAACTGTAAGACATACTCCATTAACCGCAATACTATCCCCTATATGCATATCACCGAATATTTTATCACCTTGCACAGTAATCACAGAAGACTTGTCACCTTTTTTAATACTTTGTATCTTCCCTATTTCTTCAACTATACCTGTGAACATTTTTGTATAACCTCACTCTCAATTAAGATATCTTCACCTATCTGCGTAATAACTTTATTTTTTAAGTAAAAAGATTGTTCTGGATTTTCTACCCCTAACCCACTTACTGGTGATTTAGCATTTACTCCTCCAAATATTTTAGGTGCAATATAAGTTTGAACTTTATTAACTATTCCACTATCTAAAGCGGACCAATTTAAAGCTGCCCCTCCTTCTAGAAGAATACTATCTATTTTCTCTTCTCCTAGTTTACTCATTAGTATTGTTAAATCAATATGATTATCTTTTTTAGGAACAGGGATTACTTTGCAGCCTTTGTTAATGTATTCATCTTGTTTAACTTTATCTTCACAACAAGTAGCAATTATTGTAGGTATATAATTAGCTGTATTTACTATATTACTTCCTAGTGGCATACTTAAATTTGTATCACATATTATTCTCACTGGATTTTTAGTATTTTCTATCCTACAATTAAGCATTGGATTATCAGCTAATACTGTACCTATCCCAATCATAATTCCTGAATATTTATGTCTATCTCTATGTACACTTTCCCTAGCTTCTTCGCCTGTAATCCATTTTGATTTCCCATTATATGTAGCTATCTTCCCATCCATGGTCATAGCATATTTCATTACAACATAAGGTATTTTAGTTTTTATATAATGAAAAAATACTTCATTAAGTTTATCACATTCTTCTTTTAATACATTTTCTACTACTTCTATATCGTTTTTGCGAAGTATTTCTATACCCTTACCTGATACTAGTAGATTTGGATCAACAGAACCAATAACTACTTTCTTTATTCCACTTTTGATAATAGCTTCTGTACATGGTGGTGTTTTACCATAATGACAGCATGGTTCGAGAGTAACGTACATGGTTGATCCACTTAAAGATTCTTTACAATTAGCAATAGCATTTCTCTCTGCATGAAGTTGTCCATATTCCTCATGATATCCCTCTCCTATTATTTCTCCATCTTTAACTATAACTGCTCCTACCATAGGATTTGGGTTTACAAATCCCATTCCACCTTTAGCTAATTCTATCCCTCGTTTCATATACTCAATATCAGTCATATTTCACCTCCAAGTAAGTAAATAAACATCCCCTTAGACTTTAAAAATATAAAATACTTACAATAAAAAAATACCTCAAACTAAAATAGTTCAAGGCATTGTTAATAATAAAATAAGCATATAGATTTATAGTTAAGTAATTTAAATTAAAAAAGCTCTGAAATGATAAAATCATTCCAGAGCATATAAATCTAATTAACTATACAAATATAGTATAAATCTATTTTATCTTCTTTCATCCAGACTATACTGTCGGCTTCGGAATTTCACCGAATCATACCTTTACGGCTCGTGGGCTATACCACCGGTAGGGATTTACACCCTGCCCTGAAGATGTTATTTAATTAACTTTATAGTAGTATATTATTTTTCTATTGTCAACTTGTAAGTTATTTTATATTTATAAATAATATTTTTCATAAAAACATTATTATCGTGATTAAGGATTAATTTTATTGGTATTAATATAGTAGAAATAAATTATTTACTCTTATAAAGTAATGTAACTTTTAAACACAATATTATAAATTACGTTATCAAGTAATCTCATGTGAATGAATCCCAATATAAAAGCTGGCTCCTAATGGAGCCAGTTTTTATTTTATTTAATATAAATTTCTTATCTTAATTTATACTAATCATATATATTCATCTAAATTTCCTACAAAACAAAAAGGATGCTTTCCAACGAAGTGTCGAAAAACATCCTGTATATACAATTTGAAATACATTGAATATATGATAAAACTATCTTTTTGAGAACTGAGGCGCTCTTCTTGCAGCTTTTAAACCATATTTCTTTCTTTCTTTCATTCTTGCATCTCTTGTTAAGAATCCAGCTTTCTTAAGCTCTGGTCTTAATTCTATATCAGCTTTTAATAAAGCTCTTGATATACCATGTCTTATAGCTCCAGCTTGTCCAGTGAATCCTCCACCTTCAACCTTTACTATTACATCGTATTTATTTTCATTGCTTGTTAAAACTAATGGTTGTTTAACGTCTCTTATTAATGTTTCGTAGTTGAAGTATTCTCCAACTGGCTTTCCATTAACTACTATATTTCCTTCACCTGCAACTAATCTAACTCTAGCTACAGAGCTTTTTCTTCTTCCTGTTCCGTAGAATTGTACTTTTTCCATGATAACTCCTCCTTTCACCTATTAATACTAGAAGTTTAATTCAACTGGGTTTTGAGCCGCATGTGTATGTTCAGCACCTGCGAATACTCTTAATCTAGTCATCATTCTGCTTCTTAATTTATTTTTTGGTAACATTCCGCTAACTGCATGTGCTACTACTTCTTCTGGTTTCTTTTCCATCATAACTCTGTAAGTTATTTCTTTTAATCCACCTACATAACCAGTGTGGTATCTATATAATTTTTGATCTAATTTTTTTCCTGTTAAAACTACTTTTGCTGCGTTTACAACAACAACAAAATCTCCACCGTCTACATGTGGTGTAAATGTCACTTTATGCTTTCCTCTTAATATAGTTGCTATTTCTGTAGCAAGACGACCTAATGTTTTTCCTTCTGCATCAACGATGTACCAATTTCTTTGTACGTCAGCTGGTTTAGATATATAACTTTTCATGGTTGTCCCTCCTTAATTTTCTAATTTTTTTATCTACCGTATATATAAAGTCCGGGGCAATGTGGACTTACTAGCACACTCTTATTCATTTTAATACAATGACCCAAGTGTGTCAAGTTTAATAATGAACTTTTTTAAGAAATAATCCGTGTGCAGGAGCGGTATGACCTGCTTCATACTTATCTTTTGAAGCAATTATTTCTTCCATTGATTTATCTATTTTTCCTCTGCCCATATCCACCAAAGTTCCTACAATAATTCTTACCATATTATATAAGAATCCATTACCATACACCTCTAAAACAATTAAACCATCATTTTCTTCAATTGTGATATCATGTATAGTTCTCATTGTACCTCTCACAGATGATCCGTCTTTTCTAAATCCTTTGAAGTCGTGAGTTCCAAGCAATGATTTAGATTCTCGTTTCATTCTTTCTAGGTCTAGTTCATATTTAACATGATAAGATATATTTTTGTATAAGGGGCTTCTATAAGGCCTATTATATATCAAATATCTATATACTTTTCCTTTAGCGCTGTATCTTGAATGAAAATCTTCGGATACCTCTTGGCAGTCAATTATAGATATATCTTTTGGCAATTTTGCATTAAGAGCATCTGGAATTCTACTAGCAGGTATAGTTGAATTAGTTTTAAAATTAGCTACTTGTCCTAGTGCATGGACTCCTGCATCTGTTCTTCCTGAGGCCTCAATTTTTATTTTTTCTCTTGTTATTTCATAAATGGCATATTCTATTGTTCCCTGTATTCCAGAAAAATCAGGTTGCTTTTGCCAACCACAATATCTACTACCATCATACTGTATAGTAAGCTTTAAATTTCTCATTTCTATCCTCAATTTATATGAATTTAGTTATTATTATAATTGCCAAAAATACAGTTTGTAAAACATATGCTATATAATCAGCTTTTGTAATCTTAGCTTCTTTCATCTTAGTTCTATTAAATCCACCTCTGTAGCATCTAGCTTCCATAGCCATAGCTAGTTCATCAGCTCTTCTGAATGCACTTACAAATAAAGGTACTAGTAATGGTACTAGATTTTTAGCTCTATTTATAAGATTACTACTTTCAAAATCCGCTCCTCTAGACATTTGTGCCTTCATTATTTTATCAGTTTCATCTAATAATGTCGGTATAAATCTTAAAGCTATAGTCATCATCATAGCTAATTCATGTACAGGCATGCCTATTTTTTTTAATGGATTTAATGCTCTTTCTATACCATCTGTAAGTTGTATAGGAGAAGTAGTCAAAGTTAACAAAGATGTTCCTACAACTAAAAATATCAGTCTTATAGACATAAATATTGCTTGTCTTAAACCTTGTTTAGTAATAGTTAAAAATCCAAATTTCCAAATAGGATCTCCCGGCAAGAAGAATATATTTATAACAAACGTAAATAATATAATCCATCTAAGAGGTTTTATACCTTTAATAATATATTTAAAAGGTATATCTGACATTTTTATTATTGCAACTAAGGCTGCAACTACTAATAAATATGGCCAAAACTTATCTACTACAAATAGAGATATCATAAATACTATTGTTGCAACAAGTTTAGTTGTTGAATCTAACTTATGAATTTGAGAATTTGCCGGATAATATTGACCTATGGTTATATCTTTTAACATTAGCTTCTTCCTTTCATAAACTTCAGTATTTCTTCTTTTACTTCCTCTATCGTTAATACATCGTTCCTTATATCAAAACCTTTAGCTCTTAATTTTGTAGCTAATTCTAAAACTTGAGGTATATCAAGTCCTATCTCTTTTAACCTAGGCGCATGATTATTAAATATTTCTCTAGGAGTACCCATAAATTCTATTTTACCATGATTCATAACTATTATAGTCTTAGCTATTTTAGCCATGTCATCCATACTATGAGAAGATAGTATTATGGTCATGTTACTTTCTACATGTAATCTTTTTATAAGTCCAAATATTTCATCTCTTCCACCTGGATCTAATCCTGCAGTAGGTTCATCAAGAATTAATAATTCAGGCTTCATGGCAATAACACCGGCTATTGCTACCCTACGTTTTTGTCCTCCAGATAAATCAAAAGGTGATTTGCCTTTATACTCTTCATAATTAAGTCCTACAGCTTCCATTGATTCTTTTACTCTAATAGATATTTCCTCTTGACTTAAATTTAAATTAGAAGGACCAAAAGCTATATCTTTTTCAACAGTTTCTTCAAATAATTGGTATTCTGGATATTGAAACACAATCCCAACTCTTTTTCTTATTTCTGTTAAATTCATATCTTTTTCTGTTATATTAAAACCATTAACATGTATTTCACCAGAAGATGGTTTTATAAGTCCATTTAAATGTTGTATAAGTGTAGATTTTCCTGATCCAGTATGACCAATTAATCCTACAAAATCTCTATCTTTTATTTCAAAAGATAAATCATCTAACGCTTTATTAGCAAAAGGCATATCCTCATCATATATATATGTTAAATTCTTTATTATAATTGACATAATTCCACCACCATCTCATCCACTGTTAATATATCATCACTAATATTTAATCCTTCTTTCTTCAAAGAAGTGGCTAGTTCTGTCATATAAGGAACATCTAACCCTATTATTTTTAATTGTTTAACATTTTTAAAAACTTCTTTAGGAGTTCCCTCTAAAATTTTACGTCCTTTATCCATAACAATAACTCTATCAGCTTCTACTGCTTCTTCCATATAGTGAGTTATATGTAATGTAGTAATATTTTCTTCTTTATTAAGTTTCTTTATTACGTTCATAACTTCTTTTCTACCTGATGGATCAAGCATTGCTGTAGCTTCATCAAAAATTATACACTTTGGTCTCATTGCTATAATACCTGCTATGGCAACTCTTTGCTTTTGACCACCTGATAATAAATGGGGTTGTCTATCCCTCAGTTCGTAAATCCCAACACTCTCTAAAGCATCTTTAACTCTTTCTCTTATTAATACTGGCTCTATTCCTAGGTTTTCTGGTCCAAAAGCAACATCTTCTTCAACTATAGTTGCAACGATTTGGTTATCAGGATTTTGAAATACCATCCCTGCTGTTTGTCGTATTTCCCATAATTTATTCTCATCTTTTGTATCATTACCATTAATAAGAATATTCCCTTCTGTTGGCATTAGAATCGCATTTAAGTTTTTAGATAATGTAGATTTACCAGATCCATTATGACCTATAATAGCCACAAACTCTCCTTGCTTAACATTTAAGCTTAAATTATCTATAGCCTTAAAATTAGATTCTTCTGTCATATATTCATATGATATATTGTTAACGTTTATAATATTATTCATTGATTATACTCCTTCTTGAAGCAGTAATTTAAAATTTTCATCTTAATATTATATCATAGTTCTTATTAAAATGATAATTGCTTTACTTATATAATTAAGTTTTTGTAATTATTATTTATATAAAAAAAAGATTAAGCCCTAAAGCTTAATCTTTTTTTATATGTTAACTATATACTAAACTAATTCAATAAATGCCATTTCAGCAGCGTCGCCTCTTCTTGGTCCTTTTTTGATTATTCTAGTGTATCCACCATTTCTCTCAGCATACTTTGGAGCTATATCAGTGAATAAGTTGTTCACTACTGTCTCATCTATAACGTAAGCTAATACTTGTCTTCTAGCATGAAGATCTCCTCTTTTAGCAAGAGTTATCATCTTTTCAGCCATTCTACGAGTTTCTTTCGCTCTAGTTACAGTAGTTTCTATTCTTCCACTTCTTAGTAAGTCAGTTACTAAGTTTCTTAACATAAGGTTTCTGTGTGAAGTCACACGTCCTAATTTACGGTAATTAGCCATGCCAATCCCTCCTTTGCTCGGTTATTCTTCGCTTGGTTTAAGACCTAAGCCAAGTTCTTCTAGTTTTTGAATAACTTCTTCAAGTGATTTTTTACCAAGGTTTCTAACCTTCATCATATCATCTTCTGATTTATTTGCTAATTCTTCAACTGTATTAATTCCCGCTCTCTTTAAACAGTTGTAAGATCTAACTGATAAATCTAGCTCTTCAATAGTCATTTCAAGAACTTTTTCTTTTTGATCTTCTTCTTTTTCTACCATTATTTCAACATTGCTTACATGCTCAGTTAAATCAATAAATAGATTTAAATGTTCAACTAAAACTTTAGCTGCAAGAGATATTCCCTCTTGAGGATTAATGCTTCCATTAGTCCATACTTCAAGTGTTAATTTATCATAATCTGATTTTTGACCAACTCTAGTGTTTTCAACATGGTAGCTTACTTTTTGTACGGGAGTGTATATCGAGTCTACAGGTAAAACACCTATAGGCATGTTTTCTGTTTTATTTTCATCGGCTGGAACATATCCTCTACCCTTGTCGATGTGTATTTCCATATTAATCTTAGAATCTTCATCTAGCGTTGCTATTAATAAGTCTTTGCTTAATACTTCAACATCTGGAGGACAGATTATATCTGCACCTGTTATAGTACATGGTCCTTGAGCTTGAATCTTAAGAGTTCTACTTCCTTCACCATCTATAGTTGCAGAAAGTTCTTTTAAAGTTAATATTATTTCAGTAACATCTTCTTTAACTCCTGGTACTGTTGAGAATTCATGAAGAACACCATCTATTCTTATTGAATTTACTGCTACACCAGGTAAAGAAGATAATAATATTCTTCTAAGAGCATTTCCTATAGTGATTCCATATCCTCTTTCTAAAGGTTCAATTACAAATTTTCCATATCTATAATCTTCACCAAGTTCTATAATGTCTACTTTTGGTTTTTCTATTTCTATCATGGACAAAACCCTCCTTCAAATTTATTAATCCACTGAGGGTAAACAAAATTTTAAAATAGAATTTTAAAATATGCTTATTACTTAGAGTAAAGCTCTATGATTAAGTGTTCTGCTACTTCAAGATCTATATCATCTCTTGCAGGTATTGCAGTAACCTTAACATTCATTTGCTCTAAGTTAGCTTCTAACCACTTAGGAGCTATTCTTGAGTTTGCTTCTACTAAAGCTTTAAACTTAGCAGAAGATTTTGAAGTTTCTTTAACTTCTATAACATCTCCAGCTTTAACTGTTATTGAAGGTATATCTACCTTTTTACCATTTAAAGTAAAGTGCCCGTGTCCTACTAATTGTCTAGCTTCTTTTCTAGATGAAGCTAATCCCATTCTGTAAACTACGTTGTCTAATCTTCTTTCTAATAAGCTTAATAAGTTTTCCCCTGTTATTCCAGGCGTTTTCTCAGCACGCTCATATAAATTTCTGAATTGAGTTTCTAAAACTCCGTATATTCTCTTAACTTTTTGCTTTTCTCTTAATTGTAATCCATAGTTAGAAACTTTCTTTCTTCCTTGTCCATGTTGTCCTGGAGCATAGTTTCTTTTAACTATAGCACACTTATCTGTATAACATCTATCACCTTTAAGGAATAACTTCATTCCTTCTCTACGACATTGTCTACATGATGCACCTGTATATCTTGCCATTGTTTACACCTCCTATTGTACTCTGTATAATTACACTCTTCTTCTCTTTGGCGGTCTACATCCGTTGTGTGGTATTGGAGTAACATCTTTTATCATAGTTACTTCTAAACCAGTTGCTTGTAAAGCTCTTATAGCAGCTTCTCTACCAGAACCTGGTCCTTTTACGAATACTTCTACACTCTTTAATCCGTGTTCCATTGCAGCTTTAGCAGCAGTTTCAGCAGCCATTTGTGATGCAAATGGAGTTGCTTTTCTTGATCCTTTAAATCCTAATTGTCCAGAACTTGCAGCAGATAACGCGTTACCATGAACGTCTGTTAAAGTTATTATAGTATTGTTAAAAGTTGATTGTATATGAGCATGTCCACGTTCTATGTTCTTACGCTCTCTTCTTCTAACACGTGTAACTTTCTTTTTTGGTTTAGCCATTGTTCTTCCCTCCTCTTCTAACTATTACTTCTTCTTCTTACGAGATACAGTTTTTCTAGGACCTTTTCTAGTTCTAGCGTTAGTCTTAGTTTTTTGCCCTCTTAGTGGTAAACCTTTAGCATGTCTGATACCTCTGTAGCATTTTATATCTCTTAATCTTTTTATATTTAACGCGATTTCTCTTCTTAAGTCACCTTCAACTAAGAAATCAGTGTCTATTATTCTTCTTAATGTATTAACTTCATCATCTGATAAATCTTTGATTCTAGCATCTGGATTTATCTCAGCTTTTGCTAATATTTCATTAGCAGTCGCTCTACCTATACCGTATATATAAGTTAAGCCTATTTCCGCTCTTTTTTCTCTAGGTAAATCTACCCCAGCGATTCTTGCCATTACTTGCACCTCCTACGACTTAGTTATTTTACTTTATTAAATTATTTCTTTAATTCATTATCACATGAAAATGCACTCAAATTGTGTATTTTCAACGCATTCCAGTCAATGTCACATTTAAACATTATATCACATTATACGACTTTATGCTAGTAATATTTTCTTATCCTTGTTTTTGTTTGTGCTTAGGATTTTCACATATAACCATTACTTTACCTTTTCTTTTAATGATTTTACATTTCTCGCACATTGGTTTTACTGATGGTCTTACCTTCATTATTATCCCTCCTTAGACTAGTACATAGCCTATTTCTTACGCCAAGTAATTCTTCCTCTTGTAAGATCATAAGGTGAAAGCTCAACATTAACCTTATCACCTTCAAGAATTCTTATGAAGTTCATTCTTAACTTACCAGATAAATGACATAATACTTCATGTCCATTTTCTAGTCTAACTTTAAACATAGCGTTTGGTAAGTTTTCAATAACTGTACCTTCAAATTCTATAACATCTTTTTTGGCCATTATATAATCAGCCCTCCATTTCACAAGCCAATCAATTGACTTAGTAAGTTAGCCCTTACAAATTATTTTTAATACTTTATAAATGCTTAACTCTCTGAGTGTTACATTTAAATATTTCTATTTAATGTAAGTTTTATGATAGCACTTATATTAATTGTTTACAAACTAGTTAATATCAGAGGACCATCCTCTGTTATTGCTATCGTATGCTCATAATGAGCAGAGTTCTTTCCATCGCCAGTTACTATTGTCCAGTTATCTCCTAAACAATAAACATGATGACTTCCTTGATTAATCATAGGCTCTATAGCTAATACCATTCCTGGTTGTAGTATAGGACCCTTGTTTAGCTTACCATAGTTAGGAATATTAGGAGACTCATGAAGATCTTTTCCAATCCCATGGCCAACTAGTGACCTAACTATTGAAAAACCATTTTTTTCTGTGTGTGCTTGAATTGTGTGTGAGATATCCGAAAGTCGATTGCCAACTTCCGCAAATTTTAATCCTTCATAGAAGCTTTCTTTAGCTACTTCTATTAGTTTCCTATTTTCTTCAGATATCAGGCCAACTCCATGAGTTTTCGCAGAGTCACCATGGTATCCTTTATAATAGGCACCTATATCTATACTTATAATGTCTCCCTCTTTCACTATTTCATCACCAGGAATCCCATGAACAACCTTGTCATTTATAGAAGCACATATACTTCCTGGAAATCCTCCATAGCCCTTGAAAGATGGTATTGCATTATATTTTTTTATATTTTCTTCAGCTATTTTATCTAACTCTCTAGTAGTTATTCCCGGAATAATAGCCTTTCTTATAACTTCATGAGTGTCAGCAACAATCTTGCCTGCTTCCCTCATAATGTCTATTTCTGATTTAGATTTCAAAATAATCATTATTTACTAATCTCTAAAGCAGCAACTATATCATTAAATACTTTATCTATAGATTGTTGACCATCTATATCAGCTATTATACCCGCTTGGGAATAATAATCTGCTAAAGGCTTAGTCTCATCTAAATAAACTTGAATTCTTTTTGATACAGTTTCTTCGTTATCATCAGCCCTTTGATAAAGATCACCTTTACATATATCACATACTCCTTCTTCTTTAGAAGGATTAAATACTATATGATAAGTAGCACCGCAAGATTTACAGATTCTTCTGCCAACTGCTCTTGCTACTAGCTTTTCTTTATCAACTTCTATATTGATAACTTTATCTAATGCTATCTTGTTTTCTTTTAAGAAAACATCTAACTGCTCTGCTTGAGCTACATTTCTTGGAAATCCATCTAACATGAATCCATTCAGGCAATCTTCTTGAGATATCCTATCTGTAACTAAACCAACAGTTAATTCATCTGGAACTAATAATCCTTGATCCATAAACTCTTTAGCTTTTTTCCCAAGATCAGTTCCTTCTTTAATGTTTTTTCTGAATATATCGCCTGTTGATATATGAGGTATTTGGTATTTTTCAACTATTCCTGCAGCTTGAGTACCTTTACCAGCTCCAGGAGGCCCTAATAATATAAGTCTCATACTATCATCTCCAATTTATTTTAAAAATCCTTGATAACTTCTCATAACAAGGTGTGATTCTAATTGTCTCTTTAGTTCAAGAGCTACTCCTACAACAATCAGAATAGATGTTCCAGCTAAGGCCATTTCAATATTTAAGAAATGTACTGTAAATGCTGGTATCATAGCAATTATAGCTAAGAAAACAGCTCCTGCTAATGTTAGCTTTGATAATATTTTATTTAGATATTCAATTGTAGGCATACCAGGTCTAATACCAGGAATAAATCCACCATTGTTTTTCATATTCTCTGCTATATCTTCAGTATTGAATGATATAGTAGTGTAGAAATATGAGAAAAATACTATCAATAGAACTTCTAAAGATCTATATATCCAAAAACCTGTAGCACTTGAAGTACTCAGATATGTTGATACAAATGTTTGAGCACTTTCGCCCATAAACATTGCTATAGTTTGTGGAAAAGCTAAAAGTGAACTAGCAAATATTATTGGCATAACACCTGATTGATTAACTTTCATAGGTATATGAGAACTTTGTCCTCCGTATAACTTTCTTCCAACAACTCTCTTAGCATATTGTACTGGTATTTTTCTAACTGCTTCACTTATAAATGTAACAGCCATAATAGTTATTAACATTATAACAGCAACTAAAATTGCTGCCCATAATGCTAATGTACCACCTTGTACTTTTGATACAGTTCCCATTACATCTGAAGGTATTCTAGATATAATACCAACAAATATTAATATTGAACTACCATTTCCTAAGCCTTTTTCAGTAATTCTATCACCCATCCACATTACAAGCATACTTCCTGCAACTAAAGTTACTATAACAGTAGAAATAAAGAATATACCATCTGATACTAAAGCAGATCTTACAACACCAAGAGTTATCCCCATAGCTTGTATAAATCCTAAAGCTAAAGCAGTATATCTAGTATACATATTCATTTTCTTCTTGCCTTCTTCACCTGATTTTTGAAGCTCTTTCAAACTGTCAAATCCAATTGTTAAAAGCTGTATAATAATTGAAGCTGTAATAAATGGTCCTATACCTAATGCAAACAAGGTAAAGTTACTAAAAGCACCCCCAACAAACATATTATATAGGGAAAGTAGGCTATTGTTGCCTACCATATCCTTTATAATACTGGTGTTGACTCCAGGAACTGGTATAGTAGTACCTATTCTAAATATTAGAATCATCATTAGGGTATATAAAATTCTTTTTCTTACATCTTTCACTTTCCAAGATTGTTTTATCTTTGATAGCACGTAATCACCCCACAAGTTTTGCTAGAAATTACAGATTAAATTAAACTAATTCTGCTTTTCCTCCAGCATTTTCTATTTTCTCTTGAGCTGACGCTGTGAATTTAGCAGCTTTAACTGTAACAGCTTTTTCAAGAGTTCCTTGACCTAATATTTTTATACCGTCTTTTTCTATTTTACTTACAGCACCTGTAGATTTTAACAATTCAGCAGTTACCTCAGTACCATTTTCGAATCTATTTAAAAGTTCAACGTTAACTTCAGTGTATTGTTTTTTGAATATATTTGTGAAGCCTCTCTTAGGAAGTCTTCTAGCAAGTGGCATTTGTCCACCTTCAAATCCTACTCTAACTCCACCACCTGAACGAGACTTTTGTCCTTTTTGTCCACGTCCTGCAGTTTTACCTTGTCCAGTTGCAGTACCTCTACCTAATCTTTTCTTAGCTTTTACTGCTCCTTTAGCAGGTTTTAACTCATGTAGTTTCATCGATTGCACCTCCTTCTTATTACATATAAAATTATTCAGTTATTTCAGTTACTTCAACTAAGTGACTTACTTTTGCGATCATACCTCTCATTTGGGCATTATCTTCTTTAACAACTACTTGTTCTCTTTTTGTTAGTCCTAACGCTTCCACGTTTTTTCTTTGCTTAGGAGTAGTTCCTATTGTACTTCTAACTAATTTGATTTGTAATTTAGCCATTTTCACACTACCTCCTTAACCTAAAAGATCTTCAACTTTTTTACCTCTTAATTTAGCTACATCATCAGCTGTTTTAAGAGATTTAAGTCCTTCTATTGTAGCATTTACTAAGTTTCTTGGATTTCTAGTTCCTAGGCATTTCGCTCTAACATCTTTTAATCCAGCTAATTCTAATAAGTCTCTAGCAGCACCACCAGCGATTACTCCTGTACCTTCTTGAGCTGGCATGATTATTATTCTTCCAGCACCAAAGTGTCCGATTACTTCATGAGGTATAGTAGTTCCTACCATAGGTACTTTTATAAGATTCTTCTTAGCATCTTCTACTGCTTTTCTTATAGCATCTGGAACTTCCATAGCTTTTCCAGAACCTATTCCAACGTGTCCGTTTTCATCTCCAACAACAACTAAAGCTGCGAATCTAAAGTTTCTACCACCTTTAACAACTTTAGTAACACGTCTAACTTCAACAACTTTTTCTTGTAAATCTAGTTGTCTTGCATCAATTAATTTACGACGCATGCATGTCCCTCCTTTTTTATTAGAACTTAAGACCAGCTTCTCTTGCAGCTTCAGCTAACTCTTTAATTCTTCCATGATATAAGTATCCACCTCTGTCGAATACAACTTCAGTTATACCTTTTTCTGCAGCTTTTTGGGCTACTAATTCTCCAACTTTTTTAGCTGCTTCTTTGTTTCCTGTATGATTAACAGCACTCTTAATATCTGCTTCTAATGAAGAAGCTGCAACAAGAGTTACTCTATTAGTGTCATCTATTATTTGAGCGTATATATTGTTTGAACTTCTGAATACACATAACCTAGGTCTTTGAGTAGTTCCAGATATTTTTCTTCTTACTCTCTTGTGTCTTTGAAGTCTTATAGCATTTTTATCAGCTTTTTTTAACATTGTGCTCACTCCTTTCAACCTTTATTTAATTAGGCTTACTTTTTACCAGTTTTACCTTCTTTACGTCTTACAACTTCACCAGCGTATCTTATACCTT
>JAVXJG010000032.1:0-5851 GCA_036647935.1 Peptostreptococcaceae bacterium
TTAAAAATTATACCATAATGTGAAAATGATACTTTTTAAGTTGACGGCTATGGGCTAACGCCTGAATTAAAAAAATGAAAGAAATATAAATTTACTATTTTTAAAAAGAGGAAATAGCAAAGATAACTATCCTAAAGATATAAGACAACTAATATTTAAGGTTAGAAGAAGGATAGAAACTAGCTTTTCTCAATTAACAGAACAATTAAATTTAAATAAGGTTAAAAGTAAATCAATGTTGGGATTTATAAATAGAACTACAATAAAAGTTTTATCTCACAATATTTCATTTCTAATAAATAAGTTATTAGGAAATGATGATTCATTAGCTAAAATAAAAAGATTAGTATTTGGTTAAAATTTACAAATAATAATCTTTAGAGGGTGTTATTTTGTAAAATTTAAATACCTTTATTTGGAAAAAAAATTTTGACTAGCACAATAGATTAATTATTAGGATACTTTGTATGCTAGTTTAATGTAAATAAATTTAAAATATTATGATATTCATTATATTTGGATAGAATTAGATGATAGTCTATTACTAGGAGTACTACTTTTTCCAGTAAGATGCTCTATATTTATTTTTATAATAGTAGTTGCATTTATAAATTTATCAATATACTCAATACCACTTTCTATAAAATTAGGAGAATATTTTTTATTATTTCAATAGGGGCATCTCTTTTTTCATCTCCATCAATTAGAGAAGTTTTTCCAAATACTACTACACGTATATATAAGGTATCAAACTTTTCTGGTCTAATGGTGTATTCACCAGCGACACAAAATGAAACTTTATTATTATACAAGATATTATCTATTTTTTGGCCTTTTTTAGCACAGTGAAAGTAAATAGCATTATTTGCATAAACATGATTTAAAGTAATACCATAAGGGTATCCATTTTCGCCTATCGTAGACAATACACCATGATTTGTATTTTTTAATAACTCAATGCTTTCATCCCTTGAAATTTCTCTACTCTTTTTTCTCATTTCTCTAAACATAGGGCCTCCTAAATAATTATTATTCAATAAGTTTTAGTATAATATAATAAAAAATTAATAAATTCTATGATAAGCTATAGTAACTAAGCTTAGGTTTAATATAAAGAGCAGAGTTTATTATTTTAAAGAAAAAAAATAATAAAATCAAAAGAAGTAGCTCAAACTATTAAGACTACTTCTTTTGATTTTAAACTATATAGAAAGGAAAATAAAAGTGAACGAAAAAAAGAAAATATTATTAAATGGAAATATAGATAAGATATTTTTAAAATATCTAATTAATAGTGTACTTGGAATGTTAGTAGTATCTTTTTATATATTAGTAGATACTATGTTTGTTGGTAGAGGGGTCGGAAGCGATGGATTAGCTGCATTAAATATTTGCTTGCCAGCATTTAATATATTAAATTCAATTGGTTTATTATTTGGAATGGGAGGAGCTACAGCACTCAGTATTAGTGTTGGTAAAAATGATATACTAGAATCAAGACGAATATTTACTCAGACAATATTGTTAGCAGTAGTTACTGGTATTATAATTTCAATATCTGGAGTAGGATTTACAAAAGAAATAGGATATATGTTAGGTGCTACAGAGGAAAGTATATATTTAGTGAATGAATATTTAAGTGGAATGCTTTTTATGGGATTTAGTTATATATTAGTACATACAGTGGCATCTTTCATAAGAAATGATAATAGACCAAGACTTGTAATGGTTGCAACTGTATCTAGTGGAATAATTAATATAATACTTGATTATATTTTTATATTTCATCTAAACCTAGGTATTAAAGGTGCTGCACTTGCAACTTCAATATCATCATTTTTAAATTTATTAATACTATGTAGTCATTTTAGAAGTAAAAAATCTACATTAAAGCTAATTAAGTTTAACCCAAGAGTTAGTCGATTAGTAAGAATACTATCAAATGGAATGCCGAGTTTTATTATAGAGATATCATCAGGAATAGTAATATACACATTTAACATAGCAATACTTACAATAATAGGAAAGATAGGTGTAAGTGCATATAGTATAATAGCTAATGTTGCATTAGTATGTGCTTCGATATTTACAGGAATAGCACAGGCTATCCAACCTATAATAAGTATAAATTATGGGGCACAGCAGTATGAAAGAGTTGAAATAGTAAAAAAGCGTGCTTTAAAATATGCTTTTACAATAGGTCTTATATTTTATTTAATGGGAATACTGTTCCCAACTCAAATAGTAAGCATATTTACTTTAGAAAAAGGGGAAATAGTAGATATAACTATAAATGGAATGATGTATTACTTTTTAGCCTTCTTAATAATGGGTTCAAATATTGTTTTGGGTTCATATTATCAATCAATAGAATATACAATTACGTCAAATATTATATCATTGGGAAGAGGTATAATATTTTTAATTGGGAGTCTTATGATATTACCAAAAATATTTGGTGTAAATGGAATATGGATATCAGTAGTATTTGCAGAAGCTATGACACTTATATGTATATATACATATATACAGTTTAAGAATTATAATAATAAAATAATAGAAAACTAAATAATAAATGAGTAGCTACTTCAAAATTAAGAAGTAGCTACTTTTAGTATCTATTTTGCTAATAATTTTTTCACTTCATATACTGCAGCCTCGATTAGAGTATCGGCATCTATTTCATTAATTTTATTATTAGTAAGCTCTAAAAGTTTTTTTACAGCCAAATCCTTTTTATCTACCCCTGCAAACTCAGGATATAACTGCTCTATAGACATAACTATGGTTTTTGCTATAGAAGCATAGTGTTGAATTTTTTCTTTACCTATTTTGTCATTAAGGTATTTTATAATGTAGATTCCGCCACCACTTATTACTAAAGTGATTAAACTAAGTAAAAAATTCATTAAATTTTCATTCATAAAAATAAACCTCCTATACTATAAAAAATGCAAAAATTGTAATTTCAAAATAACATAATTATTATTGGAATAATAGAAATACTATAGTTATACAATATGAGATTTAAGAAGGAGAAGTGCTATGATTAAATATTTATTTAAGAAAAAAGTTGAAAAAGAAGTCGCTGAGCATGGCAAAAAAATTGCAATATATACAGCAGTTGCTATGACAGGAGTTGGTGCATATTTAATATATAAATCAGCTAAAAAATCTAGACATGATTATGAAAATGAATTTATGGAATATTTAAATCACAATGAATATGTAGATAATGGATATGGAGTAGAAGAAGATGTAGAGGGAAAAAATGATTTAGAAAAAAAAGTAGACGAATTTAATTCTAGAAGAATAACATATGAAAATAGTCCTCAAGTATGCTTAGACGAAATGGAACATTATGTAGATACTGTTGAAGATGGAAAAAAAGAAGTAAACATAGATAAAGAAGATTATAAGGAAGAAGAATATGAAAATTATGAGTATTATGATGGACATGTTATAAATAAAAAATAGATACAAAAATTCAAAATATCCAAGGACAAGTTAATATAACTTTATCCTTGGATATTTTTGACCTAATCTCTATATAATTCTATGATTATATATTAAACTTTATTACAAAATTTTGAATTTTAATGTCCAATTAAATTACTAGAATTAAATTTCTTTTTAAATCCAGCAGAGATTTTATTTATAGGTCCCTTTAAAAATACATTTATAACTATTGAACCTATTAAGAATATACAAAGTATAAGCAAAGCCTTAGTTAGGTTTTGAATATAGATTCCTCCGATAGTCTCGCGAAGTGCAGAAATTGCATGAGTGAAAGGTAGCAGAGGGTTTACAACTTGGAAGAAATTAGGAGTAACTTCTATGGGGAATGTTCCACCAGAACCTGCAACTTGTATAACTAAAAGAACAACAGCTATAGCTTTCCCGACATTCCCAAATACAGAAACTAAAGAGTAAACTATAAATGTAAACACAATACTTGTAAGTATAGAAATTAATATAAATACTACAGGATTTATTACTTGTATACTAAGTAATAATATATCTCCAATACTAACTATAAGGGCCTGTGTTATGGTAATAGTTGTAAATGTAAGACCTCTACCAAAATAAACTTCGGATGGTTTAAAATTACCATGAACTTCTGTTGTAAGGAGTGATACAAGTAACACTATTCCTACCCATAAAGATAGTACTGTATAAAATGGTGTCATTGCTGAACCATAATTTTCAATTGGGTATAGTCTTTTAGTAACAAGTTCTACTGGTTGTTTTAAGAACTCAGAGTGAGATAAAACATCGTTTTTAAGTAGTTTTATTAGTTCGTTCATGTCTTCACCATTATTTATTTTAGATATAGCATCTACCAATTCATCTACTATTGACTTAGCTTGTGGTATCTTACTCTTTATAAATATAATATTATTTCTAGCACTTCCTGAAAATCCAAGAGAAGTACTTAAAATATCTTCCACTTTAGGTAATTTAGCTTCAGCCATTTGTAAAACATCTACTACATTAGACGCACTTTTTAAGCTACCTTCAAATATATTGTTTATAGGATTTAATACTTTTGAGTCAAAGTTATCTAATATATTTGAAGTTATATTATTTATATCATTAGTAACTGTTAGTATTTTATTTAAATTATTTAATGTAGGCTTTTGACCACTTGCAATTTGATTTTTAACTATATCTAGTGCATTAATAGCAAAATTTAGTTTTGTGTTAATGGTTTCAATTTGAGTGATAATATTTTTAAGCGGATAATCTGGTGCAAACTTATCTAATTTACTTAAAAAGTTGTAAAGTGTTTTTGTAGATGAAGATAAGCTTAAAAGTTTTTGACTTAAACTATCTACTAATACAGGTAAATTTTCAGCTTCTTTATTTATCGCATCTATTAAATGTGCAATAGTTTTAGAAGCAGAATAAGATACATCGGATATAAGTCCTAAATCAGTTTTTATAATTGGAGCTATGTCGTTGATACTACCTTTTGTATCTTCAAGAAATACTGAGATATCATTAGATAAATTTTTAGCGTTATTTATAGTATTTTTTATAGCCGGAAGATCACCTTGTAATTCCTTTATTATATCGGATATCTTTGATGTAGCATCATATGCTAAGTCAATAGTCTTATTTATATCTTTAAATTTACCTTGGATTTCAACTAGTGAATTTTCTACGCTTACCAATTTAGGCAGTTGATTTTCTAACTCGATTCCAACTTCGTTAAATATTTCGAAAATAGTCTCACTGACGGTTTTTACTACAGTTTCGTTAACTTCTAATTGTATAGTAGAAGCACCTTTATCAGTTATTTTAGGAGCAATAGCATTGATTTTTTCATTTACACTATATATTATTTGTCCCTTTTTAACATTAGAGCCAACTAAAGAAGTCAAATCTTTAGAAAAGTTTTCTGGTATTTCAATAGATGCGTAGTAGCTTCCATTTTCGACACCTTTATTAGCTATTTTTTCATCTACAAAATTCCATCCCAAGCTAGAGTTTTTGTGAAGTTTATCAACTAATTGGTCTCCTATATTGACATTTTTGTCAAATATATTACCACCTAAGTCTTTATTTACAACTGCCACAGAAATATTACAAGTACTACCATATGGATCCCAGGAGGCTTTAATATTAAACCAAGCATAAAGAGATGGTAATATTGATAGTCCTATGATTACTATTAATAAAGCTGAATTAGTAAAAATATCTTTTAAATCCTTTTTATATATTTTAAATATATTTTTCAAAATAGATACACCTCCACGATTATCACAAAAATAAAACAAATTGTCTTTTTCTAGTTTGTGTAGTTTTTATATATAATATAAATATATAAGTAATATAATATATAAAA
>JAVXJG010000032.1:5951-19040 GCA_036647935.1 Peptostreptococcaceae bacterium
AATATATAAAAAAGTATATAGGTGTATTTTCATTAGCGGTTACATTACTTATAATGTAGGCTATATGTGACTTAGTACAACCAGTAATAATGGCAAATATAATAGATATAGGTGTAGGTACTAAAAATATAGAATACATATTATTTACTGGAGCTAAAATCTTTTTCATAACATTTATATGTTTATAAAAATAAATCAATATAGTTTAAGACAGATTGATAAAATTACACGAGCATCACTAATAACTAGAACCACTAATGATGTAACACAATTACAACAATTTGTTCATGGTATGATGAGAGTATTTATTAAATCGCCAATTGTGTGTTTAGGAAGTTTTATTTTAGCAATAAAGCTAAATTTCAAGATGTCATTAATCATATTAGTTGCAATTTCAATTATATTTTTAGTAATAATAGTTAACATGAAAGTAGGGTATAGATTTTTTAAAAATGTTCAAAGAAGTACTGATAAAGTAAATAGTAATATAAGACAATATCTAGGTGGTACAAAAATAGTAAAGTTATTTGGAAGAGAAGAATATGAAGTTGGTAGATTTGAAAAACAAAATGAAGAACTTTTTGTAAATGTTAGAGTAAGAGAACTTATATCGAGGATAAAGTAATATCTTTATATATACCAAAGAAAATATAATTGATAATATTCAACAAAATAGTATATAAAATATATAATAATGATGTTAAATAATTTGGTTTTATGATATATTATAAGTTATTGCTAGAAATAATATAAGATAGAGATATGTGGAAGGAAATATATTATGAAACCAATCAGAATTAAAATTGAAGATTTTAAATTAAATAATTTTATAAACTACTATGAAACTAATGCATCAGAAATGCTTTCAGAGTATGATGACTCAGTAAGCAGAGTAACATTAATAGATAGAGATTATATGGATGTAGTAACATTTGACGAAGATTATGAAGATATAGAGTCAAGTGAAGACTATAAGAACTTGTTATTAAATGAAGAGTATGCACTTTTGTTTATAATAGGAAAAACTTACGAAGGATGCGAATGTTTTGAATTTATAGATGGAACTAAATATAATATGAAGCACTATGCAGGTGATATATATAGTGATAAAAATAATATAAAGGATATAGGGGATTTAAGTTTAGATTTAGATCACTTAATTGGTATTTTATTAGATACTGAAGATGGCGAATTAGTTATAAATACTGTGAACTATGAAAAAGGATTACATCCTAGAATTGAAGAAGTTGAAGAAAGCGGAGATTTAGAAGAAGAAATTAATAATTTAATAAATAAGTTTTTAGTATAAGTATAGCCCTGAAATAGATAGTTGTTAACTAACTATTTCAAGGCTATACTTATATTCATAAGAAAATATATATAAAAAGGGGATCAATATGGGTGTAAATAAAAAATACAATTTAAAATTAGGTAGTATTAAAAGAGGTAATTTAAACTTAATCACTGATGTAGAGGGTGTAAAGGTAGGTCATAAAACTTTAAATGAAGGCAATATAAAGACTGGTGTAACAGCTATATTACCACATGGTAAAAACACATTTAAAGAAAAGGTAATGGCATCTACTTGTGTAATAAATGGATTTGGAAAAAGTGTAGGTCTTATTCAAATAGAGGAACTTGGAACATTAGAAACTCCGATTATATTAACGAATACATTAAGTTTAGGAACATGTACAACTGCATTAGTAAAGTATATGTTATCAAATAATGATGATATAGGGAAAACTACATCAACTGTGAATCCAGTAGTTATGGAATGTAATGATGGATATTTAAATGATATAAGGGGGCTTCATGTTAAAGAAGAACATGTATTTGAAGCTATAAAAAAATCATCAGATAAGTTTGAAGAGGGAAGTGTTGGAGCGGGTTGTGGTATGAGTGCATATGAACTTAAAGGTGGAGTAGGATCATCTTCAAGGGTAGTAGAACTTGATAATAAGGAATATGTTGTAGGTAGTTTAGTTTTATCTAATTGTGGTCTAAAAAAGGACCTTATATTAGATGGAGTACATATAGGAGCAAAAATTGAAAACAGTGAAGAGAATAAACTTGAAAAGGGATCTATAATAATAGTAATAGCTACAGATATTCCACTTAGCGAAAGACAGTTAAAAAGAGTTTGTAAAAGAGCTAGTGTATCATTATCTAGAACTGGTTCCTATTTAGGAAATGGAAGTGGTGATATAGCAATTGGTTTTACAACTGCAAATAAAATTCCTCACTACAATGAAAAAGATATATTAAAGTTAAGTTTTATACATGAGAATAAAATAGATATAGTATTTAGAGCAGTTGTAGAGTCTGTAGAAGAATCAATAATAAGTTCTATGCTATCTAGTGAATCAACTGTAGGTAGAGATGGTAATAAAAGAGAAAGTTTAAATTTTATATAAAAAAAAAATTATAATATAGACTATCATCTAAAATAGTGTTATATTCTATTTATAACAACAAGAAGCGACATAACATGAAACAAAAAGACATAATATTTTGATCAAAATATACAAGAGGAAATTCCCCAAAATATCCTCATAACCTTGAATGGTTAAATAAAATTCCAATACCCACTTATAAGACTGCATCGGAAGCAGTCTTTTTTTTTTACATAATTACATATATATTAGTTAAGTAGAAAAAGAGGGGAGATAAAAATGAAAAATACAAAAATATTTATATTAACAATTTTAATAATTTTAGCCTTATCAGTTACTGTATTTGCTAACGAAGCAGATAGTTTATCAAGTTTACTTCAATATGACAAAGTAATGCAAACATTAGATGGTGTAGAAGCTTATTTTAGGGAAATAACTACAAATATAAACTCTGGTAATATTGAATATGGTAAGTATATTAAGTATGCATACAGATTTAGTCTAATAAGTAGCATAGTAAGTACTATAACATCAATATTAGTAGGAGTATTAATGTATGCAATATTTAAAAACTATTTCAATAACCTAGAAAAAACTTTAGAAGATTTAATAGGTAAATATATATTAGTTGGTATAGGTACATTGACAGCAACACCTATAATTATTTTATTACTAATAATATCAATACTGGGAATACCTGTAGGATTACTAATGTCAGTAGTATATGGATTTTTGATTTATATATGTCCGATGGTAACTGGAATAATATTAGGTAAAAGAGTATTTACAAGTCAAAGTGAGTATATACAAGTAGGGTTAGGTATATTAGTAGTTAAGATATTATTAATAGTACCGTTTATAAATACAATTGCTTGGTTTGCATGCGTACTGTTTACGATGGGAAGCGCTATTTTAACAGGGTACAATAAATTGAGTAAAAGGAACTAATAAAATATTTATTAAAAAAACTATGTCTAGGATAATTAAATTATATTTAGATATAGTTTTTTTAGTAATACTTAAAAAATTTCATAAATAAATAAAAAAGTCATAGACAAAAAAATAACGATATATTACAATTTATAATAAGAAGAATATTACAGAATGGGTGATAGCATGAACAAGGATATAGGTGGAAAGGTTAAAAAGTTAAGAACTGAAAAGAAAATGACATTAAAAGACTTAAGTGAAAAAACAAGTCTATCAATAGGATTTTTATCACAGCTAGAAAGAGGACTTACAAGTATTGCAACAGATACTTTATCTAAAATAGCTGATGTACTAGAGGTAGAGTTAGCTTATTTTTTTATAAAATCAAGATTGACAAAAAGACCTATTATTAGAAGTTATGAGAAAGAGATTTTTAATTTATGTACATCAGGGTGTATTCAATATAATTTATCAAATAATCTAGAAGATAAAAATATATTACCAAGACTTATAGAAATATTACCGAATAATACAGAAGAAGATATACAGTCATACATGCATAATGGGGAAGAGTTTATATATATATTAGAAGGAACTTTAACTATTTTTTTAGATGAGGTTCAATATGAGCTTTATCCAGGGGATAGTGTACATTATAATTCTTCACGCAATCATAACTGGGCTAATTACACAAATAAAATAGTTAAAATGATAGTAGTTGCAACGCCAAATCCTTTTGAGGGGAGATAAAAATGAATAAACCATTAATAATAAATCTGCAAAAATGTAGCATACATGATGGACCTGGAATTAGAACTACGATATTTTTTAAAGGATGCCCTCTTGAATGTATATGGTGTCATAATCCAGAAAGCCAGTCTTACAGTAAGGAAGTTTTATACAATGAAGAAAAATGCAGTAAATGTGAAAACTGTTTAAAAAAATGCCCTCATAATGCTATATATAAAGAAGATGGGAATATATGCTTAAGTAGAGATAAATGTGAACTTTGTGAAATATGCTTAGACTACTGCATAAATAATGCAAGAGAAGTAGTGGGAAAAAATTATGAAATAAAAGATTTAATAAGAGAAATTCAAAAAGATATACTTTTTTATGAAGAATCAGGGGGGGGAGTTACCTTATCAGGTGGAGAGGTAATGACTCAAAATATAGATTATATAGAAAAATTAGTAAAGGTATGTAAGGATAAAGGTATAAGTGTAGCAATAGATACTTGTGGTTATGCTAAATTTCATAATTATGAAAAAATACTCGATTATGTAGATATATTTTTATATGATATAAAGCTTATAGATGATGAAAAACATAAATTATTTACAGGTAAAAGTAATAATTTAATACTAGATAACCTACAAAAATTATCAGAAAAAGGAGCTAATATAAATATAAGAATACCTTTAATAGAGGGTGTTAATGTAGATAATGAAAATATAGAAGTAAATAGGATCATAGAATTTTTAAAACAATTGAATATAAAAAAAGTGAATTTATTGCCTTACCATAATATTGGCATGCATAAATATAAGAAGCTTGATATGAAATATGAAGGAAGTAAGTTAGGTAGGCCTAATGATGAAAAGCTAGAAGAAATAAGATTATTATTTGAAAAAAATAATTTCAATACTAAGATAGGGGGATAATTATTTATGGAAAGAGGAAGTTTTGAAAGAACTAAAAAATTGAGAAATCAAAGTATGGAAGCTACGCCACACATAACAATAGAAAGAGCTAAGTTGATTACAGAAGCATATAAAAAGTATGAGGGTAGTGTAGAAATACCAGTACTTAGAGCATTAGCATTTAAGCATTATATGGAAAATAGAACTTTATGTATAAATGATGGAGAATTAATAGTTGGGGAAAAGGGTGAATCTCCACAGTCAGCACCTACTTATCCAGAATTATGTTGTCATACTATGGAAGATTTAGATGTAATGGATAGAAGAGAGATAATATCATTTAAAGTAAGTGATGAAATTAAGAAAATTCATGAAGAGGAAATAATTCCTTTTTGGGAAAAGAGACAGTTAAGAAAAAGAATAATAAATTCTATGAGTAAAGATTGGATAGATTGTTATGAAAATGGTATATTTACTGAGTTTATGGAGCAAAGAGCACCAGGGCATACAGTAGAGGGCGGAATAATATATAAAAAAGGTTTTTTAGATTTCAAAGAAGAAATTAAAGAAGAAATAGATAAGTTAGATTTTACCAATGATTTAGAAGCTTATGATAAAAAATCTCAATTAGAGGGAATGGATATAGCGTGTGATGCATTAATAGCTTATGGAAAAAGATACGGAGAGTATGCTAAAGAACTAGCTGAAAAAGAAACTGATGAAGCTAGAAAAAAAGATTTATTATCAATAGCAGATAACTGTGAAGTAGTACCGGCACATGCTCCAAAGACTTATTACCAAGCAGTACAAATGTATTGGTTTGTTCATATAGGGGTAACTACTGAATTAAATATATGGGATGCATTTACTCCAGGGAGATTAGACCAACATATAAATCCATTTTATGAAAAGGATACTGAAGAAGGTATATTAGATAGAGAAAGAGCTAAGGAAATATTAGAATGTTTATGGGTTAAATTTAATAATCAACCATCACCACCTAAGGTAGGAGTTACATTAAAAGAAAGTGGAACATATACTGATTTTGCTAATATAAATACTGGAGGTATTACTCCGGATGGTCATGATGGGGTTAATGATGTAAGTTATATAATACTTGATGTTATGGATGAGATGAAATTACTTCAACCAAGTTCAAATGTACAAATAAGTAGAAAAACACCACAGAGGTTCTTAAAGAGAGCTTGTGAAATATCAAGAAAAGGTTGGGGTCAGCCGGCATTTTATAACACAGAAGCTATAATACAAGAGCTTATGGAAGCTGGCAAAACATTAGAAGATGCAAGATGTGGTGGTACTAGTGGATGTGTTGAAACTGGATGTTATGGTAAAGAAGCTTATATATTAACAGGATATTTAAATCTTCCTAAGATTCTTGAAATAACTTTAAATAATGGGTTTGATCCAATATGTAAAAAACAATTAGGCATGAAAACTAGTGAGGCTAAAGAATTTAAAACTTATGAAGAATTGTTTGAAGCTTTTAAAACTCAGCTAAATCATTTTATAGAGATAAAGGTAAAAGGAAGTAATGTAATAGAAAAAATATATGCAAAACATATGCCAGCTCCATTAATGAGTGTTATAATTGATGATTGTATAAAGACTGGAAAAGATTATAATGCAGGTGGGGCAAGATATAATACAAAATATATTCAAGGTGTTGGAATAGGAACTATAACAGATAGCTTATCTTCTATCAAGTATAATGTATTTGATAAAGAGAAAGTAAGTATGGAGAACTTATTAAAGGCTATGGAGGATAATTTTGAAGGTCATGAATCAATTTATAATATAGTAGTTAATAAGACTCCTAAGTATGGAAATGATGATGATTATGCAGATAGTTTAATGAAAGATGTATTTGATTCTTTCTACAAAGAGGTTACAGGAAGGATGTCCACTATAGGTGGGCAATATAGAATAAACATGCTACCAACAACTTGCCATGTGTATTTTGGAGAAGTTATGGGGGCAAGCGCAAATGGAAGACTTAGAGAAAAACCTTTATCAGAAGGTATATCACCAGAAAAGGGTGGAGATACAAATGGACCAACAGCTGTTATAAAATCTGCATCTAAGATGGACCACTTAAAAACTGGAGGAACTTTATTAAATCAAAGATTTGCGCCATCAGTAGTTTTAGGAGAAGAAGGTTTGGATAATATGGCTAATTTAGTTAGAGCATACTTCAATATGGAAGGACATCATATACAATTTAATGTTTTTGATAAAAATGTCTTACTAAAGGCTCAACAAAATCCGGAAGAATATAAGGATTTAATAGTTAGAGTTGCAGGATACAGTGATCACTTTAATAATTTAAGTAGAGCTCTTCAAGATGAAATAATAGGTAGAACAGAGCAGACTTTTTAAGATTATAGAGTAAATAATAAATAATAGGGAGATTGATGATATGAATAAGAAAATAGGATTTATTGGTTCAGGTAATATGGCAAAGGCTATGATAGGTGGAATAGTTAAATCAGGCTTAGTAAAATCAGATATGATAACTGTTTCAGATTTAAATCAATTAGCATTAGATGCTGTAAATAGTGAATTTAAAGTTAATACGACTACAGACTCTAGAGAAGTAGTTAAAAATAGTGATATAGTAATAGTTGCAGTAAAGCCAAATATTTATGATATAGTTTTAGAATCAGTAAAAGAATTTATAGACACTGATAAGATAATAGTTACAATAGCAGCAGGAAAGACTATAAAATCTATAGAAAATGTTATAGGTTCAGATAAAAAAATAGTTAGAACTATGCCAAATACTCCAGCATTAGTAAATGAAGGAATGAGTGCACTGTGTAAAAATAATAATATAAATGATGAAGAATTAAAATTAGTTAAATCTATATTCGATTCATTTGGTAAATCTGAAATAGTAGGAGAGTATTTAATTGATGCGGTTATAGGTGCTAGTGGTTCATCTCCTGCATATACATTTATGTTTATAGAAGCTATGGCAGATGCTGCTGTACTTGCTGGAATGCCAAGAAATCAAGCTTATACTTTTGCAGCACAGGCTGTAATGGGTTCTGCTAAGATGGTTCTTGAAACAGGTAAACACCCAGGTGAATTAAAGGATATGGTTTGTTCCCCTGGAGGAACTACTATTGAAGCAGTTAAAACTTTAGAGGCAGAAGGATTTAGAAGTGCAGTTATAAAAGCAATAGGTGATTGTATAGAAAAATCAAAAGAGATGAGTAAATAGATTATTGTAATATCACATCATATTTGTAGTATTAAAAATATGATGTGATATTTTTATGCATATGATTATATATAAATAATTTAATAGATATTTATTATATTTATACCAACAAATACTAATAATATTTATATATTTGAAATAGAGAGGTATAACCATATGCTAAATAAAGATATAAGATATAAAATGTTAAAAATAGAAAAAGAGCTTAATAAAGAGTTGATAGGTCAAGATAAATTTTTACATGAACTATGTGGATATTTTGAAGAAAAACTTGTAAAAGAAGAGAAGGGAGTATTATTTTTATTAGGTGAAAAAGAAACATCTAAAAAAACAAGTATTAGATTATTGTTTAAAAATTTTGAAAAAATGAATTTAGTAAAAAATAAAGATGTAGATGAGATAAATTTATCATCTTATAATTTTAATTTAGGTTATAATGCTTTCTTGAGTGATTTGTATGAAAAACTAAATAGCCAATCACAAGGAATAATGTTTAAAAATATAGAGGATGCAAGTGAAGAAATATTAAATACAATAAAAGACCTTTATCCAGAAACTTGTATATCACTTAATAATGAATATACGATAAAAAATAGATTCTTAGTACATGCAAATGAAAATGATAAAAATATAATTAATGAAATAGTGTGTCACAATAAATTTTTAATATTTACTTCAGTAGACGAAAATCTTGAAATAGAAAAACTATTAGGAAAAGAATTTAAAAATAAAGTTGATTTAATATTACATACTAAAAAACTAGATAAACATGAAAGAAATAAGATTTTAAAAAAAGAAATACTAGAAGCTATAAAAAGAATTGAAAATAACTTTAAAGTAAACATAATACTAAATGTAGACGAACATGATATTGATAATGAATACTTCGGAATATGTAAATTTCTTCAAGATAGCTATAGAAAAAATAGCAACTTTGGAATATATGAATATGTATCTTATAAACTATGTAAACCTATAGAAAATTTTATAAGAGAGGAAGATATTGAATCACAAAGTGCTATAATGATTTATACTGATAATAGCGATATATATTGTAAGAGTGGGCGTGGTATTTTTAATTTAAGTGAGTATTCAATTTCAACATTAGAAGAAGCTGAGTATAAATTAAACTCTATGACAGGAATGAGAGAGCTTAAAGAATTTATAGATAATATAAAAAATAATTATAGAGTTCAGAAGATAAGAGAAAAATTAGGTCTTAAAACTTCAAATATATCTATGAATATGATATTTGCAGGAAATGCAGGTACAGGAAAAACTAATGCGGCTAGAGTTACATATGAGTATTTAAATGCATTAGGGTTATTATCAACAGGAGTATATAAAGAAGTTAGTAAAGCTGATTTTGTTGGTGATAATGTATTAGATATAGCTAAAAGAACTAATGATATTATTACATCGGCAATAGGAGGAGTAATATTTATAGATGAAGCATACTCTCTATGTGAAAGTGATGAAGATAAAGTTGGAAAAGAAATAGTAGATTCACTTTTAAAGGCAGTAGAAGACAATAGAGATGATTTAATTGTAATATTAGCTGGATATGAAAAGGATATGGAGGAGTTTTTAGTATTTAACCCAGGATTAAAATCAAGATTTCCAAATATAATACACTTTGAAGATTATACACCACAGGAAATGTATGAAATTGCTGTTAATATTGCAAAATCTAAAGGATATAAAATTGTAAAAAATGTTAAATCTGACTTAATAGATTTGTTTACAAAAAATCAAATAATAGGTAAAAATGATTTAGGTAATGCAAGGTTTGTAAGAAATATAGTTGAGAATGCTATATTAGATGCTTCAAAAAAATACCTGACAGATTCATCAAAACAAATAGATTTATTGGAACGAGATAACTTTAACTTTAAGGCAAAGACAAAGTTTAATCTAGAAGAAAGATTAAATGAAATAATAGGTCTTTCTGATGTTAAAAACTTATTAAGAAGTCAATATAAACTAATAATAGCTCAAGAAAAGAGGAAGTCTGTTGGAGTAAATACTAAAATAGATCAAAATCTTAATATGGTTTTTACGGGAAACCCAGGAACAGGAAAAACTAGTATAGCTAGGTTAGTAGCAGAGATGTTAAACAGTATGGGGTTATTAAAAGTAGGACAGCTTGTTGAAACTGATAGGTCAAGTTTTGTGTCAGAAATACCAGGAGAGACATCTAAAAAGACTGAAGAAAAATTTAGAGAAGCTATAGGTGGAATATTATTTATTGATGAAGCTTATACACTAGCGAATGATTCTCTAGGAAGGGAAGCTGTAGAAACATTACTAAAACTTATAGAAGATTATTCAAAAGATGTAATAGTAATACTTGCAGGATATACTGAGGAAATGGAAGAATTCTTTGATGTAAATATAGGATTAAAGTCAAGATTTCCATTATGGACGAACTTTGAAGACTATAATCCAAATGAATTGTTTGAGATGTCAATAAGACTTATAGAATCAAAAGGCTTTAAATTATCTAAAAATGCTTACTCAGCTCTTAAGAAAAGCTTTATAGATATTTATGAAAAATCAGATTCTCAATCAGGAAATGGAAGAATGGTAAGAAATTACGTTGAGAATTTAATTAGAAATCAGAGTATAAGAATCGCTGAAGATGATATAAGTGTTTATGAAATGAATTTAATGACTACTAAAGATATAGAAAAAATAAATGTATCTGAATATGAAAATGAATTTAACTTAGAAGAAAAACTAAGTAAGCTAGTATACAATGATAGGGTTAAGGAGTTTTTAAGAAATCAATATAAATTGGTAAAAACACAAGAGAGAAGACAAAAAATAGGAATAAGAAATGATATAAATAAATATAGGAATATTATATTTACAGGTGATATAGGAACTGGAAAGAAAACTATATTAAATATACTATCAGAAATGTATTATAGCATGGGAATAATAAAAGCTAAATCTATTATAGAGATAGATACTAATGAGCTTATATCAATGTTTAATACAGGAATGAAGTTAGAGGATATTTTTAATAAGGCATTAGACAAAACCATATTAATAGATAAGGCTGATTTATTAGCATATCAAAACGATAATAAAGAAATAGTAGCATCTATGATAAAATTTCTAGATGAAAATAGAAATAGAGTATTCTTTGTATTAAGTGGACAAAAAGAGGGCATAAAAAAATTAATTATTTCAAATCCTTCATTGAATTATAGGTTCCCTCTACACTTTGACTTTGAAGATTACAGTAATAAAGAGCTTATTAATATTGCAATAAGTACATTAAATAGTAGAGGATTTAATTTGGATTATGAAGCTGATAAATTATTAAAGAGAACTATAGTTGAGCTTTATAATAATAAAAATTTAAGTCTTAGAAATGGATTGTTAATAAAGAATTACCTAGATAAGCTTGTTAGAATACAAAGTGTAAGAATATATGATGAAAATACACCTCAAAAGGAAATAAATACAATAAAAGTAAGTGATATTATTCTTAGTAAAGATGATTTTCTAAAAAATAATGAATTTATTTTGGGATAACTAAAATAAGGTAGTGGCTTTCCGATTAGCTACTACCTTATTTAATGGGAATGTTAGGATTAACAAGAATAAAACTTAAAATATCTGGGGGGAGATCTCGTATAAGTTTTATATATTAATTAAATACCCTACAAGAAAATGCTTAAACACCATTAAAAAAAATAAATAGAAAAAAATATATAATTATTGTATACTTAATATTAGTATCAGGTGATAAAAATAGGAGGACATAATGAAAAAAAAGATAGCTATTATAAGTATATTAACAATATCCATATTATTTTTAGTAGTATCATATATTGTAGGGGGTATGGTATATGACGGTTCTGTTGGATCTAAACAAAAAATAGAAAATCAAGAGGTTTTAGAAGTATTTTCAAATAGGGAAAATAAGCCACTTGAAGTATTAGAAAAATATCAATACGAAGATTTATTTATAAATTCACCTAAAAATGGATATGATATAGAGGCGAAATTTATAAAATCAAATATAGAAAGTGAAAATACAGTTATATTAGTACATGGCATAGAAAGTTATTACTATGAATATTTGGATGAATCTGCTGAATATCTTGAAAATGGACACAATGTAGTAATATATAATCAAAGACATACAGGTAAAACTGGTGGGGATGATTACACATTTGGATTATACGAAAGATATGATTTAGATAGTGTAGCTAAATTTTTAAAAGAAAGATATCCAAATGGAAAGCTTGGTGCACATGGTTACTCAATGGGAGCTGCAACTGTACTAATGCATTCTGGAATAAATGAAGAAAAGAAATATGTAGACTTTTATATAGCTGATTCACCATATCATGAAATGAAGGATGCTATAAGATTAGGAATAGAGGGAGAAAATGTACCATTAATACCAGTAGGATATGCAGGTGTAGTGGGGGATATATATACAAAAATAAAGTCAGGATTTTCATATAAAGATGTAAAGCCATATGAAGCAGTTAGAAATACTACGGCACCAGTATTTTTAATACATGGAACAGCAGATGATGTATGCCAACCAAAAAGTAGTGAGATAATATATGAAAATATACCTCATGACAAAAAAGAAATTTGGCTAATTGATGGCGTTAAACATGTAAGAGGATATGAAGTATTAGGTGATGAGTACTTTGATAGAATATATAAATTTATAGATACTTATGTTTTTGATAAATAAAAATTATATGTAATTAAAAAATTCTATGAAGATACAAAAATCTTCATAGAATTTTTTATTGGAGTATAAATATACTATTTTAAATATATTAAAGTAATCTATTGTGCTAGTTAAATTATATTTCCAAATAAAGTAAATTAATTTTCA
>JAVXJG010000033.1:0-17266 GCA_036647935.1 Peptostreptococcaceae bacterium
AGCACTTGACTTTTAATCAAGGTGTCCGGAGTTCGAATCTCCGATGGGTCACCAATTTTTTAGAAAACCATGTATAATATTTTATACATGGTTTTTTTGTATGTATTTTTACTTTATAATTAGGCCTAAAAATAGAGATTATAACTACTGTAAATACTATTATTTAAATTAGATTTAAATGGGTAATAATAAAGAGATAAAGTTTATAATAAAAGATATGTATAACAGAAATAATAGGATTATTATGGTATAATTAACCTTGTAATTATATGGAACGGGCGTTCTAAAGGAGTGAGATATATGGATTTTGAAATTCAATCAGCTTTTAAACCAACAGGAGATCAACCAAAAGCAATAAAAAAGATTGTTACTGGTTTAAATAATGATGAAAAAATTTTAACTCTACTTGGAGTTACAGGCTCAGGTAAAACATTTACTATGGCAAATATAATAAGAGAAGTAAAAAAACCTACATTAATACTTGCTCATAATAAAACACTAGCAGCCCAACTGTATAGTGAGTTTAAGGAATTCTTTCCTAACAATGCAGTTGAGTATTTTGTGAGTTATTATGATTATTTTCAACCAGAAGCATATGTTGCACATAGTGACACATACATAGAAAAAGATGCTAGTATTAATGATGAAATAGATAAATTAAGACATTCAGCTACAGCCTCAGTATTGGAGAGAGATGATGTTATTATAGTATCTTCAGTATCATGTATATATGGTATTGGGGATCCAGATGATTATAAAAAACTTATGTTATCTTTAAGACCAGGTATGGAAATAGATAGAGATGACCTTATAAGAAAATTAATCGAAATACAATATGAAAGAAATGATATTAACTTTATAAGGGGAACTTTTAGAGTTAGAGGAGATATATTAGAGTTATTCCCAGCTAGTGATGACGAAAAAGCAATAAGAATTGAATTTTTTGGAGATGAAATAGATAGAATAGTAGAAATAGACTATATTACAGGGAAAATATTAGGAACAAGAAATTATGTAGCAATATTCCCTGCATCTCATTACGTAACAACTCCTGAAAAAGTTGAACATGCAGTTGAGGCAATTCAAAATGAATTAATTGATAGAGTGAAGTACTTTAAGGAACAGGATCAATTATTAGAAGCACAAAGAATTGAGCAGAGAACAAAGTATGATATTGAAATGTTAACTGAAATAGGTACATGTCAAGGAATAGAAAATTACTCTAGACACATAACTAGTAGAGAAGAGGGAGAAAAACCTTATACATTAATGAACTTCTTCCCAAAGGATTTTTTATTAATAGTAGATGAGTCACATGTTACAATTCCTCAGGTTAGAGGTATGTATGCAGGAGACCGTGCTAGAAAAAAATCTCTTATAGATAATGGATTTAGATTACCTTCAGCTTTTGATAATAGACCATTAAACTTTTCAGAATTTGAAGAGAATATAAATCAGGCTGTTTTTGTATCTGCTACTCCAGGACCTTATGAAATAGAACATTCATCAACCGTTGCTGAGCAGATAATAAGACCAACAGGTTTACTTGATCCTATTATAGAAGTTAGACCTATTGAAAATCAAATAGACAACTTAGTCGGAGAAATTAATGCAGTTGTAGAAAAAAAAGAAAGAGTTTTAATTACAACTTTAACTAAAAAAATGAGTGAGGATTTAACTAATTATTTAAAAGAAATAGGCATTAAGGTTAAATACTTGCATTCAGATATAGTTACTTTAGAGAGAACTGAAATAATAAGAGATTTAAGATTAGGTAAGTTTGACGTATTGGTAGGTATAAATTTACTGAGAGAAGGATTAGATATTCCAGAAGTTTCTCTAGTAGCCATATTAGATGCTGATAAAGAAGGATTTTTAAGATCAGAAACTTCTTTAACACAAACAGTAGGACGTGCTGCTAGAAACTCTGAAGGTAGAGTAATTATGTATGCAGATAAGATTACTCGTTCTATGGCGGCAACAATAGAAGAAACAAAAAGAAGAAGAGAAATACAGTCCCTTTATAATGAAGAGCATGGTATTACTCCAAAAACCATATCTAAAGGAGTTAGAGATAGCATAGAAACATTAAAAACAGCAGATGAAGAATTGGTATTTGGAGTAAGTGAAAGTGAAGATGTATATGAAGTTCAGAATAATATAGAAAAATTACAAAAAGAAATGATGGAAGCTGCACAAAACTTACAATTTGAGAGAGCAGCTCAGTTAAGAGATAAAATTAAAGAGTTAGAAGAAAGGATACAGGCTGATGGAAGATAAGATCATTATAAAAGGTGCTAAAGAGCATAATCTTAAAAATATTAATATAGAACTTCCTAGGAATAAATTTATAGTTTTTACTGGACTATCTGGTTCTGGTAAGTCATCATTGGCGTTTGATACTATTTATGCAGAAGGTCAAAGAAGATATGTGGAAAGTTTATCATCGTATGCCAGACAATTTTTAGGACAAATGGAAAAACCAAATGTGGAATATATAGAAGGATTATCTCCGGCTATATCAATAGATCAAAAGACTACATCTAAAAATCCCCGCTCTACAGTGGGAACAGTAACAGAGATATATGATTATTTAAGATTATTATATGCAAGAGTTGGAGATGTACATTGTTCTATATGTGGTAAGCCAATTAGTCAAATGACTATACAAGAGATAGTTGATAAAATGATGAAATTTCCAGAGAGAACTAAGGTACAGATATTGTCACCAATAGTTAGAGGACAAAAAGGAACGCATAAAAAAGTTATAGAAACTATAACTAAAGAAGGTTTTGTGAGAATAAGAGTTAATGGTGAAAATCATGAAGTTACAGATGAAATAGATTTAAATAAAAATAAGAAACATAATATAGAGGTGGTAGTAGATAGGATTGTTATTAAAAACGGAATAGAAGGACGACTTGCAGACTCTATAGAGACAGCTGTAAAGTTATCAGACGGATTAGTAATAGCTCAAATAATAGATGGAGAAGAAATATTATACTCAACTAAATTTGCTTGTCCAGAGCATGGTATAGGAATAGAAGAGTTATCTCCAAGAGTGTTTTCATTTAATGCTCCTTTTGGTGCTTGTGATGTGTGTAAAGGTCTAGGAGAAAGTAAGGAAGTAGATCCAGACCTTGTAGTACCAAATTCAGATTTAAGCATTAAGCAAGGTGCTATAGCAGCTTGGGGAAGTGTTAGTGCCAGTGATGATACATATTACAGCAAAATGGTACAAAGTTTAGCAGCCCATTATAATGTATCTCTAGAGACTCCATTTAAAGACTTACCAGAAGCATTTGTACATGAATTACTTTATGGTGAAAATAACATTATGGTAGAATTCATTTTTGATTCTAAATTTGGAGGACAAAGACATTATAAGGCTCCATTTGAAGGTGTTATAGTAAATCTTGAAAGAAGATATAGAGAAACTAATTCAGACTATTCTAGAGATAAAATAGAAGAGTATATGGCAGAAAGACCATGTCCTAAATGTAAAGGAAACAGACTAAGAAAAGATGTACTGTCTGTTTTAATAGATAATAAGAATATAATAGAAGTAACGGATTTATCTGTTAAAGAGTTATTAGAATTTATAGAAAATCTACAATTAAGTGAAAAGAAAACATTTATTGCTAGTGAAATAGTAAAAGAGATAAATGAAAGAGCATCTTTTCTTAGAGATGTTGGATTAGAGTATTTAACTTTATCAAGAAAAGCAGGTACTTTATCAGGAGGAGAGGCTCAAAGAATTAGGCTAGCTACTCAAATAGGTTCTGCATTAGTAGGAGTTCTATATGTACTTGATGAACCAAGCATAGGACTTCATCAGAGAGATAATGAAAAATTAATAGGGACTTTAAGACATTTAACAGACTTAGGAAATACTTTAATTGTAGTAGAACATGATGAAGATACTATGAGAGAAGCGGATTATGTTGTAGATATAGGTCCTGGTGCAGGAGTTCATGGTGGCGAAATTGTTGCACAAGGAACATTGGATGAAATATTAGAAAATTCTAATTCAATGACAGGATTATATTTAAGTGGAAAAAGAGTAATTGATATTCCAGAAGAAACGAGAGAAGGTAATGGTAACTTTATAGAAATTAAAGGTGCTACAGAAAACAATTTAAAAAATGTCACAGCAAAAATACCTTTAGGAAAGTTTGTATGTATTACAGGTGTATCTGGATCTGGTAAAAGTTCATTAATTAACTCTATATTATACAAAGGTGTAGCAAGTAAAGTTAACAGATTAAGACAAAGACCTGGTAAGCATAAAGAAATAAAAGGAATAGAAAATATTGATAAAATAATAAATATAGATCAAAGTCCAATAGGAAGAACACCTAGATCAAACCCTGCAACATACACAGGTGTATTTGATCAAATAAGAGACTTATTTGCCACAACTAATGAAGCTAAAGCTAGAGGATATAAAAAAGGAAGATTTAGTTTCAATGTAAAAGGTGGTAGATGTGAAGCTTGTAAAGGTGATGGTATAATTAAAATAGAAATGCACTTCTTACCAGATGTTTATGTACCTTGTGAGGTGTGTAAGGGAGAAAGATATAATAGAGAAACATTACAAGTTAAATATAAAGATAAAACTATTGCAGATGTACTTGATATGAATGTGGAAGAAGCATTAGAATTTTTTGAAAATATACCAAACATAAGAAGAAAATTAGAAACCTTAATGGATGTAGGTCTTTCTTACATTAAACTTGGACAGCCCTCAACTCAGTTATCAGGAGGAGAGGCTCAAAGAATTAAGCTTGCGACAGAATTAAGTAAAAGGCCAACAGGAAAAACTTTATATATCTTAGATGAGCCAACAACAGGTCTTCATATGGCAGACGTTGATAAGCTAATTGATGTATTACAAAAACTAGCTGATACAGGAAATAGTATAGTTGTTATTGAGCATAATTTAGATGTTATAAAAACATGTGACTATATTATTGACCTTGGTCCAGAAGGTGGAGATAAAGGTGGATTAATCATAGCTACTGGTACACCAAGAGAAGTCTGTAAAGTTGAAAAATCATATACAGGACAATTTTTAAAAAAATATTTTGAATAAGGTAGGAATTTTAATTTCCTAATAATAAAAATGAAACTTCTAGCTTTTATATATGTGAAAGTTAGAAGTTTTATTATAGAATAATATTGAACAAAGAGAATTTTAATATACATTGATTTTGGAGGGGAAATAGTGTTTGATATACAAGAACAATTAAAAAAACTTCCTGCAGAGCCAGGAGTATATTTAATGAAAGACAAAGGCGATAAAATTATATATGTTGGTAAGGCTATTTCCTTAAAAAATAGAGTAAGACAATACTTTCAATCATCTAAAAATCATTCATCAAAGGTAAAATCAATGGTTAAAAATATTAACTCCTTTGAGTATATAATAACGGACTCTGAACTAGAGGCATTGATATTAGAGTGTAATTTAATAAAAAAATATAGACCTAAATATAATGTTTTATTAAGAGATGATAAAACTTATCCCTATATAAAAGTTACGGTAAATGAAGATTATCCAAGGGTGTTGAAGGTAAGAAGAGTAGTAAAAGATAAGGCTAAGTATTTTGGTCCATATACTAATGTGGAAGCCGTAAACGATACATTAGATGTTATTAGAAATATATATCCAATAAGAACATGTAATATAGATATTGAAAGAGCTATAAATAATAATATGAGACCTTGTTTAAATTACCATATAAAGAAATGTGTAGGACCATGTACTGGCAATGTAAAAAAAGAAGAATATAGAAAAATGGTAGAAGAAATACTTTTATTTTTATCAGGAAAAGAAGAAAAACTAATAGAAATCTTAAAAGAAAAAATGAATAAATGTGCAAAGGATTTTGATTTTGAAGAAGCAGCTATTTATAGAGACAAAATAAACTCTCTTCAAGAAATGCTTCAAAAACAAAAAATAGATGTTGCTACAGGGGATATAAATCAAGATATAATAGCCATGGCTTATAATGATGAAGAAGCTTGTGTACAAACATTCTTTATTAGACACGGTAAAATAGTTGGAAGAGAACATTTTATTTTAGAGGGAGTAATGGAAGCTACAAAAGAATCTATACTGGGGTCCTTTGTAAAGCAATTCTATATGAATGCGGAGTATATTCCAAAGGAAATTATTATTGAAACAAAAATAGAAGACCAAGTAGTGTTGGAAGAATGGTTATCTAATATAAAGGGTCAAAAAGTAACTATGAGGATACCACAAAAGGGTGAAAAGAAAAGTTTAATTCAAATGGTTAAGAAAAATGCCATTGAATATCTTGAAAAATTCTCTAATTTAAATAAAAGAAAGTATGATAGAAGTGAAGGCGCGTTAATAGAATTAGGAGAAATACTAGGCTTATCACAACCTCCTAAAAGAATAGAATCTTTTGATATATCTAATATACAAGGTGTTGATTCTATCGGAGCAATGGTTGTTTTTACAGATGGTAAAAAAGACAAAAAAGAATATAGAAGATACAAGATAAAAACCGTTGAAGGTCCTAATGACTATGATTCAATGGCAGAAATATTAGAAAGACGAATTCAAAGAGAAAATTACCCAGATTTAATTTTATTAGATGGTGGGAAAGGTCAAGTTAGTGCAGTGCAAAAAGTTTTTGATAAATATGATGTAAAAATTCCTTTATGGGGAATGTTTAAAGATGATAGACATAGAACTAGAGGATTGATTTCTGGGACAAAAGAAATTGAATTAAATAAAACATCAAGCTTATATAGATTTGTTGCTAGCATACAAGAAGAAGTTCATAATTATGCCATTAGTTATCATAGAAGCTTGAGGGATAAATCATTAACTAAATCAACACTAGATAATATACCTGGTGTGGGAGAAAAAAGAAAGAAACAATTATTATTACATTTTAAAAGTGTAGAAGAAATAAAAAATGCATCAGTGGAAGAATTAGCACAGGTTGAAGGACTGAATAAAAGTGTAGCAGAAAGTATTTATAATTATTTTAAAAAGGGAGAATAAATAATTTATGGAGACAGCAAGAGATATAGTATCAATATCACAATTGATAACAGATTTAAATTTAAAAATAATATACATGCCTGAAGATAAGGAATACTTTGTAGAATCAGAAGATGTAAATAGAACAGGATTACCTTTGGCAGGGTATTTTACATATTTTCCTTATGAAAGAATACAAATAATCGGTAAGACTGAGTATACTTATTTTAAAAACATTGATAAAACTGAAAGAGAAGAAATTTTAGATAAGTTTTTCTCTTATGAAATACCTGTATTAATAGTAACTAGGGAATTAGATGTAGATGAAGATATAATTGAGAAAGCAAAAAAATATAAAAGAGTAGTTCTTAGTAGTAAATCAAGTACTACTAGATTCATAAATAGATTATCCAATTATTTAGATGCCAAACTAGCACCACATGTTACAATGCACGGAGTATTAGTAGATGTATATGGCATAGGTGTTCTCATAAAAGGAGAGAGTAGTATAGGTAAATCAGAAACTGCTCTTGAATTAATTCAAAAAGGTCATAGGCTTGTAGCAGATGATGCAGTAGAAATAAGAAAAGTTGATGAGAATAGATTAGTAGGACAAGCACCAGAGTTATTAAGGCACTATATGGAAATTAGAGGAATAGGAATTATAGATGTAAGAAGCCTATATGGTGTTGGTGCTATAAAAAATCAAAAAGGAATAGATTTAATAATAGAGTTAGAAAGTTGGAATCAGAAAAAGTATTATGATAGATTAGGTTTAGACAGAGAATATGAAGAAATATTAAATCATAAAGTTGAAAAACTTGTTATTCCAGTTAAACCAGGAAGAAATACATCTATGATAATAGAAGTGGCAGCAATGAACTATAGACAAAAGGGAATGGGATATGATGCTGCTCAAGAATTTACAAAAAAATTATCTCAAGTAATTGATAAATAATATAAGAAGTAAGATAGTTTAAAATATAAAGAGGGAGTATATAAAGTACTAAGTACATTTATATACTCCCTTTAAGTTATAGATAAATAACTAAACTAGGTATATTTAATTATTCAGCATCACATTCAACGAAGACATTACTTTTATCATAGTATTCAGTATGAAGTAATGTATGAGACATATGTCCGCCTCTTTCACCTAAGAAATCATCATATAATTTGATTATATCTGGATTACTATGAGATAGACGTTGTTGTTTATTAGCATCTATTTCATATAAAGCTTTAGCTCTTGCTTTAACTTTATCATAATTTCCGCCATGATATGGTTGACCAGCACCAGCAACACATCCACCAGGACAAGCCATTATTTCTATTACATGGTATTTAGAATTACCAGCTCTTAATTCGTCCATTAATTTTCTAGCATTTCCTAAATTACTTGCAGCAGCTACATTTACGGTATGACCAGCTATTTCTAAAGAAGCTTCTTTGATTCCATCCATACCTCTAACAACTTTAAAGTCTAGAGATGGAGCTTCTTCTTTAGTTATATCATGATAAGCTGTTCTTAAGGCAGCTTCTAGAACACCACCAGTTGCACCGAATATATCAGCAGCACCTGTAGAATAACCTAGTGGGCTATCAAACTCAGCTTCTTCTAAAGTAGCTAAATCTATACCAGCTTCTTTTATCATTCTAGCTAATTCTCTAGTAGTTAATGATAAATCGGTATCTAAATATCCATTTTCACCCAATTCTTCTCTTGAAACTTCATATTTTTTAGCTACGCAAGGCATTATAGACATAACTATAACTTCATTAGGTTTTTTACCTAAAGCTTTTTCAGCAAAGTAATGTCTAGCTATTGGAGAAAACATACTTTGTGGAGATTTACAAGTAGATAAATGATGTAATTGATCTGGATACTCATGTTCCACAAAGTTAACCCAAGCAGGGCAGCAGCTTGTTAATATAGGTAGTTTTTCACCTTTAACAAATCTATTAACAAACTCATTAGCTTCCTCCATTATAGTTAAATCAGCAGCAAAGTTAGTATCAAATACATAATCAAATCCTAAAGCTTTTAATGCAGCAACCATTTTACCAGTAGTTATAGAACCTGGATCTAAATTAAATTCTTCACCTAAACCAACTCTTACAGCGGGAGCAGTTTGAACCATAACTGGTTTTTCTTTTTGACCTAGAGCAGCCCAAGCAGCACCAGTATTATCCTTTTCAACTAAAGCACCTGTTGGACATACGCTTATACATTGTCCACAGAATGTACAATTTGTGTCAATTAAATCAACACCAAAGAATGTAGAAACCTCTGTACCAAATCCACGATTGATTCCAGAAAGAACACCAACTGTTTGTATATCGTTACACATAGTTTCACATCTTCTACATAAGATACATTTTGAATGATCTTTTACTATTGATTTTGTAGAAGTATCTAGAGGAACAGCAGATTGTTCTCCATCAGAAAATCTTATTCTTCTAATTCCTAAATCAGCAGCTATATCTTGTAATTCACATTTTCCGCTCTTAATACAAGATAAGCAATCTTTTGGGTGGTCAGACAACATTAATTCAACAACATTTTTTCTATATTTTAATGCTTCTGGAGAATTAGTGTTTACAACCATTCCTTCTTTAACTAAAGTACCACAAGCAGGAACTAAACCTCTTCCTGCACTAACCATACATACACGACAAGATGCACAATGATTATCAAATTTTATATCATCCATATGTAAATGACATAGGCTAGGTATTTTAACATTTACTTGTTTTGCAGCTTCTAATATTTTAGTATCAGAAGGAACTGCAACAGCTTTGCCATTTATAGTTAAATTAACTAAACTCATCAATAAACCCCTCCTTAGCGTAATTATCTCTTAACGATTGCACCTTTTTTACATTTTTCTATACAAGTACCACATTTTAAGCACTTAGTAGTATCTATCACATGTTTTTCTTTCTTTTCACCAGATATACAGTCAGCAGGACAATTTTTCTTACATAATCCACAGCCTATACACTCATCAGTGATTACGTAATCAAGCATAGCAGTACATTTACCAGCTGGACATTTATGATCTTTAACATGTGCTAAGTATTCATCATAGAAACAATCAAGAGTACTTAATACTGGGTTAGGAGCACATTTTCCTAGACCACATAAAGCAGTATTTTTAACTGTTAAAGCTAGATCTCTTAAGTCTACTAAGTCTTGTTCGCATCCTTTACCTTCACAAATTTTATCTAATAATTCGTATAATCTCTTAGTACCTACACGACAAGGAGTACATTTACCACAAGATTCATCAACAGAGAAGTCTAAGAAAAATTTAGCTATATCAACCATACAGTCAGTTTCATCAAGAACAAGCATACCACCTGAACCCATCATAGAACCTATAGAACTTAATGATTTATAATCAATAGGAGTATCTAAATCCTTAGTAGATATACATCCACCAGATGGTCCACCAGTTTGAACAGCTTTAAATTCTTTTCCGTGTAAGATACCACCACCTATTTCGTATACTATTTCACGAAGAGTAGTACCCATAGGAACTTCAACTAGACCAACGTTATTTATTTTTCCACCTAATGCGAAAACTTTTGTACCTGAAGAATCTTTTGTACCATAAGAAGTAAACCAATCAGCACCATAGTTGATTATAGCCGGTATATTACCAAAAGTTTCAACGTTATTTAAGCAAGTAGGAGCATTCCATAAACCGTGCTTAGAAGAAGAGAAAGTCTTCATTCTTGGTTCACCACGTTTACCTTCTATAGAATGCATTAACGCAGTACCTTCACCACAAACGAAAGCACCAGCACCATATTTTAATTCAAGTTTAAAGTTGAATCCGCTACCCATGATATTGTCGCCTAATAGTCCAGCTTCTTCAGCTGCAGCTATAGCTATTTTTAATCTTTCAATAACACGAGGGTACTCAGCCCTTATATATATATATCCGATATCAGAACCAACAGCATAACCAGCTATTGCCATAGCTTCTAATACATTATGAGGGTCACCTTCTAATAATGATCTATCCATAAATGCACCAGGGTCACCTTCGTCAGCATTACATACTATAAATTTTTTACCATTAATAGGAGGGTTTTTAGCAGATGCTTCCCATTTAACACCAGTAGGGAATCCAGCTCCACCTCTACCTCTTAAACCTGACTTTTTAACTTCTTCAACAACTTCTTGAGGAGTCATTTCATTTAAACATTTTCCAAGAGCTAAATATCCATCATTAGCCATATATTCACTAAGACGTTCAGGATGTATAACACCAAGATTTCTTAAAGCTATACGATGTTGTTTTTTATAGAAAGACATGTCCTTTTCATTATTAACTCTTAGGTTATCTAAAGCTGGCTCTTCAAATAATAGTCTTTCAACAACAACATTATTTTTAATATGACTTTCAATAACTTCAGCAGCATCTTCAGGAGAAAGGTTTACGTAGAAAATATTATCTGGATAAACTTTAACTATAGGACCTACAGCACAGAAACCGAAACATCCTGTTAACTCAACAGAAGCAATATCTTCAAGACCTGATTTTTTTATTTCATCTTGTAAAGCTTCTAAAATTTTTATACTTCCAGAAGAAGCACAGCCAGTATCACCACAAACTAATAATTCTCTTTTTGTAGGAACACCATCAATACCATCTTCTTTTCTTAAATTAAGAAGTGGCTTAAACCCTTGAACAGCATCTTTTAACTCAGTATATGAATTAATTCTTTTCATGTATTATCCCCCCCTAACAGTTCAATTCTAATTCTCTATAGTCATCTAATATCTTGGTAACATCATTAGGTGTAACTTGACTATATACTCTACCATCAACAACAACAACAGGAGCAAGACCACAAGCACCAACGCATCTTAAACATTCAATAGTGAACTTAAGGTCAGATGTAGTTTCTCCAGCTTTAATACCTAATTGTTTTTCAAACTCAGCTAGTACAACTTTAGATCCTTTAACGAAACATACGGTACCTAGACAGATACTAATTTTATGTTCACCCATAGGAGTAGTAGAGAAGTAAGAATAAAAACTTACTACGCCATATACTTTTGCAGGAGAGATACCAAGTTTTCCTGCTATATGAAGTTGAACTTCTTTTGGTAGATAGCCAAATATACCCTGAGCTTCTTTAAGAACATATATTAATGCACTTTCATTAGCTTCAGGAAGAGCAGCGATTAGACTATCTAATTCATCAAATAATTTTTTGTTTTGTGAAACAAAATTGCACATGCAAATTCCCCCTTTTCATTTTGAAGTTAGTCATAGTAAATAATTAACACCAAAAACCTAAACTAAAGTCTATAAATTTTAAGAGTACAAATGATGAACTACCATAATGAAAATTTATAGAGTTAAATTTTCGCATTTAAAAAAGATTATAAAAAAAGTCATATTTATATAAATGGAAAAAATTTATAATTCTAATTTATATTATAGTATAATAATTGATTGAAAAGTTAATGAAAAAGTATCATTCTATATTCGAATAAGTGTATATAAATAGGAATATTGAAAAAAATATTAATAAAATAAAGTTAAAAGTTTATATTCATATCTTTATATTTAATTAATAAAGTGAGTGCGTGAAAATAAATTAGAAAATAAATAATGATTTAAAAATTCTGAATAATAAGAAAATTACTATTAAATTTAATTGACAGGATTTTATAAGATGTTATGATTCTATATTTGAATATGAAAATATTATTTATATGCAATATATATAAAATAAGTAGATGTTATAATAACATCTACTTATGATAATAAACTATTTTATTGAATTTAAACTATTAAAATTATGCTTGGTTTATAGAACCGAAAAGTTCCATCTTTTCTTTAACACTAGCTTTTATTGCGTCAACACCTGGAGCTAATAATTTACGAGGATCAAATCCTTTACCTTGTAAATCTTTTCCTTCTTCTATGTATTTACGAATAGCTTCAGCGAATACTATTTGGCATTCTGTATTAACATTTATTTTAGCAACGCCTAAAGATATAGCTTCTTTTATCATATCTACTGGTATACCAGTACCACCGTGTAATACTAATGGCATAGCACCTGTTGCTTGGTTTATTTGACCTAAAACTTCGAAGTTTAATCCAGACCAGTTTTCTGGATATTTACCGTGTATATTACCTATACCAGCAGCTAAGAAATCTATTCCTAGTTCAGATATAGTTTTACATTCTTGAGGATCAGCAACTTCACCAGCTCCTACAACACCATCTTCTTCTCCACCTATTGAACCAACCTCAGCCTCTATAGAGATACCTTTTGAGTGAGCTAATTCAGCAAGTTCTTTAGTTTTAGCAACGTTTTCTTCGAATGGATAATGAGAACCATCGAACATTACAGAAGAGAATCCAGCTTCTATAGTCTGTTTAGTTCCTTCATAAGAACCATGGTCTAAGTGAAGAGCAACTGGTACTGTTATGTTTAATCCTTTTATTAATCCATTTACCATTCCAACTACTGTATCATAGCCACCCATATATTTTCCAGCACCCTCAGATACTCCTAATATTACTGGTGAATTATTTTCTTGAGCAGTTAATAATATTGCTTTAGTCCATTCTAAGTTATTTATATTGAATTGACCTACTGCGTATTTTCCTTCTCTAGCTTTAACTAACATTTCCTTAGCAGAAACTAACATATTTAAACCTCCATATTTTAATTAAGTTTAAAATTTATAAAACCTACCCATCATTAATATTATATAACTAAAATAAAAAAACGTATATAGTAAATTATAATAAGCAAAAAGTCTAAATATAATATATAATATTGATTATGTGTTTTTTAATTATAATGTTGCAAAGGCAAAAAGAACTTTACTTAAATAAATATACTTCTTAAGGAGGTAAAGATAATGGCAAAGAAATTGAGAATAGATAAGGTACTTTCTAACTTAGGATATGGAAGTAGAGCAGAATTAAAAATTTACTGTAAAAAGGGTATGGTTAAGGTAAATGATGAGGTGATATTAAATCCTGGAACTCAAGTAGATACGGATGTAGATAAAATAGAGTTTAATAATGAAGAAGTAAAATATAGAGAATTTATATATCTAATGATGAATAAGCCTGATGGATATATATCAGCAACTTTTGATAAAAGAGATCCTATTGTTTTAGATTTAATAGATTCATCTTATCTAGCTTTTGAACCATTTCCAGTAGGAAGATTAGATAAAGACACAGAGGGATTGTTAGTTTTGACTAACGATGGTAAATTGTCTCATAGAGTTTTATCACCTAAGAAACATGTACCTAAAACTTATTATGCAAAAGTAGAAGGTATAGTAACTGAAGAAGATGTTAAAGCTTTTGAAAAAGGTCTAACTTTAGATGATGGATACGAAACTATGTCTGCACAACTTAAAATTCTTAAGAGTGAAGAGTTATCAGAAATAGAGCTTACTATACATGAAGGTAAATTCCACCAAGTTAAAAGAATGTTTGAGAGTGTAGATAAAAAAGTAGTATACTTGAAAAGACTGTCTATGGGTAAATTAATACTAGATGAAAATTTAAGTCTAGGTGAATATAGAGAATTAACTGATGAAGAAGTTAAATTAATAGAAGAAAGATAATATTAGCGGAGGATATTTTAGTGAAAAGAAAAGACATAATTGAATTTGAAATAGGATCTATGGAGTTTGGAGGAGAGTCTTCAACTTTAATAGGAAAGAGAAAAGTAAAAATGAAGGGTGGAATTACTGGTCAAAAGGTAAAAGCCGTTGTTAAAAAAGCAAGAAGTGAAAAGGCTGAGGTTAAGTTACTGGAAGTAGTAGAAAACTCTTCGATTGAAACTGCATCTGTATGTAGCCACTTCGGACAATGTGGAGGATGTAGTATATTATCAGTTCCTTATGAAAAACAATTGGAAATAAAATCAGAACAAGTTGTAAAATTATTTGAAGAGCAAGAGATTAAAGGATTTGATTTCTTAGGAATAGAAGGAAGTCCGGTAGAGAGATTATATAGAAATAAAATGGAATATACTTTTGGTGATGAAGTAAAAGGTGGACCTCTTACTTTAGGAATGCATAAAAAAGGAAGACATCTTGATATTATAACTGTTGATGGATGTGAATTAGTAGACAAAGACTTTATAAAAGTATTAACAAGTACTGTTAACTATTTTGCAGAAAAAAATCTTCCTTATTATAGAGTAAATAGTCATTCAGGATATTTAAGAAATTTAGTTGTTAGAAAAGGTGTTAACACTAATGAATTAATGGTTAATATAGTTACAACTACTCAAGAAGACTTTGATATGACAGAATATAAAAATATGATATTAAACCTTGGTACTGAAGCAGAAGTAGTAAGTTTATTACACACTATAAATGATGGTTTAGCAGATGCAGTTAATTGTGATGAATTAAGAGTATTACATGGAAGAGATTATATAGAAGAGATAGTATTAGGACTTAAGTTTAAAATATCTCCATTTTCATTCTTCCAAACAAATACAAAAGGTGCTGAAAAATTATATAGCATAGCAAGAGAATTTGTTGGTGATAATGAAGGAAAAGTTTTATTTGATTTATACAGTGGAACAGGTACTATAGGACAAGTTATGGCAAGTACTGCTAAGAGAGTCTATGGTATTGAAATAATAGAAGAAGCTGTTAAATCTGCTAATGAAAATACTAAATTAAACGGATTAAATAACTGTGAATTTATAGCAGGCGATGTTGCTAAAGTAGTTAAAAACTTAAAAGAAAAACCAGATTTAATAATAGTTGATCCACCAAGACCAGGAGTTCACAAAGATGCTATAAGAGACATATCTGGATTTGGAGCTAAAGAAATAGTTTATATATCATGTAATCCTAAGACTTTAGTTTTAGATATAAAAGGATTTGAATCATATGGATATAAAGTAGAAAAAGTTAAATGTATGGATATGTTCCCGAACACTCCACATTGTGAAACAGTAGTAAAACTAAAAAAATAATTGTATTTACTAATTAAAGTTAAAATATTATAGATAAATAATAAAAATAAGAAAGAGGATAAGCTTAATTTGCTTATTCTCTTTTTATATTAAAGAATGAACATTCATAATATTTGAATGCTAAAATAGAGGCAAATATTTAAATATAATAGAAAAATAAAATTTTATATATCTAACTAAATTTGATGGTTACTTAGGTGTATCGATTTCCTGATTTTATGTTATACTGTTTATGGGAGCAAAATAAGAAATATATACTAAGTAAGATTGATAAGTTTTAAACAATCTTATTTAAGAAATTAATTATTGTTATTAATGATAAATTGGAGGGGTTAAACATGAAAATTACTGAAGGATATATGCCTTTTGAAGGTTTTAAAACATATTATCGTATAGTGGGAGAAGCAACAGAAGGGAAGAAACCATTAGTACTTCTTCACGGTGGACCAGGTTCTACACATAACTATTTTGAAGTATTAGATAAAATAGCTGAAACTGGTAGACAAGTAATAATGTATGATCAAATTGGATGTGGAAACTCATTTGTTGAAGGTCATCCAGAATTATTTAATGCTGATACTTGGATAAAAGAATTAATGGAGTTAAGAAAGCATTTAGGACTTGATGAAATTCATTTATTAGGTCAATCTTGGGGAGGAATGCAAGCTATTTGGTATGCTCTTGAATATAAACCAGAAGGAATTAAATCTTACATTCTTTCATCTACACTTTCTTCTGCAAGTCTTTGGGAAAAAGAACAAAAAAGAAGAATATCATATATGGATGAAGCTGACCAAAAGGCTTTACTTGATGCAGTAAGTACAGGAGATTATTCTAGTAAGGAATATGGTGATGCATTAGACAAATTTATGAAAATGTACTGTGCAGGAGAAGTAACTGAAAATGATCCAGAATGTTTAAGAAGACCTAAAAAATCAGGAACTGAAGCGTATGTTGTAGGATGGGGACATAATGAATTTTCTCCGTCAGGAACTCTTGCAGGATATGAGTTTACAGATAGATTAGATGAAATAGAAGAACCTTGTTTAATAACTAGTGGAGCAATAGATTTATGCTCACCATATATTGCAAAAACTATGTATGATAGAATACCTAACAGTGAATGGGAATTATTTGAGTATTCAAGACATATGCCATTTGTTGAAGAAAATGAAAAATATATGGAAGTTCTAACTAAATGGTTAGATGCTAATGATTAATATTATATAAATTTACATAAAAAGG
>JAVXJG010000034.1:0-17214 GCA_036647935.1 Peptostreptococcaceae bacterium
AATCTCTATTAACATCTTCATCCAAAACCGCGCTCCGTTACTTGTGATACGGTTCTCCGTTACACCTCCAAAGGAGGTTTTATATATTATTAGTTAAAAACCTTTTTAGCTGTTTTACCAATAGTATTTGTTCCAACAGCATCTACTGTACCACCTATTACTCCTCCTACTAATGGTACACATTTTCCTAAGTTAATAACGCCTTTTTCTCCAAATTTAGTAACAAGCCTAAACCCTACTCTTTTATTGATTTGCTTTATAATCTCAATAGGCATTCTTTTTATTAGTACTGTACTCATCTTAGTTCCTATTTTTATACCTGCATGTTTTAATATATCTGCGGCTGCTTGACCAGTTAGTGATACATAAACAAGTGTTTTAACTTGATCATCTCTCAAATCAAATCCTCTCATACACGCTATAGTTGCAATCATCCTAGTTTGAATATATACTACTGAACTTATATTAGCTGGTATAGCTACTGGTAATGTTATTATTCCACCTAAACCTGTTAAAAATCCACTGGTTGCACATTTAGCTTGTTGCCATTTAATGAATTTATCTATTGCTTCATCAACTGAACTAGATTTTCTAAGGTAACTACTCGCTAATTCCTCAGCTGTATCCATCCCTGGCAATCCATTTATAGCTTTATCGTAACTCCAATCTAAAACTTCCATCATTTTAGATTCTGTTATATTATTTTTCCCCATTAAAATACTCACCCTTACCTTTTTTATTGTCTTATTACAGTTTATTATATCACTATTTTTAAATTAACACTATTAATGCCTAATAAATGCAAAAAGGATGGATTAGCCTGTTGTTTAGGCAATCCATCCTTCATTAAGTATATTATCACATCATCATTTATTTCAATATTTATACTATCTATTTCTCTTGCTTTATTCATAGTTACTTTAGATATCAATAAATGCATTACTTGTTTTCTTTGTTCCTTAGTACCTAGTTCTCTAAATATTTGTCCAAACTTATCAAACACTTCCTTTACCACTTCAAATGGTACTGGCTCACCTTCTGATATATCTATATCTTGTTGTATCTCTTGTTTTCTGTATGATAATTTTTCAATATCTTCATTTATTACTTTTACTCTTTCTCCAAGCTCTATCTTAGTTAATATTCCATCTTCAAATAGCTCAATACCTTTATTCTTCTTACTATTAAGCTTATCTATTTCTTTATTTACCACATCTAATGATTTAAGTAATGGTTTAAGCTTATTTGATTTATTCTTATTTATATTATCTACTATCTTTTTTAGTACTGTTTCTTTATTCACTAGCTCCATTACTTTGTCTAACACATATTCATCAGCTTTATTTATCTTTATTGTATTTGAGTTACATACTGCTGTTCCTTTACTCTTCCATGCACCACAAGCATAGTATTCTTCAACTTTCTTAGTACCATCTTTCAATGTATTAGTTGTTCTACTTATAGTCATTGCTGAACCACAAACTGGACATTTTAGAATGCCTGTAAGTAATGCCTCTGTACTGTATCTTCTCTGTTGCTTTTTACTCCTTTGCTTGTTTATGACTTGCACTTTTTCCCACGTTTCCTTATCTATTATTGCATCATGTTCTCCTTCCACAAGTATTGGATTAGGATTTATACCTTTCCTTCTTTTCTTGTTCCAATCTTGTCTTAAGTTATATCTTATCATTCCAATATAGACTGGATTAGTTAGTATTTCCTTTACTGTAGCTGTTGCAAATGCATTACCTCTCTTACTTCTATGACCTTCCTTATTTATTGTATTCACTACTGCTTTATATCCATTACCTTTACTATATAGCTCAAATATTCTCCTTATAGTCATTGCTTCTGTTTCATTTATTACTAATTTAGTATTTTTTCTCTTCTTACCTTCTGATGGAATCTCTACAATATCATATCCTAAAACCTTGCCACCATTCCATTTGCCTTCTCTAGCTCTTGCACTCATTCCCATCTTTACATTCTCGGAAATCGTTTCTCTTTCGAATTCACCAATTGCTCCTATTATGTTTAGTTGGAGACGACCTTGCGGTGTCTCCGTTTCAAAACTCTCTGATAACGATCTAAATGCTATGTTGTTTTTATCTAATAAGTCTACTATTTTTAATATGTCATATAGATTTCTACTTATTCTATTTAGCTTCCACACTAAAACTAAATCAAACTTATTTTTACTTGCATCATCTAGTAGCTTTTTTAGCCCTGGTCTACCTGATATGTTTTTCCCACTTATACCTCTATCTTCATACAGTTCTACAACTACATCCTCTTTAGATTCACAATGTTGTCTAAGTTTTAGTTGTTGCTCGTCTATACTGTACCCCTCCTCTGCTTGCTCTATAGTTGAAACTCTGCAATATATAGCTACTCTCTTACTCATTATCTTCTCCTCCTACATCTTCTTTAGTTTTTATTATGTGTTTTTGTATTATGTTACTTAGTATATTTATTATTTCTTCTGCATTTATTTGTTCTATAGTTGGTGTATTCATCTCAACTCTACCTCTTCTAATTAATAATATCTATTTAAAATTATTTTACTTACTGTTTTCAGTGGTAAGGGTGGTATTTGAATATAAAAAATAATCTAAATATTAAAATTATAAATATTTTTTGTTTATCTTTACCACCCTTACCCCTAAGCCACTAATTCAAAATTTTTAATGTAGTAGTAGTTACCTGATTTAGTTTCATCAAGTTCTATTGATTCGCTTTTAGTAACACGTCTAAGCTCTTTCCAAAACTTACTCGAACTATCTGTACCTCTAGGGCTAATCATCCTTGTATTTAACCAAAGTAAATATGATTCTAATATTTTCTTTTTATTGATTCTAGCTCCTACTTTATATGTCAATTTATCTTTGTAAAAAAGATATACTGGATCTTGCTCTTCTTTATACTGCTTTATCACTCTAGATACTTCACTAGGATTAGTAAATTGATAATTATTTTCTACTAATCTCTCTAGACCCATTATAGACCATTGTAAAATGCCTTCTATCTCTCCAAGTAACTTCGAAATTAAGTTAACATCTCTATCTTCACTCTTAATAGTTTTGTTGAATGGTACTATTATAAGTCTCCTATAGAAACCATAGCTATTATCACTTGTATTCGGTAAAGAATTACTAATAAATATCATTTTACATGTTGGAATATGTTGATAGGGTTCCTTATACTTTTGATCTATTGTAATGCTATCTCCACTTGTAATAGCTTTTAATTTCTCTGCTTCAAAGTCAGACTCATTTTCAGATGCTATATTTACTAACTTTCCAACAATATTACCTATTACAAAATTACTTCTTAATTGCTCTAATGATACAGAAGAAGTATTTTCTTTACCTACCATCGCTCTTATTAAAGCTTCTAAAACACTTTTACCATTGCTACCTTCACCATAGAATAAAAAGAATTTCTGAGCTTTTGTATTATTAACTAATACATAACCCATTATCTCTTGTATAAGCATAGTCAGCTCTTTGTCGCTATTAGTTATTATATTAATAAAGCTTAAAAATCTATTACAACTACTACCCACTACATATTTATTATTAATCTTGTATGTTGCCAATATATTAGGAGTATATTTTTCTAACTTCTTTGTTTGTATGTTATATATACCATTTTCAAAAAAAATGTAGTCTTTATAAATTGGTATATCTGTAATGAATTCAAAATCTCTATTGATTATAGTCACTATAAACGATTCTAGTTTTAAACTCCAAAAATTTCTATCTATTGTATCTAGGATAAACTTAATTATCCTAGATAGATTTATTACATCTAATTTGTCATATATTTTTGTATTGTAATTGTATACAAGATAATCTTCATTAAAAACTACTATTTTACATATGTGTTTCAATGAATTTATAAACTTAACAGAGTTTAACCTTAACTTATCATCTTCATCTCTATATATGAAATTTTCATAAATTCTTTTATCTTTTAAATCAAAATATTTATTTACATATTGTCCTGAAAATACATTTACTGATTGAATCATAATTAAGCTACCTCCCCATTAGTTTCATAAGGAACGATTTTATCTATATTACTATAAGTGACACCATTTGTAAGATTATTTTCTATTGTTAAAATCACTCTTTTCGTAACTAATTCGTCTATATCTAGTTCATCTTGTTCAATTAAATTCATATCATTTATAAATTTAAAAAATCTACTATTTATATTATCTGAAATATAGTAACTACTCTTTTTAGTTATTGTAGTTACACCTAAATTTATATCTACTTCTATATCTAATATATTCTTAAATCCATATGGAGTAGATTGATCTAATTTTAGAGTTGCATTTACTATTACACCTTCATATGTCCCTGGTTGAACATTTTTAGTACTATTCTCTATATTTACTGTTATATTTCCTTGCTTTATCTTCATAATGTTATCCTCCTATTTACACCAACTATTATTTATTTTTATATCTACCTTACAAGGTACTTCTTTTACAAACTTACTCATAGCTTGTTCCATACTATTCTTTAATACTTCTTTAGCTCTATAAGCATCATCTTTGGGTACTTCCAACAAAATCTCATCATGTACCACTGCACATAACTTCCATTCATTATCTTTGGCTTCCATCAAATATGATAGAGCTGTTTTCAATATATCTGCCCCTGTTCCTTGTATGCAGTAATTTAGTTTTTGGTTAGATTTTAAATCTCCACTCCAACTCCTACCACCTAAACTTCTAATTCTTTGCGACTTTAGTAAAATATCTTGTATGATATAAACTCCTTTATAGGCTTCAAAAAAATTCATTCTATACTTCATAGCTTCTTCTCTCGTTAGTTCTATATCCAAATTCTTTTTTATTTGATTTTGAATACCATTTTCAGTTATTCCATATACTATACCAAAATTTAAAGACTTACCTATCTTTCGTTCTAATTCAGTAACATCTTCAATAGACTTATTTAATACTTTAGAAGCTGTAATAGAGTGTAAATCTAAATCATCTTTATATGCATCTATTAATGTACTATCTCTTGATACTTCTGCTAATATTCTTAGCTCTACTTGGCTATAATCAGCAACTATAAAAGTGTAACCGTCTCTAGCTCTAAAGTACTTTCTCATTATACTAGGAATTCCTTGCAATGCAGGCTTACTACAAGACATTCTACCTGTTTTTGCTCCTATCTGATTCCATGATGGTCGTATTACTCCTTCACTATCTAAATACTCCTGTATCTTGTATCCGTAGGTATTTATATTTTTAGATATTTTTCTATATTTTCTAAGTAGCTTTACTTCTTCGTATTGATGCTCATATTGAGCTAAGACTTCATCTGCTGTACTCTTTATTAGTATATTTTTTTCATTAAGAGCTTCTATAATTTGTTTTGGAGAATTAATATTTAAAGTATCTTTTGATAAACTACGTTTAAACTCTAATTCTATTCCTTGAGCTTTCTTCTCTAAACTTTTGACTTCTAGCATCCATTTATCTATATCAAGATATATACCACTAACTGTCAATTCTACTATTGCTGGTAATGTATTTATTTCAATATCTAAAACTTCATTTAAGTTATTCTTATTTATTTCTTCCATAAGCTTGTCATATAACTTAAAAGTATACCTAGCATCATCTAAGCAATACTGCTTATGTTCTTCACTAATACTGTCAGTAATCCAATTGTCAGAGTGTTGAAAGTCTTTATTTAGCTCTTTATTAAAATATATTTTAACTAAATTACTCAACTTCACATTCTCATGACCCAAAATCTTAGCTAGTATCATAGTATCAGTATAGTTATTTACTTCTATGCCATTGTACTTTAACCAAGTTGCATCAAACTTCGCATTATGAAATATCTTTACTATTTTTGAATCTTCTAGTATTGATTTTAATTCTTCCGCATTTAAATAAGTATCTTCTTTGTCATCTCCAAATATAGATATAAGTTTGATTTTACCCTTAGTGAAATCTAAGCTATCTGTTTCTATATCTATAGCATATATTTTCAATATACCTCACCTCTTATTATTAATTTTTTGTAGCTACCTCTTGCCCTTAAATATATTAAATCACTTTTTTCAAATCTTGAAAAAATGGTTTATTTTTATAAAAAAAAACCACCCCCCCTATTTCTCCATACTTTTACCAATTAAAAAGTAGTATGCTGTACACATACTACTTCAATTATTTTCTGTTATTAAATTTTAAATCTATTGATTTCATTATTTCTTCAATATTATTTATTTCTTCTTTTGTTAAGCTTTCTTTTACAAATGATTTTCTCTGCCTTAGTTCAATCTCTGCTTCTAACATAGCATCTTTTATATTATTTTCTAGTATAAAACTATCTAAATTAAAATTATAAGTCAACTCTTCTAAAGATTTACCATCTAATATTTCTTTAGCTATTGTTATCTCATCTAACAAATCCTTTATCTTTTGTTTATACTTTATAATTAACATTATTCTTTCTTCAAAATTAACAAAATCAATATTTCCATCGTACCTTAAAGAATGTTTTATATTTTCTATATCTTGTTTTGTATCTTCCAATAGTACACTTGATATATCATCATACAAATTTTTATTAGTTGTTGCTAGCTCATATAAAGCACTCTCCTTCTCTTGCTGAGATAACATATCTGCATTGTAAAAAAAATTTATCATCTCTTGGGTTAATCTATCATCTTTAGATTTTGTCTTTCTTATCTTCTTTAATACTTCATTTTTTTTCAATTCTTTTAAAAAGAATATTAATGCTGGTTCTATAGTTTTAGGTATTTTATATTCATTTTCATCTTTGTCCTTATATATCTCATGATCCATATTTAATAATCCCATCACTTCTTTATATCTTTTAAGTATTTCACTTTTAAAGTTTTCGAATGTCTGTACTGTATCTGTTTCTTTATATATTTTCTTACTTATACTCCCTAAACCAACATATTCCTTTTTCATTATGTCCTCCTTAAATTGATAGTAATTAGTATTAATTAATTATAACTAATACTAATTACTAAATCATCACTTTAAGCTATTATTTCTCTAAGCTTATCTACAAATTCTTTTGAAAATACTTTTTTCTTTATAGCTTGTGATATAAGCTCTATTAGCTTATCTTCTGGGAGGTCTACTGGTCTTGGTATGAAGGCTTCCTTTTGTAACTTACCCAATCGTACAATGTCTTTATAGTATGAAAATCGTATCTCTTCTTCATATTTGTGATTCAAAAATATTTTCTCAATACTGTAAACCTCATCATTTTCTCTTACTTTAACTTGCCTTATTATTTTGCAATATTTAGCCTTACCTGTAGATGCTTTACTCATTGTCAAAACACTCCCTTACTTATACTTATTCGGTACCTTTTTATATAGAGATTTATAATCTACACCACTATCTTTAGATACTTTACTTGTTGCACCTTCTACTGTTAGTCCTTCTCTAAGTATTAGTAGTATTATTTCTGCTACTAGTATTACTACTTGTATCATTTATAGTCTCCTTTCTATAGCAAAACGTGAATCCATCTTTATTTCACGGATTCACGTTATATTCTTAGATTATTTGATTTATATTTCTATCTGTGAGTATCTATACTCATATCCTTTACTAGTTGTAAAAGCATACTGTGGATTAAGTTCTAGTATTTCTTCAATCTCACTATTATCCACAATCTCTTCAATTATTTCTTCTTTAGTAGTTCCATTTATCCACATATCAATTACTATCTCTTTATCTAGTAATCTATCCACATGATACTCCATGTCTAACATATCACCTAATTCTTCTTTAGCATATTGCATCAAATCCTTATTATCGCCATGTATAAGGTATTCATCTATTTTTAAATATTTATTTTCTTGTAGTTCTTCTAGTTTATCTATTGCATCTTCTATTCCTATATCAGTGATTGCTTGATTGTACCATGCAAAGAATGATATAGCATCTGTTTCCACGCTATCACCCTTATTCGCTTTATTCACAATCTCATTTAGTTTATGTGGTGTATCAATTAGATACTGTTGTAACTCCTGGTCTACTACTCCTTCAATTACAGATTCTATTGCTATTATTGTATCTTCATTCATAGAGTTATACTTATTCATCAAATGTTGTAGTTCTCTAAAAAATAATTTATTTATTATCTCTGATTTTGTATTTATCATATCTATTCTCCTTAGTTATTCTTCTAGTATTCATAGTTCATCAACATAGTACTGTACTCTAAACTATCTATCACAAATATTTTCATTTTATTTTCTATTCCAATGTTATTTATTATCAATGTAGACGTGAATTCGGGAATTTCCTGTCTATGTATCACTTCTAGTAGTTCCTCTTTATATGGTCTAATCTCAAACACTTGTATATAGTCCTTCTTTACGTTTAGTTCATCTATCATTTGCCACATTAGTATTTGTAATGCTAATGGTACTTTTTCAGATGTTTCTCTTGTTATGTATCTATCGTTATCAAACATTGCTTATATCCTTTCTATCCTTCAATTATTGGTCTTAGTGATGCCTCACAAATTACTACTACTGCAAAATCATTACTCAACAAAAATAGAGCTGAAATGTATTCAGCTCCTTCTATCTCATCTATGTATTCAGGTAGTGTATCTTTTAGTACCTGTTCTTTTAGTTTTCTTAGTCCTTCTTCATCCGTTACCGCAACAAATCCACCAAGATTGGCTTCACTTCTTTCTCTTCCATACTCTTCTACTAAAACCTGTACATTCTCTTTTATGACTTTTTTGACTTCAATATGAAGCTTCCTTACTAGTTCTAAATCTTCCTCTTTCCAAATCTTAATTATCATATTATACTCTCCTTTATTTTGTATTAAAAAAGAGATGTTGCTTTTACTGCAACATCTCCTCAAATATTTTTATGCTCCTATAGAAATCATCTATCTAGCATAGATATTCTTCATTTTTATAATATGTATTTATTTATTTAATAAATACGATTATTAAATATTAGTCCCTTTATCTTAAGTAAAATACTTGATTTTCATATATTATTAGTTCACTTGGAAAACTCCTATGACAATTTATATTTCTACATTTTTGCTCATACATCATCTCATTTGGTCTAGTTGTCGATATACTTAAGTCATGCTCACTTAATCTAAATGCTTCTCTAACCCTTTGTTTAAAATCTTGTAAACTTATTTGATCTTCTACTCTCAATATAGTTTTTAAAAAGTCTATAAGATCTTGTTCTGTTATATTATTCATTTTATTTTTCTCCTTTTATTTTAATTTAGCTTTATAAGCTATTGGCTGTAAATTTATTTGATCAATAAAATACTTGCCTGATATTCTGTAAATATTACCTATTTTTTTATCTTTATCAAAATTATAAACTCTTACTATTTCAGCATCTTCTCCGTATGTTTCTAAGAATAACCTTTCATTCTCACTTATGTAGAATGCTGTTTCTTTACCTGAAGTTGTTGTTTTAACCTCTAAAAAACGTATATCTCCATGTGGCGTGTATGATAATATATCATATCCTGCGCCATCTCCATCTTCCTCAGATACATGCCTTACTTTTTCGCTCAAAGGTAATCCTAAGTTTCTCTTTTCTATTTCAAGTACAAATTTTTCTCCCATGTCCCCTAGTTCTTTATTACTTTTATTTACACCTTCAAAATCAACTTTTCTTGCATTGAAAACTCTTTTCTTTTCTTTTCTTTTTTCAATTTTTTTAGTATCTTTCGCTACTTCTCCGTATGGTGTTTCTTCGTCCTTTATTACTACACTACTTTTAATCATTGACTTAGAGGTTAGAATACCTACTCTTCCATTTTTACTATAGTCAAAATACTTGTATAAATCATTTGTATCTCTATGAGATACCATATTCCTAACTTTTTGGTCAAACTTTGTATCACTTCTATTTTTATTTATTTGCAAGTCTTCTCCACTTGGTTGCATTATGTCATTAAGTATTTCTTTAAGCTCCGTTGTATTTAATTCTCCGTATTCCTCTAATATTTTTATAGCAACTTCCATTATTTCCTGTTCCGTATAAACACTCATTCTTCACTACCTCTCTTTCAGTTTTAGATACCCTTCTTTTCCTATTTTCTCATAATCACAATATCGTGTTAATCCATTGCTATCTCTATGAGAAATTAAATTTCTAACTTTTTGATCAAACTTTGTATCATTTCTGTTTTTATTAATTTTTAAGTCTTCTTCTGATAAGTTCATTATATTTTTTAAAACTTCTCTTAATTCTTTAATTGAAACTTTACCTGTCCTTTGTAATACATTTAATGCTTCTGCAAGTATTTCCTTTTCAGTAACAGGATATTTTATATTGTTTTTTTTACTTGAATTATATGAAGGTATTAGTGTTTCACCTGTAAATATCCGTAAAAACTCACTTTCTAGAACATACACGTCTTCTTCAAAATTAATACATCTAACGTTATTATCATCCAGAAAATGTTTTATTTGTTTTACATTTGAATTAAATCCTTCAGCTATTTCATTTATATGTAAAAAAATACTGTTTCCTATTTTAACCATAAATATCCTCCCATGTAAAATCAAGGAATTATTTGATTTCTTGATTTAATGGTATTTGATTTTCTATAATTTGTCAATTAAAAATCAAAAAAAAAAGAAGTATAAACTTCTTTTTTATTTGCTAGTAATTTTTTATTATTATATGTTCAACATTCTTATCATTTCTATCTTGGAAACTAACCTTGTATGTTTTATCAAAGCCAACTATTGTTATTCCCTTTTTATTATATAAATTATATATAAAATCTGTATTTTTAATTATTAACATAAATTTACCTTTACATTCATTAATTAAATAATTAGATAACCTTATTTGATCTTCTGCTGTAAATTCATTATTTGCATATGTTGAAAAAGTAGTATCGTAAGGTGGATCTAAAAATATAAAATCATCTTTTCCTATTTCTATTTTTCTTAAAAACTCCTCAAAGTCTAAGTTATATATATGTGTATATTCTAAAATTTGTTGTATTTCCTGTGACCAACAGTAATTTATTTTAGTTATAAAACTTTTAGAGTTATACGATGCTCCTCCGTAAGGTACATTAAATCCTCCGGACTTATTATATCTAAACATAGATGAATAGCAAAACTCTCTTAAATAGAAAAATAATGCTATGTGTAATTCTTTAGAAATATCTAAATTTTCCCTTTTGTTGTATAAATCTCTATAAAATGTATATACTCCTGCTTTGAAGCCAGCTTCAAAATTTTTATAGTAGTCTTCTTCTGGAATATTTCCCTTTTTTATTTCATTATTCTTTATAGTTTTTAATTTAGATTTCATAGACTTTTTTATTTCTTTAATCAAATTATCTTTTGTTATATTTATACTATCATATACTTCATTTTCAATTTGTAATCTTTCCTCTTCTATAAAGCCATCTATTATATTAACTATTTCTTTATAAGTAATCTCATCATTTTTAAATCTAGAATATAGTTGCCTGATTCTTGGATAGTTTTCTTCTGCAAATATTCCTATATAGTTCCATAAGTGCCATATATCATTTAAGCAACTATTAAATCTATCATTCCTATTTTTAATCATAGTATATAGACTAATTAATTCATTTGAGTAGTCATTTATATATGCATTCTCATAGATTTTATTTTCTAATGATAGAAAACAAGCTCCTCCTCCTAAGAACGGCTCTATATAATTATTTATATTAGTTGGCATATATTCATGTATAATTTTTAATTCATCTGTCTTACCACCTGGCCATTTTACAAATGGTTTTGCCATATCGAAGTCCTCCTATACTACATAAGTAGTTTTTCATTTTTTATATTTTTAAATATCGCCCTTATTTATGATACGGTTCATTGTTATTTATTCTAAACGCTCTATACACTTGTTCCAAAAGTATCAATTTCATCAATTGATGAGGAAAAGTCATCTTAGAAAATGATAACTTGTAATCAGCTCTCGCAAGAACCTCATCAGAAAGCCCTAAAGAACCTCCTATGACAAAAGTTATATGACTATTCCCTCTAACAGCTAACTTACTCAAAGTACCAGCAAGCTCCTCAGAAGATAAATTCTTTCCATCTATAGCTAAAGCTATAACATAACTATTCCCTTTTATCTTAGATAAAATCTTCTTACCTTCCTTATCCTTAACAATCAACATATCCTTAGGACTTAAATTTTCAGGACACTTCTCATCATCTAGTTCTATCATATCTAACTTACAATACTTACATAGTCTCTTCGCAAACTCCTCAATACCTAACTTCAAATACTTCTCTTTTAACTTCCCCACACTAATAACTGTAATATTCATAAAATGTCTCCTTAAATCCTACCTAATATTATATACATCAGAAACCTCATGTCTTGATAAAACATCCAACTTAACATCTTGCCCAACTATAATATCATTTTGACTTAGTATTCCTTTAGATGTCTCATACGCTAACTCAGGAAAATTATTTTCTTTACTTAAATGAGCTAAAAGAATTCTTTCCGTACCTTCTTTTATAAGTTCCACGCAAAACTTAGCAGCATCCTCATTTGATAAATGTCCCTCATCTGACATCACCCTTCTCTTTAAAGCATATGGATATGAACCCATCATAAGCATATTAGGGTCATAATTAGATTCTAAAACAACTAACTTAGACTTATATAAATGTCTCTTTATATTATCCGTTATAGTACCTATATCAGTAGCTATAGACATTTTTTCATTATCTGCATATAGATTATACCCTACTGCATCTGATGCATCATGAGATATTGAAAATGGTCTTATTACCATATCACCTAAGGAATAAGTTTTATCATTTTCAAAAACCTTCATATTATGGTCTTTAATATCACCCAACTTCTCCCTCATAGCACACCATGTTTTTATATTCGCAAATACAGGTATATCAAATTTTCTAGACATTATTCCCGCACCTTTTATATGATCTGAGTGTTCATGGGTTATAAATATCCCTTTTACTTTATTTATATCTACATCTATATCGTTAAGTCCAGTTGTTATCCTTTTTCCACTAAGACCTGCATCTATTAATATAGAGGTATCCTTATATCCTACATAATGACAGTTTCCACTACTTCCGCTTCCGATTGAACAATATTTTAGCATTTGGTCACCTCGTTTTTTATAATCATAAGATATATTATACCAAAAAAACAGAGCATTAAATATTATTTAATGCTCTAGTTAAAATTTACTTAAAATCCGATACTATTTTATCTATATCTACACCCTTTTTATTCCATAATTCAACAAACTTAGCTCCATTTACATTCTGATACATATACGTACTATAATATTCTTTTAATGTAGCGAAAAATACCTCATCTCCTACTTTCTTCCTTACTTCATTGAATACTACAGCCCCTTTAGTATATACATTTAAACTATATTCTGTTGAATTTTTATATTTCGTACTCGGCTTGAATACATTTTCACTCAAACGATCTTTAGTTTGGATTTCCATAGTTTTAATAAGCTGATTCCCTGTATCTTTTCCATATTTCTTTTCAAAATAAAGAACTGTAGAATATTCTGTAAGAGCTTCATCTATCCATGGTTCGCTTATCTCGTCATTACCTATCACAGAATACCACCATTGATGTGCAGTCTCATGTGCTATTACATACTCTAATACAAATTTATTTGCTTTAGTATATAAACTTTGGTCTATCATTACTAAATTAGGATATTCCATACCACCTATATAAAAATCACTTGCAACTACTGAATATGTATCATATGGATATTCTCCAAATAACTCACCAAAAATCTTTAAGGAATCTTTTGCAACCTCTGTTGATAACTTAGAGTATTCTTTATTTAAATTATATGTATTTATTGATACTCCTTTATATATACTACTATCTACATCAAATTTTTCACTCATTATAAATGCAAAATCTCTTACTTTCTTAGCTTCAATTTGATACATAGTTTTTTCATAATCATTCTTTTTATCTATTACTTTTCCCGTAGATGCTAATTCATATTTTTTTGGTGCCAAAATCTTTACATAAAAATCACTAGTTTCGCTATAAAATGGATCTCCCATAGCCTCATATCCCTTTAAGTTCCATCCTCTTTCATCATATACACAAGCTATAGGAAACCAGTTAGTCACGTTTATAGTATTATCCCCATACCCAAACCTTCCTAATGAATTAGGCATTTTCACATTATACTTTATGTCTATATCTATTTTTTCACCTGGTTTTAAATTTCTACCTAATTTAATTTCTAAAATATCATTTTTATCGCCTTTTATTTGATATTCTAACTTACTTTCATTGTTTAAAATTTTTTTTATGTCTATATACCCTTCATTAAACCCATTTGGATATGCTTGACTCATTTCTTCCTTTTCAAAAGGCGCGAATTCTTTCTTAGAAAATGCATTCGGATATATATGGAAATATATCTTGTCTAGTTCAGTACCGGTAGTGTTTACATATTCTATATTTTGATTACACATTATACGCTTGCTTTCATCTTCAAAAATTACATCCATTGTATATCTATTTATGTTTTTTTCTTCTGACACTTCAAATGCATCTATACTTTTATCTTGTTTATGAAAATATACACCTCCCCCTGCTACTAATAATATAAGTACTACTATTACCCCCAAAATTCGTCTTACTTTTTTACTAAAGTTTATAATCATTTTTTCCCTCCTGTTTAATATCAATCTCTTAAGTTAATATTTGCAATATATTTTTATTATGCCTATTTGTTATATAATATATAATTTGTTATATAATATATTCCTCTACATTTAAATATATATATGGAAACAATAAATAATGATATAATCTAATCTGAGGTGATAAAATGTTTTTTAAGGAAGTTAATGAAATAGATTTAGGTGAAACAACTATTGCCAATATCTTCATAGATATATTTATGCCGATGGCTAATGGTTTATACGTAAAAGTTTATCTTCTAGGATATAGACAGGCTTGCGATTCTCGCGCTAATCCTAAATTTGATAACAATTCTATAGCAAGAAATTTAAATATACCCTTATCTGATGTTATAGATGCATGGAAGTTTTGGGAAACTAAAAATATAATCAAGTTACATAAAAATGAAGGTCTTAATGATTATGATTATTCTATTGAATTTATGGACTTAAAAAAATTTTATATGGACAATATGCATGTAAACACAACTTCTATAAAATCAAATTCAGACAGTATTGTTTCTGTATCTGAAAATCCTAGTATAAGGCTAATGTTTAATTCAATAAATCAAATAGTTGGACGATATCTTGATCCTAGCGAAAAGATTAGCATCTTAGATATGATGAATAAATATAATATGAGCCCTGAGATGATAATATGTGCTTACGAGCATGTTAAAGATAGTACAGGATCATCTAAACCTGTTAAGTATATAGAAGGTATTATACGAAATTGGTATGATTCTAGCTTATATACTCCTGAGGATGTTGAAAAGAGTTTTTCTGTTAGAAGTGAAAGATATCTGATGTATAAAACTATCTTTAATGAACTAGGATTTTCTAGACAACCTTCTAAATCTGAAAAACAACTTATTGATGAATGGTTTGATAAATTTGGTACAGATATAGAGCTTATACTTGAAGCTTGTTCTAAATCTAAAAATATCTCAAATCCATCAATCTCTTATATAAATGGAATTATAAAAAGTTGGGCAGGTAAAAATATCAAAACTTTAGAGGACTTAAAAGCTTTTGAATCTACTAGCACAAATAAAGAGTTTGTAACTAAGAAAGCTAACACTACTGCTAGTAATGATACTTATAAAAAGACTAAATTCCATAATTTCAATGAAACATTTACTCAATATACACCTGATGAGTTAAATGAAATTATAGAAAAAAGTCAGAAAGAAAAGTTTAGGTAGGTGATTTTATATGGATGATAACAAAGTAAGAAGCATACTTCTTAACTATGAACAAAGAAGAGATCAAAATGAAGTTGATTTAGAAAATAGAAAAAAAGAAGTTTATGATACGATTCCGGAATTATTAGAAATGGAAAATGAGGTATCCAAAATAGGATTAGGATTAGCTAAATTAGTATTATTAAATCCTAATTCTAGAGAAAAAGCAGTGAATGAATCAAAAAATAAGATGAATGAACTAAAGCAAAGAAAAAAAGATTTATTAATTAAATATGGAGTTCCCCTAGATTATATGGTAATTAAATATCATTGTGTTCATTGTCACGATAGAGGTTTTTTACCTTCAGGTGAAAAATGTCGTTGTTTTAAACAAGAAATTATAAATGAGGCTTATAAGATGTCTAATTTAGATAGAGTTTTAAACAAAGAAAATTTTTCTAACTTTAATTTTGATATTTTTTCTCCTAATAAAGGTGAAAACTCTAAGTTATCACCTAGAGAAAATATGCTTGATATATTTTCTATATGTGAAAGCTTTGTACTAAACTTTGAAAAAGATAATGGAAATAACTTATTATTTTATGGTTCTACAGGCCTTGGAAAAACTTATATGTGTAATTGTATTGCTAAAGATTTATTAGATAGAGGGTATGTAGTTATATATCAAACTTCATTTAGGATATTAGAAATAATTGAAGACTATAAGTTTAGAAGAGATTCTAGCAACAAGTTAGCTGATGAAAATTATAAAAATTTATTTGATTGTGATTTACTTATAATTGATGACCTTGGAACAGAGCTTAATAATTCATTTACTAGTGGTGAGATTTTTAATATTATAAATACTAGACTAATTTCTGGTAAAAAAATTATTATATCTACAAATTTAACACCATCACAACTTGGTAAGGTTTATACACAGAGAACTTTATCTAGGATATTAGATAAATTTAGAATAATAAAATTTATAGGTAATGATTTAAGATGGGAAAGATTTAAATAGAAGAAAATATTTAAAATATTTTCTTCTATTTTTTTATGCAAAATTCTTCATTTGGATTTACTCATATTTATGCCAAAATATGCAAAATAAAAACTCTTAGAATAACCTAAGAGTTTTAATGGAGCTGGTGATAGGAATCGAACCTACAACCTGCTGATTACAAGTCAGCTGCTCTACCGTTGAGCCACACCAGCAAGTGTTTATTTTATTGGCGACCTGGAAGGGACTCGAACCCTCGACCTCCAGCGTGACAGGCTGGCAT
>JAVXJG010000035.1:0-16384 GCA_036647935.1 Peptostreptococcaceae bacterium
AGCTGTTATATTACTTTTTCTTTGTACAAACTTTGTATCTCTAGCTATTTTATTTGTTTCATCAACACTAAATACATTTTTTAGATTTTTGATTAAATGTTTAATTCTTTTATGCATAAATTTAAGTCCTACTTTCTATTATAATTAAAAATAGGACTTGTTAGGTTGACGGGCATGGGGATAGACGTGAAAAGTATAGATATGGTTTTATTCTTAAGACCAACTGAGTCCCCTACAGTATTTTTACAGCAATTAGGTAGAGGACTTAGAAAAGATAAAAGTAAAAAATATCTTAATGTTCTAGATTTTATAGGAAACTATAAAAAAGCAAACCTAGTACCGTTTTTATTAGCTGGAGAAGCTAGAGGTAAAGTAGAAACAAAGTCGGCTATGCCTAAAGAAGAAGATTATCCTGAACGTTGTTTCATAGATTTTGATTTTAGGATATCGACCATAAAGAGTAGAACTATTAACATATATGGATGAAGATGTTTATTCAAATATGAAAAAAATTAAAGGCGAATATATTTAAAGATTACTTAGGATTCTTAGATAGTATTTGTGAAATTAGTGAAGAGGAAAAATCCAGTCAAATTTCTATGTAAAAGTAGTAGTAAATTTTTCTATGTAGAAGGAGATTACGTTTGCTTAAATGAAAGTTTAGGGGAGTTTCTTAATAATAGATACTTTTTAGAAAGTGTAGATGATGCAATAGAGTTTAGAACTAAACAATATTATAAAGATAAATTTGAGAGCAAGTAAAATACAAGCTAACTATGGGGTATCCATAGTTAGTTTGTATAGTTAGAGGAAATGATAATTATTAATAGAATAAACATATAAAGAAGATAATTTATAGATAGTTTGCAGTAATAAAGGGGGAGTGAATTTTGAATAGCAACTTTTATAAGTATGCCATTGACTCATCTTATGATGGAATATTAATTACAGATGGCGAAGGAAATATAATATATGTAAATTCACAGTATGAATACATTACAGGTTTAAAAAAAGGGGATATTATAAATAAGAATCTTTCAGTACTTTTAAACAATGGAACTATAAATAGAGCAATATCTTTAGATGTTTTAAAAAATAAAAAATCTATTTCTACAACACACAGATATATAACTGGAAAATCAGCTATTAGTTCTGCAAAACCTATATTTGATAATAATAAAAAAATAATAGGAGTAATAAACAACACTAGAGATATTGAAGATCTTGCAAAATTAAAAGAAGAAATTAAGGAATATATTGCCAAGGAGAAAAAAGCAAACCAGGAAATAAGTCACCTAAAAAACTTAATAAATAAAAGTGAAGACTATATATTTGTAAGTAATGCAATGAAAAATACAAAAAACCTCGCTTCTAGGGTAGCAAAATTTGATTCAACAGTTATGATATATGGGGAATCGGGTACAGGAAAAGAAGTATTAAGTAAGTACATTCATAATTTAAGTTCAAGACAAGATAATATATTTATAAAAGTAAATTGTGCAGCAATACCAAAGGAATTATTTGAATCAGAACTATTTGGATATGAAAAAGGAGCTTTTACAGGAGCATCCACTAACGGTAAAATAGGATTTTTTGAGCTTGCAAATGGTGGGACTTTATTTCTTGATGAGATAGGAGAATTAGAATTATCAGTGCAATCAAAATTGCTTCGTGCTATTCAAGAAAAAGAAATTACTAGAGTAGGTGGAAAAAATCGTATAAAACTAGATATAAGACTAATTGCGGCTACAAATAGGAACTTAGAACAGGAAGTTGAAAATAAAAGATTTAGACAAGACCTTTATTTTAGACTTAATGTTTTTCCAATCACAATCCCTCCACTTAGAGAAAGATATGAAGACATAGAAGTATTTATAAAATACTTTATCAAAAAACTTAACAATAAATATAAGGCATCTAAAGAAATATCTACAGAAACTATGGACTACCTTTTAAGATATGATTATCCAGGGAATGTTAGAGAACTTGAAAATTTAGTGGAATATCTATTTATTTTAAGTGAAAAAACAATAGAAGTAGATATGATACCTGGAAAAATTTTATCGCAGATAATGATTTCTGATTATAAAAGTGGTAGCAATCTTATAAAGAAAGAAAAATTAAATTATCTTATGGACTTATATGAAAAAACAATAATCGAGGACACTATAGTAAAATACAATACTCTAGAAGAAGCTTCGAAAGTTTTAGGAATACACTATTCCACTTTATCACGAAAAATGAACAAGTATAAATTAAAATTTAGATAGTTAGAAAAAAATAAAAGAAAATTCACAGATCACATATATAAATTCAGTAGAAATCTATATTTTATTTGCAAAATCGCAAAAAACTATTTTAATTTGCAATTATGATAAAACGATAATATCAATTAGTAAGACACAAGATAATATTAATAATTTAATAAATAATATTTAGGATAATATAATTTATTTGCAAAATTGCAAATGAAATATTACCTTTATAATAGATAAATGGCTTTATAGCGTAGTTTTCAACTTGATTTATTTTTGGCATGAGATTTGCTATATATAAAGGCAAAGGAAAAATTCCTTAAAAAAATAAACAAGGGGGATTATTATATTATGAAGAATAAAGATTTTAAATTTGTTGATAACTATCTATTTGATGAAGAACTATTAAAGAAAGCATTTGATGAAGCTAGAGAAGTGTATAAAGAAAGAGGATTCATGAGAAAGATGGGATATGGTAAAGCACCAGCTATAACAACTGTTGATATGGCTAAGGCTTGGATGAGTGAAGGGCATCCATTTACTTGTGATAAAGCTGAAGAAGTTTGCGCACAATCTCTTAAAGTTTTAGAAGCAGGAAGAAAAGCTGGAGTACCAATATTCCATACTACTACTGGATATGTTGGGGAGCAACAATGGGATCTTCCAAGATGGGATGAAAAAATACCTATGAGTGCTCTTGATATTAATTCAGAGTGGATGGAGATAGATCCTAAATTAAAACCAAGACCAGAAGAGCCAGTTATACATAAAAAATATGCATCTAACTTCTTTGGAACTCATTTAGCTCAAACTCTTAATTATTTAGGTGTAGATACTTTAATAGTAATGGGAGCTACTTCTTGTGCATGTGTTAGACATACAGTAATGGATTCTACAGGATATGGATTTAAAACTATAGTACCAAGAGGAACAGTAGGAGATAGAGTTCCTGGAGTTATTGAGTGGAATCTATTTGATATGGAAGCCAAGTTCTGTGATGTTGTTTCTGTTGAAGAGGTTGTTGAATACTTAGAAGGAATAGATTCAAGTGTATATACTAAATCATCTAGAAAGTGTGACAATAAATAGTATAATTAAAAGCTAATAACCTAATAACAAATAAATTATTAACATAGGAGGCACATAATAAAAGGTGCTTCCTTTTTTTAACAGGGGAGGTATGTATATGGGGATAATTATTAAAAATGGTACAATTTTATCTGCTAATGATGAATTTGCTTCGGACATACTTATAGAAGGAGAAAAAATTATAGAAATTGGACTTAACTTATGTGAAGATGGTCATGAGGTAATAGACGCTACTGGCAAATATGTAATACCAGGTGGAGTTGACGAACACGTTCATATGGGTTCTTTTAATACGCTTTCTTTTGAAACATCTCATGCTGCATTGGTTGGAGGAACAACTACTGTAGTTGATTTTGCTCCTCAAATTAAAGGAAAAGGCATAATTGAATCTATTGAGTTACAAAATAAAGAATTTGCAGAGGGAAAATCATCATCTGATTATTCATTCCATGGAATGGTTATGGATACAAGTGAAAGTTTATTAGATGAAATTCCTAAGATGGTTGATGCAGGGATTACTACACTTAAGTTTTTTATGGCATATAAATACACTCCTTTTATGGTTCCGGATGATTTAATATTTAAAGGTATGCAAATAGCTAAAGATTACGGAATAACTATTATGGTTCATGCTGAAAATGGAGATATGGTTTATACTCTTCAAAATCAGTTATTATCAGAAGGTAAAACTGAACCAATTTATCATGCGCATTCAAGACCTCCTATCGTTGAAGATGAAGCTACACAAAGAGCTATTTATCTTTCAGAACTTGCAGGGTGTCCTTTATTTGTAGTTCATGTTTCATCAAAAGGAGCAATGGAAAATATTAAAGCTGCAAATGAAAAAGGACTGCCTATATATGGAGAAACATGTACTCATTATCTAACTCTAAATAAATCTTTCTTAGAAAAACCTAATTTTGAAGGAGCTAAATATGTTTGTTCTCCAGCTCTTAGAAGTGATGAACATCTTGATGCTATGTGGGATGCAATAAAAAACAACTATTTAGTTGCTGTAGGCTCAGATCATGCGGCTGTTTCTGGTGGATTTGAAAAGAAAAAAGATGGGATTAATAATTTTGCAAAGATTCCTAATGGTTGTCCTAGTGTACAAGATAGAATGGTTATGCTTTGGACTCAGGGAGTCGAAATGGGAAAAATTTCAAAACAAAGATTTGTAGATATATTCTCAACTACACCTGCGAAGGTGGTAGGATTATACCCTCAAAAAGGAGCTATACTTCCAGGATCGGATGCAGATATTGTGATATATGACTCTTCTTATAGAGGAATTATTACACATGCAGATAGTTATGAAGGTACTGATTATGCTGCTTTTGAAGGATTTGAAAGACATGGTATAGCTGATAAGGTATTTTTACGTGGAACTCTTGTAGCTGAGAGAGGAAAATTTGTAGGAGAAAAAGGTAAGGGACAATACATTAAGCCAAAGCCATACGCATTATGCTATGAAGGATTTAAGAAAAAAGATTAATACCTAAACAATAGCAAAAAAGACATTGTGTAAATAAAAGGGGGCATTTTAATGAAGTTAGAATTAGGGAAAATTTTCATAAAGGATGTACAATTCGCAAGAGAAACTAAGGTAGTAGAATCAACTCTGTACGTAAATAAAGAGGAAGTTGAGAAATTAGTATTAGAGGATGAAAGAATAAAAGGAGTTACAATTGAGTTAGCTAGACCGGGTGAGTCAGTTAGAATAGCTCCAGTAAAAGATGTTATAGAGCCAAGAGTTAAGGTGGATTGTGAAACAAGAGTTAAGGTGGATTGTGAAAGTGGTATATTCCCGGGAGTTATAAGCAAGGTTAAAACAGTCGGAGAGGGAAGAACTCATGCATTGGTAGGAGCTTGTGTAATAACTTGTGGTAGTATAGTAGGTTTTCAAGAAGGTGTAATTGATATGAGTGGAAATACTGCAAAGTATACACCATTCTCTAAAACAAATAATGTGTGTGTTGTAGTTGAACCTAGAGAAAATTTAGAAACCCATAGCTATGAAGCAGCTGCAAGAATTGCAGGTCTTAAAGTTGCTACATATATAGGGAATGCGGGTAAAGAAGTAGAGCCAGATGAGATAATAACATACGAAACAAAACCATTAGTTAAGCAGATAAAAGAATATGAAAATCTTCCAACAGTAGCTTATGTTCACATGTTACAATCTCAAGGGCTTTTACATGATACTTACTATTATGGGGTAGATGCTAAGCAAATGGTTCCTACATTTATGTACCCAACAGAAATAATGGATGGGGCTATAATATCAGGAAATTGTGTTGCACCATGTGATAAGGTAACTACTTTCCATCACTTAAACAACCCAGTTATAGAAGACTTATATAAAAGACATGGAAAAGATTTAAACTTTGTAGGAGTTATATTAACTAATGAAAATGTATTTTTAATGGATAAAGAAAGAAGTTCTGACATGGTTGCAAAGTTAGTTGAATACTTAGGTGTAGATGGAATTATCATAACAGAAGAAGGATACGGAAACCCAGATACAGATTTGATGATGAACTGTAAAAAGTGTGCTAATGTAGGTTCTAATGTTGTATTGATAACAGATGAATTTCCTGGAAAAGATGGAAAGAGTCAATCAGTAGCAGATGCAACTAAAGAAGCTGATGCATTAGTATCTTGTGGTCAAGGGAACTTAGTAGTGCATTTCCCAGCTATGGATAAAGTAATAGGTACTTTAGAATATGTAGAGATGATGATAGGTGGATATAAAGGTTGTATTCAAGAAGATGGAAGTATGTATGCAGAGCTTCAAATAATCATAGCATCTACAATAGCAAATGGATACAACCACCTAGCAGCTAGATACTATTAATATTAAAAATAGGGGGAAATTATGGGTAAATTAAGAGTAGTTCACTATATAAACAATTTCTTTGCAGGAATTGGAGGAGAAGAAAAAGCAGACATAAAACCTGAAAAAAGAGCTGGAGTAGTAGGTCCTGGATTAGCATTTCAGAAGTCACTAGGTGATGCTGCTGAAATAGTAGCAACTGTAATCTGTGGAGACTCATATTTTGGAGAAAATATTGAAAAAGCAAGTAAAGTATTATTAGAAATGATAAAAGAGGAAAAACCAGATTTATTTATAGCAGGGCCAGCATTCAATGCAGGAAGATATGGAGTTGCTTGTGGTGCTATATGTAAAAAAGTTGAAGAAGAATTAAATATACCTGTAGTTACAGGAATGTATATTGAAAATCCAGGTGCTGATATGTTTAAGCTTGACTTATATATAGTGTCAACTGGAAGTTCAGCGGCAGATTTAAGAAAGTCTGTTCCTAAGATGGCAAGTATTGGTCTAAAATTAGCTAAAGGTGAAGAAGTAGGACCACCAGAGATTGAGGGATATATCCAAAGGGGAATAAGAATTAACTACTTCCATAAATTAAGAGGATCTGAAAGAGCAGTAGAGATGCTAGTTAGAAAAATGAATAAAGAAAAATATACAACAGAGTATCCTATGCCAGTGTTTGATAGAGTAGAGCCTGTTAGGGCCATAGAGGACATATCAAAAGTAAAAGTTGCATTAGTAACATCAGGGGGTATAGTTCCAACTGATAATCCAGATAGAATAGAATCTTCAAGTGCTACAAAGTATGGTATATATGATTTAATAGGAATGGACTCTATGTTAAAGGATGATTTTACAACAATACATGGAGGATATGATAGAGCTTATGTGTTACAAAATCCTAACTTAGTTGTTCCCCTTGATGTTTTAAGGGAGTTAGAAAAAGAAGGTGTAATAGGGGAATTAGCTAACTATTTTGTAACTACAACAGGTACGGGAACTAGTGTTGCTAATGCTAAAGGCTTTGGAGAAGATTTTGCTAAAAAGTTAGTGGAAGATGGTGTAGAAGCTGTTATACTTACTTCTACGTGAGGTACTTGTACTCGTTGCGGTGCAACGATGGTAAAAGAAATAGAAAGGGCAGGAATTGCAGTAGTTCATATATGTACGGTGGTTCCTATATCTTTAACAATAGGTGCAAATAGAATAGTGCCGGCAGTAGGTATACCATATCCACTAGGGGATCCTACTGTAAGTGATGTGGATAGTAAGAAGATAAGAAGAAATTTAGTGCTAAGAGGATTAAAAGCACTTCAAACAGAAATAGATAGTCAGACTGTATTTGAATCTAATTGATATAAAAGCTATGGCTATGTCATATCTAAGAAGAAAAATACCCTACTGAGTAGATCACAAAAGGTCTACTCAATAGGGTATTTTATAGTTGATTTAAAAATCATTTATCTCTTTTACCAACATAGCTAAAGTAGACGTAAGACTATTTATCAAGGCAACCGGTAGTATCCAGGAATTATAAAATATTTTCGTTCGAGTGCTACACAATAAAATATTATTTGTACAATCTACAATAGGACAATTCAAACTATCTGTAATTAAAACAATCTCACACTGGCTATGTTTAACATTTTCTGCAATATTTTTTACTGAATAATAATAATTAGGAAAACTTAAAAATATAGCTACATCATCTTTATTGATTTGTTTCATAATATACTCAGTCTCATTCATATCAGATAAATCAATCATCACAACATTTAGGTTCAGTAAATCCAGCCTTAGCTTAAGAAAATATGCAAGGGATCTAGAAGCGTCATGTGCAAATAAGTAGATTATTTGTCTTTTAGATATAATATTTGCTATAGATAGTACACTTTCTAAATCTATTGAATTGTAGAAGTTAGTTATTTTATCTAACTCTTCATTACAAATATTTTTTAGAAAATCTATCTTATCATTAGTGTCTGATATCTCTAAAGGAACTGAATAGGAAGAGACTGAATGTTTATTAACTAGAGTTTGATTATAATCTCTAAATTCTTCCTTTAAATTAATAAAACTATCAATCCCTATATTTTTACAAAAGTTTAATATAGTAACTTCAGAACATCCAATTTTCTTACTTAAAGTGGATAGTGAAACATAACATATATCAGATGGCTTATCAGATAAGTAGTCTGCTACACATTTTTGTTTGTTGGTCAAAGAATCGTATTTACTTTGTATAATTTCTATAATATTCATTTTAAATATATTAACTCCTAAAAATTCTGTATTAAATTTATTTTCTGACAAATTCAGCAAATTCACTTTAAAAGTGGTATAACTCATGGTATAATTAAAGCAAATACTTTAATTAGTATGTTTATCTAAATATAAAGATAAGCATACTAATTATAAGTCAATAACCATTATAAGTAAAGGGAGTATACTAAGAAAAAAGTAAATTAGACAATTATTTTAAGGGGGTAAGATATTATGAAAGAAAAACAAATACCATCGTTTTCGTATTCATTATTTACATTGTTGAGTTTAGCAGTATTTATGGTTTTGGGAATTAGAGTTTTTGGAGCTCACTTAAATGTGACCATGTTTATAGCTTGGATGCTAATAAATGTTTTAGCATTGAAATTAGGATACACATATTCTGATTTAGAGACTAAAGCACTTGATACAATTAGAAATAGTTTACAAGCAGTAGTTATAATGCTAGCAGTTGGAGCTCTTATAGGGGTGTGGATTGCATCGGGAACAGTTCCAACAATTATATTTTATGGGATGAAAATAATAAATGCTAAGTATTTCTTAGTAACGTCACTTTTATTATGTGCTATAGTTTCAATGTGTACAGGAACTTCATGGGGAACTATGGGGACTGTAGGGGTAGCACTACTTGGAGTAGGGACAGGTCTTGGAGTACCAGCAGGGATGACAGCAGGAGCAATTATTAGTGGATCTTGGTTTGGAGATAAACTTTCACCATTATCGGATACAACAAATTTTGCAGCAGGAGTAATGAACGTAAATGTAATGACTCATGTAAAGCATATGCTTTATACAACTGTACCTTCACTTATAGTATCTGCTATACTTTTCCTTTTCTTAGGTTTTAAAGTATCTGGGACGGCAGACTTTACTCTTATAGAACAAATTTCTTTAGGGTTAGATGAAAACTTTAAATTAGGTATAGTTACACTTTTACCAATGGTTGTAGTTATTGCAATGTTGTTACAAAAGAAATCACCAGCTCAATCAATATTATCTGGTGTTATTTGTGGAATAATTATTGCGATATTCTACCAAGGATTTGAACCAGCATTAGTTTTTGATAGTTTTTACAAAGGATTTAATAAAGAATTTGAGTTAGAATTTTTAAGTACTCTTTTAAATCGTGGTGGTATGAATAGTATGAATAGTACAGTTCAAGCTGTTATATTTACCAGTGGTGTAGGAGGTATGATAAGAGAAATTGGTATAATAAATGTACTTGTTTCAACATTCGCACAAAAGATTAAAACAACAGCTGGTCTAGTAGCGAGTGCTATGAGTATAAGTTATTTATCTATAGGACTTACTGGTTCACATACTTTTTCAGCTATAATGGTACAATCTACTATGAAAGATTTATTTAAGCTAAAAGGTCTTAAACCAGAAAACGTATCTAGAATATGTGAAGACTGTGGTACTCTCGGTGTAACAATAATTCCTTGGGGCGTTACAGCAGTATTTATAATGAACACTCTTAATATTGGATATGCAGAATATTTACCTTACGCATTTTTATGTTACTTATGTCCATTATTCTCATTATTATGTGGTATTACAGGGATAGGTATGGCAAAGTATACAAAAGAAGAAATTGAATTAGAATTAGAATTAGCTATTGATTAGCTTTATATAAAGGAGATAACTTATGGAAGTACTAGTAAATACTTATAGAGGTGGTATAGTTGATCTTTTTACAACTGGTTCTATTGCAGTTGTAGATTATAAGGAGAATTTATTATATTCAGCTGGGGATCCTAATGAAGTTTCATATGCACGTTCATCTGCTAAATTGATGCAGGCTGTAGTTCCTGTTTTATATGGTGCAGTAGATAATTATAGTATAAGTGATAAAGAGATTGCGCAAATATGTGCATCACATTCTGGGGAAAAAATTCATGTTGATACTGTTAGAAGTATTCTAGAAAAAATAGATCTTAAAGAAGATTATGTACAATGTGGAGTGCATTATCCTTTTAAAGAGGATGTTGCAAGAGAGATGAAAGCAAAAGGTGAAAAGCCACTAAATATTCATAATAATTGTAGTGGGAAACATTCAGGTATGTTAGCTACAGTAAAATATCTTAATGAAGATTTAGATACATATTATCAAATATGTCACCCTCACCAAAAGAGAATTGTAAATATGATTGGAGAGCTTTGTGATTATAATCCAGATAATATAATTATTGGGCTTGATGGATGTGGAGTTCCTGTTCATGCATTACCTTTAAATAAGTTTGCATATGGAATGGCACGTATGGGAAAACCAGATACTTTAAATGAAAAGTATAAAGAGCCTGTGACTAGGGTAGTAAATGCTGTTATGAATTATCCCGTTTATGCGTCAGGTTCAGATAGAATAGATTTTAGAATAATGGAAAAATATCCAAACAAGGTGGTTATAAAGTCAGGAGCCAATGGATATTTCGGTGGAGCTATTATAGATAAAGGGATAGGGTTTGCTATTAAGACTAATGATGGACTATCTTCAATGAGAAATATTGTGCTTATTGAGCTTTTACACCAGTTAGGTGTTATATCAGAGGAGGATTTAGGGTGTTTATCTGATGAGTATAATTTAAGAGTATATAATCACAAGAATGAATTAGTAGGAGAGAGTAAGCCTGTTTTTAAGTTAAAGAAATATTAGCAAATAGACTAGTAAGACTGGGTTAAAACCTCATGATGGAAAATATTAGTGTTTAAAATGGTCTCAATATTTATATTGGGATCATTTTTTAGTTATTAAATTATAATTTATATCCTAGTAGATATAAATTATTTTATTTCAAAAATTAAAAAAACAAAAAATATATATTTGAAAAAATCCAATAAAAAAAGTATAATAGAGGACTTAAGTAAAGTGAACTTTTTATATGATAAGGAGAAAATATGGTTAGTAAAAAAAGAAAAATTATAATAGATTTTGAAGTATTATCAAAGGCTGGATTCTGGATGTGTGTAATGAAAGATTACAAAACAGGAAGAGAACATACTATAGTAAATGATAGAGATGAATTTTTAAGAGTATTTGAAAAAAATAAAAATAGCATATGGGTTGGATATAATATAAAAGGGTATGATCAGTGGATTATGAAGGCTATTTTATCAAACCTAAATCCGTGTATAGTATCAGATAAGCTTATAAATGAAAAATTAAAAGGATGGCAAATAGATAGAAGATTAAACATTCCTAAATTATACTATTTTGAACTGGGAAATCATATTAGAAGTTTAAAAGAGCTAGAGCTATTTATGGGCGAGAGTATAAAAGAAAGCGATGTAGATTTCGATTTAAATAGATATCCTACAAATGAAGAAATAGAAGAATTAAAATCGTATTGTACATATGATGTGAGAATGACCTTTAAGGTTTTTGAAGAACAATACTATAAATATGAAGCACAAGAAGGTTTAATAGATTATTTTAAATTGGAAGAAGAAATGTTTAATAAAACAGAAGCACAACTAGGTGCATATATATTAGATGCTAAAAAGCCTAATTTTGAAAGAGATGATGCTCATGACTTTGAAATAATAAACACTCTGAAATTTAGTAAGTATAGTTATATAAAAGATTGGTATTTAGATTATAATAATAGGATTAATTACAATAATATAAAAGCAAATGTGTATGGAGTTGAAACAGACTTTGGATGGGGAGGACTTCATGCAGCTAGAAAGAAATATATTGGAGAGGATTTTATAGTAAACTCAGATGTTAGCTCTTTTTATCCATCTATAATGATTGGGTATAATTTATTAAGCAGAAATATAAAAAATCCTGAAAAATATAGAGAAATAAGAGACACTAGGTTTGAGTTAAAAAGAAATGGTGATAAAAGAGAGCAATCTCTTAAACTAGTATTAAATAGTACATATGGAGCCTGTAAGGATATAAACAATGAGTTATACGACCCTATGATGGGAGATGGAATATGTGTTAATGGTCAATTGTTATTGCTAGATTTAATTGAAAAGGTAGAACTTGAATTTGGAGATAGGGCAGTATTTATACAAGGTAATACAGATGGAGTAATGTTTAAATTTAACTCCAAAGAAGATATAGATAGATATATAGAAATCTGTAATGAATGGAGTAGTAGGACAAAGATGTCTCTAGAGCATGACTCTATAAAAAAAATAATCCAAAAAGATGTTAATAATTATGTATTTATCCAAGAAAATGAAAGCATAAAAAGTAAAGGTTCATATCTTAAAAAATTAAGTTTATTAGATAATGATTTACCTATAGTAAATAAGGCTTTAATAGAAAAATTAATAAACAATATAGAGATAGAGACTACTATAAATAATGAAATTAAATTAATAAATTTTCAAAAATGTATAAAAATAACTGGTAAATATAGTTATGCAAAACATGGAAGTGAAAATTTAAAGTTAAAGGTTTTAAGAGGGTTTGCAAGCAATTCATCTATAGATTATCCTATTATGAAGGTGAAAGATGATAATAAAATAGAAAAAATAGCAAATACTCCAGATAAAGTATTTATAGATAATGGAAATATTATTGAAAAATCTGTACCAGATAAACTAGATAGGGGGTGGTATATTAGCTTAGCAAAGAAAAGATTAGATGAATTTATACCAGAGTATGAGTACACATTATTTGATTTATTTTAATATACTAAATAGTGGGTGATAGTATAGATAATTTAAAGAAAATATATGAAAATGAAGTAGATATTAAAGATTTTTCTAACTCACGTCATAATCGAACTTGAAAATCGGGACTGTCGATGAGGTTATAGGTTAGGACTTAAAAAATGATGTATCTAAATTGGAAAATTCAGATACATCATTTTTATTAATTTTGTAGGTACTTAGGTACTATAGTAGGTCGATTATATCTTTTTTCAATCTAGATATATTTTCTAACTTATCGTGGTTATAATAAGACTTATCAATTTTGAATTCTTTTTTTACTATTGAAGGTTTTTGAGAAATAACATAAATTCTATCAGATAAAAGTATAGCTTCATCAATATCATGTGTTATTAACAATATAGTAGAATTTACTTTACATCTAATATCTAATAACCATTCTTGCATAGAAGCTTTAGTAATAGAATCTAGTGCGCCAAATGGTTCATCCAAAAGCATAATATCATTAGATGTAATAAATGTTCTTAAAAAATTAGCTCTTTGTTTCATTCCACCAGATAGTTCATCAGGATATTTATTCTCATATCCACCTAATCCGAAAGTAGAAAAATATTTAGCAACAATTTTATGAGCTTCTCTTTTCTTCAAAGAATTACTTTTAAAGCCTTTCTTTTTTATAAGAGTTAAAGGTAAGCTAACATTATCTATAATAGTCTTGTGTGGAAGTAGTAAATCTTTTTGATACATATAGCTAAGTTTTCCATTAATATCAATATTTCCACCATTATAATCATTCAAACCTGAAATTATATTGAAAATAGTACTTTTACCACACCCACTAGGACCTAGTATACTTATAAATTCACCCTCGTATACATCTATACTTATATTTTTTAAAACCTCTACCTCGTTGTAATGCTTTGATATATTTTTTATACTTATTTTTGATTTACTTTGGCAAGTATTCATTACTATAAGCCTCGCTAGGTTCTAAATCTTTATCTATTAACCTATATTCTTTTAGAAATTGAGTGTAATTATTCCAAACAGTATCTTTCATCTCACCCCATCTAGGAGCATCATCAATATATTTATCAGCTAAGTACTCTTGACTTTTTATAGCTAATTCTTCATCTATTTCAGGAGCATGTTTAACTAAAATCTTAGCAGCATCAACTGGGTTTTTTATAGCAAATTCATACCCTTTACTAGTAGCTTCTAAAAACTTTTTAGCTAGTTCAGGATTCTCATCTAATAACTTTTCATTAGATATTATAAGAGGTGTGTAGTAATCAAGTCTTTCATCAACTTCACCAATTGGAATAAAGTTTAAGTCTATATTACGTCTAGTTGCTTCTACAACATCCCACCCTTGAAATATCCATGCAAAGTCGATATTTTTACTTGTGGCACTAAAGAAGTCATCTTGTCCGATATCTACAACTTTTAACTTGCTAAAGTCTTTTCCTTCTTTTTTCATAAGAGCATCAAGTATAGCATCTTCAGAAGGAGACCCCCATCCACCGTAAGTTTTTCCTTCAAAATCTTTAGGCGAAGTTATATTTTTATCCTTAGGAGAGGCAAATCCTGAAGTATTGTGTTGTATAATTGCAGATACTGCTTTTATTGGAAGAGGATCTTTGCTAGTTTTAGCAAAGGTAACTTCCTCTTGATAACTTATTCCAAAATCAGCTTTACCTGTAGCTACTAAAGTTGCAGCACCTCCATCTGGTGGTTGTACAATATCTACATCAAGTCCTAATTCCTCGTAGTATCCATTTTCAAGAGCAACAAATAGTCCTGTATGGTTAGTATTTGGAGTCCAATCTAGTACCATTGTTATTTTTTCATTACTAGTAGAATCACTAGATTCTTTTGAAGCATCTTTATTTGAACATCCAGATAGTAAGCTCATTGTAAGAGCACTTACTAGACTCAAACTTATTAATTTTTTTAATTTCATAAAATCCTCCTGAGTATATATGTTTTATTTTTTTGTGATACGGAAGCTCTTTTTTCTATAAGAAAGAAGATAAGTCTTTAAAATTTGTACAACACCTACAAATATAAGACTAAATATTACTACTAATATAGTAGATGCAAAAACCTTATCCAAAGCATAGGCACTTTTTGATCGTACCATATATACTCCAAGTCCATTTGTACCGCCTAGCCATTCTGCTACTGTTGCGGCAACTACAGCATATGTTGCTGAAATTTTAAGTCCTGAAAAGAACTTATCCATAGACATTGGAAATTTAAGATGTATAAATGTAGATATTTTGCTACTATTCATAGTCTTAAATAAATTTAAATAATCTTTATCGATAGTTTCCATTCCATCTACAAAACTTATAAGTATTGGGAAGAAACATGTCATAGTAACCATTATTACTTTAGGCAACATGTCAAATCCAAACCAAATTATTAGAAGTGGTGCAATTGCAATAGTTGGAATAGTTTGAGAAACTACCATTATAGGATAAATACATTTTTTAAATATAGGGATAAAATCCATAAGTACTCCTATAGTTAAAGATAGTGTTATTGCTACTAAAAAACCTGATATCGCTTCACTTAAAGTTGTAAGTGTATTCGTATATAAATTTAAATAATCATTATAAAATACACTTATTATATCAGTCGGTGCTGGAAGGATATATTGTGGAATATCCTTTATTTGAACTACTAATTCCCATATAAGTAATAAGCTTAAAAATGTAACTATTGGATATAAGCTATTTTTTACTTTATCTATGGTTTTTAAGTTTTTCATCTATAGTTATTCCCCCAGATTTTTCATCTATCCTAGCTACAGTTATAACTCTTTCACAACCTAAGTTAAATGGAACCTTATGTATAACTTTTAAAAGTTCAAATACTTCATCAAATTCACCTTCAATTGTAGTGCTCATTGCGCCGATTTCATGCTTAAGGCCACTTTTTTGTATTTGAGAAATACACTCATCAACAACTTTGTACATTTCTTCTTCACCTGCATAAGGTCTAAGAGGCATTACTGCTATGTCTGCTATTACCATATAATCTACCATCCTTCATTCTTTATTTGTAGTATACAAAAAAGCCTTATCCAAGTAGGATAAAGCCTATTAACTACACTATAAGCGATTTTATCTCCCTACGCTGGCATTATCCAAACAGGTTAAAAAGGGTCGAGATTAAATATCTCCTCTCAGCGATTTAGCTCCCCTGAAACATGTATTTTCAAGTTGATTATACTACATACATTAATTTTTTACAATTATAATATCTAAATCCATGTTTTATATAT
>JAVXJG010000036.1:0-15844 GCA_036647935.1 Peptostreptococcaceae bacterium
GAAATTCTTTGAAATATATAAAATAAAGCTCTGAATTTCAATATATTCAGAGTTCGCAATAAACTATAACAATAATATAGAGGGGGAAACAGATGATAAAAGCAATAGTTGGTATACTAGTAGTTTCCATAATTAGTGTTCCTATGTTTTTCAAGTCAACGTTTAATGAATCTAAAATAAATTCGGATGTTGACTCTAATCAAACTGAGGTTGAAAATATACTACCTACAGAAGATGAAAAACAAGAAGAACCAAAGAAAGAAATTGAAGTTAAAAGAGAATTTTCTCACTCTCCTATTCCTGACCATATAAAAGACAAAATGTTAGGAAAATCTATGCCTCATAATGAACCTATAAACTTTAATAGTCTTTCTTATTTAACTCTAACTTATTATAGCTTTGATGGGAGTACTCACATTGGTGAAATGATTGTAGATAAAAGAGTTGCATCTGAAGTTGTTGACATATTTGAAGAATTATACAATGAAAAGTATCCGATTGAAAAAATTCGACTAATAGATGAATATGATGCTAATGATAATAATTCTATGGTTAATAACAATAGTTCTGCTTTTTGTTATAGAACTATTTCAGGAACAAATAAAATTTCAAATCACGGAAAAGGACTTGCAATAGATATAAATCCATTCCAAAATCCTCATGTTATAGGAAGTAATACTAGCCCCAAAGAATCATATGTTTATGCTGATAGAACTAATTCCTCTATGGGTATGATAAGAGAAGGAGATGCTGCCTACAATGCCTTTACAAAAAGAGGTTGGAGCTGGGGTGGACACTGGAGTAATCCAGATTATCAACATTTTGAAAAACAATTATAATATATAAAATAAATTAGAAATTAAAGGTGATACCAATGAACTTAATGGCTTTAGAAAATATAAGTAAGAGTTATTCAGAAAAAACATTATTAGAAAATATTTCACTAGGAATTAATGAAGGCGAAAAAATAGGACTTATCGGTGTAAATGGTACTGGTAAGTCAACATTATTAAAAATAATAGCTGGTGCAATTGAAAGTGATTCAGGAAGCATAATAAAAGCTAACAGAGTTAGAATAGAGTATCTTCCTCAGAGCCCTTATTATGATGATGAAGCTACTGTTTTAGAACAAGTTTTTAAAGGTACTTCTGAAGAAATGAGACTACTTGGTGAATATGAAGAAACTTTAGAAAAAGTAAATAAAGACTATGATGATAAGCTAAACGTCAAACTCCTATCATTACAAGAAAAAATAGATACCCTAAACCTATGGGATTTAGAAAGTGAAGCAAAATCAGTACTTACTAAACTTGGTATAAGTGACTTCAACCAAAAAATAAAAGGTATGTCTGGTGGTCAGAGAAAAAGAGTTTCTCTTGCATCTGCCCTTATTACTCCTTGTGAATTGTTGATACTAGACGAACCTACAAACCACTTAGACAATGATACTATAGATTGGCTAGAAGAATATTTAAATGCTAGGCGTGGTTCACTACTTATGATTACCCATGATAGATATTTCCTAGACCGTGTTACAAATAGGGTTATTGAATTAGACAAAGGTAGATTATTTAGTTATGACGGAAACTACTCTGCTTTCCTTGAGAAAAAAATGGAACGATTAGCTTTAGAATCTAGTATGGAAGAAAAACGTCAAAATTTAATAAAAACAGAATTGGCTTGGGTTAGACGTGGTGCAAAAGCTCGTACTACAAAACAAAAAGCTAGACTTCAGAGATTTGATGAACTTGTAAACAATGATGCTGACTTGTCTAATGAAAAAGTAGATATATCTGTTGGTTCAAGTAGACTTGGAAATAAAATAATAGAAATTCACAATATATCAAAATCATTTGCTCATAAAAAAGTTATAGATAACCTAGAGTATACTTTAACTCGTACTGATAGAATTGGCATAATAGGAAAAAATGGTATGGGTAAGTCTACCCTTATAAATATATTAAATGGCAAATTAGATCCAGATAATGGATATATATCTATAGGAGAAACAGTAAAAATAGGATGTTTCTCACAGGATGATTCTCACATGAATGAGCAAATGAGAGCAATAGACTATGTAAAAGAAGCTAGCGATTATATAGAAACTTCTGATGGTACTAAGATAACTGCATCTCAAATGTGTGAACGATTTTTATTTAATGGTACTATGCAATACACTTTAATGGGTAAATTATCAGGTGGTGAAAGACGTAGACTTCACCTTTTAAGAATTCTTATGATGGCTCCTAACGTACTTTTATTAGATGAGCCTACAAACGACTTAGATATAGATACCCTAAATATCTTAGAAGACTATTTAGATGAGTTTAGAGGTGTTGTTATTACAGTATCTCATGATAGATATTTCCTAGATAGAGTTTGTAATAAAGTATTTGCTTATGAAGGAAACGGTAAAATCCATATATATACTGGTAACTATAGCGACTACACAATATACAAAGAAATTCAAGGTATAGAGTTTGAAGAATTTAATAAACCTAAAAAAGAAGAAAAAATAGAATCTCTAAAAAAAGAAAAACCTAAGTCTGATAAAAAACTTAAGTTTACTTACAATGAACAAAGAGAATTTGAAAATATAGATACTGATATAGAAAAAATAGAGCAAAAAATAGAAAATCTTGAAGAAAGTACATCAAAATATGCTACTGACTTTGTCAAACTTCAAGAAGTTTTAAATGAAAAAACATCTTTAGAAAAAGAGCTTGAGTATAAATACGAAAGATGGGAATATCTTAACAATTTAGCTGAAGAAATATCTAATTCTAAAAATTAATATTTAGTTATATTTAACCTCCCTTTTTCATAGATTAATACTAGTAATGTTGAACATACAAGCTAGGTATTAATTTATATTAGAGGGAGATTATATTATGAAAAAAATAATATTTGTTTTTATTCCATTTTTATTGTGTCTATTTTTATCTTTAGGATGTACAAGCTCTATTGATGAGCCATCTGATGATAATTATGGTGAAATTGCAGTAGGAAATGAGGGTATCATTGCTACTATATTTATGACTAATGATAATGGTGATGATTTAGTTAATAAAAATGTTTTAGTCAAAAATTTAGATGAAAATTCTTTACTTGAAGAATTAAAAGATTGTAATATTGTTGTAAAAGAAACAAATTTAATAAATTTTAATACATATACCACTGATGATGATTTAAACGTAGGGGTCGCAAACTTTTCAAAGGAATTTTATGATTTTAATTTAGGCTCTTCTTATGAAAGTATGATGCTAAATTCTGTAGCAAAAACTTATATGGATAACTTTAAATTAGATAAATTTAAAATTTTAGTTGATGGTAATGAATACCAAAGTGGCCATATATTATTTAATGAAAATGACTATTTCACATTAGATTCATTGAAATAAACATTAGATTCGCATACTTATTTCTTATTTTATTTATGTTACTTGTTTATAATTAGTTTAAATTTTCGAAATATTTAATTTTAGTAAAAAAATATATTGACTTTTTTAAAAAAATATTCTAATATTAATAACAAGTTAATATTGTAAATTCGATGATAGAGAGAGTAAATTAAATGGATTTTATAGAGAGCCAAGGATGGTGGAAGCTTGGTAATGAAGTTTGATGGAAAAGAGCTTTTGAGAATATTACCTGAAATATAAGTATGGTAATAGGTTATCTCGCCTTAAGAGAATGAGTGGATAAGATTTTTAAATTTATTAATTTTATCAACGAGAGTGGTAACGCGGAATTTTCGTCTCTTGGTCTTTTGACCAAGGGACTTTTTTAATTTTATTTTTCAAAATATATTTTAAAAGAAAACTTATATTAAATTTTTATTAGGAGGATTAGATATGCAAAACACAATTACATCTACAAAAAAGTCAAATACTAATGATTTACTTAAATTTTTAATACCATCTTTATTTGGATTATTTTTATTCATTATTCCAATACCTTATGGAAGTATAATCCCATTAGAGGGTCTATCTCCTTTTAACATAGGGATTGGGTTTTTAGCAGAACTTGTTAAAATAATAGGTGCAGGTCATCTTGAAAATATAGCCCTTATAGTTATTGTACTATCCGCAGTATTGTCTATATTTAGCAAATTTGTAAATATTAAAAATGATTTTTTAAATAATCTATTAAATATTTCACCTTTCTGGTTAACATGTAGAATATTAGGCGCAGTATTTATAGTTATGACTATAGGAGGTATAGGACCTGAAATTATAAATTCAGATGTTACAGGTAAAACTATGTTAGGATTACTTCCGAGTTTATTAGCAATATTCTTAGTATCAGGATTTTTACTACCTTTAGTTGTTGATTTTGGTCTTATGGATTTATTCGGAACTTTAATATCTAAATCAATGTACAAATTATTTAAAGTCCCTGGTCGTTCTGCTATAGATGCAGTATCTTCTTGGTTAGGAGATGGTACCCTTGGAATAATGATTACTAATACACAATACAAGCAAGGTTTTTATACAGCAAAAGAATCTGCTATAATATCAGTTTGTTTCTCATTAGTATCTCTTCCATTCTCAACGGTTATAGCTGATCAACTTGGATTTATGCCACTATTTGTTCCATTTTATGGAACAGTTTGTATAGCATCATTGGCTTGCGCATTAATAATGCCTCGTATATACCCTTTAAAAGGATTTACTAATGCAACTTACAACAATGTAGAACATTTAAAAGAAGAAATAGTGCCTGATGGAATTAATGTATTTAGCTTTGGTTTAGATAAAGCTATAAAAAGAGCTCAAGTTGCTCCATCAACTAAAGATATATTAGTAAATGGATTTAAAACAGTTATAGATATGTATTTAGGTCTACTACCTTTAGTTATGGCTTGGGGAACTTTAGCTTTAATAGTTGCAGAATTTACACCATTATTTAATATTATTTCATACCCTATAGTATTTATATTAGAGTTTTTACAAATACCAAATGCAGTAGAAGCAGCCCCGGCTGTATTAGTTGGATTTACAGATATGTTCTTACCTTCAATAATGATAGGAGGAGAAGGAGTTGCACCAATTACACAATTTATAATAGGTGTTTTATCTATAACTCAATTAGTCTACTTGACTGAAACAGGAGCGGTTATATTAAAGTCAGATATACCTCTTAACATAAAAGATTTATTTGTATTATTCCTAACTCGTACTTTAATTGCATTACCAATAATAACTATAATTGCAAAAATTATATTTAGATAATTTCAATAATTTTTGTATCAAATAATAGAAAAATGCATAATATTTATAAAGAGAAGTATTCGACTCTCAGCGGATAACTTAATCTCTTAAAAAGACTATTTTCAAAGCTTTGAAGGTAGTCTCTTTTTGTGTCTTTACACCTATCTTGACATTTTTCTATATAAGATATAAAATCTTAATTATATTACATAGGGGGTATTTCATGGAAAATTTAACTAAAGAACTAAAAGCGTTAAAGAATAACTTAGATAATTTACCTAGTGAAAACATATCTAATTATAATTTAGAAAAAACTGATGTATTTATAGTTGATTTAAACAATGGGTTTGCAAAATCAGGTTCTCTATACTCTCCTCGAGTAGAAGCTTTAATAAAACCAATAACAAACTTTGTAAAAAGTATACAGGATAAAGTTAATAACATAACAGCATTTACAGATTGTCACGATAAAGACTCTATAGAGCTTTTATCATATCCATCTCATTGTTTAATTGGTGATGTTGAAAGTAAAATTGTAGATGAACTTAATGAAATAGAAAACCTTAAGGTTATACCTAAAAACTCAACAAATGGATTTTTCGCTTTAGAAAGTACAGACTTTAGCAGTATTAATAATATAATAATAGTTGGTGACTGTACTGATATATGCATATATCAATTTGCTATAACTTTAAAATCTTATTTCAATCAAAATAATATACAAAAAAATATAGTTGTACCAATTAATTTAATTGATACTTATGATATATCTGGTGTTCACCCTGCTAATCTTTTAAATATAGTATTTTTAAACAGTATGATACAAAATGGAGTTAATGTAGTTAAAGAAATTATCCTATAATCATAAATCGCTTCGTACATATCAATAATGACCCTAAACGAAGCGATTTTTTTATTTTTTAATAATCATACTGTGTGCTATTTTCACACATAACTACTCTTATTTTATTGTCAAACATATTCTTATATGATAGCAGTAATTCATTTAACTCTGCATCCATAAGGTTTATTTTTTTATCACTATATATCATTACTTTTTCTTGATCTATAACTATAGTTATATCATTTACATCATTTTTTACATAAGTTGTTATACAGCTCTTTGGCTGAATCTTATGCCCATATTTTTCATAAAACCCAGCACTTTTTTTAATTGAATCCATATTTTCATTAGATAAATTACTTAAATCTATATTTCCAAATCCAGCTATAGCTGGATCTATTCCAAAACTTTTTAGTTGTTTTTCAACTTCTTCAGAATCCATTCCGTATCTTTCCATAAACTTCTTTTGTATATTCATGAACTTTTCTTGAGATATATTGTTATCTTGCATATATTCTAGTATCTTTCTAGAAAATTCAGCCATTGTCATACTACCATCCATAACAGAAAAATACAGGTTGTATATATATTGCTCAAATTTATCTACATCAGAGTCTTTAACTTTATTTTTTAAGTCATTAAAATCAATTATTCTATCATCAGACATATTTATTCCTCCTAGCTAAAGTTTTACTTGTATAAGATTATACCATATTTATAACATATATATATACCTACATTTTTTTGTAGTAATTTATTTTTTAATCTTAATTTTTTTATTAGTGGCATCCATTATACAATCATATCCTAATGGCAATGTAACCATTGGAATACAATGACCAGACTTTAAATTATACATTGTCGGTTTGTTAGTTTTTTGTGCAATCTCCTCTATTAATTCATATATATCTACAATCTCTTCATTGTTTTTTCTACAATTATTAAAATCTCCAAATATTATTCCACTACAGTCATTAAATTTACCTGCAAGATATAATTGATTTAACATTCTATCTACCCTATATATATATTCGCCTACATCCTCTATGAATAGTATTTTTCCCTTTGTGTCTATTTCATACTTAGTTCCTAAGCTTGATATTATAAGTGTTAAATTTCCACCTACTAAAACACCACTTACCTCACCATCATTAATTGATTTAATCTCTGCTCCAACTGGATTTATTATATCAAGATTATCTTCAAAATTTAATGCTCTTAAGAGTGATATATAACTAAAATCATCCCATTCTAAAAAGTTGCCTGCCATTATCCCATGATAGGTTGGCAAGTTGCAGTCTTGATTAAATACTATATGGAGTGCTGTTATGTCTGAAAACCCTATAAATTTTTTAGGGTTATTCCTTATTATATTGTAATCTATATACTCTAATATTCTAGTTGCTCCATACCCTCCTCTTAGACATATTATAGTATCTACTTCTTTATCTAAAAACATATCCTCTAAATCCTTAGCTCTTACACTATCTTCTCCTGCCAAGTATCCCTTATACTTTAGATAACAACTTATACCTATTTTTACTTTATATCCTTTTTTTTCTAAAGCCCTTGATACTTTTTCTACCTTTACTTTTGCTGGACCTGATGGAGCTATTACCCCAATAGTTGAACCTATTTTTAGATCATCCATAAATACCCCCCTAAAAATTACATATATTTATATTATCTATAACTTTTATAATGCTTCCATTTTTTAAATATACCTTACTCAATCTATTTGATATTTTACTTAAAATTTCATTTTTATTAGTTTGTGCTATTTTTGAAACTATAGATAAATTTGGCCCATTTTCTCCAAAAAATATTACTACATCACTATATTCTTCTTCACTTAAATTAGTAATATCTATAATACATTGATCCATACATACCATTCCAATTATATTACATCTTTTTTCATTTACCAAAACGTATCCTTTGTTAGATAAATTTCTAGGTATTCCATCAGCATATCCACAAGGTAATATTCCTATCTTCATATTACTTTGTGCTACAAATGTGGCATCATAACTTATACCCTCACCTTTTTCAATTTCTTTAATCTGTATAATTTTTGACTTTAGTGTCATAACCTCTTTTAGTACTAGCTTTTCATTTCGACTATTATATCCATATATACACGCCCCTACCCTCACCATATCCATATGAAAATCAATATATTTGCACATTGCAATACTATCACAAATATGTTTTATAGGTATTTTGTTATCTTTATCTATTTCTTTTAATATTTTCATAAATTTTTTATATTGACTATAATCGCTCTCCTCGCTTGCTAATGCTAAGTGAGTAAATATTCCCTCAACATCTATATTTTTAGATTTTAATACTTTCAGTAAATTTTTTATAGTATCTTTATTTACATCTTCAAAACCATTACTTCCTTTTCTAACCTTAAATCCTATACGATTAAATCCTGTATCTATTTTTATATGAACTTTTACTTTTTTATTACTTCTTGATAATATTTCATTTATTTTAAGTGCTTGATTTATATCAAATATAGTTATTGTTATATTATTTTTTATAGCTTCTAATACATAACTTTCATTAATTCCCCCCATAACTAAAATAGGTGTATATATATTATTTTTTCTTATTTCTATGGCTTCTAATAATGTTGCGACACATATATAATCTACATCTAAATAATCACATAGTCTAGATACTTCTATCGCTCCATGTCCATATGCATTTGCTTTTAAAACAACCCCTAATTTAGTAGTTGTAGATATAAATTTTCTTATTTCATTTATATTATATTCAAGATTATCCATATTAATCTCAACCCATGTCTGTCTCGAAATATTCATAATTTCACCTCTATTTAAGAATATATTCTTTTTTTTATTTATATCTAATTCTAAATATTCTATACTTTATGTTAGGAGGATATTACTTATGTTAGATATAAAATATATTTGTACTGAAATAAATGATTGGGTTATAAATGTTAGAAGAGATTTACATCAAACACCAGAGCTTGGTCTTTGTGAGTTTGAAACAAAGAGTAAAATAATAAAGTATCTAGACTCTATAGGAATAGATTATATTTCTTATAAAAATCATACTGGTATAACAGCATATATAGATAATAATTATGAAAAAACAGTTGCTCTAAGAGCCGATATTGATGCACTTCCAATATTTGAAGAATTAAATCATACTTTTAAATCTATATATCCTAACAAAATGCATGCATGTGGACATGATGCCCATACTGCAATTTTACTTGGTACTTGCAAAGTATTATTTTCTATTAAAGAACAGTTAAATGTAAATGTTAAATTTTTCTTTCAACCAGCAGAAGAAACAGTAGGTGGAGCAAAATTAATGATTGAAGATGGGTGTATGGAAAATCCTAATGTCGACTGTATTTTTGGTCTTCATGTAATGCCTCATATTAATACCGGTAACATCGAATTAAAATATAATACTATAAATGCATCCACAGACACAATAAATATAACTATATACGGAAATAAATCTCATGGTGCATATCCTCATCAAGGAACTGATGCTATAGTTATGTCATCTTTTGTCATATCATCACTTCAAACCTTAGTTAGTAGAAATATATCTCCTACTAATTCTGTAGTATTGACTCTTGGAACTATTGAAGGAGGTATAAGTCAAAATATAATTTGTGACAAGGTATATATAAAAGGAACGTTAAGAACACTAGATTCTACAACACGAGACTATGCTAAAGATCGAATTAAAGATATAGTTGATTTGACTTGTAAGAGTCTTGGAGGTAAATCTGATGTATATATTGAAGAGGGCTATCCTCCTCTTGTTAATACAAATTCATTAGTAGATTTAGTAAAAAAGAATTCAATAGAGCTCTTTGGAGAAAACAATGTTATTCTTAGAGAGTTTCCATCATTAGGTGCTGAAGATTTTTCTTACTATCTAAATATAACTGCAGGAGCTTTTTATCATTTAGGGTGTAGCAGTAAATCCAAAAATATTACTTCTCCCCTACACACCTCAACCTTTGATATAGATGAAGACTGCCTAGTTAATGGAATAATGCTTCATGTAAAAAATATTTTATCTACAAATTTTATATAAATTTAGTTTCATTATCTCATAAAAAGTAATATATTATTATAGTAGGCAATTAATATGTGTAGCTTTGGAGAGTGGTCAAAATTAAAAATAAGATTCCTTTTTTTGAACTTATCTCATTAATATTATTTTTATTTTTTTTATTGGGAATAGCATTTATTCTTTTTACAGTTATTGGTATAGGATTTCTATCCTTTCTAGGATTCGAATATAATTCTTTTAAATCGGTTATATTTTTCTTTATCTTATATTTTTGTATAGGTACCCCAGTAGACTTCGTGTGTACTTCTGTACTTGATGTTATCAGATATACAAATAGATTACCTTACAGAGTGTACAAGGTTTTAGAAGTTTTATTTGATGTTTCACTTACATTTATATTAGTAAATATTATAGATATATTTATGAAATCTATAACTATACCTTTATCTACTGAGGTTTTATTCTCATTAATGTCTTATGCCTTTTCACAGTGCTTAGATTTCTTTGATAAAGATAATAAAAATAATAATGATAGTGATAATTTATAAATATTAAAAAAGGTATAAATAATATTTACTTTTATTTATACCTTCTTAGTTTTAAAATATTGTATTTTCTATTTGATTAGTAGTATCTATGGCATTTTCGAAAAATTCATCTATATAAACTACCTCATCACTTATCCTTGCATACTCTGCTGCAAAAGCCATTATATGGCTATCTACTGAATTCTTCGCACTAGATTTAACTCTATCTAGACTATTTTCTTTTATGGCATATAAAAAGTCTTTTAATAGTGTAGCGTCGCCTCCTCCATGACCACTGGCATCTGTGTCTATATTTATTACAGTATCCTCGTCTTTTCCAAATACTTTAATTCTTATTGTATTTTCCATAAGACTTCCACCAACTTCACCATGGCTAAACATCAACTTGATAGTCCTATTACAATCTTTTGTAAATGCAGATAGATTAAATGTAGCAGTTATATTATTTTCAAATTGTAGTATACTCACCATATTATCAACAACATTATTATCACACTTGTATACACATCTTCCATATGGTCCTTTTTGTAATATCTCATTTAGATTCTCTTCAGTCGGATTCATATGCACAGCATAGTTTATATCCCTTTTATTATTTAAATATATTTTTTTCGCACTATATGGACAGTTTTCTTCTACCTTACAACTAAAACAATTTTCACCCATCTCTTCTTTAAAATTATCTCCCTTAAAGTAACTAAGCTCCCCAAATGCAGATACTTTTTTACACTTACTACCTGCTAAGTATAAAAGTATATCCATATCATGACAACTTTTTGCTAAAATCAATGGACTAGTATCACTACTATTTCTCCAATTTCCCCTTGTAAAGCTATGGGCAAAATGCCAATATCCTATATTTTCATTATGCTGTATGCTTATCAAATCCCCAAGTTCTTTACTCTGTACTATTTCCTTTAATTTATTAAAAAATGGAGTATACCTAAGTACATGTGAAACCATAAATACTCTATCTTTATACTCATCACATAGTTCATCTAAATGAATTATTTTATCTAATGTGTTTGCCATAGGTTTTTCTAATAATATATGATATCCCTTTTCTAGAGCAATTTTTGTAGGCTCATAATGCCCATCATCATTGTTTGCAATAATAACTGCATCTGCTATTTTTTCGTATTTAAAAAAATCTTCAAGTTTTTCAAAAACATACTTATCTTCAATATTATATCTTTGTTTAAATAAATCTCGTCTTTCCTTTTTAGGTTCTACAACCCCTATAATTTCACAAATATCAGGATATTTTTCTAAATATTTTCCATATGTATTTGCTCCCCTAAGACCTGCCCCAATTATTACAACTTTTATTTTATCCATTTTTATCCCCCTACTCCAAATTTAGCCTTATCCATTACTTTCCTACTTAAATAAATTTAACTATATCTCTATTTATTCATATATTATTTATTATAGTATATTTTATTGATTTGTAATATAATTTAATTATCACAATTTTGGAGGTAAAATTATGGAAATTCAAAGATATGAGGGAACTGGAAGAATGAGTAGAGCTGTCGTTCACAACAATACAGTTTATTTATGTGGACAAACTCACGCTGAAGGAGATATTAAGGAACAAACATCTGCTATATTAGGCAAAACAGAAGATTTATTAAGTAAGTATGGTTCAGATAAGCAACACATGTTATCAGTTACTATCTACTTAAGAGATATAAAAGATTTTGAAGCTATGAACTCTGTTTGGGATGCATGGGTTGAAAAAGGATTCGAACCAGCTAGAGCTTGTGTTGAATGTAGATTAGCAAGAGAATCTTTATTAGTTGAAATGAGTGTTGTTGCAGCAACTAAATAATTTTATTACATAATAAGGGGCAAATCTCTACTTTGAGATAGCCCCTTTCTTCTTATATTATTTTAAATGCTATTACTTGGCATATTATAGACACTAAAGTCATTACAATTCCTACCAAAGCTTCATATGGTACTAATTTAAATCTTTCTCCTATATCCATCTTCATACTATTTGCACTTGTGTGAAATAATGACCCATGAGGTAATTGTTCAAAAACACTAGCTCCTGCATTTATCATAGATGCACCTAATATACTTGGTACACCTGCATTTATTATAGCTTGCGAGAATGTTGATGACGCAATTGTAGCCCCGGCTGTTGATGATGCTGTTGCAAGTGACATTAATATACCTGAAATTGGTGCTAAAAAAAATTGTGGCATATTTAAAACTTCTAAAAGTCCTATTGTACTCTGTTGTAGGTTAGATACTTGTATTATACCTGCAAGTGTGCCAGTTCCTAATAAAAGTATACATACTCCTTGCATTGAACTTATTCCATATGATAAATAATCATTAGTGTATTTTATATTACCAGTAGCAAATATCGATATCATCCCTCCTATTGGAAGTGCTATTAAAGGGTCTATAACTATTGGTGAAATTTTTCCTAAAAACAATAATCCAATAGCCACTAGAGGACCTATTAAAGATTTATATAGAGTTGGCAAATCATCCCTCACTACAACTTCTTCACTTGCCTCTATTTTGCTACCTTTGTTTACTATTATTTTTGCCATAATTATTGTAGCTACTACACCAAATATAGCAGGTACTACATTGGCCATCATAACACTAGATAGTTCAACATTAAAGTTTCCAGCTACTGCTAAAGTATTTGGGTTTGGAGATATTATATTTCCTGCTTTTCCACCACCTGCTAAAGCCAATAATATCGATAATCTAGAGTATCCTAGTCTACTTCCTATTGATAACCCTATTGGTGCTACAGTTATAATTGCAACGTCTAAATTTACCCCTACCGCAGCTAACACCATTGTCGATAGTGCAATTCCTAGTAAAGATTTATGTATACCTAATCTCTTTATTATTTCTTCTGATATTCTATCTACCGCTCCAGTTTTTATCAACGCTCCTGCAAGTACCCCGGATGCCAATACTCTAAGTATAGATGGAGAAATATTCATAGCTCCAGTTACCATAGCTTCAACTGTGCTATCTATACTCGCTCCTCCAACTAATCCTCCTAGTAAAGCCCCTAACATTAAGCTGTATACTGGTTGATTTTTCTTAATTATAAGTATTATAGATGTAAATAATCCAAATAATGCTCCAAAAGTTGTTATTTCCATAAGATGATCCCCCTAGTGTTAAATAAAATTTTAATAATTTAATATTATTTAACTATTAGTTTATTAAATTTATATATTTTTGTCAATTATTTATTAACTAATTAAATTATATTTAACATTCAGATATTAATTATATATTTTATGGTATAATAATTATATAAATTTATCAAAGTTAAGACTTAAGGAGAAATATAATGAGCGATTTAAATATAGGTGAAAAAATATTACAAGTTAGAAAAAAACAAGGTTTAAGTATAAGAGATTTAGCTAAATTAGCAGAAGTTACTCCATCTCTTCTTAGCCAGGTAGAAAGAGGGCTTGCTAATCCTTCTGTAAATTCATTGAAATCTATTGCCTCAGCTTTAAATGTACCTTTATTTACTTTCTTTGTATCTGAAATAAACAATAAAGAAGATTTGATAGTTAGATGTTATAACAGAAAAAAGGTAATTTTACCTGGAAGTGATGATGTAATTTATGAAATGTTAGCTCCTGGAGTTAATGATAATCTAGAGTTTGCTATTATGAATATGGCACCAAATACTTCATCTTGCAATGACAGTATTCACCACAACGGATATGAGATAGCTTATATACTTGAAGGTGAGGTTAATTTATATCTTGATGATGAAATATTTACTCTTTACAAGGGTGATAGTGTTAAGGTTCCTTTAGGAACCGAACATCGTTGGGAAAACATATCTGATAATGAAAGTAAAGTAATATTTGCAGTTATATTATAATAATGAATAGGTTTATATATAAAAAAGCTAACCTTATAGGCTAGCTTTTTTCATCATTATACTATACTCACTAAGCTTATTATTTTCAAGGCGAGTCAATTTATCATAAAATATAAAACCTAATTTTTCATAAACCCTTATTGCCCGTGTATTCCAATTAATAACTTTTAGAAAAATATCTTTCATATAGTGCTTTTTCAATCTAATTAATTCACTTATACATTTATTTACAAAATCTATACCTGTTTTATTTCCACACAAATCTGGTCTTAAAGACCAACCAACCCACATATCTTCTTCTATTATTTGACATGATACATATGCAATTATATTATCATCTTCAACTAATACAAATTGCTCTATTCCCCAAGAATAACTATCCTTTATATAGTCATTTAAATATAAGTCATATATATCATATGGATTTTCATATCTCCATGAACATATTTTTTTAAATATTCCACTATCTATACCAATTAATTTACACTTATCAAAGTTCATGATTATCCCCCATATACATTTAATTTTTAGGCTCTGTTAGACAATTTCGTGATAGACGAGCCATAAAAATAGTCAGAAGTATTGAAATTTTCTAACTTCTAGCTATTTTTGTATTTTTAATTCGTAATATATTAATATTACGATTCATTGAATTTATTTATTTATTGATACTATCTTTTTGTTTATTTTTAAACTTTGAAATTACCATGCCGAATATATATCCTAAAATATAGGCTACTCCATAATATATTAAGTATATATTGGCAGAATCATTTAGCATTACATAAATTACAACTAAAAATACAGAAAGTGATATAATCAACGGTATTATAAAACCTTTACTTTTTATAGCGCATAGTGTTCCTTCTATAAAAAAAGATACTGGAACAATCATTACCAATCCAATGATAAATAAGCCCTTCCAATTAAAAATATCCCCTAAAACAAATACTATAAACATAGTTATTATAGGTATTAAATTTCCTAATTCAAATTTTTTCAAACTATCCCCCCCCTTTTTGATGCAAATACTAAAATACATCTTCGCATTATATAACAATTGCGAACTTTGATTATATTATACATAATGTTGAATTATTTTCCAATTATAAAATAGTTTCATTAAATCAAATAGTAATTATCTAAGTTAACTCTACATATCTATTTTTAATAGTATTTATTGTAATTCAAGTTTCTTTAGTTGCTACATTTATCAACATATCTTTGATTCTATCACTATTTTTGTTCTTCTTACTTAGCTTTAAAAACTTAA
>JAVXJG010000037.1:0-11891 GCA_036647935.1 Peptostreptococcaceae bacterium
TTGAAGAAGGAATAATCTCAATATGGATATAATTGACCATATTTTGAGTAGCAGGTTGAATATGCAAAGTAACTTAAGTTGTTTAGCAAATAATTGTGCTTTTAATAAAGCAGGAAATTGCTATGCTTCTCACATAAAAATAGAAGGTTTTGATGCAGCTATAACACCTGAAACATACTGTGATACATTTAAAAATAATACTGCATTTGATTTATCTAACTACTATGGAGATACAAGTCTAACATCATCACAAAATGTATCATGTAGTGCCAATAACTGTATGTTTAATATTAATGGTGGATGTGGTGCAAGTTATCTGGATATAAACTTTGAAAATACAAGTTGCGAAACTTTTAAGTCTAGATAGTACATAAAAAAAGAGAGGATGTCCTCTCTTTTTTTCATATATCAATAAATAAAAATAAATATTATTTTTTTCATTTGAATAAAGTTCAAATTCTGGATAACAATAAATATATATATAATTTGGAGGTAAATTCATGAATTTTAATATAGAAAATGATATAGTTAGAAATAAATATATAGAGTCAAATGCTAAAAGAGCACTTGTACAATATAGACTAGAGTTAGCTAGTGAACTTAATAACTTTTCTAGCGACCAATATCCAAACCCATATTTAGGCGAAATATCCACTCAAGGTATAATTAACATAGGTGATGGAGAACTTATAAAATAACACTATAAAAGAAAGTCTATCCTAAATCATAAAATATTTCCTTTTAATATGTTATAATAAATTATAAAATTTATACATTATAAGGAGACATATTATGAAATATAAAGTTATATTTTTTGATGCTGATGAAACTTTATTTGACTTTAAAAAAACCGAGGATTTTGCTTTAAATAAACTCATCGATGCAATTAATATGGATAATTCTAAGGATTTGTGTATTTCTACATACAAAGAAATAAACAAACAAATTTGGGAAGAATTTGAAAAAGGTCTAATTTCGTCTGATGATTTAAAAGTAGAGAGATTTGTAAGATTTTCTAATGAAATAAACTACTCTTGTGATCCGAAAACATTAAGTTCTATGTATGTTGACTTCTTAGGTGAAGGATCTTTTATATATGAAGAAACATTAGAACTTATGTCTTATCTACATAATAAATATAAAATATCAATAATAACAAATGGGCTAAAAGATGTTCAAAATAAAAGGATTAAAAATTCTTCTATAAATTCTTATTTTGATGATGTTGTAATTTCTGATGAAATAAAAATTGCTAAACCAAACCCTTATATTTTTGAACATGCATTAAAAAACTTGAACCATAGTGATAAGTCTTCAGTTTTAATGATTGGAGATAGTCTAACATCTGATATACAGGGAGGAATAAATGCTGGTATTGATACCTGTTGGCTAAATCAAAATAAATCAACTAACAATACTAACATAATTCCTAAATATGAAATTTTCAACTTACTTGATTTAAAAAATATACTATAACTAAAATATATATTTCCTCACTTTGTCTAGAAAAAAGAGAATGTCCTTAAACAAGACATTCTCTTTGATTAATCAATAATTATTCTAATTGTATCTCCATTGCTTCTTTCTAAGTATGCTATCTCCCCTATTAAATCGTACTCAAATGCCCTCATTAATAACTGAAGTAATTTCTCACTATCCATACTATCATTTTTATTATTAAAAAAATCTAATGTATTATTTTCTACCATTTTCTTTACAAAATCTATTGGTAACTTTATATGTATCTTATCTCCTGTGTGAGATACAATTCTAAATCTAACCATTCTCTCATCACTACTTCTTTTAAGTTGCTTAGCCATACTTTCCTCCTAATTTTTATTAAATATATATGATTATTTTTGGCAAACTATATATATGCCCTATATTAAAATAGCTATTAAATTCAATAATTATATATATTATAAAGTTTAGTTATTTTAAATTATATTCATTTTATAATATAATTTATTCCTAAATATTTTGTTATACTTCCTTCTCTTTGTAAATACCTTTATATTATGATAGAATGATTTATTATAAAATATTATTACATTAGAGGAGATACTAATTTGTTTAATTATCTTAAGTTTGCCACATATCAAATTTTCGGTTTTGCTTTATCTTTACCGAAGCTTAACAAAATCAAAAAAAATCCAGATAACTATACTATGGAAGAAAAGTTTGAGTTTATAAATAATCATGCTAAAAATTCACTAGCCAAAGTAAAAATAAACTTAAATATAATAGGAAGAGAAAATATTCCATCTAAGCCAGTATTATTTGTAATTAATCATTCTAGTATGCTAGATAGCTTTATCTTAGTAGCTAGTGTTGATAGACCAATCGGATGTATTATAGCTGATGAACCTGTTTGGAAAAATATGCCCATAGTTAATAAGTGGACCAATCTTATACAATGTGTTTATATAAACAGAAAAAGTTCTAGAGATGGAATAAAAAGTATTAATCAAGCTTCTGATAATATTATCGGTGGCCATAGCATGGCTGTTTTTCCAGAGGGAGATTTGACCTGGGTCAAAGAACCTGATGCCTTAGTTTCAGATTTTAGGAGTGGAGCTCTAAAAATTGCCTATAAAGCTAAATGCCCTATAGTTCCCTTAGTTATAAAAAACTCTAGGGAAATTTACCATGGCTATCAACCAATCGGTAAAATTATATCTTCTGATGTAGAAGTTGAATTTTTAGACCCTATTTATGACCATATAACTAACCCAAGACTTAAATCTACAATATTAGGTCAAAGTATAAAACAATCTATGATAAATAAAATAGAAGAGTTTAAAAATAGATAGATTATATAGACAAAAAGCATGAAAATCAACTAATTTTCATGCTTTTACCTTCTGTAATAATCTATCCACCTATTTCACACATACTTCTTTGTGTATCACTAGATTGTCTTTCTCCCAAGTAATGTTCTTTAGGCTTATCTAAAATTAAATCCTTCATAGTTTCCCTAAATATCAATGGTTTTTGTAAATATGATTTTATGTCAATCTCTTCCATTGAATGAAGACATAATTTAATTGTACCTTTAGATGTTACTCTTATTTTATTACAATCATCACAAAATGAGCGACTTATTGGCGATATAACTCCTACCCGTCCTTTTGCTCCATTAAATTTATAATATACGGCACTTGATTCTTCCCCGCTATCTACCCTATACATTTCATCTATATTTTCTATAATTGCTCTTATATCTAAGTATCCTCTTTTATATAGCTTTTTTGCTTCTCCTATAGGCATTAACTCTATAAACCTTATATCTATTGGGTAATAATTTGTCATCAATATAAAATCATATATTTCATCATCATTAAATTCATTTATAGATACACAATTTACTTTAACCTCAAGTCCAAGTCTTAAACATGTATTAATAGATTTTAATACATCTTTTAATGTCCCCCCCCTTGTTATATTTTTATACTTATACTCCTTAAGAGAATCCAAACTAATATTTACTTTTTTTAATCCACAATCTTTCAGAGAATGTATCATTTCATGAAGTAATATTCCATTAGTTGTTATTGCTATATCTTCTATATTACACTCTTCTTTTGTAAATCTAATTATTTCTTCCAGATAAGGATATAATAGTGGTTCTCCACCCGTAAACCTCACCTTAGTTATACCTAACTCTGACATCGATTTTATAATAAATTTGTAATCATTTAAACTCATATATTCATTATTCTTGTCAAATTTAATATCCTCAGGTATACAATACATACATCTTAGATTGCATCTGTGAGTAAGTGAAATACGAAGATAATTTATATTTCTTCCAAACTTATCTATCATATTTTTATGTCCTTTTTATTAATATTTTTATAATTTAAATAATCGATACTTGTCTATAATTATATTATATACTATATTTTTATCTATTTATAGAATAAAATCATATTTTATTGTCTGTACTTTATTAGTATACAAAAAAGGAAATCAAATAGATTTCCTTTTTTACATTTATTCATTTATATTGACATTTGGATCTATGTTTAATTTCATAGATTTAATCTTTCTTCTTATCTCTTCATTTTCTAGATTTTTATCAATCCAAATATTATCTATATCAAGCAACTCCATTTCGCCTAATATAATGTTTAAATCTATAGATTCCTCTATTATTGCTACTATATCTATATTATGAGGAACATCATTTAGACTTTCATATACATCTAGTCCATTTACATTTCCTACTTTTTTATTTATTAGCACAACACTACAATCTTTATTTTCAAGATTCTCGATTATTTTATAATGCTTGCTTGTATCTTTTACTAATAATGCCCATGAATTATATTTTATTAAATTCATATACTCGCCTCCATAAAGAATTCACAACAGTAATGTCGTTAATGACCCCAAAATGAGATACATTCTTTGACCCATAGATTTAATTAAAATACTTTAATTATATTATATGATTTATTGTGATTAAGTTTTACTCGAAAATCTGCAGAATTTTATTTTTAAATTTAATCATTAAATCTTCTTTATTTTCCTCATATTCATTATATGACTCAAACTCTCTACATATATATATTGAAAGTTCACTAGCTATAAAATTAATATTCTCCAAATTATAGTCATACATAGTTTCAACAGTATCTGCATCTATTATCCCATCTGATATATACTTGTACATATCCCCTATAATTAAATCACCTTGCTTACCAAATTGTTTCATAATGTTTACTTGACTTTCAAAGAACATTACTTTTTCTTTTATAAACATTATAAAGTTTTCAAAATCTTGTTTGTTATTATATGGCTCTATTTCAAATAAAATTCTAAAGAATAAATTCCAAGGAAATTCTGTATTTAACTTTCTCGATATATACTCTCCAAGTTTTTCACAAAATATATCATCAAATGCTGGCTCTTCTTCAAAGTTTATATTTTCAGTAAAATCAATATCCTTCTTTGCTATATCATTTAATCTAGATAATTCTTCAATCATAAGGTCACCAAATACATCCCCATTATTTTCTTTTTTATTAAAAGAGTAACTTAAAATAGTCTCACAGGGCTTTTTAAAATCTACAACAAATCCTATACTTTCTTTCATTTTTGCAGAAAAAGCATCATGTGCTAGTTTTGCTAAAACTTTTTCTACTTCTTTATTTCTCTTTTCTGTGTTTATTAAACTTCCAGTATTAAAGTTTTTGTATATACTAAGCAATTGATTATCTATCATTGTTAAGTTATTTTTTATAGAACCCATCATATCTTTCAAAAAAGCATCTGCTAATAAATAAGTATTATTTTTGTATATTATCTTATGCTCTATTTCACTCCAAAATATATTTACTAGTGACTTTATTTGAAGTTCAAATTTAACTTGTCTATCCAAATAGCTAAACTTTCCATCTATTCTATATATTTCAAATCCATTTTTTTGTCTGTTTGGCTGTTTTTCACACAATTTAAGCTTAATATCTTTATTATCTTTATTATAATAATATACTTTATCGTCAGTTTTATTAAAATATTTTTTTAGGAGTCTATATATCTTATTTTCATCTTCAATAAATCTGCATTCTATCCTTATACCTATTAAGTCTGATAAGTTATGAATAAGATTATCTGCTTCATTATACTTTTTTAAATATCTATTTCTAATTATTTTTTCTCTTAAACTTGATTCATCTTTTACTCTAGATGTTACATTTATATATTCTTGATTTCTATTTTTTAAAATATCTGCAAAATATTCTTCAATCTCATCTGCTATTAACTCTAATGTTGGACTCATAGACCTTAACATATCTATTGACTCGTCTATAAAGTCAAATTCTTTCAGCCCCATAGTTTACACTCCTAGTCATTTTATGCATTTTAAAATATTTTTTTATTTTATTCTAATTACTAATACATTTTATCATTCTTTAATCATATAAGTAAACTGTATAGCTAAATACTTCATGTAGATTTCACATAGACTACATATATCTCCTTGTATTATTCATTTCCAGAAAAACGTTTCCCAGGAAATTTTATCTTAGTCTAGATATCAATATACTAGATATCCCTTAATAAAAAATTAGCTTCTCTTTATATATCATGTTAATATATTAATATCTCAATTTTATTTTATTAAGAAGGGAAGATCTATGGACGAAAAATACTATGAAAAATTATTAAATATAAATACAACAGGAGAAAAACTCTGGGATAATACTATAACTCACTACCATCCATATCAAGCTACAGCATACTTTGCCCTTGAAATTTTATTTAAACAATATAACCTTACCAATAATGATTATATTGTTGATTTTGGATGTGGTAAGGGACGACTAAACTTTTATATAAATTACTTCTTTGATGCAAATGTAGTTGGTATAGAAATGGATAATAACTATTTTAAAGATTGTCTTATAAATAAAGAGAATTATCTTAAATATCATAATAAAAAAGCTTCTACAATAGATTTTAAATGCTCATTAGCTCAAGATTATGTAATAAGACCTGAGGAAAATAAATTTTATTTCTTCAACCCTTTTTCTATACAAATTTTCAGAAAAATAATTAAAAATATACTATCATCTTTAGATACTCACGAAAGAAAAATTCAGCTAATTTTATATTACCCATCTGAAGACTATATCTATTTCTTAGAAAATAATACATCATTTTTATTATTAGATGAAATTCCTCTTGATGAGTTATATTTTTACGATATAAATGAACGATTTTTGATATATGAATTAAACTACTCTTGTATTTAATTTTTTATTTAAACCCAAAGTAACCTTTTTTGATTTTATTTATAAAATAAAATATATAAATTTTTATTTTATAACAATTAGGGGGACTTCTATGAATTTAGCATCGGCGCTTTTACTTTCAATTTCTGCTAACTTGGATACCTTTGCAGTTGCAGTTTCTTATGGGCTAAAAAAAATGAAACTTAGCTTTTCATCAATTTTATTTATTGCATTCATTACATCAATAGGTACATTTTTGTCAATGTATTTAGGTCTTTTGGCTACTAGTTTTATTTCAATACGTTTAGCTAATAGTATTGGTAGCCTTATGCTTATTGCTATGGGTGTTTGGTTCGTTTTTGATTATTTTAAAAATAATAACTCTAATAGCTTACAAGATCAATCTATTAAAAATTTTCCAACTTATCATGATATATTATCAGATCCATTAAAAGCTGATAAAGATAATTCTGGAAATATTGATTTTAAAGAATGTATAACACTCTCAATAGCTCTTTCACTTAATAATATAGGACTAGGTATTGCCGCAAGTATTGCAGGTATAAATATATATCTAAATACATGTTTTACATTTATAGTTACTCTTTTAGGATTTTATCTTGGTGGTATTATTGGAAGAAGTTACTTATCCAAAATATTTGGTAAGTATTCTTCTCTTATTTCTGCATTAATTATTATAATTTTAGGATTCTACGAACTATTTGTTTAAATATAAAAATAGATTAGATTTAATAATATACTAAATCTAATCTATTTTTATATAATTAACTTATTAATTTATAACCTATCGTATAACTATAGTAGTTTTAGTTGGTACATTATCATAAATCCATCGAGCATTTCCAGTGGCAAGCCTTATACATCCATGACTTACTGCTACACCTAGCCTGTCATCTGTTACATAAGTTTCATCTGAGTTATATATTACAGAATGATAATAAAATTCTTCAACAATATTTAGTGCATATTTCGCCGTTGCCTCTCCTTCCTGAATAGCTGGATATTTTTCTCCTGAAGAAAATACACCTTGTATTGTTGGCGTTTCTGGTTTTCCAACTGTACAACTCCATTTATATATCAAGCTCCAATAATTAAGAACTCTTTCATATATATATGTGAATTTACTTTTTGTAGATGTTACAATTAAATAATCCGTAGGGCTTTTTATACCATTTTCATTTACGAAATCGGTCATATTCATATCAAATTTTTTATAATCTATAGAACTATTATCTCTTAATTTATAGACTTTTTTCATTTATAATATCCTCCCATAGTTTATTAGTATCTTATTATTTTACTTATGAATAATACACTACTAAGGTGATACTTTAAATTAAGATTTTAAAATTTTTAAAATAAATATAAGTATCCAATGACTACTATAGTAACATCAGCTATTATATGTATAGCCCATGAATTTAAAAAATTCTCAGACTTTGTATCTACATAGTTAAATACTAAACCAGCAACTACTAAACCAAATAAGCATAATAAGAATATCTCCATATTAAACCAATTCTTGAATATACCTATATGGTATAGGCTAAATAGTCCTGCTGAAAATATATATGCAGTTTTTTTGTATCCCATTTTATAGAGATTTATAAATATAAATCCTCTAAAGAAAAACTCTTCTAAAAATGAATTTCCAAAACTAAAATATGTCGTAACAAAAAGATAGTTTGATGATGTTATTTTAGATTTGGCTTCTAATTCTAAAAATATAGTCTCCATATTTATAAGCTTCTTAAATATTAAAAATGCTATGATAAGAATTGCTCCTGCTATAATTCCTAAAATAATCCCAAGACCTATATTTTTCCTATTTACTATTTTTAAGTTCAGTCCCTCCTTAAAAGTAGTTTTTCTCATAAGTTTTATAAATATAACCTGACTAAGAGTAAATAGAACTATCTTGCTAAGTGTTTTTGTTAAATAATCCACCATTAAAATTTGTTCTATGAAAAAAAGTATACCTGCACAAAAAATTGCACTTAAAATAATATAATTTCTGTACATCTCTCTTTTCTTATTATCTAAATGTATTATCTCGTTATTCACCCTATCTCCCCCAATCGTTGTATTTTTCTAAATTATAATTCAAATAAAATTTTTTTACAACTTTTACTATATTCTATTATAATTTTTATATTTTTAAGCATACTATTTATGAGGTGATTTTTATGAAAAGAAAACTATTAATATACTTTATGACTTCATTATTTGTATTTATGCAAACTATAACTTCATTGGCTATTACGCTAGATAACACTAAAATATTTGAAGTTAAAAAGCTTCCATATGCATATGATGCTCTTCAACCTTATATAGACAAAGAAACTATGATTGTACATCATGATAAGCATTACCAAGCTTATATTGATAAATTAAATGCAGCTATATCTAAATATCCAGAACTTCAAGATTACAGTCTTACTGATTTATTGACAAACCTAGATTCTTTACCTAAGGATATAGCACTTACAGTTAAAAATAATGCAGGAGGAGCTTATAATCATGAGTTTTTCTTTGATATAATGAATCCTCAATCATCTATGCCTAAAGATGAGCTCTTTAAAGCTATAGAAAGAGATTTTGGGTCTTATGAAACATTTAGAGATTCATTTAAAAAAGCAGCTTCAGAGGTTTTTGGTTCTGGATTTGCGTGGTTAGTGTCTAATAGTGACGGTTGTTTATCAATAATTACTACCCCAAATCAAGATACACCTATTTCTTCTAATTTAGCTCCTATAATTGGACTTGATGTATGGGAACATGCCTATTACTTAAAATACCAGAATATGAGAAGCACCTATATAGATAATTGGTTTAAAATAATTAATTGGGATAAAGCACTTGAAAATTATGAAAATATTACTAAATAATTTTGATAAATCATCTAAGTTGCTATATAATGGAATAATACTTAGTATAGTTACCATTAAAACAAACATTTTTAATAAGCTTCTCGGGAGGATTTTATGGTAAAGGAAACACATACAAAAGGTGGATATATTTTTGCATTAATACTTCTTCCTTTTATTAACACTACAATTTTAAATGGTTATGACATTGTCTATAAATTTATCTTAATTTCAGTTTACATTTATTTTGCTTATATTGGATCTTTATTTCCAGATATAGATATGAGAGGTTCTTATATTAGCAAGAGATTCCCTGCCATACATAGGTGTTTTGGCAAGAAATTAAAACATAGGGGAATTACTCACAGCTTACTATTTTTATTAATTTTATGTTATTCATCAGAGATACTAGTTAAATATACTCAAAACAATGTAGTATTTTTATGCTTATCTTCAGGGTTTATAATTGGGTATTTTTCTCATATGTGCCTTGACTTATTAACAAAAGAAGGTATAGAACTTTTTTATCCACTTAAAATTAATATTTCTATACTACCTATAAAAACAAGCTCTAAGACAGAACGAATTATTTGTAAAGTTTTAAACTTTATAGTTATATGTCTAATAGGATATAGATTTTATATGTTTATATAATAAAAGTCTAGTAGTAACATTTTACAAAGTTACTACTAGACTTTCATTATATTTATTTTGCTCATTAGCCAATATTTTAATTTGCTTTTTTTAAGTTTACATCCATTTGAGGGTAAGGAATACTAATTTCTTCTTCATCAAATTTAAGTTTTACTTCTTCTAATAAATCAAAATATATACTCCAATAATCAGGAGTATTGCACCATACCCTAACTACAAAATTCACACTACTATTACCATGTTCTATTATTCCTATAAAAGGCTCTGGATGATTTATTATTAATTTATGATTATTTACTATATTACTTAAAACCCTTCTTACATGAAGTATGTCTGCATCATATGATACTCCAAACTTCAAATCTACCCTTCTAGTATCTTTAGCTGAATAATTTATTAAACTTCCATTTGACAATGTTCCATTTGGGATTAAAACTTCTTTATTATCAATAGTTGCTAGGTGAGTATAGAATAAATCTATTTTTTCAACAGCTCCCTCATATCCAGCTGCGGCTATATAGTCTCCCACTTTAAAAGGTCTAAGCAGTAATATTATAAATCCGCCTGCAAAGTTTGATAAACTTCCTTGAAGTGCCAAACCTATGGCAACCCCTGCTGAGGCTACAACTGCAGCTATGCTAGTTAAGTCCACTCCCCAATATTTAAGTACAGGCATAATTAGTGTGACTTTAAGCGCTCCAGATATAAGAGATTTTAAAAACTTTCTTAAAGTTACTTCTACATCTCTTTTTTCTAAAAATACTATGAGATTATTTACAAATTTATTTATTATTTTAAATCCTAGTGATATGATTATAAATCCTACAATAAGCTTAAACCCACTTGTAGTAAGTAGTTCTACTATTTTTTCTACAGTTATATTTTTATCCATAGACAAATTCCTCCATATTCATTTCTTTTTCTGTGATTATATATATAATCTGACTTTTCTTAAATATAGTACATGATTTATAGAGATATGTCTATAATAATTAGCTTTAACTATAAAAAGGCTAATATTCCATATATTAATTTTATTTTTTATATTTTCCCCTTGATTTTTATTGATTTATTTGTTAAACTCAGATAACAAGCTTTAGTACAATGATACATAGTTTGGATTTTTTTAATTAAATGGAGGTTTTTTCTTATGAAAAACGGAATAGTAAAATGGTTTAACAGTGAAAAAGGATTTGGATTCATATCTGTAGAAGGTGGAGATGACGTATTCGTACATTTCTCAGCTATACAAGGTGATGGATACAAGACTTTAGAAGAAGGCGAAAAGGTAAGCTTCGAAGTAACTCAAGGAGCTAGAGGACCTCAAGCTGAAAACGTAACTAGATTATAATTAATATTTATTAATATATATCTAAACAAAAAGAAGCTATCGATAGCTTCTTTTTTTAAGTACAATCAAATTTTTAATATGTTATTTGCTTAATTCTATAAACTTCTCTATATCCTCTTCAATAATTTTTAAAGAACTTTCCCAAAATTCTTTGGCATGAGTATCTATTCCCATAATCTTTGCGACATCTTCTATTTTATTTTTACCTGTAACAGAAAGTAGATTTTCATAGTCTTTTGAAAAATCTTGACCTAT
>JAVXJG010000037.1:11991-14924 GCA_036647935.1 Peptostreptococcaceae bacterium
ATAACGCGCTTTCTTTTCTCTTTTCAAATACTGATTTTTCAAATAAAAATCTAGAATATATATCTACTATTACTTGAGTACAATCACTGATCTCTGATTCTAATATTGCCATTGCCTCTTCTTTTGTTGCATTTTTTATTGCTGCTTTTTTTATTATTGTCTCACAAAAAGTTGATGCAGTTTCTGCTATTGGCATTGGATAATCTGAATTTAGTGGAGTTTCATCCTTTAAACACTCTCCATGGAACCCATGTCCAAGCTCATGAGCAAGTGTCACAACATCACTAAAACTATCCCCATAATTTAATAAGAATCTACTTTCTCCTATGAAATGAAGATTATCACAAAAAGCACCTCCAACTTTACCTTCTCTTGGATAAACATCTACCCATGAATTTTCTATTGCTCTTTTTGCAAAATCTCCTAATCTATCACTAAATGTTCTAAAGTTATCCTCTACAAACTTTGCACCTTTTTCATAAGTAAATTTCATATCAGCACTTGATACAGGAGCATACAACTCGTAAAATGGGAGTCCTTTATCGTATCCTAATATTTTTGCTTTTTGTTTTAGATATTTTCTAAATATTGGTAGACTATCTTTCATAGCTTCAAGCATAGAATTTAATGTTTCCTCATCCATTCTAGAATTTATAAGTGTTTCATCTAACGGTGATTTATAACCTCTAAGTCCACATGTAGTTATTACTTCCCCTTTTATTCCATTAAGAGCAGATGCTACACCTTCTTCTACTTTTTTATACGATTTTATTTCTGCTAAATAAGCTTTTTTCCTTATTTCTTTATCCTTATCATTAGCCATATTTAAAACTACAGTTAAAGGTAGCTGTTTATTTTCTCCATCTATCTCAATATCAACTTTAAGTGTAGATATTAAATTATCTTTTAATTTTGACCAAGCATTAGATCCAGTATTTTTCATGCTAGCTATTATTTTTTCTTCTCTATCACTTAAAGAATATTTACTTTGTTGTACTATAGTCTTTAATATAAATTCATGTTCCTTCAATAATTTAGATTTATTTATCACATCATCTATATCACCTATATTACTTATATATTTTTCTATTTTAGTAGATGCTTCAACTATTTCTGTAAGCTCTTTATCCAAAATATCAGAGTATTTTAAAGCTTCTTTATCCTTTGTATCTACACTTAAACTAAGATTTATAAAACTTGATAATCTATTGGCTAATACATTTAATTCTGTAAATTCTTTTATGTATTCTTCTACTATTTCTACTTCACCTTTACATTCTTTATTTATATCCTCTACCCACAAGTTTATGATGCCTATTTTTTTAATTAATTTTTCAATATCACCTTTAAACTCTATACTATCAAATGATGAATATATTCCTTTTAAGTTCCAATTATAATCCATTTTTATTCACTCCCTTTAATAAAATATTTCTTTGGTTGTCCCTCCTATAATAGGATATAGACGACTTTCTATAGAATCTTCTTCATAGCTTTCAACCTTTCTTTCAATTTACCTTTTGAAGATTCGCAAACCACATTCATAGTTATTCCCCCTAAAAATAATGACATACCTTTAGATTGTTTTCTAAAAATATGTCATTTATATTATTTCCCCGGTAGTATTTCTATCCAATAATTATCAGGATCGCTTATAAAGTATATTCCCATATCCTTATTCTCATAACATATACAACCCATTTCTTTATGTAAATTATATGCTTCTTCAAAATTATCTACTCTTAAAGCAAGATGGAACTCATTATCACCTAAGTTATAAGGTCTATCCCAGTCTCTAAGGCAAGTTAATTCTACTGTATGATTATTGACTCCATCTCCTAGATATACTAGCGTAAAACTACCATCTTCAGAATTATGTCTTCTTACTTCTTCTAGATTTAATGCATTTTTGTAGAATTCTAAACTTTTTTCTAAATTTACTACATTAAAATTATTATGACAAAATGTAAATTTCATTTTTATTTTCTCCCTTTATATTAATTGATATATACATTAATATTAAAATACCTATAAATAAAAGGCAATCATTTCCTTTTATTTATAGGTATTTTTTGTAAACATAATAAGTCCGCCTATATTACTTATAACTTTCTATAAATCTTTTTTTAGCATTCATAATATGTACCCTGGCATATTTTTCAGCTAATATTTCATCGCCTAAATCTATACATTCAACTATTTTTTTATGTTCCATTAAAACATCTACTCTCTTGCTTAAATCTGTTAAACTTACTTTTCTTAACGTTTTTAAATACTCATAAATATTTTCCATCTGACTTATAAGCCTTTTATTTTTACTTGCATTTAAAATTATACTGTTATACTCACCATGAGCTTTTATATAATTAGTATAATTATTTTTTTTCATATTTAATTCCATAATATCTATAATTTCTTTTAATTTTCTTATTTCCATTCTAGATATATTTAGACATGCTAATCTTACTGCTAGACCTTCCAAAACTTCTCTCAAATCATATATATCAATAGCATCTTCTATTGATATACCTTTTACTACAGTTCCTTTTCTAGGAACATTTAAAGCTAATCCTTCTATTTCTAGCTGTCTTAATGCCTCTCTTACAGGAGTTCTACTTACACCCATACTAGATGCTATTATATTCTCTGTAAGCCTGTCACCTGCCTTTAACTTATTATCAAATATAGCACTCCTAATTTCATATAATACTATTTCTCGTATTGGTCTTAAGTCATTATTTTCTATTTTATCAAAAATGAATTCCATTTTTATTATCTCCTCATCTATTAACTATTTGCAAAAATACATTATTAAATTATACATTAATTTAAAAAAAGTTGCATCAAAATATAAAAATTTGATACAACCTTATATCTAATTAAGCAAATAACTTAAGTAAAACTCCAGCCGCTACTGCTGAACCTATAACACC
>JAVXJG010000038.1:0-14911 GCA_036647935.1 Peptostreptococcaceae bacterium
ATTTTTAGTGGGTCCTCATATTCACTAATTTCAAATGGAAGTTCGTAATCGTGAATACTATAGTCATGTTTTCCATTCTTACTTTGTCTTAAAAGTGCTGCGTTTAAATCTTTGTTGTCTGCGGGCAGTTGTATCCATTCTCCCTTTAAATATCCACTATTATAGCTATCTAAATCTGCTATATATATTTGCATTTTTTCACTCCTTAGATTGTATTTTTTTCGTTTATTTCTATAGGTATATTATGCCCCTTATGTACTTATAATATGTATGTAAACGTTGTAATTTGAACGTTTTAGATAAGATTTTTAACTTGGGAATACAACTTGAAATAGGTTTTTTTAGATTGAAAGTGTTTCTCTATAACGTGAATTTATAAAGGGAATAAATCAATAAATTATAAAAAAATCATATTCACGATATCGTGAATATGATTGTATGGTATGGCTAATATTTTCACGTTATCGTGACATATAAAAAATGAATTTATAGAAATACAGAGAATATATAAAACTAGATAATGACTAGTATAAGGCGATATCGGGAATATTTAGAGATATCTATATTTTATGAGGTGGTTTTATGATAAGTGGTAGTTTTGAAGGGTTATATACTTTTTCTGAGGTTGGGGAGATCTATGGTTTTGATGCTTCTAGTCTGAGAAAACAAGTTGCTTGTGAGAAATTAATTGAAGGAAAAGATATTAAAAAGTTTGGTAAGACTTGGGTTATTACTGAAGAGTCTATGGTTAAGAAGTTTGGTACTTTGAAGTTTGAGGATTTTCAAAAGAAGAAGATCAGGGAAGAGATTTCTATGAAGAAAAAAATGGATGCTCAGATGTCCAAGGTTAAAAAGCCAAGGTCCGATAAGAATGTTGGAAGTATGGATTGTAAAGAGGAGAAAGTAAATGAGGGATGGGTAGATGATATTAAGGGCATAGAGGTTAAAAGTTTCTCGTTTAATACAAATAATAGTGAATAGAAATAAAAGCCCGTACAAGCTAAGTTACGGGCTATTTTCGCGTACTTAATATGAATATGTACTCCATTAGTAGTTTAAAGTTGTTTTTAAGCAACGGGATATGAGCTTGCCGAATAGACGTTGGCGATTACTTTTCGATTTTATTTTTAAAAATAGTGCATTTATATCTTTTTTTACCATAAAGTACCTCCTTAATTCTATAATTAAATTATACATAGATTTTAGCCAGATGTGGGTTGAACTAAGTGGATTTGTTGATAAATATGTTAATAAGTGGGAGGAAATTTTATGGGGAGATTAGTTATTGATTTAGGACATGGTGGAAGTGATCCGGGTGCTGTTGGGCAAAATAGGACACATGAATCAAATGTGGTTTTGGCTATAGGAAAAGAATTGAATGAATCATTGAAAGGTTATGATCTAGAAGTGAAGTTTACAAGGTTATCTGATAAGTACCTTTCTTTGGGGGAAAGAGTTAAGATAGCAAATGATTTTAAGGCAGATTATTTTTTATCTATTCATATTAATTCAGCTTCTGATAAGAGTGTTAGAGGGGCTGAGATATGGCTATATGACAATGTAAATAGCAGGATGAATGATTTTTCTAAGGGGTTATGTGAGGATATTTCTAAGATTTTTAATATTAGAAATAGGGGAGTTAAGCTTAGCAAGGAGTTTACTGTGCTTAGAGATACTAGGATGCCAGCCTGTTTAGTGGAGATTGATTTTATTTCTAATAAGGATGCAGAAAAGGATTTAAAAGTTAGTGGCAATATTAAAGCGGTAGCTGCAGCAATTAAAGATAATTTAATAGATTTATTTGGACTTAAAGAGCTTGATAATGATATTTTATATAAGGTTTGTGTCGGGGCTTATAGGGATAAAAATAATGCTTTGAATCAAGCGAAACTTGCTAGAGATAAGGGATTTAAAGATGCATATATAATATAAAATTCTATTGATAAAGTTAGAATTTATGGATGGAATAATATTTTGCTTTAAGAGCCAAAAAGATCCAGCAATTGGATAGCGGAGCAATGGTTTTATCCAATGCGGTATACCAAGAGCTGCAATTAGATACCGACACCAACTAAGTACACTGATTAAGTTATTATAGATAGATTAACTTTAAAGTACTGGTGTAGTTAGTTGTTTAACTCGTGGAGGAGCATGATATTAGAATGGAAGATGGTTTTTAAGTTGAAGCCACAGGGCATTGGGCGACGGTCAATCTTTTGAACAATTGATAAAGCTAATTAGACAAAAATAAACTAAGAAATAACATTAAACCTTAGATTTATGACGGTTTTGAGTTAGAGATTGTAGTGGAAATCCTTTTGAGTGATCTTTGCTCAAAAGATTGCAACGAAAAGCTCGACCCCGGAGCTTTTGACCCGAAGATATAAATAAAAAAGAGTTGAGGTATAGGAGCGGTATTTGCTCCTATACTTCAACTCTTATCCTATATGTTTCAAAGGATAACATTATAAATTTAAAAATAAATATTCCTAGTAAGGGGTAGAGTCAGGATTTTGCGGATTTACAACGTTAAGCAAAGTTTAGGCATTAAGTATAACTACAAGTTCTAAAACGTAGACTTATCTGAACTTTGTTTATTTATATAAGAAATATAGTAAAATTAATAAGTTTAACTTCAATAATAGTAATTCTTTAGTTCATAAATTATTCTATATATTATTGAACTATTTGAAGATAGATTAATTTATTAATAAAATATCTAAAATTACTCAAAGCATTGGGAATACTTGATAAAATCGTCTTAACGTTGTAAATCCGCATTTTCCTGATGCTACCCCTAGTAATAATAAGAAGCACTATTTACAGTTTTAGTTTCAGAGGATGTACCTTTATAAGCTTTAACAACTGAACTAACTCTATATGAATATCCTTTAGGAACAGAATATGTAGTTGTAAAATTACAGTCTCTGCTACCAGATTTTGACCCTGATTTAATAGTAGTCCAGCTACCATTTCTCAATTGTTGTAAATTAGAATTAATTTCAGTTTTAGTAACACCTGCAATGCCTGAAATTGTAGAAGATATACTAGCAACTCCGTTGGTGTTTATACTTAGATTACTTTGGGAACGAGCAATATAAGCCATATAAGTATTGTCTTCTTGAACTATATTTGTTCCAGTTATTGAAGATGGATGATCAGCAAAGGCAGGAGATATATAGTAAGAGGCTCCTAGCATAGTAATTAATCCTGAAATAATAAGTTTTTTCATAAGTTTTTACCCCATTTCGTTATATATATGTTTGATTTACATATATATAACGAAATGGGGTAATGGTTTTAGGACAATTTAATTTATTTTTTTACACTTTCTGCAATTTTTATTAATTCACTCTCATCCTGTTGTGTAATTTTATCTGTAGGGAAGTCCTTATACACTAAGTAGATATAAGTACCATCATTCCAAAATAATTGAACATAAGGTCCTTTTTGTATATACTGAGCATCAAATCCATTAATAAAAATATTTTTTACCAAGGCATCTTCTGTATCTAAAATAAGGGTATTTCTACTAATTTTATCTATTTGATATCCTATTCTAAGCATATCACTGTTTTCATAAGTTATATTAATTCCAATATCACTTATAAATCTATCGATTTCCTTGAAACCTTCAGGCATATATTTAGGTTCTGTAAATGATGATGAACTATTTATAAGGCTTTGATCATTTGAAAATGTAAACATTGTAAGATCTGAGTAGATTTCTTTTATGATAGAAATAACTTTTACTCTAACGGCCTCGATACTTAGACTGGCTGTAAGTATACAGGTTATAGTTATGCATAACGTAATTATGAGTTTTCTTCCTCTAGAAAAGTGGTTGTTTTTTATTATTTTTTTTTCGTTCTTAATTAAAGTATCCATTTTATCTCCAAATTCACTTGAAAATATATGCTCAAAATTTTTGGGATCTATAGATATATTGTCTAACATGATTTTATCAAATTTAGTAATACATCTACGTAAATCTTCATCACTTAAATTAACATCTTTCAACTTCAAGAACCTCCATATCAATTAGTAGACTATGTAGCTTTTTCTTTGCTCTATGAAATCTTTTATCAGCGTTATCTTTTGATATATCTAGTATTTGAGAGATTTCTTTACTAGAAAATTCATGCCGAAACTTTAGTATAAGTATTTCTTTATATATTTCAGGTAATTGATTAATCGCAGTAATTACAATGTTATCATCACAATCAGGTAAATCATAAGTTAGCTTAGGATCATTGATACTATGGTATTCTTCAAATGATATAGAGCTTTCTCTTTGTTTTTTTCTATACAAATCTATAGCTATTCTCTTAACTATTATAACGATGAAACTTTTAGTTCTAGGACAATCTATTGAATCTATTTTATTTATATTTTTAGCAATTCTTATAAATGCAAGATGGACTGTATCCTCAGACATATACTCATCTTTTAGAACTTGATTTGCTACATAAAACATAATTTGCTTGTATTTATTGTATAAGTTTTCAAACTTATACTTGTCTTCGTCGGTGTCTAGCATAGATAAGTATATTAGCATTTTAATATCCCCCTGAAATTTTGCATTTGAAAGTGGTTAATTTTATAATAATTATTATAACATTTATAAATAAAAACTTATATATACCAGTTATTTATTTGTTTTTTTTAAAAAAATAAATGAATTTGTCCGGAAACTAGATAACTAAATCGTTATATAGTTAATGAAAGGAAAAGATGGGATAGGTTTTGCAATATATACTTAGCTTAAAATCGTAAAAAAGAGAATATAAGAGGGAGAGTGAATCAAATGAAAAAGATTTTTGGTTTGATATTGGCATGTATAATGATGCTAGGCAGTTTTGGTCAGGGAAAGTCATTTGCAGAGAGCGGAGATCAAATTCCTAAAGACATTATTTTAAAAGATTATAATGAAGGTATTGAAAATGGTTGGATAGGTGAAGATGTTGCTTATGAAGAGTATGAAAACTCAGTAGTTGAAAGCATAAGACTTGAAAAAGCATTATCAAATAGTGAAGATTTTATACAAGTACCTTTTACGACTATGAGTTCAGGGGATATTATAATGACTAATGGAACTTCTTCAGCAGGTCTTACAGGTCATGCTGCAATCGCTCAGCATTCATCGAGTATTATACATATTGAGGGTGTTGGTAAGAAGGCTTCTCTGATTACAACAAATGAGTTTAAAAAGAAGTATTCAAATAACGGTAAAAATTGGATAAGGGTATATAGACATAAGACAAGTACAGCAGGAAGACAAGCATCTATTTGGGCTCTTAATAATTATATAAATAATTCAAATCACACATATAAAATAACTACAGATAGAAAATCTACAAATGAGACTTATTGCTCTAAAATAGTATGGCAAGCTTACTACTATGGTGCTGGTAGCTCATCTGTAGCAAGTACAAGTCTTACAGGGATAATAACGCCATATGGATTAGATGATTCAACAATAAAGTATATAAATCATATAGGAGATATGTAGTTTAATTTTCAAGGTATAAATATATGCTCTTGATTTTAAATATAATTGAAAATATTAGAAATTTAAGGAGTAAGAATATATGAATATAATCACAATAATAAATGATTTTGTAGATCCTTTTATTATGCAAATAGTCATAGTTCCATTGATATCTATTGGTATTGGGGTTTGGATATCTGTTAAGAAAATGAAGTTCATAATTTCACCTATAATAACGTTTCTAATAAGCTTGATGTATTCTAAGTTTTTTCTAGATCTACCTTTAGATTCTCTTTTAGCATTCGAATGGGAAATTAGATTTTCAATATTATCATTAATAATATCAATTATAATTATAAAGTTGAAAAATACAACAAAAATTTAGGCCATGTAATTAAATAAAGCAACAAGAGATTTGTCCTTGAAAAACAACAAGGGGAATAGAACTTCAAAGATATAGATAATATTAGGCAGAGAAATCTGTCTTTTATTTTATTTATATATTAGTTCTGTACCACAATGATGACAAAACTTTGGATTATTATTCCAAGTGAGAAGTCTAAATGGAATTAAATAATCACAACTATCACATCTAATATACTTGTAATGTATTATAGAAGATATACCCATTAATATAACTGCTACTAGAAACGTTAAGTAGCAAATAAAATAATTGGAGTTAAAATATGCTGATACTAAAAATAATAATAAAGATAAAATCCAAGAGGTAATTATAACTCTAACTTTTTTTTTGCTTATTATACTTACTTTATTCAAAACAAACCTCCTATTTTTTCTATATAAGTATATAGGTGCTCTCTTAACTATTATAACGATGAAACTTTTAGTTTTAGGACAATCTATCCTATTTATTTTATTTATATTTTTTCAAATTAATACTTATCTTCAACTATTCATCTATTCCATTAATTATTTAAAGAAGCTTAAGTTTTATATAAATTAGATAAACCACTACAGAATAATACAATTGTAGTTTATAATAAACTAGAGGTGATAGTGTGAATAAGGATCAATTTAATAACCTAGACTTTATGGAAAAGATAGAGTATTTAAATAATAAATTAAAAGAAGGTCAAACTGTAATAAGAATAAGAGAAGATATAGGAATCGGAGAAAAAGCACTACAAAGAGAAATCAAAGCAAATGGATATAGATATAACAATAAAGACAAACAATATATATCAACTACAGAAGCCACTACAACGTCCACTACAAAAACCACTACAGAGATATTGCCTACAATTGTAGAGGACAAAAATACAATTGTAGTTGATGAAAATACATTTGTAGTACCAAAGCATCAGCAACAAGTTTTAGGATATTTAGAAAATAATTTTGAAGTATTACAAGAGTTTTTAGAGAAATATAAGTCCACTACAAGAGCCACTACAGAAACCACTACAAATCATATAATAATTAATCTAGTAGATGATAAACACTTAAATCCCAAGCCTAAGAGCATAAGAATAAATGAATTTATATATCAAGATTGGCAAGGATTTTGTGATACAAAGCACTACAGTAAGCAAGATTTAATATCAATGGCTTTAAAAGAATATATGGAAAAATACAAGTAATTTGAATTAAATTTAATATAGATATAAATAGATAATAGTGTAGAAGAAATACGAGCATTAAAAGATAATCAAAGTAAAGTATAGGTAGAGGGTATTACCCTCTATTTTTTGTTATTTTAAAATTTTATGTAACTAATATATTACGTAATACGTCTAAAGAATGTAGTAAATTAAAAAACATATATATTTACTAAACAGGGGGATAAAATGAAACTGCTAATAAAAAGAGCTAAAAGGGGAGATAAGATTGCTTTTGTAGACCTTATGAAAGAAAATGAACTTTCTTTATATAAAGTGGCCAAATCAATATTAAAAAATGATGAAGATGTTGCAGACGCTATGCAAGAAACTATATTAACTGCATTAGAGAAAATAAATACACTTAAAGAAGATAAGTACTTTAGAACATGGCTTACTAAAATACTTATAAATAAATGTAATGATATTTTGAGAAAAAACAACAAAGTAATGCATATGGAAGAATATTTTGATGCTGGATACACAGAAGATTTTATCAATAGAATATCTATTAAAGAAGGGGTCAATACACTTTCAGAGGCACAAAAACTAGTGCTACATCTTTACTATATCATAGGGTTTAACTCTAGAGAAATAAGTGAGTTAATAAATGAAAATGAATCAACAGTAAAAGTAAGGCTATCTAGAAGTAGAAACAAACTAAAAGACTTTTTTAGAGATTCAAAAAAGGGGGATGCAGTAAATGGATAAGAACTTAAATAATGAGATACCTGAGAATGTAAGATTAAAGCTAGATGATACATATAAACAAATACTAGAAAGTAAAAAAGATTCTAAAAAGTCTATAAGAAAAGTTACTAAAGTTGCTGCTATAGCTGCAACAATAACTACTCTAACTTTAAGTACGGGATTTGCACTAGAGTATATGATAGAGTATTTTAAAGTAAATCAAGGTTCTAAGTATATATCAACACAAGAAGGTGTAAATAGCTTAAACGAAGTTGTGAATAAGAGTGTTACGGATAAAAATATAGAATTTACAGTAGATAGTATAGCAGTTGATGATAACTATATAAATATCTTCTACACTATAAAAAGTGATAAGAATATAAAAGAAATAGAAAAATGGTATGATAATCCATTATTTGCAAAACCACATATGAGGTTACTTGCAAATGGCGAAGAACTGTACGAGACTACTATGATAGAAGGTGAAGCAAGTTATATATCAGATACAGAGTTAAAAGGTATAAGAAGACTAAATATAACTCATTATGAGATACCTAATAAATTTAATTTGGATATAAATATAGATGAAATATTCACCCAAAAAGGAAATTGGAATATAGCTATGGAAGTAGATAAAACTGAAGCTGTAAAAAATAGTAAAAAGTATTATATAAATAAAGACTTTATAGTTAGAAAAATATATGAGGATAATAAAGAGACGATAACTGTTGACCATGAAGTTAATATAGATAAAGTTGTAATATCTCCTCTTGGAAATCAAATAGTTATAAAAGAAAATATAAAAGAGATAAAACCTGAGTGGTCGGCATATATAGGATATCAATTTGCTCTATTTGATCAGGATGGACATCAATTAGATACTATAGATAAAGGATCGATCCAAAATCCAGGTATAACAGTAAACTCATATGAATTTATAAATACTAATAAGGAACTTACTTCTTTAAAATATGTTCCAATCCAGTACAATGAAGATGTAGAGGATAAAAGGCTAGGAGCTAAAAGTATAGATAGTCTTCCTATAGAGTTTAAAGTTAGTAAAAATGGAAAATGGGTTATAGATAAGATTGATATAAAAGATTCAGAGATTTTAATATATGCAAGAAAAGAAGGCTTTGTATATAGTGGATTACTAGCATCATTAATGTATTGTGATGAGAATGGAGAACAAATAGAGTTTGATGTAGAGTCTTCTCCTATATCAGATGTAGCAAGTGATAGAAATAGTAAAAATCAAATTTATTCAATTAAATTTAGTGAAAAGTACAAAGATGGAATTAATAGAATAAAATCTATAGATATGTATAGCGAAGAAAGTATAGAGTTGTCGACAGATCAAGCTATTGAAATGGATTTGATTAAATAATTGATTAGAGGTATATCGTTGATTACGATATACCTTTGTTTTTGTCATATCGCCAACGACAAAGTCCGTTGCTAAAAATGACCTTTACTAGTCTTTACTGTATTTAATAAAGTATTTATAGTATTTAATAGTATTTAGCAAGTCTGAATATATTGGAAATACTGGAGTGTAGATATGTAATCAAGACATATTCGGAGCCAACCAAGACATATTCGGAGTGAAACAAGACATATTAGGGGCGTAAGTCAGACATATTCGGAGCGAAACAAGACATATCCGGGGGAAAACAAGACATATTCGGAGTGGATTATCAAGACATTATTTATTTTATGTCTTGATAATAATATTAATTTGTCTTATTTTATATATAGAGGTGAATTAATATATGAAATCAAAAGATAAAAGAATTTTAATGAAACATAATCACATTGTTAATGGTAAATATGAAATTACAGTCAATTCAAATAGAATATTTACATATTTACTTTATGAATTTCAGAAAAATTTAGAGCAAAGTAGGTTAACTTGTGAGATTTCAAGAGAAAACTTAGCAACTTTAGTTAATGGAAATACAGATAAAACAGTAAAAGGATTAACTACAATATTAATGAATTTAAGAAAAAAAGATTTATTTTTAATGGATGAATTGCAAGATGGTAGCATTGATTTTATAGCAGGTGGATTTATTGATAATGCTACTTATAATAATAAAACTGATAAGTTTAAAATTATTGCAGATGCAAGAATTCATAAGTTACTTCATCGATATTTAGAAGATGGATATACTCCAATTAATTTAGAAATATGGCTATCCCTAAAGAACAGATACTCTCAAAGATTATATGACCTTTTAAGAGCTTGGAGCGGGACCAAAAGCACTGTTAACTACTCTATTGATAGATTAAGGGAGTTGATGCTTTTAGAAAATAAATATAAGCAATACCCTGATTTTAGAAAAAGAGTAATAATTCCTGCAATAGAAGAGCTAAATTCTACTGGATACTTTGAGATAAGTTATGAAGAAAATAAAAAGGGGAGAAATATTGAGTCTATAGACTTCTTAGTTAAAGATTTGGACAAGCGAAAGTATTTTACTAAAGATGATACCCTAAAAGAAATACCAATCCCAGTAATTGAAGAACTTGCAGTTACTACTGATAATATTATTAGAAATGATAAAGAAGAGGCAGTATTTAAACCTAAGTTTAGTCATTTGGGTGAAGTACAAGAGGAAAAGGAATGTGATTTTGAGCCTTTTGTTCCTGATGAAACATTGTTCACTAAAGGAACCTTAAGAAGTTTTAAACTTGATTTTAAAGGTGTTGATTTTAAGAATAAATATATGGAAAGAGCTTTTAACGATTCTGTGATGGTGGTTCTTGATAGGGATGATGTAGATACTATTAAAGCTACCTCATATAAGTTTTTCAAGGGGACTTTGGATAATAAGGTTGTTGAGTATAAAATTGAGGAACAAGAAGATATAGATCATCAAAGAAACATTGATATGTTTTGGTAAGGTTATATATCTAAATAAGGTCTAGTAATAGATCTATTTTTGTTTTTAAATTTCAGATTTACTGGAATTGATATCTAAAAATAGATTAGAAAAGAACCTTTACTAGTCTTTACTTAGTATTTATAAAAGTATTTATAGTATTTAAAAGTATTTAGGCATACACCAACCCCTTGAAAATACTAATGTTGAAAAGCTTAAAAGTGTCACATTGATAACTAAAAGTGTCAAGTTGATAACCAAATATGTCACATTGATAATTGAAAGGTGTCACTTTGATAAGGATAATGTGTCAGATTGATAATTAAAAGTGTCACTTTGATAACATTAAAAGTGTCATTTCTATCAAATTGACACTTTTAGTTCGCTATGATATATTTTGATTATTACTTGATTTATGGGGGATATAATGAATAATTTAACTGATATAAAAAATCCTAAAGTACTAATGAAAAATAATGTATTAGTTCAATCAAAATATAGCTTATCTTTGAATGAAAATAGAATATTTTTATTAATATTATATAAACTTCAAAAACATTATGATGGATCTATGTGTTGTGAAATACACCATGATGAGTTTAAAGATATTATAAAAAGAACCAATGATAGAACGGTAAAAAAAATAAGTGAATACTTAGCAGGACTTATGCAAAAGAGTATATTTTTTATGGAGAAAAAGAAAAATAATAAGTTAGTTTGGGGTCAGTATAATTTTATATCTGGATATCAATTTGATGAGGAAACTCAGACTTTTAGAATTGATAGCCCTAAGAAAATATATGACTTATTAGATCAATATTTAAAAACTGGATATACTCCTGCCAATTTAGCTTTGTTATTTAGTTTAAAAAACTATAATGCTCAAAGGTTGTATGATTTGATTAGAGTATGGTCAGGAACTAAACAGACTATAAACTATACAGTTGAAGATATCAAAATGTATCTTATGCTTGAAGATAGTTATCTGCAATATGCTAATTTTAAAAGACGGGTTATACTTCCGGCTATAAAAGAGCTTAATGAAACTGGGTATTTTGAAATAGATATAAAAGAAAATAAAGTAGGTAGAAAGGTTGATTCTATAGATTTTATTGTAAGAGACTTGGACAAGCGAAAGTATTTTACCAAGGATGATATAGTAAAAGAAATGCCAAGTCAAGTAGTTGAAGAAGTTGCAGCTACTACTGACAACAACACTACTGATAATAAAGAAGAGCCAGTATTTAAGCCTAAGTTTAGTGATGTAGGGACAAATATACAAGAGCCAAAGGAATGTGATTTTGAGCCTTGTGTCCTTGATGAGACCTTATTCACTAAAGGAACTTTAAGAAGTTTTAAGCTTGATTTTAAAGGTATTGATTTTAAAAATAAATACATGGAGAAAGCTTTTAATGATGCAGTAATGGTAACTCTTGATAGAGATGATGTAGAGACTATTAAAGCTACTTCATATAAGTTTTTTAAGGGGACTTTAGATAATAAGGTTGTTGAATATAAAATTGAGGAACAAGAGGATATAGATCATCAAAGAAACATTGAAATGTTTTGGTAAGATTATATAGCTAAATGATGATATAATTAAACTAGAGGCGGTGAACTAATGAAAAAGCCAAATTATGAAGATTTTATAATGAAAAGAGCTATGGATATATTTGCAGAGGAAGGTCTTAAGTTCTTTGGAATAGATAAAAAAGTAAAAGACAATGGTCCGACGGAATTAGTTGTTTTAGAAAGTAAGAATATGTATATGGATTATACATTCTTAATGGAGGATAATAGCTATATACACTTTGAGTTTCAGACAACTAATAAAGGTGTAGAGGATCTAATGAGGTTTAGAACTTATGAAGCCCTACTTAATTATCAGACTAAAAAGGAAGTTACAACATATGTTGTTTATTCTGGTGATATCAAAAATCCAATTAGTGAATATAATTGTGGTATAAATACTTATAAGGTAAATGCTATATCTATGGTTAATGAAGATGGAGATAAAGTATTTGATGAAATAATAGATAAGCTATCTAGTGGGAAAGATATAGATAAACAAGATATTATAAAGCTTACATTTACACCAGTTATGGGTGGTAAAATGGATAAAGGCGAAAAGATACTAAAGGCTGTAAAGTTAAGTAAAGAGATAACAAGTCCATATAAAAGAGATATGGAATCTATTTTATATGCTTTTGCTAATAAATTTTTAAGTGGTAAAGATTTAGAAAGAGTAAAGGAGGAGTTAAGAGTGACTGAAATAGGAAAGAGTCTTATTGAAGAAGGAAAAGAAGAAGGAATAAATGAAGGTAAGAAAGATAAAGCAATAGAAATAGCTAAGAAGGCTATTTTAAAAGGAATGGACAATGATACGATAAAAGACCTTACTGATTTATCTATTGATGAAATTGAAGCAATAAGACACGTTATATAGTTATAATAGGTGTTAACAATGACAGAGATAGGAAAGAGCCTTATTGAAGAAGTAAAGTTATTAAAAGAGGAATCTAAATAAATTATATATGGAGGGCATTGCCCTCTATTTTTGTGGATTTTTATATATTCGACAAACTTTGATAAATAAATTAATATAGTTTATATAAAAATAAAAAAATAAACGAGATATTTTAAACCTAATAGATTGGTACTACTTATATTAAGTTAAAATATTGTTTTTAAAAAGTCAAGTTTGAGCCGACTAACTTGACGATATGTGGTTAAAATATGATTATAAATTTTATAAAAATAGGGTTAGTTATAAATAGAGCTACCGAGCACATTTTGGAAAAAAGTCACCAAAGTTTGATTAAATAAAAAAATATCGCCTAAGTCAGTAATATCAATAACTTCAAAATCAAGTGGCCGATTTTTACACGTATATCGTCCTCCCGGGGAAAATAAGCAAAGCGTTGCAATCAGCGGTCAAAATCGCCTTAACGTGTGAAATCCGCATTTTCATGACACTACTAGAGTAATGTATTATAGAAAAGTCATCAAGTAATTGATTTTACTTGAGTTGAAGAAACTTTGGTGCAAATTTGCAGAAAAAACTCAGGGTTAATAAATAGTAGAAATTTAAAAAAAGTAAAGAGTGAAACATAGTAATACCAATAGGTACAAAGAAGATGTGGCCGGTTTTTACACGTATCTCGGTGTCCCTAAGAAGATATACACCATTATATAAAAGACATTTGGAGGATGACATGAAGAAAAGAGCTGTAGGTTATTGTAGGATTTCTACCTTAATGCAAGTAGATAATACTTCCCTTAAGGACCAGGAAGATAAGATTAGAATGTATGCTAAGCTTCACGATATCTTTATAGATAAAATCTTTATAGATAAAGCAGTATCAGGTAAATCAACTGATAGACCAGAATATGATAAGATGATTGATTATGCAAAGCAAAATAATATAGATATGATAATGGTTTATAAGAACGACCGAATCCATAGATCATTGTATAATTTACTTGCAATGATTTATGATCTTCAAGAGTACAATGTAGCATTAGTAAGCATAACAGAACACTTTGATACATCAACACCACAAGGGATGTTGTTCCTACAGATGCTAGGAAGTTTTGCAGAGTTTGAACGCGCGCTGATCAATGAAAGAACTCGCAATGGAAGAATAGCAAGATTAAATGAAAAAAAATGGGTTGGAGGTAAGCCTTCCCTTGGATATAAAGTAAATAAACAGGGTCAATTTGAAATTTATGATGAAGAAGCTAAAATAGTTAAGGACATATTCAAACTAAGGTCTAAGGGGCTCTCATTAGCTAAAATAGGCACTAAGTATGGTTTTTCAAAGCAGAAGGTAGATTATATCTTAAAAAATAAAAATTATATTGGAGTATTTGAGTATCAAGGAAAAAAAGAAAAGAATGACATTGTTATTGAAATAGATCCAATAGTATCAAGGTATATGTGGAACAAAGTAAATAGTAATTAAATTATTTGGAATGAATTTTCTGAAAATTAAAAAATACTCTGAAAGTTTAGAAAATATCTAATATTTTCCAAGTGAGTTAAGTATACCAACCAGCAACATTTAAAGACCAATATGCAAAACAGTCCTTATCAGTTAACTAGTAAGGAATGCTTTACACTAAATCTAGATGCTACCCAAAATATATGGGTCTATGCATATACATCAAGATTAAAAAAGGTATCACGAAACGTCCTCTTAGTATTGGGGTACTTTAGTACTGATACG
>JAVXJG010000039.1:0-13036 GCA_036647935.1 Peptostreptococcaceae bacterium
TATAAAATAAAGCTCTGAATTTCAATATATTCAGAGTTCTGCAATAAACTAATAATACATAAGAAGGGGGGACATCAGGGTATATAAATAACCTTGATACGTAGAAATTATGAATGAGCAGACAAGAATCTCGCTAGAAAGAGCAGCCCAACTTAAGTCTAGAATAGAAGACTATACAAGAATCAGAGAAAGCATACCAAAAGGTCTAGAACAAGAATCTGAAAAAAATAAAAGAAAGAAATTAATATTAGAGGTATTAGGGGCTACTGAAAAAGATTGGAATAGTTATAAGTGGCAATTATCTAATCGAATTAGTGATGCAAGCACTTTATCCAAAATACTAAATTTAAGTAAAAAAGAAATAGAACAAATAGAAAAAGTACAAAGTCAATTTAGATGGGCTATATCACCATATTATTTAAGTTTGATAGACCCAGACGATATATATGATCCTATAAAATTAATGTCAATACCATCAATAACAGAGCTGTATGATGATAGTACTGACTTAGATCCAATGGGGGAAGAATTTACAAATCCAGCAGGAAGTATAACTAGACGATACCCAGATAGACTAATAATAAATGTAACAAATGAATGTGCTATGTATTGTAGACATTGTCAAAGAAGAAGAAATATAGGTCAACAAGACTGTCAAGAATCTAGAAATATTATAAAAGAATCAATAGACTATATAAGAGAAAATGAAGAAATAAGAGATGTATTAATAACTGGAGGAGATCCACTTACACTTAATGATAGCTTACTAGAATGGATAATAAGTGAATTAAGAAGTATTAAACATGTCGATTATATAAGACTGGGAACTAGAACATTAGTTACTATGCCACAAAGAATCACTGATGAATTTTGTGATATGATTAAAAAATACCATCCTATCTATATAAATACTCACTTTAATCACCCTATGGAAATAACTGAAGAAACTAAAGAAGCTTGTGCTAAGTTAGTAAATAGTGGAGTGCCTTTAGGTAACCAGGCAGTACTTTTAAATGGTGTAAACAATGATAAGTTTGTAATGAGATGTTTAAATCATGAACTTCTTAAAATTAGAGTAAAACCATACTATATATTCCATAGTAAGCATGTAAAAGGAACTACTCACTTTAATACATCTGTAGATGCAGGTTTAGAAATTATGGAGTACTTAAGAGGATATACATCAGGAATGGCAATACCAACATATATAATAAATGCACCTAAAGGAAAAGGAAAAACACCTTTATTACCACAGTACTTAATATCAAAAGGAACCGACTATATAATGATTAGAACTTGGGAAGGTGAAGTTGTAAAGGTAGAAGACACTCCGGCTGTAGATATAAAAAAGGTAATAGATGATTGTATAAAATAAGTATAAAATAAAAGAGGAATATCCTAGATGACTTTTGCCATTTGGAATATTCCTTTTTATATATAACTAGATTATAAACTTTCATCCTTAACTAATTTAAGATATCCGCTTGGATGGAAGAAATAAATTTCACTAGTATTTTTATCTACAAAGTATCCTATATCTGTATCTACATTTGGTAAAAATACATATCCATTAAGGTTCTTAGATTTTAAGGCTTCAAATTGATTAGCATCACCTTGATAAATATAATCAACTTGATTGTTGTATTTTAAAAGAAGTTCTTTAGCTTCTTCTTGTGTTAAATCCTCTTTATTAATCAAAATAATAGGCTCAATAGAATCTGCAAATATCAATTCAGATACAGGACTAGCTAAAAATAAGCACCCACATAGAACAAATAAGATTATAATTGCTTTTTTCATAGTACACCATCTTTCATAATTATATTAAGATAAAAGTATATGGTAATATTTATAACTGATACCACATAAAATTGTATCTATATTATAAATATTACCATAAATATAAAATGATATAACAGTTACATATCTGTTACTTAGTATTACAATATCGTAATTAAATTATGAAATAAAATGTCTAATTATAATTCTATCTCTTCGTCTTTATATTCGATAAATTCGTCTAAGTATATTTTAATAACACCCATTATAGGCACAGATAAAATCATACCTGGAATACCAAAGAATCCACCGCCAACAGTAACTGCAAGTATAGTTAAAAATGGGCTAAGACCAAGTTGACCACCGACTATTTTAGGTTCAATAACAGCTACTTCTATTTGTTGAATTAATAGTAAGTAAAGTAATGAGAATAAAGCTATACGTGGGTTATAAAATGAATTTATTAAAACTACAGGAAGCATACCTATAACTGGCCCAAAATATGGAATCAAATTCATAATACCCATTAAAGTGCCAAATAGCAATGCGTACTTTGATTTTAAGAAATATAGCCCTATTGCTGATAAAACTCCTACTATGAAGGAATCTACTATTTTACCAGTGAAATATTTACCTATATTACTATTTAATGTTTTACCAAGATCCAATACTAAATTAGCATATTTTTTACCGAAAGAAATATGTAGAATTTTTTTATAAAAGTCAAAGAAATTTTCTTTCTCAAGTATAATATAGAAACAAATTATAAATGCTAAAGCAAATTGAACAATAAACTTAGATATAGAGAATGTAGTACTAAATATTTGACCTAAGTATCCAATTAAGAAGTTACCTATATTAGGTATAGCAGACATTAAAGTGTCTCCTATATCTTTTAAAGTTTTAGGGTCAACATTTTTTAAATTGTTTCCAATATCAATAAGAAATTCTTGAGTTTTTTGAGCATACAAAGGTAATTGACTAACAATATCTGCCAAACTACCTATAATTGCTGGTGCTGTAAAGAGTACAAATGAAGATAGTAAAAATATTAAAGCTCCATATGTAAGTAGTAAAGCTGTAATCCGTTTAAATCTTAGTTTAACTTCTAAGAAGTTTACAAGAGGTGTAAATATATAAGCTAGTACAAATGCTATAACAAATGGTGTAAGTAGGGATAATAATAATCTAAATACACCAAAGAAATATTGATAACTATCTATAAACTTAATTAATATATAAGATACAACTATAGTAAATACAATACTCCAATGCAGTTTTTTATCTTTCAAAATAACACATCCTTTTTATATTAAAATAAATCAATATATGTATTATACAATAAAAATATTATTAATACATATATATTATAAAAGAAAAATATGTATATATACTAATTGGATACAATTACTTGGAGGTGATTGGTATAGATTATGAAGTTGTTGTTAAATACAATGGTGATATAAACCAAGTATCAAAAGAACTCGGTGTATTTGTTGAGGTTCTTGGATATAATTATGCAATAATAATATCTGACTCAGAAGAAAAAATAAATAAACTACTTAATTATTCAGAAATAGAGTACATTGAAAAGCCGTTTATACTAGATACACAAGATACCCAAAGTTTTGCAAGTACAGGAATAACGAAATTTAAACAAAGTAATGGATTAACTGGCAAAGGGGTAATACTTGGGATAATAGATTCAGGAATAGATTACAATATACCTGTATTCAAAGATAAAGATGGAAAATCAAAAATACTTTATTTATGGGATCAATCATTAAAAGGAAATCCTCCAGAAGGGTTTAATGAAGGAACATTATATACTAATGAAGATATTAATAAAGCTATTAATGGGGAAATTAAAATACCAGTATATTCCACTAGTACCCATGGAACTCATGTAAGTGGAATTTGTGCTGAGATAGCAAATGAAGCAAATATTATTATGGTTAGAGTTGGTAATAGACAAACTGATGTATTTTCAAGAAGTACAGAATTTATGAGAGCTATAAAATTTATACTAGATAAATCATTAGAAGTGAAAATGCCAGTATCTATAAATATAAGCTATGGAAGTAATGAAGGATCTCATAGAGGATTATCTCTATTTGAACAATATATTGATGAAATGTGCTCATTTTGGAAAAATAATATTGTTGTCGCAGCTGGAAACAATGCTGATAAGGGTGGGCATAAGAGAATAAATATAAAAGATGAAAGAATAGAAGTAGAATTTACAGTAGGAGAAAGTGAAAAATTATTAAACATAAACATATGGCCAGATTTTATAGATGATTTTAGTTTATATTTAGTAAGTCCATCGAATGCAAAAACACAGCCTATATCATTAACTTCAGGAGAAATAAAAAATATAATAAATGCAACAAAAATAAAAGGTTTTTTCTATCCAATAGCTCCATATTCACTAACTAGAAGAGTTAGTATTCAAATGAGTTCAAATACATTTATAAATTCAGGTATTTGGAAAATAGTATTTGAGCCTATAAAAATAATTGAAGGAAATATAGATATATATCTGCCAACATCAGAAGGAATTAGTAAAGATACACGATTTTTAGAACCAACTCAGAATTTAACAGTTACTGTGCCTGGAACTGCATCTAAGGTTGTAACTGTGGGAAGTTTTAACTCTAGAACAGATACTGTATCAATATTTTCAGGGGAAGGGGATATAGATAATAGTATATATAAGCCAGATTTATTAGCCCCAGGGGAAGATATAGTATCTTTTTTACCAGGAGGTAATAAAGGTGCTCTAAGCGGAACAAGTATGGCTACACCACATGTAACAGGATGTATAGCATTGCTAATGGAGTGGGGGATAGTTAATAAAAATGACTCATTTTTATATTCACAAAAAATTAAATCTCTATTAACTAAATATGCAAGAAGAAAATCTCAATACACATATCCTAATAATTCTATGGGTTATGGATTTTTAGATTTATCAAATCTTAATTTATCGAATATATCTGACATTAATCAAGTTGAAATGATTGACCTACAAAGAAATAAAAAAAAACTAAAAAAAAGTAGGCCGGTTAGTTTATCAGGAGAAGAAAAAGTCCAAAGTGGAATAAATATAGTTCATGGATCTGATTTTGAAGAAGAGTTAAAAAGCTTAAATATATCTTATAAATATGAAAAGATATCTGATGACTTTGGAATACTATTTGTAAATAATGAGTTTAAATATATAGAAAAAATTCTGAATTTTAATTCTGTATATAGATCAGAGACTGTTATAAAAATGGCACCCCTAGGAGTAGTTAGTCAAGGTACATCAAATGGAGTTGTAGCAACGGAAGAGATAGGTGCTAATTACTTTAAGACTAACCCTAATATATCAATAACAGGAAAAGGTGTTCTTATCGGTATTGCAGATTCTGGGATAGATTATTTACATAAGGATTTTATCTATGCAGATGGAACATCTAAAATAGCATATTTATGGGATCAAACAAAAGATGGAAAATCACCAAGTGGCTATTATATAGGAAGTGAGTACACTAGAGAAGATATAAATGAAGCTATAAAAAATAATGACTCTACATTATCAGTTGATGAAGAAGGTACAGGGACTATGATAAGTGGAATATGTGCAGGTCTTGGTAATGTAAATAAAGAATATGCAGGAGTTTCAGAAGATGCAGAACTTATTGTAGTAAAGTTAAAAAAAATAGATGGGGATTATAATAGTTCAATGTTATTTGTAGCAACACAATATATGTATAAAAAAGCACAAAGCCTTAAGATGCCCTTGGTTTTTAATATTTCCCAAGGAAGTAATAGTATGGTGGCAATTAGTAGGAGATTTCTAACTGATAGTGGCTTTTTTACAAGGGGCATATGTACTGTAGTTGGTGCTGGTAATGAGGGTAACACTAGAACCCACACATCGGGAAATATAAAGTTTAAAGGCGAAATTCAGGAAGTAGAGATTGAGTTATCTGAAGATGAGGATAATATTACGGTTGAAGTTTGGGTTGATAAGCCAGATAAAATAAATTTTGCTATAATATCTCCAACAGGAGAAGAAAGTAAGGAAATGGAAGTTTCAAATTATAATGTAATATCTGGGCTATTTGATCTTGAAGATACTGAATATTTGATAGTATATGTATATCCAACAACTTACTCAGGGCAACAACAAACAATAATAAATTTAAGGAATGTTAAAAAAGGAATTTGGAAAATAAAATTAATAGGAAACTATATTACAAGTGGAATATATAATATGTATTTATCTAATAGGTTGTTCTTAAAGGATGGGACTAAATTTAGAAATCCAAACCCTATAAGTACAATAAATTACCCTGCTACTTATGGTGATGTTATTACTATAGGAGCCTATGATACAAAAAATAATAGTATATGGCCATCTTCATCGAGGGGACCAACATTATCAAATTTACCTAAACCAGATTTAGTAGCACCAGGTGTAGGTATTATAGCTCCTTATCCAAAAAATAAATATGCAACTATAACAGGAACCGCACCAGCAGCAGCTCATGTAAGTGGAGCTATTGCACTATTTATGCAATATATTCTTGTAGATAAAAACTACCCAGATAAGGCATTTGTACAGAAAATACGAACATATTTAAGAGGAGGATCTACACAAAATCTAGATATAAATTACCCTAATAATGAATATGGATATGGAATATTAAATATAAGAGAGATATTTAATCAATTAAAATAAATTATATTAAGAGGTGATTTATGGAAAAGTCATATATTATAATATATCAGTCTAGTGAAGATACACTTAGGGAAGAATTAAAAAAAAATGGAATAGATAGATTAATAGTTTTAAATAATCAATTAGGGTCTATCTATACAGATGAAAAGTTTGATGAATCAATATTAAATAATATAAGTGTTATATCATGGTGGGAAAATTCTACACCTATGAGTTCATTAATGGAGATAACCAATAATATTAAGGCTGGAGAAAGTGTAAGAGAGGCATCTGGATCAGACTTTGTTTATAAAAATCCCTATATAACATCATCTGGGAAGAATGTGATAATTGTAGTTTTAGATTCAGGAATTGACTATCTTCATCCAGACTTTATAAAAAAAGATGGAACAACTAAAATAGTATCTATATGGGATCAAGAAAGTAAGCTAGGTTCTCCTCCAGAAGGTTGTTTGTTTGGAACAGAGTTTACACGCGATGATATAAATAAAGCTATTAATGAAAATAATTCAAATTTAAGTGTAGACAATATTGGAACGGGAACTATGGCTGCAGGTATATCATCTGGTCTTGGAAATCTAAACTCTTCTTATGAAGGTTCAGCTGTAGATAGCGAACTTTTAATAATAAAGTTAAGAGAATACAAAGATACCTACTCAAAGGGAAAAATAAACTATCAAATGAGTGACTTCTTAGCCGGAATAAAATATGCATTAGATGTTGCAAAGAGAGAAAATAAAATAATGATAATAAATCTTACCGTTGGGGAAAGATGTAGAGCTATAATCGAAGCTACAATGTTAGATTCATTTACGGATTTAAATAAAACGGGAATAGTTGTTGTAAGTGGAGCAGGCAATGAAGGTAATACAGATATTCATTATGAAGGAAAAATAGAAAGTATAAATGCAGTTCAGGATATAATAATACAAGTAGGAAATCAAACTAATTTAGATATAACTTTATGTACAAATGGTCCAGATAAGATAGCTGCATCTTTAATATCACCATCAGGAGAAATGAGTTATAAAGTTGGATATTCTCCAGAATATTATGTGTATAAGGGAAAATTTAATTTAGAAGATACTGCTTATGAGATGAGATTTATATATCCATGGTTACAATCAGGAAATCAGGAACTTATTATAAAGCTTATTAATATAAAACCTGGAATATGGACTTTAAGGCTTATGCCAGAATTTATTATAGGTGGAACATATGATATATATCTCCCTAATAAAAATCTTATGTCTAAGGACACTAGATTTATAGATCCAAGTTCAGAGGCGACAATAACACTTTTAGCAAGTGTTGAAAATGTAATCACAGTTGGTGCATATAATGATAAAACTGATAGTATATGGATTGGGTCATCAAAGGGACCTATAAGGCAAAGATGGATAAAACCAGATATTGTAGCACCTGGGGTAGATATTATTGCTCCTGATAACAAAAATTCATATAATACAGTAACAGGAACAGGAGTTAGTAGCTCAATTACAAGTGGAATATTGGCAGTAATAATGGAATATGTAGCAACTCAAGTTAAAGATGTTAGGTTAACATTATTTACTCAGGTATTAAAAACCTATTTAATGCTTGGAGCAACTAAAAAAGAAATTTACACATATCCTAATATATCTCAAGGATATGGAAATATAAACTTAAAAGAAACAATGATTCAAATTGCAAATAATATATAATAAGTAGTATTTTAAAATAGAAAATGGTTAAAAATAATACAAAAGAAAAAGAGGTGATATTTTGCAAAGTAAAAAAGCTAAGCCATTAAGTGGAGCTAACAACAAAAGATTAACAAAGTATAGACCTACTAACAGTGCAGAAACAGCTGCTTGGGCAGATATAGATAAGCTCAAACCAGAAAGTAAAGTATCTATACCATCATTGAGTAATGTAGAAGAAGCTAAAGACTGGGTAGATAATGGTAGTAAGTTATAATTAAAACTTGATAAAACACATAAAAATAGTATGTTTTAATAATATAAGTTAAAACATACTATTTTTATTTTCTATTATAATTTAGATATATTTCTAACTACAGGAGTTATAAATGTAGAGCCATCTAAGGATTGGAATATTTGGAAATTTGCAAAGTTTCCAAGTAAATATAAGGTGTATATTCGACTTGAATTTATAGCAATTTGATTACTTCTTAAAAGTCTATTATTTTCAGAAAGTTCAATATTTATTTTATAGATTTTAGAGGTAAGATTAAGATAGTTTGTTATATCTCTAAAATCAACATCAGAAAAAAGTAGAGTTTTATCATCTAGGATATTAAGCCTTGGAAGATTAGGAGATAGATGAACTACACGAACTTTTGAATAATTACTAAGTGATACTTCCTTATCTTCTGGTATCAACATTAATTGAAGGTCTTCATCGTAATATCCAGTTAGAGAAAGTGTGTATAGTTTATCAATATCAACATTTATAACTTGGCGAAATAAAGCAAAATCCTTTGTCATAGTAGGAAATATTGATATTTCATATGAACCTTCAGGGACATAAATATATGGTGTAAATTCTGTAAATAGGATTCTATTAAAAAATAAACTTCCGTTGATATATACATCTACAGGAATTCCTCCTGGAGATGCATGTAAAAATCTAACTAATGAGTATTTATCATTATAATTTCTCAAAATTAAACTCCCCCTAAAATTAATAAATAATAATATTATATTTATTAATCAAAGAAAGTGATACTAACTTATTCACTTGGTATAGTTATATATTCTCCTGACTGAACTTGATAGTCTCTAGATACGACTTTTGGGTTTTCCTTATAAATTATTTTTCTGAAATCGTGTATATCTTTGATATTTGAATTATATGTTTTTATAATATCATCTAGACTTTCTCCATAAGAAACTAAATGTTTTGTAAAATGTCTATCATCCATAATTCTTTTATACGTATTTTCATAAGGAATTAGAGCTAACTTAGAAAAAAATGGTACATTTTCAACTAAATAATTCATAGAATTATCTAAAGAAGTTATATAATTATACACTCCATCTTTAAATACATTTGGTAAAGTTTTTCCTTTTTCAACAGATGGACCAATAAAAGATAGAGCAAGTAGAAATATAAGTAAATATTTCAAATAAAACACCTCCTAGTTAGGATTATTGATAAATTCAAAGAAAATAAACAATAAATAAAAATATTTATGTATATATGGAAACTTTATATTAGAATATGAATATAAATTATGATATAAATAACAGTTGACTTAAATTTTATAAGTTGGTATAATCTTCTTAAATAATTGAAACAATAAGTAAAATAAAGACTGTGAAGAGAAGAGTAAATATAAAATGTAGTTTTAGCGAATTGAGGATGGTGAAAGCTCAGTACGAAGTTTATATTGAAGAACATCTCGGAGTTTCTAACCGAAATCCTATAAACTAGGAGTGTAGGCTTAGACGGTAGGTTCCGTTATAGACTATAAGCATAGCTTAACTAAGAGGTCAAATTTTGACAACTAGGGTGGTACCGCGAGAGTAATAGTCTTTCGTCCCTTTTATGGGATGAAGGACTTTTTTTGATCCCCAAAATGCAAAAATGTAAGTAAAGTTAAATTTCACATAAAATATATTAAGGAGGAAAATAAAATGCAAAAAGAATTTATAACAGTAAAAGAATTATATAGAAGCAAAGACGAGTATGTTGGTAAAAATGTATCGGTAGCTGGATGGATAAGAACATCTAGATCATCTAAGAACTTTGGATTTATAGAATTAAATGATGGTAGTTTCTTTAAAAATATGCAAGTAGTTATAGCAGAGGATAAAGTAGAGAATTTTAAGGAGTTATCTAAGTTACCAATAAGTTCATCTATATTAGTAGAAGGTGAGTTAGTAGCTACAGAAGGAGCTAAGCAACCTGTAGAAATACATGCTACAAAAGTGACTATAGAAGGTGAGTCAGATAGTTCATACCCTCTACAAAAGAAAAGACATACATTAGAATATTTAAGAACAATAGCTCATCTAAGACCAAGAAGTAATACTTTCTCAGCGGTATTTAGAGTAAGAAGTTTAGCAGCATATGCTATACACAAGTTCTTCCAAGAAAGAAACTTTGTATATGCACATTCTCCAATCATAACAGGTAGTGATTGTGAGGGTGCTGGTGAAATGTTTAAAATAACAACTATGGACTTAGCAGATATACCTAAGACTGAGGAAGGAACAATAGACTACTCTAAAGATTTCTTTGGAAAAGAAGCGAACTTAACAGTTAGTGGTCAATTAAATGCAGAAATAATGGCTCTTGCATTTAGAAATGTTTACACATTTGGACCAACATTTAGAGCTGAAAATTCATTTACCCAAAGACATGCATCAGAGTTTTGGATGATTGAACCAGAAATATGTTTTGCTGATTTAGAAGATAACATGGAACTTGCAGAAGACATGATAAAGTATGTAATAAACTATGTTATGGAAAATGCCCCAGAAGAAATGGAATTCTTTAATAGTTTCGTAGATAAAGAGTTATTAGATAGATTAAATAACCTAGTAAGTTCAGAATTTACAAGACTTACTTATACTAAGGCGGTAGAAATACTTCAAGAATCAGGTCATGAGTTTGAATATCCTGTTAAGTGGGGAGATGATCTTCAAACAGAACATGAAAGATATTTAACAGAACAAGTATATAAAGCTCCAGTATTTGTTACAGATTATCCTAAAGATATAAAAGCATTCTATATGAGAATGAATGAAGATGGAAAAACTGTTAGAGCGATGGACTTATTAGTTCCAGGAGTAGGAGAAATAGTTGGAGGATCTCAAAGGGAAGAGAGAGAAGAAAAACTATTAGAAAGAATAGCAGAAATGGGACTTAATAAAGATGATTACTGGTGGTACCTAGAACTTAGAAAGTTTGGGACAGTTACTCATTCAGGATTTGGTCTTGGATTTGAAAGAATAATAATGTATATGACAGGTATGTCAAATATAAGAGATGTAATACCATTCCCAAGAACACCTAAAAATGCTGAATTCTAAATAAATATAAGCTGTATTGAAACTGAAATAGTTTTGATACAGCTATTTTAATATTGAGTATTTAAAGACTAATAATTTAAAATTTTGGGTAGAATTTAAAAAAGGGATTAGAGGGATATAATCAACTTTACATATACCAATAGAAAGGATATAATATAACAATAGATTTTTTGAAAACTATATAAAATTTATGTTAGATAATACTTTTAGGTAGAATAAATTATTAGTAGTTATTAGGGAGGAAATGTATGAAAGTCAATTGGAACAATAAGTATACTACGGTATCGGTGTATACATTTATAGTAATTTGTTGCAGTATTTTGTTTTATAGTGTAATCTCTCAATTAGATGGATTTACTGGGAAAGTAAATGAGTATATAGCTATATTGCAACCATTTACTATAGGATTTGTTATAGCTTATCTTTTAAACTTTATACTAAAGTTTTACGAAGAGAAACTATTTGATTCAGGTAAGATGAGTAACATTAACAGTAAATCAAAGCGAGGTCTAGGTATTTTACTTACATACATAACAGGGGGGATAATATTATACTTATTTATTCAGTTTGTTGTACCTCAGTTAGTAGATAGTGTGGTTGGACTAGCAAATGATATACCTACATATGTAACGAATTTAACGAATTTAATAGATGGATTAATAAAAGATGTAAATATAGATGATGAATACTTAAATTTAGCAATGGAGAAATTAAATGAAGTTGTTACATTTATTATAAATTTAGGGACAAACTTAATTCCTATACTAGGAAATCTAGTGAAGGCTGTTGCATCTAGTGTTTGGAATATATTAATAGGTATAATAATATCAATATATCTGTTAATTGATAAAGAGAAGTTCTATGCATTAGGTAAGAAGATGACATATGCAATATTTAATAAGGAACATGCATATACAGTATTAGAATTAGCTCATAGAAGTAACAATACGTTTGGAAGATTTTTAAGTGGTAAAATATTAGATTCTGCAATAATAGGTGTAATGACATTTGTAATATTAACAGCGTTTAAAATGCCATACACTTTATTAATATCAGTAATAATTTGTATAACTAATATTATTCCATTCTTTGGACCGTTTATTGGAGCGATACCATCGGCTGTAATAATATTATTTGTATCTCCTATAAAGTCACTATGGTTTTTATTAATTATATTTGTAATACAACAAGTAGATGGAAATATAATAGGACCTAAGATATTAGGAGACTCAATAGGAATATCAGCATTTTGGATATTGTTCTCATTACTAATAGCAGGAAAAGTACTAGGATTAGTTGGTATGATTATAGGTGTTCCTCTATTTGCTATAATTTATTCTATAATTAAGGATATTATAGAAGCTAAATTAAGAAAAAAAGGACTTCCGAGTGATACAGAGGATTATATGGATAAGTTTAAAACAATAGAATAGATTATTTTTATATACCTACCTAATATTATTTTAGGTGGGTATATTTTGTT
>JAVXJG010000040.1:0-12857 GCA_036647935.1 Peptostreptococcaceae bacterium
AGAGACTGATGACCATCTCTTAGCGCAGTTTCAGTTATTTTTAACTTACTCATTTATCCACGTCTCCTTCCTAATTTATTTAAAACCGCTATTTAATATAAATAACTGTTTTCCTAAACTAAATAATTTTTTCTATTTATTAATCACATCCGAATTTTATTATAATATCTATTTAAGTGTATACCAAGTTTTTTTAATGTTCTTTCTGTGTTTTATTTGTACTTTATCACCATATAGTATACAATCTATTATTATCAGTATACAATTTTATGTTATTATTAGATATTTATTGTCGAAAATTGTTGCTATTTACTTAATTATTAGTGTAAAATTTAATGTGTATATTTTTATATGAGAGGAAGATATTTATGTATAATTGGATGGATTATTTTGTCAAAAACACTGACTTATCTCAAAATAGGCCAATACGCGAAGTTGTTTATGAGAGTTTGAGAAGTAGCCTAATCGAAGGTAAAGTTCCTGCAGGAGAACGTTTTATAGAAAAAGAATATTCTCAAAGATTAAATATAAGTAGAACACCTGTAAGAGAAGCTTTAAAGCAACTAGAGTTAGAAGATTTAATCGAATATGTGCCAAAAGTAGGAGTAGTCGTAAAAAGAATTACCAAAGAAGATGTTATTGAAATATACAATATAAGAAAATCTCTTGAGGTTTTAGTTATAGAATCTGTATTGAAAAATATAAGTGATGATGAAGTTAAAGAAATTTCAAATCTTTTAGATTTTACCGAGAAAGCAAACAATGCTGGTGATGTGGAAAAGGTTATCGAACTATTTAGCCAGTTTAATTTCATGATTTATCAAGCCAGTAAAATGAGAAGGCTTCCTATAATGATTTCTAATTTAAATAATTATCTACAGAGATTTAGAAATATTTCTATTTTAGATAATAATAGAAGAGAGAAAGCATTGCTTGAACACAGATATATCTTAGAAGCTATAATTAATAAAGATTTAGATATTGCATCTAGGATTATTCAAAATCACTTAAATGACTCACTTGAAGTTGTAATAAAAGAAATTAATGAATAAAACACTAAAAAAAGTTCACTTATTTAGACTATTTTGCCTATTTAAGTGAACTTTTTTAATAATATATTTTCTTTATATCTATCATAAAAATACTTACTGCAAGTAAGTCTGCACAGCCACCAGGGCTTATATTTTTTTGTATATATTCTTTTTCTAGGTCCTCAACCAACTTATATTGCCTATCCTTATCCTTCACCTTTAAAAGCTCTTTTGCATCATTTTGAACCTTCCTCAAGGTATCTATATCTTGTCTATACACTACGGTACTATCGTCTACTATAGACATAAGGTTTATTAATATTTGAATATACAACTCATTTCTACTTAAATTACTATTTTCAAATTTAGGTACAATATTATCAAATACTACAGATATCCCATCTTTAACTTGCCCTCTTATACCTGTAAATCCATATTCTAAATATAGTTTTTCACCATGAGTCAACTTATCTTTTAAGCTTATATTTTCAAAGTCACTTAAAATATCCTTCATCATATCTTTTATGATATTTTGTATATTAGTAAATCCATTACCTTCAAATAAATTTTTAGATACAGCAGATATACATACTCCCATTAAAAATATCATACCTTTGTGGGTATTTATATTATTAGTTGCTATAAACATTTTTTCTTCACACTCTACACCTATTGCCCTAATCGCTCCAAATATATACTCTAAATCTTTATAGCTATATCCTATTTGTGCCATCTGTTTTAAATACGGTGTTATTGCCATTGTACTATCTAAAAATGTATAATAATCCATATCTTTATGTGAACCATTACTTATTGGTGATACAAGCCCAAATGATGGAAATGTTGAAACTTCACTTATCATAGCCTTCATCGAAAGCTGAGATATATCATAAGATACTTCATTCATTTTTTTTTCAACCTCTAAGTATTTTTTATATACTTCATTAAAATAATCTTTTATTTCATCTATAGAGTGATTTTGTGCTCTTGAACATATCTTTGCATCTAAATCACATATAAAGCACTTTCGTGGTGCTTTATACAAATGAGAACGTGATATTCCTATTGTCTTTTCATTTTTATATGTGTATACATCTATATCTACACATCTTCCTAAAGGATGCTTTTCTTCTATATCTATCATAAGCTTTTTTATAAGTACAAAATCAGCTTTAAATATAAAGTGACAAACTAATCCTTCTTTATTTTTATATTTATCATTATAAACTATATACTTTCTGTGATAAGTCATTATATCATTATATATTATATTTACTATATCATCCGTAACATAGTTTGATTTTTCAATTCCAGGGTAATTAACTCTAATTGTAACCAATGTTTTATCCTTATTATTTTTCATTAGTTCATCTTGATGAGACACTCTTTTTTCTCTATCCATCAAAAATTCTTCTATTATATCCATGTTCATAATTTATTGGGCATAAATACACTACTTTTCACTCTATAGTGAATTTATTACCACTTCACCTTCCTCACTAAGTAAAAAGTCCATTGTAGTCTGTGGTACTAAGTTTTTAACTTGATCTATCTTGTTATCTTTCAATAATTGTCTAACCCTAGATGCGCTTATAGCATCATTTAATATTTCTTTTCTATCTACTATTTCTACATCTATATTATAATTTTTAAAAACTTCTTTTATACTTTCATTATATATATTAGTAACTTCACAATGTGGTTCACTCCCAACATACCTTTTAACAATATTAAACTTTTGTGCAAAATATTTTGCAAATATATTACAATCTAGTTTTGTATACTCTTTTAAAACATCATCATTCTTCTTTAAGAAATAATTCGGAAATGTTGCCGATGATATTACATACGTCCCCGCTTTAACTACTACTACATTTTTTAAATCTTGCGTTCCTTTTTTTACAAGATCATACCTTACCTTAAATGGAAATGCTGACTTATCTTCCTCAACTACAAATATTATAACATTTTCATTTTCTTTACTTGCTTTTTCTATTAAGTATCTGTGTCCAAGAGTAAATGGATTACAGTTCATAACTATACATACATTTCTAGATGAATTATCAATTTTATATTCTTTAATAATTTTATCTAAACTTGAATTTATATTTCTATTTCCACTTTCAAGTAAACTAACTTTATCGGTAGTAAATATATTTTTATAGCCCAATCCTTCAAATAAATGATTATTTTCTGGCTTTGTAAATATAAAACTATGATATTTATTTTCTAGAAATAGCTTTTCCGTAACTTTAGAAATTAAATTATTAGATAATCCAAGTCCTTGATAATTAGAATCTATCGCAAAACATTTTAATATATTATCTTTTTTAGAACATGTTGCTATTATCTTATCATTTTCTTTTATTACTATACTATAATCTACATCTTCATACTTTAAATCAAATTCACCTAAAAACTCCCTAACTTCTTCAACTTCATATTTTGATTTCAAATTTATACTTTCTACATTATAATACATCTTAATGCTCCTTTACACTCCAAAGAACTTATTAGTAACTGTAAATACTACAATTCCTAAAAATACTATTATAGCAATTAAAACTCCATCACTTAAACTCGCTATTTTATATACCTTCTTTTGAGCCATTTCTTCTGCTTCTTTAAATAAGCCTTCTTCTCTAGCTTCTTTTAAAATTTCTTTATTAGTCTTCCTATTAGTTTTTCCCATATCTATTATACCTCACTATCAATCTATTATTAGAAAAAGGTATTGCAATTTACAATACCTTTTTCTATATTAAATATCTTAATAAACTTATTATTAATTACTATGCAAATATACCAAATACTACGGATGCTATTATAAGCATTAATCCTCCACCTAAACGAGAAGATATTTGTGCAAATGATATTAATTCCATTCTCTTAGCCGCTCCAAGAACTGCTAAGTCTCCTGAACCACCTCTGTTTGCCATACATAATCCTGCTGTTATTGCAGTTTCTATTGGATAGAATCCAACTAACCATCCAACAAGACCTGATCCTATTATTGCTCCAAGAACTATGAAAGCAGCTATAGCAACGTTAGCTAATGTAAGCGCAGCTATTAATTCTCCTAAGTCAGTTAATGCTATACCAACTCCAACCATTATAACTAATAAGAATTGCTTAGCGAAGAATCCTTGTAATTTCTTAGCTCCTTCTCTTAATTCAGCAGGTATTATACCAAGTACATTAGATGCTGCTACTAATAAAACCATCCAAGCAAATCTGTGTATATCTATTTTTAATACTGAACCAAATAAAGTAAACTCTGGTATTTGAATAACTTTAGATAATATATTCCCTAATACATAGAAAGTACAAGATAATATTAAACCTACAGCCATTTCTCTAGCAGTTACTTTTATCTCTTTAGTATCTTCTAATTTAGATAAGTCTTCAGCATTTCTTATTAACTCACCTTTACCGTTGAACTTAGAACCCATTTTAGTTTCACCTAATTTGTTAAGTACACCAGCAGCAATTATTGCTATTATATTTGCTATTGTAAGTATTGATAATCCAAATGATAACCATTGAGCTGGGTCATTTCCTGTAGCATTAGCATATATATCAGCCATTGGTATTGCACCTGCTCCAGTTCCTCCACCCATTATAGGTAATACATATCTAGTAGCTATATCTGCTGGAGAAACACCAAATATTAATCCACCAAGCATACCTAATCCTAATGCTCCGATAACCCCAGCTATTATTGCTGGTAAGTATCCTGCAAAAGCTTTTAATAATAATTTTCTATTTACAGATAATATAGAACCAGTTATAAGAACCGCTATAAATAAATCTAAGAAATCAGTTGTATCCATAAATATCTTAACTGTTTCTATTGCAGCTTCTGGTACTACACCAATATAAACTAAATAAGCAGATCCTAAAAATGCAAGTATAGAACCCCCACCTATATAAGTATTCCATACAGGTATTCTATCACCGATATATCCAAATATAATTCCTAATGTATAAAGTAATGCAAATGCTCCTATTGTGTTATTTGGTAAATATCCTCCCATAGTTGCTATAAATACTATACCTGCTACTGCAGCAAATATGTACCAAGGCATTCCAAAGAATTTTAATGTTTCTTTTTTTGTCGTTTGTGATCCATTTAAAGTTGCCATAATATATCTCCTCCTATAATGTTTAATAATATCCTAAAAATTTATTTCCTTACTTTCTTTATTGTATCTATGATACTTCCATCTCTGTATTCAACTACTGCAACCACTTCATCAGTGAACTCTATTTCCTTTGGAGTTCCAACTAATCTAGTTGCCATAGCTCTTACTTCTTCCATAGTTATAAGTTTAACCCCAGCTTCTTTAAACTTAGCTATTAAGTCTTTTCTTGTTGGGTTAACTATTACACCATAATCAGTTACAACAACATCAACTGTACTTCCTGGTGTAACAACAGTAGTTACTTTGTCTATTATTGTAGCTAATCTACCTCTTGTAAGTGGTGCAACAAGAATAGAAACCTTAGCCATTGCAGCTGTATCACTGTGTCCACCAGATGCAGCTCTTATAACTCCATCAGAACCAGCTATAACATTTACATTAAATTCTGTATCTATCTCAAGAGCACTTAATATAACAAAGTCTAACTTGTTAACTGCTGCTGATTTATTACCTATAGAAGCATAGAAATCCGCACTTACTTCAACATGCTTTTCATTTCTTCCTACAGATTCTACTGCTGTTAAATCAAAACTTTGAGTATCAAATAGAGTATCTACTAATCCACACTCTAATAAGTCAACCATAGGAGCTGTTATTCCACCTAAAGCATAACTTAATTTTATATCTCTCTTTATAACCTCATCCTTAACAAATCTTGTAACAGCAAGTGCTGCTCCACCTGAACCTGTTTGCATAGAGAATCCATCAACGAATAATCCTGAAGCTTTCATTACTTCTAAAACTTTTTTAGCCATTAGTAATTCTTTTGGATTATTTGTAAATCTAGTAGCACCAGACATTATTCCATTAGAATCACCAACTTCATCAACTACTACTACATAGTCAACTTGTGTTTGAGGTATACTTTGTGGGAAGTTTGGATATGATACTAATGTATCAGTTACTACTACAACCTTATTTGCATGTTCTGCATCAACCTTTGCATATCCCATAGCTCCACATATAGATTTTCCTACAACACCGTTTGCATTACCCATACAATCAGCTGAAGAAGCTGCTAAAAATGCCACATCTATCTTTACATCTCCTGAAGATATAGCTCTTGCTCTACCACCATGAGAACGTATCACTGCTGGATTTTCTCCTAATATACCATCAGAAACAGCTGTTGCTAATTTTCCTCTTATACCACTAGTTTCCAATCTATTTACGACACCGTTTTCAATGTGTGCAACTAAACCATTATGTGCACTAGTTAAAGAACTTGCCGCTATTCTTAGGTTTTTTATTCCCATTTCTGCTAAAGTATCAACAACCCTCATTAAAAGTTTGTCCCCAGCTCTAAAGTGATGGTGGAAAGATATTGTCATTCCATCTTTTATTTCACACTTTTCTATAGCTTCTTTTAAAGTTCCAACTAACTTATCTCTTCTTACTTGTTCTTTTATATTTTCACTATCAGTATCAATCTTTCTATCATCTGGCTGATTAGTGAAAGGTGCATTATATGCTAATCTATTTTCATAACCTTTTATATTATTTAATAACTCTTTACTAACTCTTTTAGTTTGCATTATTATCTTTCACCTCCAACTAAAACACCTGCAGCTTGTGCAAGTTGTAAAACTCTTTGAGCTCTCTCTATTATTGGCTTATCAACCATCTTACCATCTACAGTAAATACACCTAAATTTTGCTTTAAAGCTTCTTCAGTAGCATCTACTATCTTCTTAGCCTTAGCTATTTCTTGTTCTGTTGGAGTGTATACATCATGTATAAGCTCTACTTGTCTTGGATGGATTAATGACTTTCCACCAAATCCCATTCTCTTTATAAGATTTGCTTCTTTTAAGAATCCTTCATCATTACTTACATCAGCATAAACCGTATCTAATACTTCAAGCCCACAAGCACGACCTGCCATTGCTATCATTCCTCTAGCAACATATAATTCGTCTCCTTCTGGAGTTCTTGTAGTCTTCATACTTGTTACAAAATCTTCTCCACTTAATGCCATACCTATAAGTCTCTTTGTAGGAGATTTTGCTATAGCAAATGAATTCATAACCCCAAGTGCAGTTTCTATTGCTACCATTATTTTAGTAGAACCAACTTCCATACCACATGCTTTTTCCACTTCTTCAATACATGCATCAACTGCCATAACATCTTCTACTGATTCAGTCATAGGTATTCTTATAACTTCAACTTTAGCACTTACTACAGCTTTAATATCATCTTGCCAGAAATCTGTAGCAAGACCATTTATACGAACTACAGTCTCTATATCTAATTCCTTGTAATAGCCCCCTAAATTCTCTAACATATTATGTACTAAGAATCTAGCAGAATCCTTTTCCGTCATAGCTATTGCATCCTCTAAGTCAAACATTACTGAGTCTGGCTTGTATATATGAACATCTCTTATTATTCCAGGATTATTTCCAGGAACAAATAACATCGAACGTCTTAATTTCATTTGTCGCTCCTCCTACATCCACTTATAATCATTACATTGAGCTGATCTGTATATTGCAGTTTGTACTCTACTTTTTATAACTGGATCTATAGCCCCTTTATCATTTGCAAATATTTTTGCATTTTTAACATTTAAAGCTTTTAATGTTTCTTCGATAACGTTTTCAATTTGTTCCCCAAACTGAGCCATCACTGTACTTTCTAACTCTATAGATATACCATCATCACTTGGTTCTATGATTATTTGAATATCACTAGATTCTAATGTACCAGCGCTAGCAACTATTTTTAATTCCATAGCTAGTATCCCTCCATTCAATTTTTCCTTGCACCGGATATTTGTATACCAAATATATACATTGTATCCCAAATCTTTCTTAATTATATAAAATATTTTTTTTAAATTCAATATGTTTTAATTACTTTTGTACAATCATATCTATATTGATGTGTGAAAACGTTGATTTTTCAATGTTTTAATCCATGTTTTTTCGGTGTTCTTTATGGTTTCACCAAAATTAAAAGCCTAAGCATATACTTAGACTTTTAAACTAAAACTTTATTTAATTTATTTTTTATTAATTCCAAAATTAAGATTCATATCTTTTATCATCTGATTAAACTTGTTTTCAGTAGAATTTTTAATTACAGTAGCCTCAGTTACAGCCTTTGAAAATTCCTCTTTTGATTTAGAATAAGTTTCTTTGGGTATAGCTTCTAGTTGTTTTAATCTTGTATCTATATCTGTAACTAACTTCTCTCCTTCTGCAACTAAATCATCATTCATCTTTTTTATATTCGTATCTTCAATTTTTGTATTAGCTTTAAGAGACTCTGTAAATGATTTTATTTTTTCTCTACTATCTTTATATGCTAAAGTTAAATCATTTACATATTTTTCATTACCTGGATACTCTTTATTTTCATAAATTTTATTTATTTCTCCCGGATTAGAATATATAGAATATTGCTCTAGTCCTGCTATATAGTCGTTGTATCCTGTTGTATAATGAGTTGTATATGGATTTTCTGTAGTTACCTCTGTCTTTTGAGTTACTTTTTTATCCTCTACTTTGTTCTTGTTGCTACATCCCATAACTCCTATTGATAGCATTAATGATAATCCTATAGTTATTACTTTCTTGTTATTCATATTAAGTCTCCTTTTATATTTATATTTTTTAATCTCGATCTAAGTCTATTCTAAGTACATTTTCTATTTCCTCTAGTGTATCTTCAAACCTATTATTATCTAAGTTATTGGGCCTCGTTTCTAAAATCTTTTCTAGATAATCTGAAAATTTTTCATCTGATCCACTTAAATAGGCTTCATCTAGTGAATTTAAACGATTTTCTCTTTCTGTAATATCATCAATAAGTTTATAAGATTCATCTTTTAATTTAATATTTAAGTCATTTAATATTTTATCTTCAACTTCTATACTTGACATATTTGTCTCAAATGCTCTTATATTTGTTTTTGCATCACTTAAATCAGCCTTAAGTTTATTGATAATTTCATTCCTATTATCTTTTGTTGTGTTTTTTGAAATGTTATCTATATCGTCATAAAGATTTAGGTCTATAGGCTTTAGATATTTTTCATAATTTTTTACTAATATTTCTTTGTACTTATCATTTGTTATTTGCTCATTTATCGATGTATTTGGATTTTTAACTTCATCTATTTTATCATTAGATTTATTGCTACATCCAATTATCATAATACTAACTGCTACTAATAAACATAATACTACTTTACTTTTTATCGTAATCCCTCCTATTACATGCAATATTTAACTACTTTAAGTTTCTAAGTATTATTATTTCTATATTTGCTTTTTTTATTTACATATTTTAGCTTTTTTTATTATATTTTAGAATTATTTTAATAATATAATTTTTCGCAAAAAAAGTACCTCTGTTAAAGGTACTTATGTTAATAGTATATTTTTTGCTTTCTTGGAAATAACTCTAATATTAATACATAGAAAGGAATAATATCATGTCTAAAATTTTAAGACTTATTTTACCTATAATAATTGTAGTACCTTGCATTATCTCATATTATAATATTAATGAGATAAAACAAACTTTTCAAACCAATAACAATCAACAACAACCCATTGATAATAATGATTATACTGTTTTAGTATCTTCATCCACTTATAATGCAGTTGTATCTCTTGATAATAATAAAGAACTAAATATTAAACTTTTAGAGACTAATTCTATAAATAACACTTCAACCGATAAATACATTAATTTTACAGATGAAGATATTAACTATCTAAGAAATAATTCAGATATATTAATTCAAGAATTCAAAAATTGCAATCTATTTGAAAAGTACGATTTAATTTCTAGTATGCTGTCCAAATATGACACCAACCTAAAAGAAAGTGATTTAATAAAAATAGCAATGTCCTATCTTCAATAATATCACCTATTTTTTAGAAAAGAGTTTTGCCAAGAAACTCTTCTTAATTTTACTTTCTACTTTTTTATCAGATTCTCTTTCTAATAAAATATCTTCATTATTTATTACACATTCTGGATTTTTTACAAATAACCTATCTGCCATACATTCTCCATATTTTCTTGATATATAATCATAAGCTTTTCTAATCACAGGCCTTCTTCTATTTGAGCCATGAGCATCTGTTGCTATAAAGTGAACTAAATTACTATTTAAAAGTAATTCACTCACCCTAACTGCACCCTTGCTACCTTTACCCAATACAGTGGATGCATTAATTTGAACTAATGCACCTTCTTTTACTGCATCTTCTATTATTCTAGGATCATCTTGTACTTCTCTATACCTTTCTACATGAGCCAATATAGGTATATATCCCCTTATTTTAAGCTCATACACTATCTCCATTAGTTGTTTTGGAAATCTCGTTGGAGAAAATTCTATTAGTACATATCTACTATTATTTAAAGTATAAAACTCCTTTGATTCAATAGTTTCTAAAAAATCTTCACTATAATAAAGTTCATTCCCTATTTTAACATCTACATTTATTTTCTTTTTTTTTAATATATTGTTAAATTTATCTAGCTCTATTAAAAGTTTCTCACCCATTATATAGTCAAATTCCATATTATAATGTGAAGTATTTATTATAGTCTTTATACCCTCTGATTGTGCTATTTTGGCCATTTCCAATGATTCTTCTAAATCCTTAGCCCCATCATCAACGCCTGGTATTATATGACAATGTATATCTATCATGCCTTTATCTCTCCCTATTACAAAATGCTAAGTATTGAACTTTTTCAAATTTTATACCCCTACCTTATTCATAAATTTTTCTATTTATATTTACTTTCTTCACCATAAATAAACTCATGCCACACCTTTAAATTAGGCTCCTTATCCCACTCTAAAACCCATCCTTTTTCCTTGCTTATAATATGTCCATTTCTATATTTTGCTACTGGAAACTGGAATTGATCTATACTACTATCAGCTATTTTAAATACAGTATATCCTAAATTCATCATCTCCATAGGACTTATATTAGTCTTAGTATTTTCCAAAAGTATATCCGCACATCTTTTGTATTCCTGTGCTCCACTTTGTAAAAACTCTTTATATACACTCTCAGCCACATCTCTATGCCTATTATCCCTAGCAAAAGCGCTATCCGTATACCTTATTCTACTAAAAGCAAGAGCTTGGTACCCATTTAACCTTTGAACACCCGCTTTTGTTATATATTCCTTTTTAACTTCATCTTTTCTATTATAATAATACTCATAACAAGAGTCTATACTCTTATTAATTTCATCCACATCTTTTTCATTAATATCAACTTCAACTCCACCTAACTCATCCATAATATCCATAAATGAAACAAAGTTAACAGCTACATATTTATCAACATCTATATCAAAATTAACTTTAAAAACTTCCTTTAAAAGATCTATCCCTTCATAAGCATAAGCATGAGTTAACTTTTCTTTTGAATATCCTGGAATATCTACATAAGTATCTCTAGCTATAGAACTTATCTTAATATCCTTTTTATTGCTATCTATAGTAAGTAACATAAGAGAATCAGACCTATTAAATTTTTCCACATGCTCACCATCAGTTCCTACAAGCAATATATTTGTTATCCCATCTACCATAGATTCTTTTACTTCATTTACTTTATTTTCTGATTTAACTGCCTCTTCCTTTACATATATCGAGTTTAGTTTTGAATAAACAAACCCAAACCCTGATAGAATAATTATAACTAAAATACATATAAGCCCTAAGACTATCTTGCTAAATTTTTTCATATTTTGCCTCCTTATATCTATTATATCTTATTTATGTAAAATTTCATATATTCATTATAGACATAGCACTGATACTGTACCTATTCCTATTGGATAAAATTATTTCTATTTTCGTGCCATTATCAGAGCTGCACATCTATCTTAAACTCAAATTTATTTTGAACTTCCTTCTCTTATAAGTCTTGCAAAATCATTTGGAAGTATATCATTTTCTTCTATTTCTTTTGCAAATCTTTCAAAATCATAAGCAACTTCTACTATTTCAACGTCTACATTTGAATCTGTTATCTCTATAATTACATAGTTTGCATCAGATCTATTAGTCTTAGGTTTTCCAATGCTCCCTGCATTTACAAGTAATTTTTCTCCATAGTATTTTGCATATGGTATATGAGTATGACCACACACTAATATATCTTCTACTAATTCACTCATTACTTCATCAGCTTCTTTTGAATTTTCTTTTAAGTACTCATTTATAACCCTTGTACTTCCATGAACAAATCTTATTGTCTTATTATTAAAAGTGAATGTAGCTTCTTTTGGTAAATTTCTTAGGTAAGATTTATTTTCTTCACTTGTTTCTTGACCTGTAAAGTGCATTGAAAGACCAGCTTTTTGGGCATCTTTTGGGTCTGGATAATCACATCCACATATTATCTTAAAATTACCGATTGCTTCGTCATAGTTACCCATTATAGTAAGTATTTTTTCTTTTCTTAATCTATTTATAACCTCATTTGGGCGAGTTCCATATCCTACTAAATCCCCTGTACAAACTGTCATATCTACATTTCTTGTTTGTAAATCTTCTAATACATTATTTAGAGCATATACATTACTGTGTATATCTGATATTACTGCTATTCTCATTTATAAATCC
>JAVXJG010000041.1:0-12710 GCA_036647935.1 Peptostreptococcaceae bacterium
TTGTGGTAAAAATAAAAGGTTTAGATTTTGCCCACAAAAACTTGACACTATCCTAGCACAATAGATTAAAGTACGACTACTATATATATGATATAATGTAGAAATAAAATATAGAACTCAGAATGAGGAGAAAAAATGGACAACTTATTTGACCTTTTAGAAAAAAAGATAAAAGATGACAAAAAATGTTTTGGAGTAAATGAAAACAAATTTAATTCATATAAAATAGATGAAAATCATTTATCATATATAAAAGAAATAAAAGAAGTTATTTTAAAAGAAACATATTTAAAAGAATCGGGATTAGACAAATGTGATTTTATTAGATTAAATAGCTATGTAGGTTCTAAGATTAATACAGATTTAAGAAGTAACGATAAAAAAGAAATGAAGGGAAATGATATAGTAATTAATAATCAGTTTAAAGAAGTTACTGAAGAAAATAATAGTGAATTTGATTTTGAAGAACTAGAATTTGAAAAAATAGTTGAAGATAAATTATTGATAGTAGATGGTTCATCTTTACTCTCTACAAGTTTTTATGCCACAGCAAGAGACTTATTATTTGCAAAAACTGATGAACAAAAAGAATTTGCCTATAAAAAACTTATGCAAACATCAGATGGAGTATATACTAACGGTGTGTATATGTTCTTTAAAACGTTATTACCTCTTTTAGAAAGGCAAAATATAACTCACTTAGCTGTTGTATTAGATCGAAGTAGAAATACATTTAGGCGTGAATTAGACCCTGAATATAAGGCGAATAGAAAAGATACTCCAAGGCCCCTTAGTAGTCAGTTTAAGTTATTAACAGAGGTATTAAAAAATATAAATATACCTGTATTTTCACATGAGTACTATGAAGCTGATGATTTTGCAGGAAGTATAGTTAAAAGATTTGAAGAAAAAATACCAACATATCTTCACACTAAAGATGAAGATTATATACAATTAGTATCTGAGTATACAAAGCTGTGGATGGTTACAGGTAAGGCTGAAGATATGTATAATGAAATAGGGATAAATAGAAAAAAATTAAACATACCAAATGGAATATTTGAATATACTCCTAAGTATGTGAAGCATTTTAAAGGAATTGATCCTATACAAATAATTGATTTAAAGGCAATAGAGGGAGATAAATCAGATAATATAAAAGGTGTAAAAAATGTTGGAAAAACATCTAGTGTACCTCTTGTTGCACATTATGGGTCAATAGAAGAAATATATATAAATATAGAAGGGCTTGACACTAAAGAAGAAAAACAATTATTAAAATTCTTTAAAGAAGGCTTAGGAATGAGTAGGTCCCCTATAAAAAATATGTTAATATACAAAGAAGATGCGTTTTTAAGTAAAAAGTTGGCTACTATAAAAACAGACATAGATGAGGTTCAAACTGTAGAGTTAGAAGACTTAATTTTAAATATAGATAAAGAAAAAATGAGTGAAGTATTTAAAGAATTGGGTATGAATAGTTTAATTAAGAAAAAATAGAGGAGGAATATAGCATGAAAGTATGTATACCTGTTGTAGAAAATAAAGGGATGGATAGTATTCCATTTAATCATTTTGGATCAGCTCCAATGTTTGTAATATGTGATTTAGAAAATAATGAAGTTAGAAGTATAGGTAATGGGGATTTAGGTCATGAACATGGTAAGTGTCAACCAATAAAAGCTTTATCAGGAGAAACAGTAGATGCAGTAATAGCTGGTGGGATAGGGCAAGGTGCAATAAGTAAGTTAAATTCTATGGGAATAAAAGTTTACAAAGCGTGTGAAGGGGATATCGCTTTAAATATAAAAATGTTAAGTGAAAACAAGCTTAATCAGTTTTCACAAAATCACTCATGCAATCATGATGGATGTTCTCATCACTAAAAATACAAAATGATAATAAGCTTATAAGATAGGAAAATTCTATTTTATAAGCTTTTTTTTAGGAAATCATACAATTTATAGGTTGATAAATAAAAATTTATGAAATAGGAAAACGCTAGGAAAGGTAATTTATGTAAAAAAGTATAAAAGAAGTTGACTTACTAATGAATATTGTATACAATATACGTAATGAAGAATAGAATAAACAAAAATATAATAAAGAAAAGTAAGGAGATAGATGACATGGAAAAGATAAATAAAATAATAGGTGCATTAAAAAATATATCAAGATACTTATTAGTAAACGAGAGAATTAATAGCCAAAGATGTGTGGCAAAAGATATAGATACAACTAAAACTATACTAGAAGCTAAGTAGTATACTTTTCCTCCATAATAATTATATACACAAATAGAGAGACATTGGCTTATGCTGATGTCTTTTTATTTGTGCATATAAAGGTTTACAAAATATACCAATACATATGATATAATTATAGAGTATTTTATAATTATTAAGATTGGAGGGAGATAATGAATACAGCTATTGTATATGGAACCAATTATGGAACAAGTGAAAAGGTTGCTCAAATTTTAGGAGAACAGATTAACGGAGCTGTAGAGTTAATAAATATTGAAAATATCACCAAAGCAAATATAGATGAAATAGATATATTGATAATTGGTTGTGGCATAAAAATAGGTAAAATGCCAAGAAATCTAAGCGGCTGGATAAATAAGAATATAGATAAAATATTACAAAAAGAATTATATATCTATATGTGTGCAAAGGAAGAGCAAAAAGAAAAAATAAATGAATTATTCTATATAAACTTTCCAGAAGAACTTTTATCTAATTCTAAATTTACAACTTGCGTAGGTGGTGAAGTCGACTTTGATAAAATTGGATTTTTAATTACCTTATTATTTAAGCTAATATATAAAAATAATAAAGAGAATATAAACTCCTTAAACTTCGAAAAAATACGTGAAATGGCTGAAAAAATAAACACTTTAGAAAAAATAAAAGGTTAATTAAAAAAATAAATAGTAAGAGGTAAAGTATGAAAGATAGAATTGATTTAACAGAAGGTAAAATTACAGAAAAACTAATAAAATTATCATTGCCCATAATGGGTACTTCATTTATACAAATGGGATACAACATGATAGACATGATATGGGTAGGTAAAGCAGGGAGTAGTGCTATGGCGGCAGTTGGTACAGCTGGGTTTTACCCTTGGCTTGCCATGGCATTTATTATGATATCAAAGGTTGGAGGTGAAGTTAAGGTAGCCCAAAGTATTGGTGAAAGTAATATAAATACAACAAGGTCGTATATTAAGGCAGCAATAGAATTGAATATTATATTAGCGATACTTTACACTATGGTGATACTTGTTTTTAATAAAGGTCTTATAGGATTATTTAATCTTGGAGATGAAAATGTAATATTAATGTCTAGACAGTACCTAGTTATAGTTGGAATTGGTATGATATTTTATTTTATAAATCCTGTATTTACCGCAATATTTAATGGTATGGGAAATAGTAAAATGCCATTTAGAATTAATACAATAGGCCTTGTAACAAATATTATATTAGATCCAATACTTATATTTGGTCTAGGTCCTATTCCGAAAATGGGAGTAACTGGTGCTGCTATAGCAACAGTATTTTCACAAATGGTAGTAAGCTTTTGTTTTTTAATTATAATAATTAGAAGTAAAGAAAATTATTTTAAAATTAAAACATTTAGAAATATAGAATTTGAAAATTATAAAATATTATATAAACTAGGACTTCCAGTAGCACTTCAAAGTGGAATGTTTACAATATTTTCAATGGCAATAGGTGTAATAGTAGCATCTTGGGGTCCTGTGGCTGTGGCTGTTCAAAAAGTAGGTTCTCAAATAGAGGCTATATCTTGGATGAGTGCAGATGGATTAGCAGTAGCCCTTGGAAGTTTTGTTGGTCAAAACTATGGTGCAAAGAAATATGACAGGATAAAAAAAGGGTGTAAAATTGCAATAATAGTAGCATCTATATGGGGTATATTGACAACATTAGTACTGGTATTTGCAGGTAGAGGAATATTTTCTATATTTTTATCTGAAGCTGAGGCTATAGAAAAAGGATCAATGTATTTAAAAATACTAGGATATTCTCAATGGTTTATGTGTATAGAAATAATAACATCAGCAGCATTTAAAGGTTTAGGAAGAACATATATACCATCTATTTTAAGTATAATACTTACAGGTGCAAGGATACCACTTGCTTATGTACTTTCAAATCCATTGATACTTGGATTAAATGGAATATGGTGGAGTATAACTATAAGTAGTATATTCAAAGGACTACTTATGCTAAGTATATTTATGTGGCTTATGAAAATAGGGAAGCTATATAAAGTACATGAAATAGATTCAGATAAGAAAATTAAAAATAGCGAAATAGATATAGACCTGGATTTAATATAACTTTTAAATATGTTTGATAAATAAGGGGATGAACAAATGAACAATCTTGTAAGTATAAAATGGTTAAAAGAAAACTTAAACAAGGAAAATTTAGTAATAGTGGATTGTAGATTTAATTTAATGGATAAAGAATATGGTGAAAAATGCTATAATAAAGAACATATAACTGGAGCAGTGAGGGTTGATTTAGAAAATCAATTATCTAGTAATATATGTGAACATGGAGGGAGACATCCTCTACCTAACATTGATGAACTTAAAAAGACTTTTGAATCAGTTGGAATAAGTAATAAGTCTATGGTAGTTGCATATGATGAAGGTGATTTATCTGGTCCATCTAGACTTTGGTGGATATTAAAGTATTTGGGTCATAAAGATGTATATATTTTAGATGGTGGGATAGAAGTATTTAAAAATTTAGGAGGGGAAACTTCAAGTGAAATAGTAAATATAAAGTTGGGTAGTTTTGAACCTAATGTAGATGAAAATATGAGAGTAGATATGTTTTATGTAAGGGACAGATTAAATAATGAAAATATAGCGATTATAGATTCTAGAGAAAATATAAGATACAGAGGTGAATTTGAACCTGTGGATAAAAAATCAGGTCATATACCTGGTGCATTAAATTATTTTTGGATGGACATTTTAGATAAAAAAAATAATAGTATAAATTTAAACTCTAAGGAAAATTTAGAAAAACACTTTGAAGGTTTATCTAAGTTTGATGAGGTAATAGTTTATTGTGGTTCTGGAATTACTGCATGTGCAAATAGTTTAGCACTTAGTGAAGTTGGAATTGAGCATAAGTTATATCTAGGAAGTTTTAGTGATTGGATAAGTTATGATGAGAATATAATAGAAATAAAATAATAAATGAGGTGAGTATTGCTTGATTAAAAAAATTTCTATGGTTATATTAACATTGCTTGTAATGGTAGTTACAAATTATTTATTGGCTAATTATTTCAAAGTTAATTTTATTGAGTTATCTTTTATTGTTGGATTGCTTTATACTTTAGTTATAGGTTTTTTCTCTAGCGAAGGTGGAATAACAACAAGAATGTTTGATACTAAGTTTGAGATGCTTTGGAACCATGAATCAAATTCAAAAAATAAGTTTATTAAGTTTTATGTTAATGGACCACTTGTAGTTGCAATAGCTTATACAGCTATATCATTCATTGCTAGTGTAATAATATATTGGAAATATTTTTAAATTAAGGAATAATCAAAATACTTTATATTTAAATTAGTAAAAAATTTAGAGGTAAGGAAATTGGAAGTAAATTAGTTTATGAATTAGATATATGGCCGAGAAAAAATAATATTACAAGGCTTGACCTGTACCATATAGTATAAATACTTATGGTACAGGTATTTTTATATAATATATTCTTTATGTAAAATCCAAGTATTATCACACCACTTAAAAACAGATATATTATCAAAGGTAGCATCAAAATGGCAGTTTATATTATTTACATACTCCCAAAGATCATTAAATATAGGTTGTATTTTTTTAGAACTTATAGTAATATGGAAAATTTTATCTTTACCATCGTGGCTATTAAAGTTTATATAATCAATAGTATCTAAAGCATCTATAAGCTTATTATGTAGTAGCTTACCCTCACGACTCATTAAAACTTTCATAAAAATAACCCTATTGTCAAAATAATCATAGCCTTTTATATTATAGGGTACAGAGATATTTTCAGTACAAAATTTACTTAAAACACTATCAAGAATACTTATATCATCAGCTTCAAATGGCGATTTAATAGTAAAATGGGCAGGAAGCTTTGAAGATTTAGCCCCAAACTTTGTAAATATGTCCTCTCTTAAACTATTATTAAAGTTGCCAGCTTTTCCTTTTACAACAGTAACTATTACGTATCTCATAAAATCAACTCCAATATATATATTAAGTTTATTATAATAATACCGACAAAATATATGCAAGGATTTAAAATTATACCTATAATAAAATTATTATAGGTATAATTTTAACGTATTTTTATAAAACTATAGAAGCTATTTAATATAAAGATTTGGAGGTATTTTCATGGAGAACAAATCAACTAATCCAAATGCTAAGAAAGCATTAAATCAGCTAAAGTTAGAAATTGCGGGAGAATTAGGGTTATCTAGTGGTCATATAGATGGAGCTTATAATACTTCATATCAAAATGGTTTTATGGGTGGTAGAGTAGGCGGACAAATGAGCAAAAGGCTAGTAGAAATGGGAGAACAAGAACTAATAAGAATGTATAATAATAAGCAATAAAATATTCATATAAAACAAAAAAGTGGCAATAAGATAAAACTTATTGCTACTTTTTTATTTGGATTTAATTAAATGGGTATAAACATATTTCAAGTAACGTATATTTTAAATGGAATAATAACTCCAATTAAATGGTAAAATATGTTATTATTTAAAGCAAAGTATAAGCATAGGAGGACATATATGATTTCAAGGGAAATAGCTTCAAAAGTGTTGGCAAAGTGCCTAATTACAGGTGGAGATTTTGCAGAAATATTTGAAGAAGATACCATAAGTAATAATATAGGATTAATAGATAGTAAAGTTGAAAGTGCACTTGGTGGAAGAAGTTATGGAATAGGGTTAAGGATATTTAAGGGAGTAAAAAGTGTGTATGCATACACTAATAATAACTCACTATCATCTCTTTTAGATACAGCCTATAAAGCTGCTCTTGCATTAGGTAAGTTAAAAGAAGAAACTACGATTGTTATAAATAATGATATAGGTATAAGTAACTTACACAATATAAAATTATATCCTAATGTAGTAGCATATGATAAAAAAATTGCTATAATGAAAACTGCATATAAAAGTGCAAAAGATTTTAGTCAAGATATATCACAAGTAAGTGTTTCTTACTCAGATAAAGATCAAAAAATATTAGTTGCAAATACAGAAGGTATATATTTAGAAGATAGAAGAGTAAGAACTAGACTTGGAATAAGCGCAGTTGCATCAAAGGGAAATGAAAATCAAACTGGATTTGAAGGTCCTGGTGGATGTAGAGGATTTGAATTATTTGAAGATATAGACCCTGAATATTATGGAAAAGAAGCAGCGAGAGTTGCATGCACCATGTTACATGCTAAAAATTGTCCTGCTGGAAATATGACTGTAGCAATAGACAATGGTTTTGGTGGGGTAATATTCCATGAAGCTTGTGGTCATTCACTAGAGGCTACTTCTGTTGCAAAAGGAAATTCAGTATTTTCTGGGAAATTAGGGCAACAAATTGCATCAACAAAAGTTACGGCGATAGATGACGGAACATTAGCGAATCATTGGGGTTCTAGTAATATAGATGATGAAGGAAATAAAACTCAGAGAAATATTTTAATTAAAGATGGAATATTAAATTCTTATATGATAGATAAACTAAATGGAAGAAGAATGAATATGCAGCCTACAGGAAGTTCTAGAAGACAAAGTTATAAGTATGCTCCAACTTCAAGAATGACAAATACATATATAGAGGCAGGAATTGATAAACCAGAAGATATAATAAAATCTATAGAGGATGGTCTTTATGCAAAAAAAATGGGTGGAGGATCAGTAAACCCTGTTACTGGAGAATTTAACTTTGCAGTATCAGAAGGATATTTGGTGAAAAATGGTGAAATACAAGAGCCAGTTAGAGGGGCTAGTTTAATTGGTAAAGGTAGTGATGTGCTTATGAATATAGATATGGTCGGAACTAATTTAAAGCAGGCTCAGGGAATGTGTGGTTCAGCATCGGGAAGTATACCAACTAATGTAGGCCAGCCGATGATAAGAGTTAAAGAAATTACAGTAGGTGGAAGAGCGGAGGAATAGTTATGGAGTTTATAGAATTTAAAAACATATTATTTAAAAAAGCTTTAGAAACTGGATTTGATGAGTGTGAAGTTTATTATAGCAGTGGTGAAAATTTAAGTATAAGTGTTTATGAGGAAGATGTTGAAAGTTATAAATTGGATAAATCATTTGGATTATCTTTTAGAGGTAAAGTTAATAATAAGATGGGATATTCTTTTACTGAAATTTTGGATAATGATGCTGTTGATATGCTTATAACAAATGCAAAGTCAGGAGCTATGGTTATTGAAAATGAAGATGAACAGTTTATATATGAAGGAGACACAGAGTATAGTAAGGTAAATACTTATTCATATAAATTAGAAAATATTGATCCTAAAAAATTGATAAATATAGCACTAGATTTAGAAAAGGAAGCTAAGATATATTCTGATAAGGTAGTAAATTTAAGTGGGTGTAAGGTATCATATAGTTTTTCTGAAAGTGGAATATACAATACAAAGGGATTAGAACTTAAAAATAAGAGTAATTTATTAATTGGATATGTAGTACCTATAGTAGAAGATAATAATCAAAAGTATGATGGGATGGGATATGTAACTGCAAATTCTTTAGATGAAGTAGATACAAAAGGAATAGCAAAGTATGGGGTAGAAGAGGCCTTATCAAAAATAGGTGGAAAAAGTATACCTTCAGGAAAATATAAAACTATAATAATTAATGAGGCTATGGTATCAATTATTGAAACATTCTCAGATATATTTAGTGCAGATTCAGCTCAAAAGGGATTATCTCTGTTAAAAGATAAAGAAGGGGAAATTATTGCCTCTGAGATTGTAACTATTGTTGATGATCCTCTTTTAGATAATGGTTTAGCATCAACTCCTTTTGATGATGAAGGGGTCAGGGCATTTAGAAAAGAAGTTGTATCAAGTGGAAAGTTAAATACTTTACTTCATAATTTGAAAACTGCTAATAAATCAAATGTAAGGACTACAGGAAATGGATTTAAACCATCATATGCATCACCAGTAGGAATATCTCCAACGAACTTCTATATAGAAAAAGGTACGCAAACTTTAGATGACCTTATGAAGGAAATTGGGGAAGGGATTATAGTTACTGATTTTGCAGGTCTACATTCAGGTGCAAACTCTATAACTGGAGATTTTTCATTAGCAGCTAAAGGATTTTACATTAAGTATGGGAAAAAAGATTTTCCAATAGAGCAAATTACTGTTGCAGGTAATTATTTTGATTTGTTAAAGGATATTGAAGCGGTGGGAAATGATTTAAAGTTCCCATTAAGTAGTGTAGGTTCTCCATCTGTAATAGTTAGGGAGCTATCTGTTGCAGGAAAATAAAATATACATACATCATAGGGAAGGAAGTGATATTTTATGCTTTCTAAATTTTTAGTCAACTCATTTATAAAAGATAAGGAAAATATTAAAAATGAAGAAGTAAGAAATAATTATGGTTATTTAGCAGGAATGGTAGGTATAGTTTCTAACTTAGTACTATTTATTATTAAATTTTCAGTAGGAGCGATAACTTCAAGTATTGCAGTAACAGCAGATGCATTTAATAACTTTTCAGATATGACATCATCGTTAATTACAATAGTAGGATTTAAGTTGGCTAGTAAGCCAGCAGATAAAGATCATCCATTTGGACATGGAAGGCTAGAGTATATATCAGCTTTAATAGTAGCATTTATAGTAATGCTTGTTGGTGTACAGTTTATAAAATCATCATTTAATAGAATACTAAATCCTGTTTCTATAAATTTTGAAATGATACCATTTGTATTATTATTAATTTCTATTGGTGTAAAGTTCTGGCTTAGTAGATTTAATAAATTTGTAGGTGAAAAAATAGACTCATCAGCATTAAAGGCAGCAGCGATAGATGCTCTTGGAGATGTATTTACATCAAGCTGTGTAGTTTTATCTTTCTTAGCTACAAGATTTACAAATATTCCAATTGACGGATATATAGGAATTTTAGTTTCCTTGGCGATACTTTATGCAGGATATTCTTTAGTTAAAGATACAATAAGTCCACTGCTTGGAGAGTTACCAGATGAAAGTCTTGTTCAGGATATTACTCAGGGGGTACTTTCCTATGAACATATAATAGGTGTGCATGATTTGATAATTCACAACTATGGAGTTGGAAAATGCATGGCATCTATACATGCTGAAATACCAGCTAATATAGATATAATGGCTATTCATGATGTTATAGATAGTGCGGAGAGAGAAATATCTGAAAAACTTAAAATTTATTTGGTAATACATATGGATCCTGTATGTATTGAAAATGAAGAAATTGTAATGGCAAGGGAAGAGGTAGAAGCGATTATAAATAATAATCCTTTGGTAAAATCAATGCATGACTTTAGAGTTGTGGGTGAAAATGAGAAGAAAAATCTTATATTTGATATAGTTGTAAATAGTGAGTCATTAGGTAAACTTAAATATGAAGATGAGATTAAAAGTGTTATCATATCAGAGATTAAAAAGATACATCCAGAATATAATTGCGTTATAACCGTAGATAGAGCATATATATAAAATATATAACTATATGAAAATAGTGTACTTTTAACAGAAGTATGCTATTTTTATATGACGAATTTTAAAAATCATAATTATATCATATATTTTAAAAGGAAAAACACTGCAATAGTCATATAGATATAAGTAGGAAATGTTTAAGAAGGAGGAACAAATAACAAATGGGGAGAAAGATAGCCGTAATTTATAAATCTAAATATGGAAGCACAAAAAAATATGCTGGGTGGATAGCACTTAGAGTAGAAGCAGATCTATATGAAGTTAGTGATTTTAGACCTAAAGACTTCAAGAAATATGATGTTATTATATATGGTGGAGGAATTTATGTTGGAGATATAAATGGAATTAAAATTATATCTAAGAATTATGAAAAAATAAATGAAAAAGAAATAATAATTTTTACTGTTGGAATGGAATCTATAAAGGAGAAATCTAAGGATATATTAAATAAATATTTTGATGAAGAGGAGTGTAAAAATATAAAAACATTCAATTTTAGAGGTGGATTTGATTATTCAAATTTAAACATAAAAGATAAAATCCTTGTGAAGGGGTTAAAGCAATGTATATCAAAGAAAAGTCCAAGAGAATTAACAAAGGATGATAAAATTGTATTGGAAGGATTTGAAAGAGAAGTGGATTTGTGTGATAAGAATTCGATAGATTTATTAATAAAAGCTATCGGATAAAAGAATAAAACTAGGAGGTATTTTTATCTCCTAGTTTTAGTTAGAGCTATTAATTTATTACTGTATACTCAAAATTCTCAAATAAAAGATTAGTACCTTCATCTATTTCTAGGGGTAATAAGGCTCTAGCTATTCTTATTTGATCTTTATTTTTATCTTCTAAGATTGCATAATCGCCATCAATTAGAATTACTTGATAATTTATACTTATCATATTATATACCGTCCTTATTTTATGCTATAATATATTATACATTTAAAAAAATAAAATATAAATAAATTTTAAAAAAAATAAAAAAAATTAAAAATAGCATTCACTTTTTGTTAAGAGTATGATATTATAAATGAGTAATAAAAAATAAATAACCAAGTAACTCTTGGGATTAAAGTTTAGGAGAAACACATATGAATACTGGAATAGTAAAATGGTTTAACAACGAAAAAGGATTTGGATTTATAACTGTAGATGGAACTGGACAAGAAGTTTTCGCTCATTTCTCAGCTATACAATCAAACGGATTCAAATCATTAGAAGAAGGTCAAGCTGTTCAATTCGAAATAGTTGATGGACAAAAAGGACCTCAAGCTGCTAACATAACTAGATTATAATTATTAATTTAAGATATAGTAAGCAAAAAAAGACCCGTAAGGGGTCTTTTTTTTGTTTATAAAATAATATTTATTTAATATTTTGTATAGTTTTGTTTGCAAAGTCAGTATTAACTATATCTTTGTAAGGAGGTTCCTTATCTAATTCGCCAGCTTCATCCATAACTTTCATTAAGTTATTTAAACTTTCTTCAGTTAAAACTGGATTTTGAGACCAAGCATCTATTTTTTTGTAGCTATCTACAACTATTATTAAATCATCTAAAGACATATCATTAAAAAATGGTTGCATTGCTTTAGCAACTTCCTCACTACTAGCTTGTTGAACCCATAATTGACCTCTATAAACTGCATTAGTAAATCGTTGGATTAAATCTGCATTTTTATCAATAAATGATTTAGTAGTAGAGTAAGCTGTATATGGAATTTCTCCAGAATCTTGGCCAATAGAAGACACTATATATCCATTTTTGGCATTTTGTAGAGCTGTAGCTGTTGGTTCAAATGCAGTAGTTAAATCACCTTCACCAGCTGCAAATGCTCCAGCCATAGCACCAAACTGTATATCAGTACGGATGTTAATGTCAGCAGTTGGGTCATCTTCTTTAATATTTA
>JAVXJG010000042.1:0-11377 GCA_036647935.1 Peptostreptococcaceae bacterium
GAGCAGCTGACTTGTAATCAGCAGGTTGTAGGTTCGATTCCTATCACCAGCTCCAGTGTAAGACTATATAATTTCTATATAGTCTTTTTTTTATGTAATATATTTTTACTTGAAAACATATATATATAACAGTTTGAAAAAGCCTTTAGATTTAAAATGTATAATATATGGAGGGCATATAGTGAAAATATTTATAACAGGAGCTTGTGGCCAGTTAGGATTAGAACTAAGGAAACAACTAGCTAAATATAAAGAACATGAAATAATAGCTACAGATAAGGATGAGTTAGATATAGTAGATATAGAAAGTGTAAATAAATTTATGCTATCTTATTATCCGGATGTAATTATAAACTGTGCTGCATATACGAAAGTAGATTTATGTGAAACGGATATTGATAATGCGTATAAGATAAATGCAATAGGAGCTAAAAACTTAGCAATTGCAGGTGAGATAGTAGGAGCAAAAATTGTGCAAATATCTACTGATTATGTTTTTGATGGAAATAGTAAAGATAGATATGTTGAAGATGATATAACTTCCCCTAAGTCTATATATGGAAAAAGTAAGCTTATGGGTGAGGACTTTGTTAGACACTTTTCTTCTAAATATTTTATAATAAGAACTGCTTGGTTGTATGGTGAAGGTAATAATTTTGTAAATACTATGCTAAAATTATCTGAAAATAATAGTGAAATTAATGTTGTAAATGACCAATATGGAAGCCCTACAAGTACTGTTGATTTAGCAAAAGTTATAATAGATTTGATAAACACTAATTACTATGGATTGTACCATGGAACTTGTGAAGGTGAGTGTAGTTGGTATGATTTTGCAAAAAAGATATTTGAGATTAAAAATATAGATATTAAAGTAAATCCAATAACTACTGAAGAATTCACAAGAGAGGCTAAGAGACCATCTTACTCAGTACTTGATAATTTTATGCTTAGACTTATCGGATTAAACTCTTTTAGAAATTGGGAAGATGCATTAAAAGAGTATTTAGAAGATATATAAATTATAACTATAGGAGGCAATATGGGGAAGTTTAATTTTATAGGCAGTAGTATAAAAGGATTATATGTAATAGAACCTAATGTATTTGGTGATGACAGAGGGTATTTTATGGAAAGTTATAATAGAAAGGATTTTGAAGAGGCTGGTCTTAATATGCTATTTGTCCAAGATAATGAATCAAGGTCTAAAAAAGGTGTATTAAGAGGAATGCATTTTCAAAGTAAACATACCCAAGGAAAATTGGTAAGAGTGACTTATGGGGAAGTATATGATGTTGCTATTGATCTTCGATATGACTCGCCTACTCTTGGAAAATGGGAAGGGGTAATACTTTCAGAGGAGAATAAAAGACAATTTTATATTCCAGAAGGATTTGCTCATGGTTTTTTAGTTTTGTCCGAGGAGGCAGTTCTTAATTATAAGTGTACAGATTATTATGATAAAGAATATGATAGTGGAATACTGTACAATGACAAAAATATTGGTATAAAATGGCCGCTTGATAGAGTTGGAGAGATAATACTTTCTGAAAAAGATAAAAATCAATTCACCTTTGAAGAACTTAAAAATAGAAATATGTTATTTTAAATAGGGAGAATTATATAATATGAAGAAAATATTGGTAACTGGAGGAGCAGGGTTTATAGGTGGAAATTTTATACACTATATGGTAAATAAATATCCACAATATATGATAGTAAATCTAGACTTATTAACCTATGCTGGAAATCTAGAGACTTTAAAGGGTATAGAAGAAAAATCAAATTATAAATTTATAAAAGGTGATATAACTGATAGAGCATTTATATTTGAGTTATTTGAGAGTGAAAAGTTTGATATTATTGTAAACTTTGCTGCGGAATCTCATGTAGATAGATCTGTTATAAATCCTGATATATTTGTTCATACAAATATTTTAGGTACTCAAGTTTTATTGGATGCATGTAGGTTTTTTGGGATAGAAAGGTATCATCAAGTTTCTACTGATGAGGTTTATGGTGACTTACCTCTTGATAGAGATGATTTATTCTTTACGGAAGAAACTCCACTTAATCCAAGTTCTCCATATTCAGCATCAAAAGCTAGTGCAGATTTTTTAGTCAATTCATATCATAGGACTTTTGGAGTGCCTGCTACTATATCTAGATGTTCAAATAATTATGGACCATATCATTTTCCAGAAAAATTGATACCTCTTATTATAATTAGGGCTTTAAATAATGAAAGTTTACCTGTATATGGTAAAGGTAAGAATATTAGAGATTGGTTATATGTTGAGGATCACTGTAGTGCCATAGATTTGATAATACATGATGGCAAAGTTGGGCAAGTTTATAATGTTGGTGGACACAATGAGAAAACTAATTTAGATGTTGTTAAGACAATACTTACTATACTTGATAAGCCTTTTGATTTGATTACATATGTAACTGACAGACCTGGGCATGATTTAAGGTATGCAATAGATCCTACAAAGCTCGAGAATGAGCTTGGGTGGAAGGCTAAGTATAATTTTGATAGTGGTATAGAGATGACTATAAAGTGGTATTTGGACAATAAAAGCTGGTGGGAAAATATATAATATAAACCTCCTTATGAGAATTACTATGTTTATAATAGTTTAAAGAATTAATGCTTACATTCACTAGGTATTTAGCCTAGTGAATGTAAGCATTGTCGATAGGCTATTTTTGATTATGTTTAGATAATAAGTTTTCTATTGCTTCATCTAAGAGCTTAGATATTGGTATTCTAGTTATTTTAGACAGTTCTTGTAATTTAGTATATAATTCCTTATCAACCGCAGAGCCTATTTTGGTTCTGTTTTTTAGCATATAAACACCAACTTTCTTGAGAATATTGATATCAATATTATATATTATAAAAAAAGTTCTTGCAAGTGGTTCTACTTTCTTGTATTATATATTTCAAGAGGTGATACGAAAATGTATCAAAGCAAAAACCACAGTAAGTTCTTATTGAGGTATAATATAATTCTAGTTTGTAAATACAGAAAGTATCTTATGTTAGCAGATAGAATAAAGTTTTATCAAGAAAATAAAGATTTAGATATAAAAATAGTGATGGTAAAATAGTTATAGTGAAATTGCTAAATATAAAATATATAGTAAAGGGAAAATACAAGGATGAGTAATATATTTGATATGATAGAAAAAGCAAAAATCCTACAAGAAGAAAGTAAAATAGATGATAAAAAAATTAGAGAATGTAAAAGTTACATAGCTAATAATATAAATGAATTTTATTTAGAAGGATCTATAACAGATTTTGTAGAAATAATAAATATTTATAATGCTTGTTTTAAAAATGGAGAAAGTAATATTATAGATATTTTAAAAAGTAAAAACATACCCTATATCTTAGCTTATTTTAGATATGAGGAAGAAATAACTAAAGATATAGTAGAAAATGATGCTTATAAAGCTTATAGAGAACATGATTTTATATCAGGACTTGAATATATAAAGCTATTATATCAAAAATATAATTTAGATTTAAAAATGTATATCTTAAAAGGAGATATTTTAAGACGCTTAGATGCACATAATGGAGCAATAGAGGCATATCAAAGTGCAAAAGAATTAAAATCTGTTGATTTTTCTGCAAATATAAAGATATTGTATACATATACTCTTAAGTATAAAAAAGAGTGGATAATATCAATAGCCTTAATATTAACACTTATAGTTGGTCAATTTATATTATTTGATACTGGTCTAATACCATCAAAACTTAAAGATTTCAGCATTAATGCAACAGAAGGTGCTTATGCAATGAAAGATGAAAATACAATAGTAATTCCAATAGGTGGGAGTGTTAATATTAATATAGACTATAGAGTATATCCATTTTATGGTTATGAAGGCTTAGTAAGTTATAAAATAGGAGATGAAAATATAGTAAATATTGATGCAAATACTGTATTAAGTGGTATTAAAGAAGGTGAAACAACTCTAGATATAATAAGAGATGGTGAAGTAGTACACACCTATAATATATTTGTCAAAAAATCCAAGGTAGAACATATTAATATTTCTATGAATGAAGAACTTACACAAGTAGGAGATATTGGAAAAATAGAAGCTGAAGTTATAAGAGATTATGATTTTGGTGGGCAAAATGAAGTTACATTCAAAAGTAGCAACAAGAAAGTATTAGCAGTAAATGATGATGGTATAGTTGAAGTTGTTGGAAGTGGAAAAGCATCTATTATAGTGGCTTGCGAAGATTATACTAAAGAAGAGATGTTTATAATAGGTTTTGTTGTTGAGGATATTATTGTAGACTATGATGTAGAACTAGAAGTTGGTAATTTTCATCAATTAGAGGTAGATGTAGTAGTAAATTCTAATGACAAGAAAAAACCTCAGGTAATGTTTACTATAGAGGATGATGAAACCAATATTGAACCTATAATATCTATGGATAGTAAAGGCAAGATAAAGGGATTAAAAGAAGGTACCCAGATAGTAAAGGTAGTATGCGGGGGAATTGAAAAAAGTGTGATTGTAACTGTTACGTCTAAAGATATATCAAAGTATAAGGTGGAAAATATTAAGTGTACAAGTCAATTGCAAGATAATTATTTAGATATAAATGTGACATGGGATCCTATTTATGGGGCGGATATATCTGGATATGAAATTTATACTAAGTTTAAAGAGGAAAATATTTTTACTAAAAATGGTTCTGTAGATAAAAGTAGTTCAAACTATTTATTTAGGGTAGATCTTAAAGACTTTAGTGGAGAAAGTAGTATTGACATATATATAGTGGCTAAAAGCCCTAATGGAGAAAGTAAGATTAGTAATATAGAAAGTGTTAAGTTTTCATATGAGAAAAATAATAATAATGAAGATTAATTTATGGGAGAAAGCATGATAAATAAATTCATAAATAGAAAAATAATGAAGGTTTATACTATGTTTATTTTAGGATTTATAGTCATAGCATATATTGTTGTTTCTAATATAACAAAAGAACTTGAAACATATATAGGTGAGACACTAGAAGAAGTTTCTAGACAGGGTGCAACTGTTGTAGAATATAAGTTGAGTATGTATGAAGAAAGAGTTGAAAGGTTTGCTAATTTTCAGACTATAAAAAACAAAAAAACTCCAATCGAAGATAAGCTAGAAGCTTTAAATAGAGAGTCTATAAAGAAAGATTTCTTGGATATTGGTATAATTGACAGTGATGGAACTGGATACACTGTGGATGGTAAAGTATTTGATATAAATAATATAGAATATTTTAAAAATATTATGGAGAAAAATACGACTACATCAGGGATAGTAGATCTTAGTATTAATCCTATAGATAGTGTAATACATTCTTCACCAATATATTCAAATGGAGAAATTATAGGTGTAGTTTTTGCAAGTAGTGAGGCTAGACAATTTGAGCAAGATATATTTCCGAGTTTATTTAATGGAAAAGGAAATATATATATTTTAAATAAAGAATTAGAGGTAATATTTACATCTAACAATAGAAAGATTAAAAATAATAATTCTGAAGATAAAAGTGAAAATCATATAAAAGAGTTAAAATACTTAGAAAATAACTTGCGTAATCGAAAAATTGGAACCTTAAAAGTAGATACACAAGATCAAGAAATATATTTAGGGTATGCTCCTGTGAATAATAAGTCCAATTGGATTATGGTATCTGTTGTAGATGCTTCAACCGTATCATATAGGGCTAATATAATTATATTTGAAATTCTACAAGTTGTAATTATATTATTTATTGTACTTCTATGTATTATGAAATATATATTTAATCTTAGAAAAAAAGCAGAAGAAGAAAGAGTATACCTTGCTTTTATAGATGAAGTAACTGGAAAAACTAATTATAGTAAGTTTACTATAGATGCAAAAAATATATTACAAAAAAGAAAAACTAATAATTATGCATTTGTATACTTTGATATAGATCACTTTGAAATAATAAATGAAACATTTGGAGAAACTATTGGGAATTCTATTTTAAGAAAAGTATCTGATATAATAGAGGAATATGTTCCAAAAGGGGCTATTTATACAAGAGACTATATAGACTTTTTTATATTGTTGCTACCTTATAATGATAATAAAAATGAAATATTAGGTTTATTAGATGATATATGTAATAAAGTTAAAAACATTACTATAACAGGTATGGAAGGTGTGGATATATTTCTAACCATGGGGATATATTATGAAACAGACGAAGAATTGAGTATAAGGTCTAAAATTAATAAAGCTGATACAGCTAGATTATACATAAAGGGAATCGATACTGTAAGATATAAGGTGTTTTGTGAAGATATGAGGCTAAAGCAAATTGAAGAAATCCACATGAGTAAGCAAATAAAAGAAGCCTTGAAAAATAATGAGTTTGAAGTTTACTATCAACCTAAAATTGATGTAATAACAGAAAAAATTGTTGGATGTGAAGCTTTAATAAGATGGAAAAATAATTTTGGGGAATTTATTATGCCAGATAAATTTATACCTATTGCAGAAAAAAATGGTTTTATACATATAATAGATAGATGGGTATTTTTAAGAGTGTGTAGTGATATCAAGATATGGAATAAATCTGGCTTTGAGATTAATCCTATTTCTATAAATGTATCACGCATAAACTTATATAGAAGTGATTTAATAGAATTAATAAAAGAACATATTAAGGATTTTGAAATAGACCCAAGTCTTATAGAAATTGAAATAACAGAAACAATAGCATCAAAGGATTTAGATCTTACAATAAAAAAATTAAATGAATTAAAATCTCTTGGGTTAAAAATATCTATGGATGATTTTGGAGTTGGTCAATCATCACTTTCAAATTTAAGAATGCTTCCAATAGATATTTTAAAACTAGATAGAGGATTTATTGTGGATATAGAAAATGATTCAAAAAGTAGAAAAATAATAAAAACCATTATAGAACTAGCGAAGTCCCTAGAACTTAAGGTAGTAGCTGAAGGTGTTGAAAACAAAGCTCAACGTGATTATTTAGAAGCTTTGGGTTGTGATATAATACAAGGATATTACTATGCAAAGCCGATGGATAAGGGTTCATTTGAAAAATTTGCTTTTGACAGAAACATAAACATATGATAATATAATTTAAGTCAATTAAATATATTAAGTAAGTCAGATAATCGCGGGTAGCTTTTAGCTACACGAGGAAAGTCGGAGCTCCATAGAGCAAGGGTGCTAGGTAACGCCTAGTGGGAGCGATCCTAAGGCAAGTGCAACAGAAAATTACCGCCCTATTTTTTAGGGTAAGGATGAAAAGGCGAGGTAAGAGCTCACCAGATGCTAGGAGACTAGTATGCTGTGTAAACCCCACCCGGAGCAAGACCAAGATAGGATCAAAAGAGTGCTGCTCGTACTCTCCGGTAGGTAGGTCGCTTGAGCTTATTGGCGACAATAAGCCTAGAAAGATGATTATCTAATACAGAACTCCGCTTATAGATTTGCTTATTATTTTGATATAAACACCAACTTTTAGTTGGTGTTTTTTAATTTACAAATCGGTTAGGATTTTTTAGTTAAAATATGTTATAATTTCATATTAGATAATCTAAATAAAAACAAGCGTACAAGTAAAAAATATATAGATATAAGCAAAATAATGGAGGAAACAAAATGAAAGTAAGAAAAGCTATAATACCTGCAGCTGGTCTAGGGACAAGATTTTTGCCTGCAACAAAATCACAACCAAAAGAAATGCTACCAATAGTTGATAAACCAACTCTACAATATATAATAGAAGAAGCAATAGATAGTGGAATAGAGGAAATTCTTATAATAACTGGAAGAAACAAAAAATCTATAGAAGATCATTTTGGTGCGACTTGTTGGTAGACAAAGGTAAGCGTGGGTTTACTACAAAACTACCCTAATAATTTATCTTAATTATTAGAACTGATATTACGAAAGGTAGAATGATAGAGTAACGTCTTGAAATGCCTTCTCAAAGATACGACTAGCGTTTTGATAGGTAAATATCAAAAGGTTAGAAGCTCGTTAAAATGACTAAGAGCTACCCTAACAGAGAAAATTTTCTGAGGAAATGCGAACCAGAGTTGGTCGAGTAGTGATAGGTCTAGAGTCCAAAAAATACCTATGGTTAGGATGTTAAGAATACAAACTGACGAAGTTGGGAATGTACGGGTCTAAAGGTCTAATATTTAGAAATGAATAGGGCACAAATTGTGCAGTAAGTGTGGATTAGTAAAATTCGAAGTTATGAAACTCCATATAGTGTTACAGGCACTATCAAGCTTACAGGCTCATACCAACGACCTAAGGGTATATATAATAATGGATAGTAATATCGGAACAAGGAAAGCTTGGAATATGGAGGTTTTACTGCCTATGAAGTATTGATAAGGAAAACTCTACGAGTATAACTTATCTTAATCTAAGTGATAGTGGTGGCATGAAGCGATGATGAATATTGTAATGATATTCTAGCAATAGCCACTAGACAATTTGATAAGAATTAAATTGTTGGAACGCCGTATGAGGGGAAACTCTCATGTACGGTGTGAGGTGGGGGAAAAATCGGAGATAACGTCAAAGATTTACCTATCACCATATAAATCAGTAGAATTAGAATTAGAGCTAGAGCAAAAGGGAAAACAAGAAATGTTAGATATGGTAAGAGATATATCTAACATGGTAAATATACATTATATAAGACAAAAAGAACCAAAAGGACTAGGTCATGCAATTCACTGTGCAAAAAGTTTCATAGGAAATGAGCCATTTGCTGTTTTACTAGGAGATGACATAGTGGATGCACAAAAGCCATGTCTAAAACAATTAATAGAAGCTTATGATGAATATAAAACATCTATACTAGGGGTACAACAAGTAGCAGATGAAGATACTTGTAAATACGGAATACTAGATGTTAAACATATAGAAGATAGAGTATACAAAGTAAAAGATATGATAGAAAAACCTGCAAAAGGAGAAGAACCATCTAACATAGCAATACTTGGAAGATATATAATAACTCCTGCAATATTTGATATATTAGAAAATCAAGAGCCAGGAAAAGGTGGAGAAATACAACTTACAGATGCCCTTAAAACATTAGGAAATCAAGAAGCCATATATGCATATGACTTTGAGGGAAGAAGATATGATGTAGGTGATAAACTAGGTTTCTTAGAAGCTACTATAGACTTTGCACTTAAAAGAGAAAATCTAAGAGATGAATTAATAGACTATATGAAAAAAACTATAAAGATAAATACAAATGAAGAAATAGAAGAGAAAAAAGAACTAGAAAAACATATATAGTTAGTATAAAAAAAATATAAATATATAAGGGATAATAGAAGGAGAGGTTAGAATATGTCTGTTTTAGTAACTGGAGGGGCTGGATATATAGGAAGCCATACTGCAATAGAACTTTTAGAAGCTGGATATGAAGTTGTAATAGTTGATAATTTTTGTAATAGTGATAGGATAGTACTAGAGAGAATAAAGGAACTTACAGGAAAAGAGCCTAAGTTTTATGAAGTTGATATAACTGATAGAGAAAAACTTGAAATAGTATTTAAAGAAAATAAAATAGACTCTGTAATTCATTTTGCAGCACTTAAAGCAGTTGGAGAATCTGTAAGTAAACCACTTGAGTATTATAATAATAATTTAATAAACACCCTAGTATTATTAGAAACAATGAAAAAGTATGATGTTAAAAAATTTGTATTTAGTTCATCAGCTACTGTTTATGGTGATCCACACACTTGTCCAATATTAGAGGACTTCCCATTATCAGTGACAAACCCTTATGGAAGAACTAAACTTATGGTAGAAGATATACTAAGAGATATTTGTAAGGCAGACTCTACATTTGATGTATGTATACTTAGATATTTCAACCCAGTAGGAGCACATAAGAGTGGAAGAATAGGTGAAGAGCCAAACGGTACACCAAATAACCTTATGCCTTATATAACTAAAGTGGCAGTAGGTCAGCTAGAAGTATTAAGTGTATTTGGAGATGACTATGACACACATGATGGAACAGGTGTAAGAGATTATATACATGTTGTAGATTTAGCTAACGGACATGTTAAAGCTTTAGAAAAACTAAATCAAAACCCAGGGATAGTTACTTATAACCTAGGAACTGGAAATGGATATAGTGTATTAGATTTAGTTAAAGCATTTTCAAAGGCAAGTGAAAGAGAAATTCCATATAAAATAGTGGATAGAAGACCTGGGGATGTTGCTAAATGTTATGCAGATCCTACTAAGGCTTTAGATGAATTAGGATGGAGTGCTAAATTTGGAATAGATGAAATGTGTCAAGATTCTTGGAAATGGCAAAGTCAAAATCCTAATGGTTATAAAAATTAAAATTTTTATGTTTAAAGGATGGTGGAAAAATGACTAATAGTAAGAAGGGAATATGTCTTGTAATTATAGCTACTATATTTTGGGGAATGATGGGTATTAGTAGTAGAAGTTTATCAATGGCGGGACTTAATACTTTTGATATATCTTTTTTTAGATGTTTTGTTGCAGGAGCATTATATCTATTATGGATATTAAAAAAGGATATAAGTATTTTAAAGCTAGATTTAAAAGGAATATTAATTTGTTCATTATATGGAATTATAACTTTTGCCCTAGGATTCATAAGTTATAATATGTCAGTTGAAAGGATTCCGATTTCTATAGCAATAGTTCTTATGTTTACAAATCCAATATGGGTTACACTGTTTGGAGCTGTACTCTTTAAGGAAAAGATTACTAAGAAAAAAGTAGTTGTAATAATTCTTTGTATAATTGGATGTTTATGTATTGGAGATGTTTTTGCTACTGGTGGTTTAAATTTAGATATGATAGGTGTTGTGGCAGGACTTATAAATGGAATTACTTTTGCATTACAAATTGTTATCCCAAAAGTCTTTGAAGATAAATATCAAAAGGATAGCATGCTTGTTTATGGATTTATAGGTGCGGCAGTTTTTCTTGCATTCTTTGCAGATTTTAATAATATTTTTACTGTAATTACAACTAGTTCAAATGCAGGTAATGTGGTACTTAATATACTATCAATTTCAGTTTTATCTACTTTTATAGCGAATACTTTTTATGTTAAGTCTACTAATTTTATATCAACTTCAACAACAAGTATATTAGTGGCACTAGAGCCTATCGTGGCTAGTATATTTGCATTTATTGTTTTCGGTGAAACATTGAATTTCATACAAATTATTGGAGCGGTTATAATTGTTGTTGCTGCTATGGCTTTAGAACTTGATTTGGAAAAATGTATTCATGATATCAGGGTTAGATTATCTAAGGA
>JAVXJG010000043.1:0-11169 GCA_036647935.1 Peptostreptococcaceae bacterium
TATGATTTAGTATCGAATTCAACTCTAAATTGTATTATTAATTGATTCTGCAATTTCCTAATGTTCATTAATAAATATTATGATACAACCTATCTATTAATCACTTATTTATAGAGTTATAAATAAAATGTAACATATGAATTATTTATTCTCAATAATTTTCACTAATTTAATATTTTTAATTTAATAGGTTAAACTAACATATATAACATGTAGATTTCTACATACTTTTTTGTTATAATATTTAGAATCTTATTAAATTTACATATAGAGGTGAAGTTATGTTTCAGATTTTTAACTTTAATTTTGAAAAATTGAACACAAAGAAAAATTCTACCAAGTTTTTAATTATTGGGTATATTTTAGTTGGGCTTGGTATTTTCTCGTTTATTTATAAAGGACTTGGTATAAAATTAGTATCTTGGACTTTAGCTATTGCTTTGTTATTTATAGCATATTTAAACTTAACAAGTATAAATGAACTTAAAAGGTATGCACCAAAAGGAGAAATAGCTCCCTATACTCGTAATCAATTTATTATTTTAATTTCAGTAGTCCTATTGTTTTTATTTCCTGAAAAAATACAAAGTATCGTTTCTTTATTAGCCGGTGGATATATAATAGTTTCCCAACTACTAAAAATCATAAATAGCAAAAATAATCCATACTATAGATTTGGATTTGAAAGCATAATTATAATTATTATAGGGTTTACATTAGTTTTATCTCCACTATTTTTATCTAGGTTTATAGTATCTATACTAGCCTTCATAATAGTATTAATAGGAATATCCCTTGTTAATACAGGAAACAAGTTAAAAAATTTATAAATAAAGATAAGGGGTAGAAATAATTATAATTCCTACCCTTTAATATATCTATCTATAAACACTAGTATTTAAGTGTTTTTCATATACTTTATTTCCGTATTCATCATATCCATACAAATAAGCATTTGAAATATTTCCATTTGAATAACTTACAGCTTCATAGGTTATATCTTTTGTTGCATTTTTATTGGACCAAAGTTCAGTATACACTTTACCATCCTTTGTATATGTATTTAATACAATAGGATATTCATAAGTATTTTTAAATTTATAATCAATGAGATTTGTAGCTAAAGTAGCATCTAGCCCTCTTGGTACATAATCAACAGGCTTTGAATGATTTCTTCTTTCTGTTGGTAATATTCCTGCTATTAACTGAGCGTTATACAATGTTGATGATACTTGACAAACTCCACCACCAATTCCATCTGTTAGTTTTCCATTAAGTATTACTGTTGCCTTTTTATATCCATTACTTGCATCTATTGGACTAATTGCCTTTTCATATGAAAATTCCTCTCCTGGCATAAGTATTATATTATCAAGTTTTTTAACCGCATTTTCTATGTTAAATCCTCTATTATCCCCCACACCATAATAAGTAGAATAGCTAGATATTTTGGTATCTACTTTTTTTAAGTTTTCTATATCTATTTTAGGACTTCGATTTTTATATTCTGCATTTATGTTGATATTATTAAAAACTTCTATATTTTTAATTGATTTTTTTATTGATTTTTCTAACGTTTCTTTATCTAATGATAACCCATTCTCACCTTCTTTAATCTTTATATCTGAGTTATCTATTATTACTTTTGGCTCAACAGGTTCTATATTTGTATCATTTTCTATATCGCTCAATATTTTTTCAATATTTTCTTGGTTTATATCGATGTCAAATCCATAGTTTTGTTGTTTACCCATTATTATGGCAATAAATTTTTCTAAAGTATTATTATCTTCTGCATATAACATTATTTCATCAGAAACTTTATCACTATTATAACTTTTTACTATATCAGAAACTTTTATATATACATTCTCATTTTTAGTTTTTACATATATTTTTTGATTATTTATTTTATCCTCTATATCATTTAGTTTTTGATCTAATTCATCTTTGCTTAATCCAGAAATACGTTCTCCACACAAGTATATATTAGGATATACCTTATATTCATACTTTTTTGTTACAGTAATTGAAACAATAAATATTATTATACCTAGCACTATACCTAAAATAAAAAATCTATTTCTATTTTTCATTTGATTTTCATGTTTATCGTCTTCTCTTTTTACTAAATCATTATCTTTTTCATTATCCTTTTCCCCTATATTTTTTTCATCATCCATAGTTTTCATCTCCCCCTCTTTCTTTGCACTTTAAATACTATTAGCCAACATATTCATCTATACGCTAAAATAAATGACATTATTGTAATCATTAAATTAAAACTATTTGACAGTTATCTCAGTCTTTATAACTCGGATAATTTCATTCTTTACATCTATTTAATGTACCTTATTTGTATATATATTTTTTTTATGGTAATATATTTCTAATGTAGAGTTAATCTTCACAATACTATTAGAAAAAGGTGATACAATTGACAAAATTCAAATACGCTTTTGATAACAAAAGATATCATACATGGAATTATGATTTAAAAAATACATTTGGAGAAAAAATCTTTAAAGTATCTATAAATGCTGGATTTACTTGTCCAAACATTGATGGCGCTGCTGCATATGGAGGGTGTACTTATTGTAGTAAAGAAGGTTCTGGCGACTTTGCTGGTAATCCAAAGGATAACCTTATAAAACAGTTTGATGATATAAAACAAATGATGCATAAGAAATGGCCCCAAGCTAAATACATTGGATACTTCCAAGCATTTACAAATACTTATGCTCCTCTTGAAGTATTAAAGGAAAAATATGAAACTATATTAGAATTAGATGATGTTATAGGCCTTTCTATATCTACAAGACCCGACTGCCTTCCTGACGATGTAGTAGATTATCTTGCTCAACTTAATGAAAGAACTAATCTTTGGGTAGAACTTGGTTTACAAACTATCCATGATTCTACATCTAAACTTATAAATAGGGGGCATGATTATCAAGCATTTATTAATGGGCTTGAAAAGTTAAAATCTAGAAATATAAAAGTCATAGTTCATATAATAAATGGACTTCCTGGTGAAGATTATAATATGATGATGGAAACAGCAAAAGCAGTTTCTAAAATGGGTGTTGATGGAATAAAAATACACTTACTTCATGTTATAAAGGATACTCCGATGGCAAAAATGTTAGAAAAAAACATGTTAACTTTAATGACTCAAGATGAATATGTTAATTTAGTTTGTGATCAACTTGAAATCCTACCCGATACTATGGCTGTTCACAGGCTTACTGGAGATGGTAAAAGAGATGAACTTGTAGGTCCACTATGGAGCCTTAAAAAGTGGGAAGTTTTAAATCAAGTAGATGATACACTTAAAGAACGTGGTTCTTATCAAGGTATTAAATTTAATAAATAAAATTTATAATTTTCCTATATAAAAAACAGTAAACTTCTAAAATAAATATTATTAGAAGTTTACTGTTTTTTTATAATCTATTTTTGTTAATTTTTTTTATATTTTCTAGAACTTCCTTTACACTACTTGCAGTATAATTAGCACTTTCTTTTACACTATCCCTGGCATTTTCCATTGCAAAACTGTACTTCATCCCCTCAAGCATACATATATCATTAGGTGAATCTCCTATAGTTGCAACTTCGTCCATATCAGCATCTAGAATATTACATACATATTCTATTGCCCTTCTCTTTGAAACACCTCTTGGTACTATATTTAAAGTGTGAGATGCTGAAAAATATATGTCTAGATTTTCACTAAATTCACTTTTTAGATATAGCTCTATTCTATTTAATTCTTCTATATCTCCTGATACTATACCTATATTTCCAACTAAATTATTAAAACTATCTCTATTGGTAAAATCTGGATCTAATGTAAATTCACTAGTGTAGCGTTTAAAGGTATCTTCACCACCTGTTAAAACTACTTTTCCGTCATACTTAAAATAAATATGTGCAGTTTTAGATTCAAATCTACTAGCTACCTTTTTTACAAGATTATCATCTATTGTTCCCTTAAATATTTTTTCCTTATTACTATCATGTATAAATGAACCATTTTCACATATATAATACCCATTCATACTTATTTTATCCTTAGTCATTTTATATGCTTGGTTAAAAATCCTCCCTGTTGCTATATGAAACTTTACGCCTTTTTTTTCTATTTCACCTATAGCATTTGCATCATCTTCACTTATTCCATTGTGATATAGGGTTCCATCTAAATCACAAAATATATGTTTTATCATATTACCTCCTAAATGCCTTTTAATTGTAATCTAAGTTCATTAAGTATAGTTTTTGTAGCCCTTTGTCTTATTAAGCTTCTACTTCCATTAAAATTATATTTTTTAACTGTAGTACTTCCATTTATATAAATCCCCATATATACAAGTCCTACAGGCTTTTCATCACTTCCACCCTCAGGTCCTGCTATTCCGGTAGTAGAAAGTCCTATATTAGTATCAAATCCTTTTGCTACTCCATACGCCATTTCTTTTGCAGTTTCTTCACTTACTGCTCCGAATTTTTTTAAAGTTTCTTCTTTTACTCCAAGCCTTTTTACCTTGGCTTCATTTGAGTATGTTATGCATCCTTCTATAAATACAGATGAAATTCCAGGATAATTAATAAGTGATGAAGATACCATTCCTCCTGTGCATGATTCTGCTACAGATATTTTTAAATTTTTCTTAACTAGAAGCTTTGCTACCTCTTCTTCTAGTGTAGTGTCATCTTCACCATAGATAAATTCACCTACTATGGCTTTAATTTCTTTCACTACAGGATTTATTAAATTTTCAGATTCTTCTTTATGATTCGCTTTTGCAGTAATTCTAAGTATCGCCTCCATATCCTTTGCATATGGCGCTATTGTTGGATTACTTTGTTTATTTATTATGTCTATTACCCTATCTTCTAGTATCGATTCTCCTATTCCAAAAGTTCTTAGTGTTTTTGATACTAATGTTGTATTTATAAGATTTAACAGGTATGGCTTTACAGATTCTTTAAACATTAGTTTCATTTCTCTTGGAGGACCAGGAAGTACTATTATAGTTTTATTTTCTTTTTTTAATATTGCACCTGGAGCTGTTCCATTATTATTTTTTAATATTATTGCATCTTTTGGAAAATAAGCCTGTTTTCTATTATTTTCTGTTAACTCTATGTTTTTTGATTTAAAGTATCCTTCTATTAAATCCCATGATTCTTTATGTAGTTCTAACTCTTGGCCAAAATATTTAGCTGCTACTTCTTTAGTTATATCATCATTAGTAGGACCAAGCCCTCCTGTTGTAATTACTATGTCACTTCTATCTAGACTTTCTTTAAAACTTGAATATAATCTATCTTCATTATCTCCAACAGTTCCTTGGTAATAAACATTTACGCCTATATTAGCTAGTTCTTGTGCTAAATACTGAGAATTAGTATTTACTATATCGCCTAAAAGTATTTCTGTTCCTACGGTTAAGATTTCTGCTTTCATAAATTCATCCCTTAATAATCTATATTTAAATATTCTATCAAATAATCCCTTTGATTAACTACTTAACTTAGTAGCCAACTATTTATCTATATATGATAATTACAATACTTTCCTTTTGATAATTATAACCTAAAGTATTGACATTTAAAAGCAACTATCTTAATCCTAACTAAATTAATATCCCCTAGATTTTTTAAATCTAGAGGATATTAATTTACATATACTAAAGCATAAATACTTTGAAAAATATTCTCATAGGTTATATTAAAAACACCTACATCTTCAATACATATATCAATGCATATCTCTTTGGATAAATCTATATCATTAGAAAGAACAATAAATGTAGAAAAAGGAATACTTGTACTAAATGTCTTCATAATACAATTTATATTTTCATACATTATCACTTCATTTATAATTCCAAATATTGAAACTTTGTATCCAGATAATTTAGTATTTTCACCATTAACAATTTCAAAAGATGATGGTGTAGATAAAATATTTGAATGTATAACTTTTGCATTAATCGATATTGATGCTATACTTTGATTTGAGCATTGCGAGTCTTTTAAAGTTATGAATGATGGTATTAATATCTGTTTAAAATCCCTATAATCTCTGTTTGTTTCACATTTATTCCCAGTTATTTTAATGGTTATGTTTTCGCATTTATTAATCATTTTTTCCTCCCCTGTAATTTTTTATACTTATATGTATAAATATGATTAAATTCATCATTTTGACCCTATTAGTCAAAATTTAAATATATGTGTAGCAATATATAGTGTAATATCATAAATATAAGTAAGATGGTATTGTTATAAACCTTTCAAAAAATAATATTAATTTAGGGTGATAATTTGATAAATAATACTGCATCAATTAATTATGAGTATATAGTTGATCCAAATGAATCTAGCGTTTCAAAAAATCAATCTACTAATGAAGTTTCTGTTGACGTTATAAATTTTGATGTTAAAATTAGTAAATTAGTAGATAAAGCTTTTGCAGATGTAAATGAAGAGTTGAATTATACTATTACAATAAAAAACTTATCTGATACTTCTATTAATAATGTTATATTTTCAGATAAATTAGATAAAGACGCCACTTTTGTCCCAGATTCACTAACATTAAATGATTCAAAAGTTCCAAATTCAAATCCATTTAATGGCATATATATAAAAACAATGCAATCTAAGGAAATTGCAACAATAACTTTTAAAGCAATAGTTACAGCAATACCATCAAATTCTATCATTGAAAATATATGTTCAGTTAAATTCTATTACTATAATGGAACATCTCAGTATCAAGGCAGTGAGGTCTCAAATATAACTAAAACTGAAATTAAAAATGCTAAACTAGATATTTCAAAATCAGTTAATACAGACACTGCCGTAAAAGATCAAGTACTAAAATATAATATAGAAATTATCAATAAAGGAAATGTACCTGCTAACAATGTTGTTCTTACAGATTTTTTAGATACTGGCCTAACTTTTATAGATAATTCATTGAGTATAAATGGGATAATCCAAAATGGCATAAATATAAATCAGCCAGTCTATTTAGATTTTATAAATCCTAATAAAATGATTACTATAGAATTTAATGCATTAGTTACTGATTTACAAGTTTATAAAGAGGTAGATAATAAAGCTATTGTTAATTATGAATATATTGTAAATCCTACTAAGGCTCCAGTACAAAAGACTTGCCAAAGCAATGATGTAATAACAACAATTATAGATGAACTACCTATCCATACCTTTAATAATAAAGATAGATGCTCAATTAAAGCTAATAAATGTATCTGCTCAAATTCTTGTAAGAATATAGATAATTCTAATTTTAATTATGATATTTTAGGAACATGTACTCCTCAAAACTTAATATATATAAATAAGCAAATTGCAATGAGTAAGTCTTGGAGTGAAAGAGATATCTATGAGTATTTAAAAATAGATAATCTTAACGGAGAAATAGATATAATAAATTCTATAACTGTATCTCTCAATATCATACGAGAAAGAGTTATTAATACACCTGGAATAGTTCCAATATCTAACTATGAAAATAAATATATAACATCTAGACAAGTTATAGTAGAGTCCGAATTAGAATTTAATATAGAATACATTTCTAATGATACAATGTGTACCTATTCACAAAAGAAATTATTTTCTTCATTTATTGTAGTAGACAATAATTATAATGAAAATATATCAGCAAGTGGGTGCATAGAAGATTTATGTATTATTGATATTTGTTCTAATATTATTACTATCAAAGGATCTATAATTTTATATCTATCTCAAGATAGTTGTAAAAATACATGCAATTCAAATTATAATTATTATGTTAATGAAGTTAATTCTTGTTGTAATCTTTCTAATTTTTTAACTACTAAAGATCATTTGTGGAATGAGTTCTATATAGAAAACTTATATAGCTTAAATAATGTATGCTCTATAATTTCTATAAAAGGAGCCATTACTACAATTGATACAAAAATTATAGATGCTTCATCGTCAAGTCAAAATAGCTGTGAAAATTTAAGTTTGACTGGTAAAAAGCTAGCTGTTAGCATGATTTTAAAACTTGTAATTTTCTACACAGATTATTCATCAAATACAAGAACAAAAATATTAAATATACCTTATTCAAATTATATAATGCTTCCAAATAATAAATTTATTTGTGATGATTTTAATATAGCTTACTGTATTGAAGATATATTCGCAACTTGTGTAGATAACTGTTTATTTATAAATACTACAATTCTTATGAAGGCAAAGAAATTTATTCCATGTAACTAAAATTTCACAAAAATAGATAAAAAAAGTTAGTATTTAGATAATTTATCTATATACTAACTTTTTTATAAGTATTTATTTTTATTTACAATAAAATTTTCTGTTAATATTCTCATATTTATATTCCTAATCTAATGTAATTATAGGGTATATTATAAAAAGTAATATAATATCTATATTTCTACAATCATAACAATTTACTATAATATCTTCAATTCCTATAAAGATATCTTTAATATTTCTACATTCCAACTTATCTAGCAATATAAATTCAAAAAAACTTTTTTCAAAGCTTACGCTATGAACAGACTGAAGACTATTATCAGCTGTATACATAATTTTATATTTTTTTGTTCCCCTAATAATAATTTTATATCCTAATATCGTCTTTATAATTTTAAAATCTTTCACACATGCACTTACAAATATACTGTCTATACATTCTATATTAGGTTTCTTACATGGAAGTAATAATATATCATTTTCTATAACTTGTTTACAATAATTTTTATTCACGCACAAAGGATAATTGTCTAATTCCGTTACTCCAAATTTTATAATTTCATTTTCCATTAATTACCTCCCATACCTATAATCAAATATCTAAATATAATATGTAATAATATTTTTAATAGTTCCTAATTATAAAAAAAATCACGTAAGAATCTATCAAAATAATTATACTTATAGAATTTATAACTTAACTTCTATAAATATTAATGTACATACACTATTGTTTAAAAATTTCATAGTTTATAATAGTTAATAAATTAAAAAAGGGGGTTCTATCTATGGATATGAATAATTGTTCTTCATCTATAATTGATATTACAGGCTTGTGCTGCCCAAAAGATACAAGTGTAGTTTTACAAAAGCATCCTTACTGGATGCAAATGTATATACCAGAAACACTTTGTATCCCACCAAAAAAACCTGATGTTGAAGAAATAAACTCAGTTAATATTAATGTTAACATCATAAGAACAAAAGTAATCAAAACACCTATAGCTACTGAAAATTTAGAGGGAAAAGTTTTAACAGGAAGAAAACTAATTATTGAAGGTCAACTTTGTCAAAAAGTTGTATATACTGCATTAGATGATGTTCAGTCAGTTCATTCTGCTCATTTTTATGTTCCATTCTCATCTTACATCGTTGTTCCTATAACAATCCCTATTAATGGAGAAGACATAGACTCTTTAGATATAAATTATCAAGTAAATGCTTGCGTTGAGGATTTATCTATAAATTTAATAAGTAAGAGATGTTTCTTAAAAAATGTAACTTTACTACTATCTGCTGTTCCAACTCAATCATGCTAAATATTATATGGGGGTGAATTTTTTATGTTAAATTGTGATTATACAGACAAAACTATACATCAGTTTTACAATCATTGCTGTGAGCAAGATGAAAATGTAAACATAGTCGGACTTTATCCTGAAAGTAAAATTGAAAATTTATTAAAATGTTTTCCAACAAATTCATGGACTCAATTTTTCATACCAGAAATTGTAGATATTCCATCAAAAAAACCAGATATTGAAGGTGTTGTAAGTGTTCATTCAGATATACATTTAATATCTCAAAGAGTTATTAAAACTCCAGTTGTTACTAACAATAAAATTCCAAATTATAATATATCAAACTCTGAGTGCACTAAGTTAACTGGTAGAAAATTAGTTATAGAAGGAATTTTAAAACAAAAAATTGTATATACTGCTGCAGTTGATGAACAATCACTTCACTCTGCTCATTTTTCAATACCTTTTTCTGTATTTATAATAATTTCTCAAGATACACCATTAACGCAAAATTTCAAGATAGATTCTGTAATAGAAGATGTATTTACTTGCAGACTTTCAGAGAGAAGTATATTTAAAAATACTACTATTTTTATAAAAGCAACACCAGTTTGCTAATATCATGGGGGTGAAATTTTTATGGCTTGTAATAAACTTAATACTTGTAAAATAGGTAGTTGTGGATGTGATTTTGGGGCTAAAATATTTGGTTCTTGTAATACATCTAGTATAATACTTGATGCAACTAAACCAGAAACTTTAAACTGGACGGAAATATCAGTTCCTGAAATTTTATGTGTTCCATCTAAAAAACCTGATATAGAACATATTGATCAAGTTCATGCGAAAGTTGAAATAACTAGTGTAAAATTACTTGAAACACCATATTACTTTGACTCTGTAGTTTATGACCTTGCAGCATTAGATGCTAATGGTCAACCATATACTACTACTCTTCCTAATGGTACTGTTGTTTATGCTGTATCTGAGAAAGATGTAGTATTTTATAAAAATCCAATTGAAACACTACCTAATAAAGAAGGTACTTGTCTTACTGGTAGAAAATTAGTTGTTGAAGGAAATTTACTTCAAAAAATTGTTTATACTGCTGATGTCCCTGTTCAATCTGTTCATTCCGCTCATTATGAGATACCATTCTCTGCCTTTGTAATTCCATATACAAAAGTAGAGGGAGATCCTAAATTCTATTATATTATAGATCCTGCTGACCCTCAAACTCTTCTTTCAATAGTTGCTTATAGAGCTGATGAGTTAGTAATTGATTTGTGTGAAGATTTTTGTGTAGATGCATATATAGAAGATGTATATATAACACCACTAGATTGCCGTACAATGTTTAAAAATGTAACTTTATTCTTAAGAGCTAAGCCGAGTTTACAGTGTTAAATATTAACTAATTAAATCGTATACGAATAGCTACTTTTAAAATTTTAGAAGTAGCTATTTTGTATTCATTTAAACACACTTTCATAGTAAACTATATTTTTCTCAAAAATCGAGTAGGAGCTAAATAATTATTTTATTTAGCGTCCTCTCACACCACCGT
>JAVXJG010000044.1:0-11096 GCA_036647935.1 Peptostreptococcaceae bacterium
TAGATTATCAAAAATGACCGAATAAAAAATGTACTAATAAGTATTGACATATCAGTATATAAGTATCAAAGTTTACGAACGATTTTAATATAATGCGAACCAATTCAAGAGCTGTCTGAATAACAAATATAACTCTTGAATTTTTATTATTTAAATTTATTCAATTTCAACATAACACTAAAATGCATCCTAATATTTACCAATGTATATCCATCTCTTTTTTATGATTTAAATCCTCTTGTTCCTCAATTTTATACTCAACAATCTTATTATCCAAGCAACCCTTAAAAAACTTGTATGAGCTAACTTTAATAGTTTCTACATCATCTCTCTCCATAGTTATAGATAATGCATCATCAAAAGCTCTTTCCATATATTCATTTTTAAAATCAATACTTTTAAAATCCTTTTTAAAACTCCTCAAAGTCCCTTTAGTAAATACAGTTTCATCAGGAATATATAATTCGCATATAGAAGGTTTTAAATCTATAATTTTATTTATTTTACCTTCTACATTGTCTATATATTTTGTATCCATAGTAAGCGCATACTCTAACGATGGTTTAGACGATTCCATTTCTTCTAATTGACTAGGTTCTTTTATATTGCTAACATCATTTGCAAAGTACTTTCGCTTGTCCAAATCTTTAACTATAAAATCAATAGAATCAATCGATCTACCTTTTTTTACTTCAGAATAATCTATTTGAAAATATCCAGTATTATTTAATTCATCTATAGCTGGAATCAAAACTCTTTTTCTAAAGTCTGTATATTGCTTATATTTACTTTCTAAAAGCATTAATTCCCTTAATTTATTGACTGAATAATTTATCGTATTTTTAGTTCCACTCCAAGCTCTTAAAAGGTCATATAACCTTTGAGCATAAGTATTTTGCAATGATAGCCATATTTCTAAATTGATTGGTGTATATCCCTCATCTAAATATTTGTGTAATAAATTATATACTCTTTCATTTGCAGTTATTGTAAATGTATCATTAGAACTATTATATATAAACCCATTTATAAATCCATATTCTAAATATTCATATGTTCCATCTTCATTCAAATCAAATAAGTTTAAATCTTTTTTTCTAAGTGTATTTAGATGCTTACTTAAACCTTGTACAGTTCCATCACTTCTTCGATTTAACAAATCAGATAATTCTTTTCTATTTATAACACAAGATAATTCCCCATAATTGCCTTTTTGAAATTTATAAAGTAAGTATGTAAATAATCTATTTGAATTTAATGTTATGCTATATTGTGCATTTACCAATGTATTATGTTTCATTAAAATATCATTTTTCTTATTCAAATTTATCACCTCAGCAAATATTATATCATAAATAAAAAATATTACACAGACAAATATGCATTTTAGTCTGTACCAAAACGTCTGTATTCAGTACCAATTTGTCTGTGTTGCGTACCAAAACGTCTGAGTTATAGTACCAATTTGTCTGTGTTGCGTATCAATTTGTCTGTATTGCGTACCAATTTGTCTGTGTTCAACATCTGTACCCAAGTAATTTCAATATATTCAGACCAGCTAAATACTATAAATACTATTAAATACTATTATTAAATAAAGTAAAGACTAGTAAAGGTTACTTTTTCTGTACTGTACTAATCTTTTTTTCAAAAATAAAAATCCACAAAAATAATACTCAACTATATTTTAGGACTTTATATAAACCAACTACTACAATGAACTTAATAAAACAAAAGGAGGTAGTAAAATGCAAAACATAAGAGAAGCTGCAAGTGTAGTGCCAATTAAAAACCCATCATCATTAAAAATGAGATTTAACTGTGGTGAAGATGACAATGGAAAATTAATAACAAAATCAAGATCATATTCACATGTAAAACCAACTGCAAAAGAACTTGATGTATTTAATGTGGCTAAAACATTAGAATCACTTCAACAACATTTAGTTATTGAGATAGTAAAACAAGATAACACAAGCTTAAATGTTTAAAAAATTTATATTGATGAATTAACAAAATAATAAAACAAAGGAGGAATTTTAAAATGGGAGATATGGAAGTTAAATTATTAATGACATTTTCAACTCAATTAGGAAAAAAAGTAAGTTTATCTGTAAGTGATCCAAGAGAAGATTTAACAGAGGCAGAAATAAAAACTGCTATGGATTTAATATTATCTAAAAATATATTTGCTCCAAATGGAGATGATTTAAAACAGTTGTAGAAGCAAAAGTTGTACAAACAGCAACAACAGAGTATGATTTAATAGTTGCTTAACTAATCAACACATAAGAAATGTCCCTCTAAGCTCATGAGGGGCTTTCTTAGGATATTTAAAGGTTTATTGGAGGAATAAGTCAATGGAGTTAGATTTAATGAGTCTTATGGCTAATTTGGGATTTCCTGCAATCGTGACAATGTATCTATTGGTCCGAATCGAAGGGAAACTAGATGTGCTAAGTTCAAGTATTAATTCTTTAAGCTCACATATTAATGAATTGAATAGTAGAATGTAAAAAATCTACACAACCCAATAATTAAATTAGGTGTGTAGATTTTTTATGTTTAGGCACTTTTTTTATGTTTGTTTATAATAGCTCGGACATAACTTTTAGACATATTGTATTTAATAGCTAATTCTTTATGATTAAAACCATTATATTCAGCTGTAATCTCTCTATCTCTAGCCTCTTTATATATCATTTTTTCTGTAGGAAAGTACACAGATGTTCCCCAAAATTCTTCAAATAACCACTTTGCTTGGTCTATTCCTAGCTTTATAGCTATATTTTCAAATTGTGGAGGTAAATCGCTTATCTTAAGTTCCATAAAATATCCTCCTATAAATCTTATTTATATTTGATATTCTACAAATATTATATTTTTCCTACTAGATATTTCAAATTAAATTAGGTATATATATATTAAATATTTATTCAGATTTTCTTCTGCCTTTTAACTTATTTTTATTATTATATATCTCTATATTTTTTTCTTTAACCTTTACATCCTCTAATAATGGTGTAAGTAGATTTTCAAATAACTTTGACATCGTAATATTTGAATCTATAACAACAGTTTTTAATTTATCAACTATCTCTTTATCTAAAGTTACACCTACTTGCTCCTTACTTTTCTTCTTCTCTTTTCCAACAATATCATATATAGATATTGAAGTTTTCTCTGTTTTAGTTTCATGTATAACAGTTGTCTTATTCGTCTTAGGTAATTCCTCATTCAATATATCCATATCTATTTTAGGCATTTATAACACATCCTTCTCTTTTAATTCTGTAACCATATTTTCAATTTCCTCTTTACTAAAATGACTTTGATTATTCTTGCTTAAATAATCACTTACACTTAGCTTACTTAACAATGACTTTTCAACAAAGGTACTTCTTCTTATAAATGAATCTAGCATTATACTTTTTAAGTCCTCAAATTTTTGTAGATACTGATCAAACAAATCAGATACCTGAGTTCTTTGTTTTTCATATCCAACTAATACAGTTGCCAATATATCATTATCTTCTTTTTCTAAATAATATTTATCTCTAGACCATAATTCTTTAAATAAAGCGGCTCCTCTTAAAGAAGATATATTTTTATCCATGATAGGTACTATTATAGAGTCTGCAAGGTACAGTATATTTTTAGCAGTTAAATTATAACTTGGTGAAAGATCACAAATTATATAATCATACTTTTCTAACACATCTATATTTTTCATATACCATCTAGCAAGTACTTTTTCTCTGGCTGGTTGTAGACTTATTTTTTCGTCTAGCATAGCTAATCCTATATCTGCTGGTATTATATCTATGTTTGGATAATTTAAATTTGGAGACTTTACAATTACATCTTTAGCACTTATTCCATCTACTATATCTATAGTTGTCTTGTCTTCATGATTTACTTTATATACATACTGTGTAAGGTTTTCTTGTAAGTCTAAATCCCATAATAATATGTTTTTATTTTTATCTTTTGCTAACTCATATGCTGTGATTATTGACATAGAAGTCTTGTAAATACCGCCTTTTATATTAAAGAAAGTTATTAACTTCGTTTTCATATTGTTATCTCCTAGTTTTTATATTGTTATTTTTATATTTTATCATAGTTTTATTTGTTTTAAAATATAAAAAAAACTATAAAATAACTAAGTTATTTTATAGTTTAACTACTAGCTGCAATTAACACCTTATACAACCCATCTTCGGCTAATAAATCTATATCTCATATTGACTTCATAGCCGTCAACCTACTTAAGTTTAATGGATTAAGGAGAATAATTTCGGGAAAACGCAAGTTGGCTTATATTCTTATAATATCATAGCATTTCATGAAGTTAGTATTAATACTCCATATATAGAAAAACTTGTATATTTTATATTATTTGCCAACCTACGTTTTTCATGGAATTTGGCACTAAATTTTATTGAAGTTATTGATTTTAATACGTTTTCTTGAAACTTGATATCTATAACGAAGTACACCTACATACTATATATACTCCTTTAATATCCTGTTCTCATACTTTTTTTCATCCAGATTTATAATTTCGTCACAAATATCTAGAATAGCCGGTCTATGTGTTATTATAATTACTGTTTTTCCTTTTAGGACTTCCTTTAATTTGTTACATATTTTTATTTCATTTTCAATATCAACTGCTGAAGTAGGCTCATCTAATATATAAATACTTTTATTATCTTGTAAAAGTAACCTTAATAAAGAGATCTTTTGAATTTCTCCACCTGATACAAAATTACTATTTTCACCTACTTTAGAAATTTTATCAAGTACTATACCAATTGATTCTGCCTCTTTACTAAGATTATTACTATTATAGAAATCAAATATATTAGATATATCTCCACTCATTAATGTTGGATTTTGAATTAGGTATCCAACTTGAGATTTTAAAAATTTATTATCATATTTATGAATGTTTATACCATCAATAGTTATAGTACCTGTATTGGGTTTACATGCTTTTGAAATTAAACGTATTAAAGTACTCTTTCCAGAACCATTTTCTCCGATTATTCCAGTTATTTTACCTTGTTTAAAATTTATATTTAAATTATCAAATACTTTTGATTTAGAGTCTGGATATGAAAAAGATATATTTTCTAAACAGATTTTTCCATCTATTTTATTAGGTAAAATTACACTTCCTGAAGATATCACTTGCTCATGCTCTAAAAGATTTAGAACCTTTTGGATTACTGGCTGGCAGCTTTTTATTGATACATATAGACTTCCAAGTGAAATAATCGGATCATATATTCTTTGAATATATAAAACTATACTAAACAAAATACCAACTGACATGCTGCCATTTATTATATTAATGGCTCCAATAAGTAATGAAACACTCAATGCTAAAGTTGAAAACAACTGAGCATATATTCTTCCATTTAAACCTTTCTTAGCTTGTAGAATATACTGTTCATAATTTTTTCTATTTAACTGGTTATATTTGTTTATTATATTATCGTCATACATTAATTGTATTGCCTGAATATTCATCAAAAATTCATTAGTAAATGAATTCATTTCACCAATATCATCTCTCAACTGTTTAGTCTGATGTTTTAATTGCTCACCATTATTCTTTTGAAATATAGCAAAAACTATTGCTAGTGCAAATATAGCTATGCAAATAATCCAGTTCATTTTTAATAGAATAATTGTTAGACCTACTAGTGTAAATATGTTTAAAAACCCCTTAGCTAAAGATACACTTAATAAGTTCTCTATTACATTTATGTCACTCGTTAAAGATGTAAATACATCTCCAATTTTATTTTCGTTCCAAAATATATAATTTGAATTATATATTTTTAAAAAAACTTCTTCCTTTAGTACTTTGCTTATGTTTTTCCCTAATTTAATGTATAGTATACTTTGGATATAGCTTACAACTATCATAAGTATTCCTATTAAAAATATTATAATAATGTATTTAAACAATACCTCAATATTTTTTGATGAAATTCCTTGATCAATAACTAAGCTAAAGCAATAAGGAAAAATTAATGATAAAGCTGTATTTAAAATTAAAAATACAAAACAAACTAATTGTTTATTAATATAATTGAATTTTATGTGTTTGAAAAGTTTTAAAATATTTTTCATATCAAATTTATACAATGACTCTACATTATATTTCCCCCTCTATTTTTATTTTTAAAATTCATCTTTTATTATATTTTTATACATACAAATACTTGATATATAATAAATAGCAAATATAACTAATATAACGCTAAATCCAAATAATACACTTAAAATAAATTTATCAAACCCCATATATGCATAAATATACCCTTCCCATTGAGAGTAAAAAGTAGATACAAAGTGACTAGAACATAACACTCCAAAAACATATGGTATCATAAATAATATAAATACTTGCTTATTAATTAATTTATTTATATTCGACCTATCTACACCTATTTTGTGAAGTATCCCGTATTTTTCTTTATTTATTTTCGCATCTGATAATTGTTGAAGTGTCAAGATAGTAAGAGCTATTATAAAGAATATAATCCCCACACCTATGAAGAATGCATACATACCTGCTGATATAGCTATATATTGATTTTCTTCAAGTGTATGTAGTTCTATATCTTCTTCATTTAAAATATCTAAATTAGTGGTTATTGAACTCATAACGTCTGTACTTTTTTCTAGTGGTACAGATTGTTTTGTATTAACATAATAACCATAATAATCAAGTTTTAAAAATTCTAAGACTTCATCTGGAACAACTACTGTGTTATAACTTAACCACTCTCCAATAGCATCATTGTAAACAGACTTTGACTTATTACTGGGTAGATTAAGGGTTACTTTATTACCGATATTAATGTTTTCATTTTCTACATATAGATTTTTTATAAACTCGTCTTTATTTGTTTTATTACTTATATGATAAATAAACTCATCCTCTTCTAAAGAAATAGGATTTAAGTTATTCATAGTTCTCGCCTTATTATAATCTGTTATTCCACATATTAAAGAATCTATCTCACTTAGTGAATATTCTTTAATTAATGATATTTCATCAACTTCTATATCATTTTCTGAAAATGCATCTTTAAGTAAATCTGATTTATCATAACTTGTATCCTGATAACTAATAATCAAGTCATAAGGTAGTCTATATTCAAAAAAACCTTTAGCAAACTCTGTTACAATAGGTCCAAGTATTAAAGAATATGTAGCCACAACAAATATTGCTGTTATAGTAGCAATACTTCTTATATTGGATAAAATTCTAGCAAATAAATTATTAAAAAGTATTGTATTAAGTCTTTTTAATTTCAATTTAGGGTTATAGTCTATAAATATTTTAATAGAATAAGATAAAATATAATAACCCGTATATAAAGCTAGATAAGGTAAAAATGAAGGTAACACCGCATATATATCAGGTAACTCACCTATTATATTCATATAATATTGACTGTTAGATATCATTAATGGGAATGAAAAACAAAATACTGTAAAAATTAGATATAGAATATATTTAGATTTAGATATCCTCTTAATCTCTATTATCTTACGCTCATTTATAACTTGTAATAATGACATTTTATTTAATTTATTTGTATTAAAAATACCAATAATTATAAATACTATACTGAAGTATATAATTGTTTGTAAAAATACATCCATATATATGGTGAATTTATAAGAAGACTCTCCACTAACATAAGAAACTATAAAACTACTTAAAAATGAAGCAAAAACAGTTCCCAACATACATCCTATAAATACTGCACAAATTCCTATTAAATATGTTTCTATAAAAAATAATTTTGCAATTTTTTCTTGAGGCGTTCCTAATATCATATAAACAGAAAATTCTTTTGATCTTTGTTTTATCATAAAGTTATTTACATAATGTGTTAGCCCTAAAAATATAAGTGATATAACATACGTTAGGGCTACTGCTGTCTTTGAAAACCCTTCAACAGAATATATATAATTTCCACTAAGTATTGGATGATTATTACTACCTAGTGTTAAATAACTAAAAAACAAACTAGAGCAAAAACATAGTGTAACAAAGTAAATTAAATAATCAGAGAATGTTTTTTTCATATTTCTATTAATTAGTTTTGATAGTTTCATTTTTACCTCCCAAAACACCCAAAACTTTTAATATATCATCAAAAAATTCACTTCTAGATTTATCATTCTTTTTAATTTGTGTAAATATCTTACCATCTTTTAGTACTAATACTTTATTTGCATAGCTAGCAGAATACCCATCATGAGTAACCATTAATATAGTTGTTTTAAGTTTTTTATTCATATCTTCTAATGTTTCTAAAAACATTTGAGATGTTGCACTGTCAAGTGCTCCTGTTGGCTCATCGGCTAGTACAAGTTTCGGATTTGTTATTAATGCTCTTGCACAAGCACATCTTTGCTTTTGTCCTCCAGATGTTTCATAAGGATATTTATTTAAAATTTCCTCTATTCCTAATTGTTTAGCGGTATTATTTACTTTTTGCGTAATTATTTTAGAGTCTACATCATTAATAGAAAGAGCTAAAGCAATATTTTCCTCAACTGTTAAGTGATCTAGTAAGTGAAAATCTTGAAATATAAATCCTAAATTATTTCTTCTAAATTCAGCACAGTCCTTTTGCTTTAATTTTGTAATATCTATATCTTCAAGTAAAATACTTCCTTCAGTTGCTGTATCAATTGTTGCAATACAGTTTAGTAAAGTGGTTTTTCCTGAACCTGAAGCTCCCATTATAGCTACAAATTCACCTTTTTTAATATGAAAATTAACATTATCTAATGCATTTACATTTTTACTTTTTTTTGTTCCATATTGCTTTTTTAATTTATTTACTGATAATATTGTCATAATTTCACCTCCACAATATATTTTCTAGATATAATTAATACACTCAAATTTGAGTGTATTAATTAAATAGAATCTTCTTTTGTTCTTCATTTAAATTTATATAAACATTTATAAAATGACTTATGTGTGATTTAATATATTTACAGTGTTTTTCTGGTGTAGTTAAAAAATTGCCTCCATTTACTAAATTTTCATGAGAGCAACCTCCTACACATAGAGTTCTAGCCCAGCAGTTATTACATTGCTTACGGTTCTTAATATTTATTGTGTCTAAATACTCTTTATTTTCAAAAGTATTATCAAATACATCACCTATACTTTGTTCTTTTATACCTACAAAGCGATGACAAGGATATACCTTTCCATTTATATCTATTGCACACATTGTATTCCCTGAACCACATATAAGTTCTTTTTTATATTTTCCATCATGTATATCTTCTATCATAGAGTATGGCATTCTAAGCTTCTTGGCTCTTTTATAATCTCCACTTTGAATAAGATTTAAGAAATAAAGAGATAGCTGTTCATCTTTTTCTATTAAAGTTTCATACTCCTCTTCTGTTAATAAGTTTTGAGCAGGAGCCATCGGAATTCCAACAAACCCTAATTTCTCTAATTCTTCAAAGTTTTCTATTAAATCTAAATTAGTGCCTGTTATTGTAGCTCTAGCTGTAATAAATGAATTTTCTCTCAAAAACTTAGTATTTTCTTTCAGTTTTTCAAAAGAACCTTTACCATTTGAATAGATACGATTAATATCATGAACTTCTTTTTTTCCATCAACACTAATTTGAGTTGTAAATTTATTTTCTATTAAGAACTTGTTAATTTCATCGTTAAAAACAGTTCCGTTTGTAGTTATACTATATCTAAATTTTTTATCACTATTTTCCATTATATTCTTACAATATTGCACAACTTCTTTTATTAACTTAAAGTTTATTAAAGGTTCTCCTCCTAAAAAAGATATTAGTAAAGGCTCTTCTGTTATTGAATTTTCTACTAAAAAGTCAACTGATTTTTGAGCAACCTCAAAAGACATATGACCTTTATCAAAATACTCTCCTCCATCTCCATAACAGTACGTACATCTTAAGTTGCAATCTTGAGATATCATTAATGTTATACCTCTAACATCTCTTGGATATGATTTTATTTCTTTCTTTATTATTTCTTTATTATTTTGTAGCAATCCTTCTCTTTCTAAGGAAAGTACTAAATTTTCAAATTCTTCTTTATTCATTGCGTCAGATATATTATCATATGCTTTTTCATAATCATTACCTTCTTGCTGTATTGTTTTTAATACATTCTCATCAGCTTTAAATAAAGAGTTTGTATCTGTAATATAAAGGTAATTGTTATCTAAATTATCTCTAAAAATTTTATATTGTGTGTAATCTAATGTTTTCATGAAAATCTCCTTTTAATAGTATTTTTAATGAGGTAAGTTAATTCTTATTTCCTTACCTCATTAAAATATAATTATGTATTATTTAGACTGAATAAATTATTCAGCACTAGACTCAGATACGAAATCTAATGGTGCACTTGAATCATTACAAAATACGCAATTATTATCTCCTTTATTACACCAAACACATACACGTGAATCTTGATTTTCATCATGAGATACTTTATTTACTTTTTCTAACATAGAATTTTACCCCCTCTTTTGATTATGTAGCTGATTTATCAACTATCTATTACAATAGTAGCTTTAGAGTTTATATTTTTCAATAAAATAGTATAACCTGTCCATATATAGAATAACCTGTATTATTTAAATTAATTTTAGCTCTTATTTACCTTAGATGGGAGCATATCAATGGGTGTCCCCCCTATGATAGTATAACTTGATGTTTTAATATATTATTTATAGTGAAAATCTATTCTGTTTTATAAGTTGATAAACCTAAAAAGGTATTAATAAAATAAAAAAGTTATTCAAAATATGATTAATTATATTTTGAATAACTTTTTTATAATTTCTTTTACTTTGACTAAGTATTTTAATTTTTTTCTTAGGCTAACCTGCGTTTTTCTCCAAATTTTTGATCAAACTATATTTAAACTTAGTAATACCAATGAATGTATCAATTTAATAAGATAGATTATTTTTTTATACATTGAATAATCGAGTAGGAGCTAAATAATTATTTTATTTAGCGTCCTCTCACACCACCGT
>JAVXJG010000045.1:0-10473 GCA_036647935.1 Peptostreptococcaceae bacterium
ATAGTGAAAATGAATATGATAAAGAATACTTAAATATACATTTTAATGAAATTAACTATTAAAATTATAGATAGAAGCTTTAAAAAGACTGTAATCTAACGCAGTCTTTTTTATATTATAATGCAAGTATAAAATTATTTTAAAATATGAAAGTGAATCAGAGATAATATAAATAGCTGAAAATATAATAATATCCCCACAAATAGAATAAAATGCAATAAAATGTGGAAAAACAATGAAATTAAAGTTAAAATATGCTAAAATAGTAGTTAAGATTGAAAAAAATAGATATAAATCATGTTTTTAAGAGGGGAGAACTAAAAAATTATGATAAATATAAAAAAAATTAAAAGGATAGTAGTAACTTCTGCTATGGCTATGGTAATAAGTTTAACAGCGGCTTATATACCAGGAAGTAATAATAAAGCAAATGCACTTCTTAGTGAAGAACCTATAAATTATAATCAAAGAAGCACAAAAATAGGAACAGTAAAACCATGCGATTTCTTAAATATAAGATCAGGACCAGGAATAAATAATTCAGTAGTAGGAAAAGTATACACAAATAACCAAGTAACAATACTAGAAACAAATAGCAATGGATGGCATAAAATAAATACAAATGGAACAATAGGATGGGTAAGTGGAACATATATATCAGTTAAAAATCAACAATCAGCAACACAAAATAATAAAGTAAATAAAGTAATAGATATAGCAAAGAAACAATTAGGCAAACCATATGGATGGGGATCATCAGGACCAAACTCTTTTGATTGCTCAGGACTTACTTACTATGCTTTTAAAAATGGAGCAGGAATAAATTTACCTAGAACATCAAGAGAACAAGCGAAAATTGGAAAACTAGTAAACAAAAGTGATTTACAACCAGGAGACTTAGTATTTTTTGCAACCTCGGGTAAGGGTATAAGCCATGTTGGAATATATATAGGAGGCTCTAAGCTTGTACACTCAACACAACCAGGTGATGTAGTGAAAATAGATAAAATGAATTCTTCTTACTATACAAAAACATATGTAACGGCAAGAAGAATACTATAAACTATGGAACAATAAATATGAGAATATTAGAATTTGACAATAAAGCTAAATCTGTATATATTAAAAATACAGATTTAGCTTTATTGTGTCTAAAAGTTAAATTAGGAGGAAAAAAATGAAGAGTATAATAAAAATATTAGCAATTTTAGTAATGATAATCTCGATAATATTGTTTATTAAAGAATTCAATAAGAATACTAATATAGCCGAAAATAACCTAGAAATACCAGTACTTATGTATCATCATTTCGATGAGTACAATGAAAATACATCATCAGAAACCGTATATAAAGAGGAATTTAGGGAGCAAATGAAATATTTAAATGAAAATGGATATACAGCAATAACTACAAAAGATATATTCGATTATAAAAATGGATCAAAACAAGTACCTAATAAGCCGATACTAATAACAGCAGATGATGGATATCTAAGTAACTATGAAATTATGTATCCTATATTAAAGGAGAATAATTTAAAAGCTACTATATTTTTAATAGGCGATAGAATAGATAATGCAAGAACTTCGAATATAGGGATTCCTAAAATAGATTGGTTACAAGCCAAAGAAATGTATAATAGTGGAGTAATAGACTTCCAAAGTCATACCTATAATAGTCACGATATAGTAGAAACTAGGGATGGACAAAAAGGAAATTTTTCTAGTGCATTAATAAATGAAAGCGAAGAAGAATATAAAAAAAGAATAGACGAAGATATAAAATTAAGTATAGATGGATTTGAGAAAAACTTGGGATATAAACCAATAGCATTTGCTTATCCATTTGGACAGTTTAGTAACATATCAGAAGAAGTACTTAAATCTAATAATATAAAAATATCTTTCACAGTAAAAGATGGATTCATATTATTAGATAAAGGGACATATCTATTAAATCGTATAAATGTAGCTAAAAAAGATAGTATCCAAACATTTATAAATAAAATAAAAAACAATAAATAGTAATTATAAAAGGATGGTTAATATTATTAACCATCCTTTTGGTATTATAAGGAAATGTTTACTTTTTTGTCTTATAATACTTAAAATTACATATTATCTGTGATAATATATAATTAACACAGTATCAGACATGAAAAATATAAAATATATATAGGGGGGACGATGAATTGAGTAAAAGAATAAACAAAATAATAATAAAAAGTATTGCTATGTTAAGCATAATATCTGCATTACCAATATTAGGTAATGTAACTTTTATAAATGCAAACGAAACAACAGAAAAAGAATTCTTATCAGTAATAGAAGGCTATAGTACTGAAAGCGTAATAGTCGAAAATGGAATATCATTAAAAATGGGGGAAATCTTAGACCTATCAAAATATCCGCAATGGGACCTATCTAATAAAAATACAGTAAAAATAGACAATAAAGGAATATTAAACCCTATAAACGAAGGAAGTGTATTTTTAAGCAAAGAAATAGATGACAAATTATATGTATTAGAAGTATATATATCTAATTCGAAACCTCAACCATATTCAACTTTTAGAAGTGATTCCAAAGAAAGAGCTAAAAGGGAGCACTATAAAGTATTTATAGATCCGGGTCATGGAGGAAGTGACAATGGAGCGGGGTCAAATGGTCTTAAGGAAGACGAACTTAACTTAAAAGTATCATTGATGTTAAGAAATAAGTTAGAAGCTAAAGGTATAGAGGTTCAAATGAGTAGAACAACTGATGTGTTTATAGAGTTATCTGAAAGAGCGAATATGGCAAATAGATATGGGGCTGATGTGTTTGTATCTGTTCACCAAAATAGTGCTAGTGCAACTTCTGCAAGTGGAATAGAAACTTACCATCATTCAAATAAAATAAACCATAAGCCACTTAGTGATGAAATACAAGTTAATGCAATAGAAGAAACAAGTGCAAACAATAGAAAAGTAAAATCTGCTAACTTTGTAGTATTAAGAGAAAGTAATATGCCATCTGCATTATTTGAAAGTGGATTTATAACAAATGTAGAAGAAGCTAAAAACTTAGCAGACCCTACATACCAAGATAAATTAGCGACAGCAATAGCAAATGGAGTAGAAGTTTACTTAAAACAAAATGTATCATTAGGGCAAGATGAAATAGCACCACCAACTGAAATAGTTTCACCAGATGCTAAACTTATAGATATAGGAACAATAAAGGGACTTGTAGGAAATGATAAATTGAATGTAAGAAGTGGATATGGATCTCAATATTCTGTAATAGGAACATTACAAAATGATGCAGAAATAGATATATATGAATCTAAAAATGGATGGCATAAGATAAACTACAACGGAGTGTATGGATATGTATCATCAACTTATGTAAAAATAGAGGGATTTACTGATACAAATAATCACTGGGCAAAATCTCAAATAAAAGATTTTGTATTAAAAGGATACATAAATGGGTATAGCAATGGAACATTTAAGCCAGATGAAAGTATAACAAGAGCTGAATTTATAAAGCTTGTAAACAGAACATTCAATTATACATCTAAAGGCAGTAACTCATTTAAAGATGTAAAATCGGATCAATGGTATTACGATGAAGTATTAATAGCTATAAATCATGGATATATAAATGGATATAGTGATAATACATTTAAACCAAATGAAAAAATATCTAGAGAAGAAGTTGCCAAAATAATAGCAACAATCACAAATAAAAAAGGTGATGGCGTGTTAAATTTTAAAGATAGCAAAAGTATATCAGATTGGGCAAAACAATATGTAGATGCAGTTTCTGATAATAGTCTAATGGGTGGATATGATGGTAATTTATTTAAAGCTAAAGCAAGTATAACAAGAGCTGAATCAGTAACGACACTATCTAGAATAAATTAGGTATATTAATTGGGGGAAATAAGTAAAATGAATAAAATTAAAAAAGTAATAATAGGAGTACTGTGTTTTTGTATGTTTATAACATTACCATACACAGATAAATCTTATGCAGAATCTAAAAAAATGCAAGCTGCATGGTTAACAACCGTACATAACCAAGATTGGCCAAAAGTGAAAAATAACGTTGAAAAGCAAAAAGAAGATATGATAAATATACTAGACACACTTAAAAATACTGGTATAGATACAGTAATGTTTCAAGTAAGGTCAAAGTCAGATGCACTATATAAATCAAGTATAAATCCTTGGTCAGATGTACTAACAGGCAAACAAGGACAAAACCCAGGATATGACCCATTGCAATTTGTAATAAATGAAGCGAATAAAAGAGATATGAAAGTACATGCTTGGATAAATCCATACCGTATAACAACAACAGGAACGAACCTAAACGTATTAAACGAAAATCATCCAGCTAGAAAAAATCCAAACTGGGTTTTAACTCACACTATATCAGGTGGAGAAGCACTAGCATATAATCCAGGACTTCCAGAAGTTAGAGAATATTTAGTAGAAACTATAAAAGAAATAGTAAAAAATTATAAAATAGATGGAATACACTTTGATGATTACTTCTACAGATCAGGTATGAATGATGAAGAAACATACAAACAGTATGGAAATGGCATGAATAAAGACGACTGGAGAAGAGAAAACGTAAATAAATTATTAAAAGAAACAAAAGTTGCAATAAGAAGTATAAACCCAAAGGTAGAATTTGGAGTAAGTCCAAGTGGTATATGGAGAAACAAATCAAATGATAAACTAGGTTCAAACACAAAAGGAAAAGAAAGTTATAGCTCAGACTATGCAGATAGTAGAAAATGGGTAAAAGAAAACATGGTAGATTATTTAGTTCCTCAAGTATATTGGGAAAGAGGGCATTCAGCAGCAGACTATGAAACAATAGTAAAATGGTGGGATGATGTTGCTAAAGGAACAAATGTAGATCTTTATGTAGGGCAAGGTATATACAAAGACGAAGTAGCGATAGAAATAAACAAGCAACTAGACTTAAACGAAAAATATAACAATATAGCAGGAAGTGTTTATTTTAGTACAAGAGATATTATGCAAAATAGAAAAGACTCTAGAAATAAAATAAAAGAATATAACAATAAACACAAAGTAGCATTTAATGATATAAAAACACATTGGGCAAAAGATAATATAATGGACTTTGTAAACAAAGGATATATAGATGGATACAAAGAAGATAATACTTTTAGACCAAATAATGATATAACGAGGGCTGAATTTGTAAAACTTGTAAACAGAACTTTTGGATATACTGAAAAAGGTGAAGAAAACTTTAATGATGTATCACCATCACATTGGTATTATGATGAAGTAAGAATAGCAATGAAAGCAGGATATATAAATGGTAAATCAGCTACAATATTTGATCCGAATGCACAAATAACTAGACAAGAAGTAGCAAAAATAGCAACAACTATAAAAAATAATAAAGATGAAGATCTAGATAGAATATCTACATTTGTAGATGGAAATCAAGTAGATGAATGGGCAAAACCATACGTAGAAGGTGCAATAGAAGCAGGATATATACAAGGTCTTCTAGAGAATAAGATAAGTCCTAAAGGGAAAACTACAAGAGCAGAAGCAGTAGTGATATTAAGTAGAATGAAATAATATTAATAAATAGACTGTTTTAAATTTATTTACTAAAAATTAAAACAGTCTATTTTGGTAAAGAAATAAGGAGGATTATAATGCAAAAATCTACAAAAATACTAATCTCTTTTTTAATATGCACAGGGCTTATTTTCACATACTCCCTATACAAAGGAAAGCAGGAAGCAAAAGAAAGAAAAGAAGATTACCTAGCATACCAAGAAGCAGTAAAATGTATAAATGAAGTAAGAGATATAAATGAAGCAATGACAACAATATATAAAACAACCGAAAAATATAAAGAAACAAAAGGAACTTTAATAAATAAAGCTCGTGGACACTCGATACTAGATGAATATAGTCAAGTAGAAATTATAATAGAAAACCTATTTGAAGTAGATCCAAATCTTGAATCTGATAACGAACTAAACTTAATCTATGCTAAATCAGCATATGAAAAAAGAAATATAACAAACTCAAAAGAAGCTATAAATAGAATAAATAAATCGGAACTAAATAAAGAACAAAAAATAAAACTAGATGAACTAATCAAACAGATAGGATAAGGAGGGAATATGTCAGATAACAATGATTTACAACAAAGAAAAATAAAATCAATAGATAAAATAATTACAATAGTATCAATGGTTATGTTATGTATAATACCACTTATAATATTTAAAAAAAATATTACCGCATTCACTCCAATGTTTGATGGTGGTGAATATGCAACCGGACAACATATAGAAATGTATAACTACCTTAAATCGATATTACTTAATATAGGAAGCTTATCATTATTATGCATGTTAATATATAAATTAGTAGCACTAAAAGCTACAATAAAAAAAGACTATATAAATATTATACTAATGGTGCTTACAATAGCAATAATAATATCACCTATAATATCTGAATACACAGATATAGCTATATTTGGAAACATAAAAAGATATGAAGGTTCACTTGCATGGACATCATATATAATAATATTTTTTGTAATATATAATATAAACATAGAAAAGAAATACATAAAAGGATTCTTTTTTGTAGTAGCTCCGTTTATATTATTAAATCTAATAATAGGAAGTACAATATCAGAAAACCCAAATCAAACAAGTGGGATAATGGCAGTAATATTTTTAACAACATTTATGTACATACTACTAGAAAAAAATCAAAAAATAAAAATAGCTTTAATAATAACAAGTGTTATAGTATTTACAATACTTGCAAAAACAAACACATCATCAGGATATATAACAATAGCTCTAACACTTCCTGTATTATTAGCTGTAGGAATTAGATTTACAAACATAAAAAACATAGCAACATGGACACTAATAACACTAATACCAAATGGACTAATATATGCTATATATCCGAGTAAAATAGGAATAATATCAAAAATAAATGAAATATCACCTATAATAATACCTGGAATAATAGCAACAATATTAATAATATTTTTATTAATAAAACTAATAAATAGAAAAATAGTATTTGATATACTAATAATATGTTTACTATTAGTAATATCTATGGGCGCAGGAAAACTTTCAGACAATATAAAAGAAGAGCAAAGAATTATAGGGGAAGAAATAACAAAAGCAAAAAAACAATCCCCAAATATAACTCAAGAAGAAATAGAAGAAATAGAAAATAGCATAGAAAAAATAGAAGATAGCAAAATCTATAAAAATATAAATGAAATAACATCAAATGGACTAGAAAGATGGATACAAACAATAGATATGGCAAGCCAAAAGAAACCAATAGTACATGGACTAGATACATCACCATATTACACATCTGTATATGATGATAAATTCTTGGATAGCCCAAGTAGTTGGTATCTAAGTATAATGTATGGAACAGGAATAGTAGGACTTATAGGACTATTATCAGTAGTAATGTATATATCTAGAAGTGTGCTTTATAGTGCTTTTGATAAAATAAATAACAAATATATATATATATTTGGAGTAGGAGCAATCGCTTATTCTCTGCAAGGTATATTTAATGATAGTACAATAGGAACATCTATAATATTTTGGATGTTTGCAGGACTAGCTCTAAACCAAATATCATCACAAACACAAGAAAGAATTTCACAGGAGGAAAAATAATGGCAATATTAAAACAAATCTTTGACGTATCAGATAAAGTAGAAATAAAAAAACTAACTAAAATAGTTGATGAAATAGAAAGTCTAGAACCAAAAATATCTTTATTAAATGATGAAGAACTAAAAAACATGACAAACATATTTAAAGAAAGACTAGATAATGGGCAAACATTAGACGATATACTAGTAGAAGCTTTTGCAGTAGCAAGAGAAGCATCTAAAAGAGTATTAGGAATGACACAATATCCAGTCCAATTAATAGGTGGAATTGTACTTCATCAAGGTAAAATAGCAGAAATGAAAACAGGAGAAGGAAAAACATTAGTAGGAGTTGCTCCTGTATACTTAAATGCACTAACTGGAAAAGGTGTACACGTAGTAACAGTCAACGATTACCTTGCAAAACGTGATAAAGAACTTATGGAGCCTGTATATAACTTCTTAGGACTTAGCGTAGGAGTAATAGTACATGGACAAGAACCACCAGAAAGAAGAGCGCAGTATCAGTGCGACATAACATATGGAACAAACAACGAATTTGGATTTGATTATTTAAAAGACAATATGGTAACAAACATAGATGATATGGTACAAAGAGAACTAAACTATGCAATAGTAGATGAAGTAGACTCTATACTAGTAGATGAAGCTAGAACACCACTTATAATATCAGGACCAATGGCTCATGAAGAAAGAGACTATAGAATGGTAAATGTATTTATCAAGATGCTACTTGATGGAGATTTCACATATGATGAAAAAGATAAGACAATAGCCCTTACAGATGAGGGAATATCAAGAGCAGAATGGTTTTTCCAAATGGATAATCTAATGGATGTAGAAAATATACAAACATACCACTTTATAAATCAAGCTCTAAGAGCATTTTTCCTAATGCATAGAGACAAAGACTATGTAGTGAGAGATGGTAAAGTAGAAATAGTAGATGAATTTACAGGAAGAGTAATGGACGGAAGAAGATACTCAGACGGACTTCATCAAGCGATAGAAGCTAAAGAAAATGTAGAAATAAAGGAAGAATCTAAAACACTAGCTACTATAACGTACCAAAACCTATTTAGAATGTATAAAAAGCTATCAGGAATGACAGGTACAGCAAAAACAGAAGAAACAGAATTTGAATCAATATACAAAATGAGTGTAATACAAATACCAACAAATAAGCCGGTAATAAGAAAAGACCTAGATGATAAACTATACAAAACAGAAATATCTAAGTTTGAAGCAATAATAAAAGACATAGAAGCTATCCATAAAACAGGACAACCAATACTTGTAGGAACAGCTACAATAGAAAAATCAGAAGTAATGTCTTACCTTCTTACACAAAAGAAATTAAAGCATGAAGTACTAAATGCCAAAAACCACGAAAAAGAAGCAGAGATAATATCAAAAGCAGGACAGTTAAACTCAATCACCATAGCCACAAATATGGCAGGCAGAGGAACAGATATAGGACTAGGTGAGGGAGTGGCATCCCTTGGAGGACTATATGTAATCGGTACAGAAAAACATGAGAACAGAAGAATAGACAATCAATTAAAAGGAAGATCAGGTCGTCAAGGTGACCCTGGTACATCACAGTTTTATGTTAGTTTAGAGGATGATCTTATGAGATTATTTAGTAATTCTAAGGTTAAAAAAATTGGTGAAGGCATGGATGAGAATGATGTGATAGAGCACAAGATTCTTACTAAAGCTATAGAATCTTCTCAAAAGAACATAGAGTCTAAGAACTTTGAAATAAGAAAGCATGTACTTCAATATGATGATATTATCAACAGACAAAGAAACTTAGTATATGCAGATAGAAGAAAAGTTTTATTTGGAGAAGATTTAAGCGAAACTATAGAGTCTATGGTTAGAGATGTTAAAGAAGATTATGAGTTGGCAATGATTGAGTATAAGGAAAAAGAAGAAGCTATGGGACATGATGCTATGAGAGATTATGAAAGAAAGGTTCTTCTAAATGTAATAGATACTCACTGGGTTGATCATATAGATGGGTTGGATCAGTTAAAGAAGGTTATAGGTCTTATGGCAGCAGGTCAGAAAGATCCTCTTAAGGAGTATACTGTAGAAGCATTTGATATGTTTGAAGCTATGAGCAAGAATATAAAGCATGATACTGTTATGTATTTATACAGATAAAATTTGCTACGCTAATGTAGCTAATGTCTGTTTGGCAAGCTCACATCCCGTTGCTTAAAATAAAAAAGACCGTAGTCAGATGACCACGGTCTTTTTTTGAGGAATACGTTAGAGAGATAATGTTTTAACTTCTAACGTACTTTAATTATATATGAAGATGAAGAAAAAATAAAGGGATTATGAGAAAAAAATAAATTTAATAAAATAAATAGTAAAATAAAAATAAGAATAATATTTAAAAATAAATTTAAAAAGGATGTTAAAATGGATAAAAATACACAAAAAAAGACAAAATGTCGTAAAATGTCGAATGAAAAATGAATAAAATTTTAGGAAAGTAATTGCAAGGATGGGGAAATTATAATAAGATATGTATGAGGGATACGTTTAGAAATAAAGATGTAGTAATACATTATAAATATGCACAATAGATAAATTTATTTATTTTGTTGTAAGAGAGATGAATAAAAAATATTGGAGGGAATAAAATTATGAAGAAAAATTTAGCAACAGCTATGGCAGCAGCTATGGCATTCGGAGCAGTAGTACCAGCATTCGCAAATGAA
>JAVXJG010000046.1:0-10201 GCA_036647935.1 Peptostreptococcaceae bacterium
TTATATAAAAGATGAAATAATATTGTAGAAAATTCATATATATAAGTAAATACTTATTCTAGGTGATAATATGACAAAAAAAGCAATTATTATAGTAGGTTCATCTATTATAGTAATATTAATAATATTAAATATATATATTTATATTAGTTGTTCTAACATATCAAAATATACTAATGAAAGTAATACACATAGTCAAAATATTGTTTTAATTGATAAGTTTAGAACGGATATAAATAAAATGGCACAAGCACAAAAAATATATCTAGTTACTTTGAAAGATGAATATAAAGTACAGTATGAAAAAAATCTAAAAGATATATATTCTACTCTATCTAATATGGAAAGTTCCGGTGTAATTACTTATGAAGAAGAAGATGAGCTTAAAAAAGTAGTATATGATTATTCTATATCAAGTGAAGAATATATGAATTCATCAAATAAAGAAGTAGTAAGTGAAGAGCTAGAAAAACAAATTATTGATTCAAATAATTCGCAAATAAATATACTTACTAAATTAGATAAATATGTCGAAATAACAAATAGTAACTTAAATGATAATAATACAACTATTTCAGATAGTGCAACCCAACAAAAAAATAGGGTTCAAAGTATAAGTACAGTAATCACTGGTTTAGTTTCATCTATTTTTTATTTCATAAAGAAAAATGGGTTTAAAGTTAATAAAGATGTTGAAAAGATAATAAATTGTATAGATAATAAAGAAGTTGTTGATAACATTAATACAAAAGTTAATACGGTATCAGGTGAAATAGTAAGATGTGAATATATTTTACAACAAATTAAAATAATATATAAACACAGTAATAAGATGAAAGATAAACTAAATAAATATCAAGAAGTTATAGCACAGATTGACAGTTATTTAAATCAATTAAGACTTAAGATACAAGAGTCAGAGGTTTGTAGCCCCGGTGTAAAATCAGAAATATTAAGAGAAGTAGAACAAGAACTAGTAGAGCTAAAATTATTGCTTGAAAGTTTGACAATTCATAATGGAATAATTGTAGAAATTTCAAGTGAAATCATCAATGATAAAAATAAAATATAGAAAATTCAATATAAATCTGAGACTATGTATTTTATAGTCTCAAGTTTACATTATAGATTAAGTAACTAAAAATAAGCAGTGAAATCTAAAAAAAGTTTAACCGAAAAATGTCTGGGAAAAGCTTTACAAAGAATGTGGAAAAGTTTATCATATAAAATACATAAACAAAATTAAAAAAAGGAAAATGTTAAACTAAAAAGAGGGATATTAGGGATATGAGATTTAAAAAAACTAAGAAAGAAATATTAGAAATTATAAATGTACAATCAATACCAACAAATATAGAAAAATATATAGACAACAACGTTTATGACAAAACATTTTCAAATAGAGGAAATGTATTTTATATAGAAAATAAAAGAGTATATTTAAAGGTTGCAAATTTAAATTATTTAAAAGAGGAATATATTAATACACTATACTTTAATGAAATGGGGCTAGCTCCACAAGTACTAGAATTTGTTCAAGATAAACAAAAAGATTATTTAATAACAAAAGAGTTAGTTGGGGAGAATGGAATAAGTAATAATCATCTTAAGAATCCAGAGAAACTAGCATATAATTTTGGAAAGCATCTTAGAATGATTCACTCAATGAATTTAAAAGAAAAACCAACTACAGACAGAATTAAAATACTACTTAAACAATGCAGTGAAAATGTAAATAATGATAAATTAGATATTGATGAGTTTCTACACACATATGGATTTACACCCAATCAAGGCTTATTAATGTTGGATAGTTTATCTAATTATTATAAAAATGATGTAGTTATACATGGAGACTACTGTTTACCAAATATAATAATGAATGATTATGAGTTTAGTGGAATTATTGATATGGATTCAAGTGGATTAGGGGATAGACATTATGATATTTGCAGTGCACTTAACAGTTTAAATATGAATTTAAAGACAAAAGATTATGATAATATATTTTTAGATTCTTACGGAAGAGATATGATAGATAAAGGTAGAATGTCATTTGCGAAATTGTTACAAATACTGAGTTAGATTAAGCTAGATATTGAATAAAGCAAATAATATATAAGAAACTAAAATAAATATAGCTATACAAAAGGAGGGATATTAATGAAAGTTTTGTATACAAAGACTCAAAAAATTATTGAGTTTATAACTGCATTAGTTATTATATTTACGATTTTAGACATTATATCAAGTTGGTCAATGATTCCGGATAAAATACCTACACATTTTAATTTTTATGGAGAGGCCGATGGATGGGGAAGTAAAAATTCAATAATAATAATGCCTATAATTGAAGTAATAATTTATATAAGTCTTACATTAATATCTCAATTTCCAGCTATATGGAATACACCTGTTAAGGTAACAGAAGATAATTATATAGAAGTATATCAAGATACTAGAAGCTTACTTTGCTACACAAAGTTATCAGTATTAATAATATTTTCATATACTATAATTATATCAGCTAGAGGAATTGAAATTTCATCATGGTTTATTCCGATTACATTATTATTAACATTTGGTACCATAATTTATTTTGTTATAAAAATGGTAAGGTGTGAAATAAAGAGAAAATAAATATAAAAGATAGTAAATTAATTTTAGTTGACGATATAACATTGTTATGATAAATTAATATTATATAATAAAACAATGTTGCGAAAGGAGAAATTATGGATAATAAAGAGCAATATTCATTAAATATTAATGGTATAGGAAATTATTCGGGTGGAGAATTTGATAGAATAGATATATCAGGAGTTGGAAAAGTAAATGGAGATTTAAAATGTAATACGTTTGATTCATCAGGAATAGGAAAAATATACGGCAATATTCAAAGTGATAAATTTAATACCTCAGGTATAACTAAGGTAGAAGGAAATATTACATCCAAAAGTATAGATATATCTGGGATGTTAAAATGTACAAAAGATATTAAGGTAGATAAGATAGAGGTTAGTGGAACTGTTACTATTGAAGGTAAATTAAATTCTAATAAAATAGTAGGAAGCGGACTTTTAAATGTAAAATCAGATATACAATGCGAAGAAGTTGATATTAATGGAATTATAACTTGTGTTGGGATGTTAAATTGTGAAAAGCTTGAATTAAACTTAGTAGGAAGATCCACAATAGATGAAATAGGTGGAAGCAAAATAGACATTAGAGGAGGAATGTATTCTTCTAGATTTAATATATTAGCACCTAAGAAATTTAGAGAAAATAAATTGGTAGCAAATATTATAGAAGGTGATGATATAACTTTAGAAAATTGTGAAGTGAAAATTGTAAGAGGTAAAAATATAAATATAGGCCAAAATTGTAAAATAGATAAAATTGAGTATAGCCAAAGTATTGAGGTAGATAAATATTCAAAAATATTAGATATAGTGGAGGTTAAGTAATGGATAAAGGTAGCATAAAAATCATAGGAGATGGATTTATACATTCGGGTAAATATAAAAATATAAAAATTATTGGAAGTGCTAAATCAAAAGGTGACGTAGAATGTGAAGAATTAAAAATATGTGGAGATACAACCTTTGTAGGGGACTTAGATATTGGCAATATTAAGCTTATTGGAGATGGAATAATATATGGAAGTTTAAAAGCTAAGTTTGTAAAGGTAAATGGAAACTTAGAAATAAGTGGAAGTTGTGAAGTTGAAGAGTTAATTGTAAATGGTAATTTAGAGATGAATTGCGATCTTAAGTGTAACAATGTTACAATAAGAGGAGATGTTTGTGTGAATAAGAATTTAGAAGGTGAAAACATAAGAATTTATGGAGAAGCTAGAGTTAAAGAAAATATAGTGTGTGAAAAAATTTTCGTGGAGGGAGATATAAAATGTGAAGGGCTTTTAAATGCAGAAAATGTAGAAATATCCCCAAGAAGTAAATCTTATTGTAGAGAAATTGGAGCGACTAATATAAGAGTAAAAGAAAGAGAAAAGAGGTTTCTTAGATTTATAATGCAAGTTGGAGGATATGGAAGATTAGAAAGTGATTTAATTGAAGGTGACTTTATAGAACTAGAAAATTCAATAGTAAAAGATGTGAGAGGAAAAAGTATAGATTTAATATCTAAATGTAAGATAGAAAATGTAGAGTATAATGAAAAAATAAATGTATCGAAGGATTCAACTGTTAAAAATAGCATAAAGGTTAGCTAGGAGGATAAAACCATGGATGAATTAATCTCTAAAAAAGATTTACTGATAGAAACGCAAATATCCTATGGACAGTTATATAGATGGAAAAGAATGAATATAATACCAGAGGATTGGTTCATAAAAAAATCTACTTTTACAGGTCAGGAGACATTTTTTCCAAGGGGAAAAATTTTAGAAAGGATTAATTTAATTATTTCTATGAAAGATGATGTATCTTTAGAAGATATTGCAAATATGTTTGCGAAAAAAGAAATTAAGAGAGAATTTTCGATGGATTTTATTATTGATAAAAATGCTATAAGTAATTACACAAAAGAAGTTTTTTATAATATATATAAAAGTAGTAAAGAAATAGGAAAGAAAGAACTTTTAATATTATCAATAATTGAAAATTTCGTATTAAAGTCAATAATAACATTAGATGAGTTAAAGATAATAATTGAATTAATAGAAGGAAACTTTAAAGAAGTATTTAATGATAATGGAAGAATATATTTATTTAGAAAATATGGAGTTCCATTTGTACTTGGATGTAAGGACTATGATCAGTTAATAGTGGATAAGGATGCACTTAAGATAATAGAGATAGATTTAATAAGAGAAATAAGTAAAATAAGCAAAAATTTAATATAAATTAATTAGACATATAAGGGGGAATAACTTTGAATAATAATAAACTATGGAACAAGAATTTTTTTCTCCTTTGGCAAGGTCAGCTAGTATCTTGCTTAGGGGATGCACTTTATTCAATAGCTCTTGGCTTTTGGGTATTAGAGAAAACAGGTTCATCCACTACTATGGGTGTTGTATTAGCATCAATATCAATACCTAGAATAATATTTGGGCCTATAGGTGGAGTTATAGTTGATAGATTTGATAGAAAAAAAATAATATTACTGGGAGATTTTATTAGAGGATTTGGTATGCTATTTGTAGCATATGGCGCATCTAAAGGTTTTTTAGAAGTTTGGATGGTAATGATTGTTGGAATAATATGTGGAACTTGCTCTGCATTTTTTAATCCTTCTATAATGTCTGTAATGCCAGATATAGTACCAAATGATAAATTAATTAAAGCAAATTCTGCATATCAAATTGCAACAAGTAGCACAAACTTAGTTGGAAACATGTCTGGTGGATTTTTATACTCAATACTTGGAGCGCCTGTAATGTTTTTAATTAATGGAGCTTCCTATCTAATTTCATCTTTTACAGAAATATTTATACAAGTTCCGAAAGTGAAACACGAAAAACAAAAATTCACATTAAAAGAAGACTTTAAAGATGGATTTAAATTTTTAGTGAGGCTAAAAGGACTTTTGTGGTTAATAGGAATTGCTGGAATATTAAATTTCTTATTTGGAATATTTACTATTCTTTTAATGCCTTGGTTTAGAGCAGAAACATTTTTAGGTGTTGCTAGATATGGAATAGTTAGTGGTATAAATAGTTTAGGTATGGTATTTGCAATGATGCTTTTATCATCTGTGAAAATTTTACCTAACCAAAGATTTAAAATATATGTAACTTCACTTTTAACATGTGTATCATCTGTATTTGTAGGAACTTTAAGTAATAATTTTTATGGAATATGTATATTCTATTTTGTGTCTTTTGGTGCTATGGCTATTTCAAATATTATAGCAAATAGTGTTATGCAAATAATAGTACCTCAAAATATGAGGGGTAAGGTAAATTCTCTTATGGTAACTGCATGTACTGCTATTCAACCAATAGGGATGTTGATAGGTGGGGGATTAGGTGATGTATTTTATCCAAGAAATGTTATACTAGTAGTATTCTTCATATCAATATGTATTGTATTACCTATGTATTTATTAAAATCTACTAAGTTAGTTATAAATTACAATCCAGAAACAGATTCAATAGATAAAATTTATGGGGGTGCTTAAATTAATTGCAAATTAATATAAGAGTGTAGATTTATTTTAAATAAGTCTACACTCTTATATTTTATATAAATATTAAAGCAAGAATTGATAGAATAATTGGTACTGACAAGAATAATTTACCTTTAGTAGTTCCAATATTAATAGTCCATCCGATACCAAATCTTTTTTGAATAAATAAAGATGGGTCGTTAGGATTATTATATAAGAAACCTAATATCCATAGAGAGTCTTCATCATCAATTGAATAGTTAGCCTCTTTACTTTTATTGGGAGACTTATAGAATATATAAGTTAAATATATAGTATCTAGAATAATTATAGTTGTATAAATAGTTGTAATAATAGTATTAATATCTCCTCCCTTAATTGTTGATATTAATATATTAATAAACATTAGTTGACAAGTAGTACTAAGAATTAAAAATCCACTTCCGAATTTGTAAATATATGAAATATGAGACTTTTTACTTTTATTTATATTATCAACAGATAGTTTGATTCTACTTTTTAATGATCCAATTGAAGAAATATATATTATAAAACCAAATGATATCATCATAAAAACTATAAATAAAATAGTGAACAATGATTTTTCTACAAATCTATCAGCAAGTCCATTACTACCCCAATGAACAGGAATATTACTTGGGATAATACTGTATTGGCTAAGAGTATAAATTCCAATAAATACAAGAAGTATAAATGGAATTATAAATAAAATAGAAAAAATCTTTATAATTTTATTTTTTTCACTTATAAATTTAGTATCAAGTATAACATTAGTTTTTCCTATATTTAAATCAGATAAACTTAAAGATAGTTTACTTTTTAGTATTTTAACTTTATTGTGTATTAAAATATAAACTACAAATAGCCAGATTAGATATAAAGACATGGGAACTAATGATGCTAGATTATAAGCCTTAAATACATAAATTAAAACTAATAAAAGAATTAGAAAAATTATAAAACCAATGGTAATAAGAACTTTAAATTGTTTATCTAATAATTTGAATTCTTTTTTATCAAAGTAGTCACTGTTTAAACTTACTCCATAAAACTGTCTTTTACCACTTAAAAATTGGGTGAAGTAAAATAAAATAAAAATTACAAGTAAGCTAGGAATAAGAAGAATAATATCATTACTCATAATTTTTCACCTCGTATTTATCAAATAATGTGTTAGTGTATTCTAGAAATTCGTCTTTAGACATACCTGTAAGATAGGACTCAGCAACTAAAAGTTCTAACATAGATTTAATTTTAGAAGTATTTACATCAGTTTGTGTTAGTGGTAGAGTATTTACAACTGCACCTTTTCTTCTATCAATATTTATATATCCTTCATCTTTAAGTAAATTGTATGATTTATTTACAGTATGAAGATTAACTCCAATTTCTTCTGCCATGTTTCTCACAGATGGTAAAGATTCATTAAGTTTTAAATCACCACTTGCAATAGATTTAATAATTTGTTCCCTAATTTGTGTATAAATAGGAATATCGCTGTTAAAATCCAAGTTTAAAATCAAAAGGGTACCTCCTATAGTATATTATATAATATATATGTTATATATATTATATAACTAAATAATAATATGATACAACTATTATATAAAATAAATAACAATATTTTAGTTTGTAAATTGAACCCATACAATTATTAAATTTACTAAAAATGTATATATTATAATACTATAAATATATAATAAATTTATATATTTACAGTAAGGGAGACTAGAAAATGAATAATAAAATAGTTTATACGCCAGGACCAACGAATGTAGCTGAAAATGTTTTACTAAAAAGAGCTGAAAAGACAACTAATCCAGATATAGATAAGAACTTTTACGATTTTTATAAAAAGTCATGTGAAAAAGTAGGGGAAATAATAGGAACTAAAAATGATGTTTACATATTAAGTGGAGAAGGGATATTAGGACTTGAAGCAGCATGTGCTTCTTTAACAGAAAATGGAGATAGGGTTCTTGTAATAGATAACGGAATTTTTGGAAAAGGATTTGGCGATTTTGTAGAAATGTATGGGGGTGAAGCTGTTTATTTTTCATCTTCTTATAAAAATGAAATTAATATAGATGAGTTAAAAGAATTTTTACAAACCGATAGTAACTTTAAATATGCAACAGTAGTACACTGTGATACACCAACAGGAGTTTTAAATGATTTAAGCAAGGTAGGACCTCTTTTAAAAGAATATAATATATTAACAGTAGTAGACTCTGTAGCGGCAATGGTTGGGTCGACACTAAAAGTAGATGAGTGGAATATAGATATAGCATTAGGTGGGTCTCAGAAGGCTATATCAGCACCAGCAGGACTTACAATAGTAAGTGTAAGTGAAGATGTAAAAAAAGCTATGAAAAATAGAAAAACAAAGGTAGCAGGTTTTTATTGTAACTTACAAATATGGGAAAATTATTATGAAAATAAATGGTTCCCATACACAATGCCGATAAGTGATATTATGGGACTGGACAAAGCTTTTGATAATATATTAGAAGAAGGAACATATGAAGTAGTAAAAAGACATGAAAAAATAGCTTATGCAACAAGAGAAGCTATAAAAGAGTATGGATTAGAATTATTTTTAGAAGATGGATATTCAAGTACTGTAACAGCTGTTAATATACCTAAGGAAATAGGTGCATTAAAACTTATAGGTCATATGAATGAAAAGTACAACACACTTGTAGCTACATCTCTAAACCCATATAGTGATGAAATACTTAGAATAGGTCATATGGGAGAAAATGCAAGATTAGAAAAAATTATATATGTATTAAATACAATAGATACAAGTTTAAAAGAATTAGGGTTTATTAGCAATAAAAACTTAGTATCATTATTTATTAAACATTTTGAATTATAATATACCATAGAGCGCTATAAATAAAAAATAGATTCTTTACGAGAGTATATGTTTGAGTATATAAGAATAAGTGTATATTATTAGATTTAAAATAAAGAGGCTATATCTGTTTTTAATGGATATAGCCTCTTTATTTTAAAATCTCTAACTAATATATGTATAGGGAAGGAAGGTGAATAATATAGATGAAGAAACTAGTAAAAATAAATAAATCTCAAAATAATGTAAAATACACATTTATTGTACTTTCTATGGTTGTAGCATTATTAAATCACTGGATAAGTACAGGATTTTTATCTACAGTACCAATAATAATAATAGTACCATTCGTACTTAGAGTGTTATTTAAAGAAAGTAAACTAATAATTATAACTGGTATTTGTTCACATATTATAATGGCTCTTGTAAATGGAGATATAGCTTTAGGTATAGTATCAGCTCCTTTATTGATAATGGGAATAGGTGTAGGTATTTTATTAGGAAAATTAGTTAAATCAATAATGGAGGAAATATAGCATGAAGTGTAAAAAAATACTAAAAATAATATCGGTAATATTGCTAGCTACAGTATCTATGTTTTTATATAATTCGTTTTTTGGAAATCCTATATCCTATATAAATGCAAAGTCTAATATAAAATCCTATATAAATAAAAATTATGATTACCCATTAGATATAGAAGATTTAAATTATAGTTTTAAAACTAATGGATACAGTGCAATAGTTATTGAAGATAATGATAGCAGATATAAGTCAGGTATAGAATATAATGCAACTAATAATATATATGACCATTATCAATTTGATATAAAGTTAAATATAGAAAATGAAGTACAATCGGTGATAGAAGCATTTATAAATCAATCTACAGATTTAAAAAGAGGAAATATGTCAATTTGGGTAAATATAGATATTTCTAAGTATAAGTACAAGTTAAGTGATAAATATTCTGGAAAAGAGTCTATGGAACTTGATATATACTTACATCCAGAACATAGTTACAGTGAAGAAGATAAGAATAAAAATGTATATCAAGAGGTAGCGCTTTATAAAAATATAGATGAGTTTTCAAGGGGAGTATATGATATAATTAATATTTTAAAAAATACTAATTAACTCGTTGTGCTAGTTAATTTTTACAATAATAAAACTCCAACAAATATA
>JAVXJG010000047.1:0-9886 GCA_036647935.1 Peptostreptococcaceae bacterium
CTTTAGTGAATTTTAAGTTAACATCTTTAAATAACTCTTTATCACCAAATCTAAGTCCAATATTAGTCACTTGTAACATTCGCGTATTTCCTTTCTTGTATGTTATATTATTTTTTATCTACAATCTTATATATAATATAACAAATATCCATTTTAGTCAACTAACTAGGCCTAATCTAGCCTATAGGTATATATTTTTATTAATAATTAATTATGAATTAATCCTATTCTTGCTTTTGAAGATTCATTTTCTTTTATATATAAAGAGAATATTAACTCCAAACTATTATCTAGTTTTTCATGTAATTCTGTAATAACTGTATTTACTGCGATTAGCATATTATTTTCTTCACAATGATTTTTATCCATATCTATAAATAATATACCTTTTTTCTCTTCAAATTCACTACCTTCACAAGACATATTATCTACTAATACTTTTGCAACTTCACTTGCAGTATTTTCACTATCAAACTCTTCATATGAATATTTTAACCCTTTACCACTTCCAATTACTTCTTTAAGATCTGTTATATCTATATTTATCATACAAAAATCAGATATTGACTCAAGCATAATATTTATTATAGATGTTATCTTTTCTTTATTTTCTTTACCTATTTTAAATTCTCTGTCTATGTTTAAATCATCACTATCTTCTTTTGTAGAAGAATTTAAACCAATTCCTAAAACCCTTCTTTCTTTTGCCATATATCCTATTGCTTTTACTATATCTTTTGCTCTTCTATCCTCTGTTGAGTAAGTTAAAAATAATACATCTACACCATCTAATAAATTTCTTACATAATCTTTATCCACATCTTGATTTATAGTTATCTTTTCAAACTCCATATTATCTTTAACAATATTTTCAATAGTAGATAAAGTCCTTATTCCATCTTCACCAATAGCTATTAGCTTTGCATTATTTGATATTTCTAATCCGTTCATATTTATTACCTTTCTTTCTATGTATTAAGTGCATCCTAATTAGAATGCACTCTTTAATAAATTACCATACCTGCTACTTAAAATTTTAAATAAAGGTAGTCCTATTATATTTATTACCACAAATTGACCAAATCCTACCTCTAAAATAGCATAAATTAAAGGTGCTCCATAGAATTTATTTAACATAAATCCTACCATTACAGCATTTACTACTGTTGGCCATATTCCTGCTACTATTAAAGCAAATTTACTTTCCTTTATAAGTTTAGATGTTAAGTAAACCAAATAAGCACTTATAAATGTTGCTAGTGTACCAATTACTATATCTGGTACTCCATAAGGACCTATAATATTTGCTATAAAACATCCCAATGTTAATCCCACTATATACTTACTACTAATAAATGGTAAAAGTATCATAACCTCTGCTATTCTAAATTGAATCGGTCCATAACTTATAAATCCTAATGCTAAGGTTAATGTGGCATATATAGCTGCAACTACAGCTGTACTAACTAAACCCTTTGTATTTGATTTCATTAACTCTTCCTCCTAGTATTATACTATAATTATTGTTATTTCTAAAAATAAAAAAATTCTTTTTCCTCACTCAATTTATCCCTTCAACAAAATCATAACTGTAAAATTATTATAATCAAAAAAACCGTAGATAGGCTACGGTTTTAAGCACACAAATAATAAATTCTTAATTTACCGTAGTTTTGTTTAAAGACAGGAGGTTTACGAACTGTCTTATTAAGTTACATTTGATATTATATACTATAAATTAGTCTAATTCAAATATTTTAGTAATATATAATTACTAATATCTATATTTATATAAAGTCTACATAAAAGCTAGTTTAGTATGATTATGGAAAGGGGGTTACATGTCTAAGCAAAAAAGATCTGATTGTTCTTCTAATAATTCTAGTAGTTCTAGTAATTCTTCTTATATAGAAAATACTTGTAATTCACAGGCTAATAGCTATGTTATACTTTCGGCAATTTTTACTGCAATAATATCAGAAGAAATTCAAAATGATGATGACCTTGGAATGCTTGGCACATTTTTACAAACATTAGGTCAGGATATATCCTTGGTATCTCAATCTAGAATAATTTGTAAACAAAGAATAAAAAATGGAAATCCACCCCCTGATATAACACCTGTGTTTGACAGACACTCCAATACTCCTAATATAAAAAAATATAAGAAGATTAAAAAGAGATATAAAAAAACAAAAAAGACAAAATAATTTACCTAAAGTTTCTATACATTCATCTTTATATTTATCTATTCAATATAATCTGGATTAATACTTTAGTATAATTTATATTCATTTGGAAATTATAATTCTGTATAATAAATTTTTTAAAGGAGAATATAATTATGTTTTTTCCAACTTCATTTCCCAAACAACATCAAAACCATCATCCAGGATTTGAGATTGAAATGATACCCAATCCCATATATGATAATCCATTATATAATAAATCAAACGATAGATTAAAGGATAAAGTAGCTATTATTAGTGGAGGTGATAGTGGCATTGGTAGAGCTGTTTCTATTGCTTTTGCAAAATCCGGATGTGACATAAGTATAATCTATTATAACGAAGATGAGGATGCAATATTTACAAAACAGAAAATTGAAGATGAAGGTAGAAAATGTCTTTTAATCAAAGGTGATCTAAAAGAAAGTAAGTTTTGTAAAAATGCTATAGAGAATACTTTAACTGAATATAAAAAAATAAACATACTAGTAAATAATTCAGCTGTTCAATATGTACAAGATAGTCTACTTGATATAGACGAAGAACAATTTGATAAAACGTTTAAAACTAATGTTTATGGTGCATTTTATTTAACAAAAGCTGTTTTACCTTACTTAAAGTGTGGCGATAGTATAATAAATACAACATCCGTTGTAGCATATCACGGACACGAAACATTACTAGACTATTCTATGACTAAAGGAGCATTAACAACATTCACTAGATCTTTATCAATGCAACTAGCAAAACAAGGTATAAGAGTTAATGCTGTTGCACCAGGTCCGATATGGACACCATTAATACCTTCAAGTTTTGATGAACAGAAGGTTTCCAAATTTGGTAGTAATACTCCTATGGAAAGAGCAGGTCAACCTGTAGAATGTTCTGGTGCTTATGTATTCTTAGCTAGTGATGAAGCATCTTTTATAACTGGTCAAACTATACATATAAATGGTGGTGAAATAGTTAACGGATAATCATCATCTATAAGATAAACACAAAATAAGCCTATATTTTAATTTATAGGCTTATTTCTATCAATTTTATTAAGTATATATCTTTTATTAATTTACTTGCTTTTCCATTTCTTGTTCTAACTCTTGTTCTATATTTGCATTAACAATTATCTCATCAATAGAGGAACTACTACTTAGTATATCCTTTGCATATTGAAGCGCATCTTCATAAGGCCCTTTTCTAAATCTGTTGTCACTCATATACGTCAACTCCTCTAACTTAGAATTTGATTAGTTTAACACGGAGGAAAATTTTTTCTTTTTGCCAACCTATCACCTAAAATCTCTGCTACCTTCTTATTACTAGATATTTCCTTAGCTATTTCCATCTTAGTATCACTTTTTCTTAAAAGCTTCTTTATATCCTTATTGTTATCTAAATCTTCTCTTTTCGTTTGCATCTTTGTTTCCTTTCTTAACTAAATTTGTATCTAGATTTAAGTTGTCCATATATATGAGTTTTAGTACTATAATTTTTTTCTATTTTTTATATTACTTAACAAGTATATACTTCTATTATTAAGCTAGTTATATATTTCTAAACAAAAATCCACTACTAAATAATAATATATTAGCAGTAGACTTTTATTTTTTAAATTTTTTATTATAACTTAACTTTTACTTTTTCAATTTTAGATAAACTATAATGGGTGTATATTGTAAGTATCCCTGTAATTATTATTACAAAATAATATACATATCCACTATACAAAAATACACTAAATCCAATCAACTCTCTTGGAAAAATCCCTCTAAATATAGTCAAAAATGCAAGTTCACTTGCTCCTACATTTCCAGGAGTTGGGATAGGAGATATCGACATGTATAGTATAACTTGAAGAGATAGCAATTTAATATACGATACTTGATTTAAATTAAATGCCTTATAAACACAATAAACTAAACTAAAAAACACAGTCAATTGTATTGTTGTAAATATTACACTTGAGATTAAAGCTTTTTTATTTTTTATAAATGTTGTTATAGAGTAGTTATATTCATCTATATACTTATTTAAATATGACTCATTTGGAATCAACGATGTAAATAAATTTATTTTTTTTAATACTTTAACTAAAATAGCCAACATTCTCTTTACATTCTTAGGACTTAAAACTATTAAAAGCCCCCCTAAAAGCATGCTAACGTTCATTATCATTCCAATAGTAACAAGCATCATAACCGATGGCATCTCTGCTTTAAGTAGTGCTACATTTCCAAGCAACAACACTCCACAATAAATAGTAACTATACTTTGAAACACTAGCGTTTTATTAGTGATTATAGCAATAGATTTACTAATCTTTATATCATATTTAGTTAGGGCATATATTTGCATAGGTTGACTTCCTGATGCAAATGGCGTTACTAGGTTGTAATACATCCCCATTGTTGCTAGTTTAAATCCAATAAACTTAACACAATTTTTGTGTATAGATTTCACTATTATCCGAATTACTAGAGACTCAAGTCCAACATATATTATCATTAAGATAAATCCTAGTAATATATATTTAGTATTCACTATATTTATAAGTTTTGGTATTAAATTCAAATCTAAAGTAGTAGATACTAAATAGGTTGTTAAACTTATTAATAGTATTAAAAATCCATATTGGATGAAGACTTTCTCCTTTTTAGTAAATTTTCTCATATTATTCTCCTAACATTTTAATACATTATCTTATTTACTATATCGTATTTGCTTTACTATTTGAATACCTTTAGCCTATTTTTAATGTATTTGTAACCTTTCAGGCACAAAAAAAGGAATATCCGCCTAAATAATTAAATTTATTTTAAGATATTCCTAATATTATATTAAACTTATATTTGATTAAAAACTTTAATACCCTTAGTTTTAATTATATGCCACATGATAAGATTTATACACATAGTTATAGCTGTAAATATAACTAAATATATACTTAAATTCTGAACCTCCATAAAATAGTATATTATGGCAAATAGTCCTACATAAATCATAGTTCCAAATAATATTATCATAATTCCTACACTTCTCTTAACTACTTCCACCTCATTTTTCCAATCCATATTTGGAAAATATAAGTTTGCCAACAACCCTCCAACGGAAACTATTAGCGCTACAGAGATTATGCTAAGTGTCCCTATTATTATGAATAAAAAATCAAATTTTAGTTTTATACTTATAACGAAAAAACATATAACTGATATAGGTGTATTTAAAATAAGATTCATTCCTATCTTGGCTTTGAATATATCCATAGTATCTATTGGTGATGATTTCAATATCCATAATTTTTTTCCTTCTAATGATATAGAACAATACGTTGTACAAGATGTGGCAATGATAAATACCAACATAAGTAGTAATTGTGGTTTTATAATATTCATATCTATATTAAGTTCTAATAGAGTATTTAATTTATCTACTCCAAATATACATATTCCAATAGTTCCTATTAAAAGTATTATCATACCAAATGAAGTATTTAAAAAATATATATACGAAGATAAATATCTGCTTATCTCTTTTTTTACCAATGCAACTATTTGACTATTAGTCTTTGTATCTTTCATTTTATAATTTTTAACCTTGTAAGTTTCCTTCATTTTTGAATTTATTTTTTCAAATTGCTTAGAAGACACGGCTATGAATATCGAAAACGGTATCACAGATATTGCAATAAATATTAATAATGAAATTAAACTATTATTTTTTAAAGCATCTACAAAATAGTATGCAGGTGGGTACAATTTATTTACAGCATCCATTATAGATACACTATTTTGAATTATACTTTTAGCTATAACTTCTATTTTAGTAATAGTAGCCATATATCCAATTAGTAAAGCTATACTTCCAACAGATAAAACAATATTTTTGTGCTTTATTTTTGATGAAATACTTCCTATAAATAGTGAAATTATTGATGAAATAATTATTGGAATTAATGGTGATATTAAAAATAGTATTATTAAATATAAAAAGTAAGTTATACTAGCCTCGACCCTAATAAAATAAACTATTGATGGGATTAATATAAATATTAGTGAAAATATATAATTCGAACCTATTATCATAGCAATCTTGCTAGTTAAAATAGTAGATGACTTAATAGGTAAACTACTTAACATATCAAAGTCTCTAGATTCAAATAAATATGAAGGTCCCTTATAAATAGATGTTAAAAGAGCAAATAAAGTCCCTCCAATAAACCCTATTATAAGAAGTAATTCCATACTATTAATCTGTATTAACATATCTGACATTAAAAAACACATTTTGAAAATACTAACTGCAAAAATTCCCACACAAAGCAAAATCACTAAAGATGTCATTAATATTTTATTTCGTTCTTTTCCCTTTGAGTTTTTTATGACATTAAGACCTAATTCATTTATCATATTCACTTTTAATAATATCATTAAATTACTCATTATCAATCAACTCCATAAATAGATTTTCTAAAGACCCATCACCTTTTACTTCGTCGGTAGTACCATATGCAAGTATTTTTCCATCTTTTATTATTGCAATTTTGTCACATATTTTTTCTGCTACTTCAAGAACATGTGTCGAGAAGAATATACATCCTCCATTTTTACAAAATTCTTTCATTATTTCCTTTAATATATATGACGCCTTTGGGTCAAGACCTACAAATGGCTCATCTAGTATTAATATTTTTGGATTATGGACTAATGCTGATATTATAGCCAGCTTTTGTTTCATACCATGAGAGTAAGATGATATTAAGTCACCCAATACTTTATCTATTTCAAACAACCTAGAATATTTAACTATATTTTCCTCCCTATCTCTTTTGCTTACTTTAAATATATCTGATATGAAATTAAGATATCCAATTCCTGTAAGGGATTCATATAAATCTGGATTGTCTGGTATATATGCAATATCTTTTTTGCACTCTATCGGATTTTTTTTTATTGATTTTGAATTTATAAGTATTTCCCCTTTTTGAAAATCATGTATCCCAACCATAGCTTTTATAGTTGTAGTTTTTCCGGCACCATTGTGACCTATAAACCCAAATATTTCTCCATTTTTTATTTCAAAAGATATATTACTTATAGCTTTTTTATTTTTGTATGACTTTGATACATTGTTTAAAACTAACATATTTGCTCCTCCATTTTATATTAATTATATTTTTTATATTTGTTATATATAATATATAACAAGCTCCAAAAATGTGCAACTATTTTTCAAAAAAATAAAGTACCTCATATTGTGATTAAAAAAATCATTTTGAGATACTCTATTTTATATTTCTTTCTTATTATTTATTTTTATATTAGAATATATCTAATTTCTTAATATTCTCCTTCATTATTTCTATAGAATTATCTAACTTAGACTTCTCTGCATTATCGAGTGCCAAATGTATAACTTCTCTTACACCATCCTTGTTTACTATACTAGGAATTGCTATATAAACATCATCATGATTGTATTCTCCATTTAAATATGATGATACTGTAAGTACACTATTTTCATTTTCAAGTATAGCCTTAGTCACTCTAGTAAGTGCCATCCCTATACCATAGTAAGTAGATTTTTTACATTCAATTATTTTGTATGCTATATTTTTAACTTCTTCTTCTATACTCGCTAAATCTTCAAATTTTATCTTAGCATCCTTTCTAGATGCTATCTGATAAATCGGTTGTACTCCTGAGAATGCATAGCTCCAAGCCACAAACTGCGAATCTCCATGCTCCCCAATTACATAGGCATTGATATCCTTTGGATTTACATCTAATTTTTCTCCTAGAGTATATCTAAGTCTTGCAGAGTCTAGAGTAGTTCCTGAACCTATTACCTTATCTTTATCAATTCCAGATAACTTCCATGCAACATAAGTCATTATATCTACTGGATTTGTAGCTATTAATAGTATTCCATTAAATCCTGATTTTTTTATCTCACTTATTACAGATTTCATTATTTTAGTATTCTTATGTAATAAATCAAGTCTAGTTTCTCCCTCTGCTTGTATTGCTCCTGCTGTTATGCAGATAATATATGCATCCGAACAATCACTATATTCCCCTGCATATATTTTCATTTTTCTTGGAGCAAAGCTAAGTCCATGATTTAAATCTATTGCTTCTCCAATAGAACGTTTTTTATCAATATCTATCAATACTAATTCTTCACATATACCTTGATTTACCATTGAGTAAGCATAACTCATCCCAACCATTCCTGTACCTACTAAAACCACTTTATTCTTCTTCATTTTATCCTCCTAATCTTATCTTTGATTTAACTTACATATTAACAACATTTTTCCCATAAATCAAAATAAATAAAATAATTATTTATTTTTTAATGTAAATAATATAGCTATAGGATATATATAATGAGAACTTTAAATTATTTTGTACAAATTTAGTGAAATAAGTGTATAATTAAATGTACTGAATTGGAAAAATTATTGAAGGAGTAAAAAATGACTACATTCGAAGAATTAAAATTAAATCCTAATCTAATAGATGGACTAAAAAAGCAACATATTACTTCTCCTACAGAAGTTCAATCACTAGTTATAGAAAGTATCATAGATAATAAAGATATCCTTGCAAATGCTCAAACAGGAAGCGGTAAAACTTTAGCATATGTACTTCCTATGTATGAAAAAATAGATACTACAAAAAGAGAAACTCAAGTTTTAATACTAGCCCCAACTCACGAGCTTGTTATGCAAATATGTGACCAAGTAAATTTACTTTCTAAAAACTCAGATATACCTGTAACTACATTTTCTTTAATAGGTGAAGTAAATATACAAAAACAAATAAAAAACATTAAAGCAATAAAACCTCATATAGTAGTAGGTACTTGTGGTAGAGTACTAGATTTAATACAACAAAAGAAATTAAAAGCACACTATATTAAAACTATAATATTAGACGAGGTTGATAGCTTATTAAGTGGTAAAAATATCGACACTATAAAAGCTATAATAAAAACTACACTAAGAGATAGACAACTACTAGGTTTCTCTGCTAGTTTAAATGAAAATACAATCGACATATGTAATACTTTAATGAAAGAACCTGTTTTAATAAAAGCTACTACTGATTTAACTATAAATCCTAAAATAAATCATATGTACTTATTAGGTGAAAAAAGAGAGAAGTTTGACTTACTTAGAAAAGCTTTAGCTTCTACTTCACCAAAAAGATCTATAGTTTTTGTAAATAACGAAGAAAATATAGATGCTATAACATCAAAATTAAATTATCATGGATATAAAGCTGTAGGTATATTTGGTCAGATGGCTAAGGAAGATAGAAAAAATGCAATTAATAGATTTAGAATAGGTAAAGCTAAAATTTTAGTTTCTTCTGACTTATCTGCCAGAGGACTTGATGTTGTAGAAACATCTCATGTATTTAACCTTGACTTCCCTGGAAGTAAAAATGAATATATTCATAGATCTGGAAGAACTGCTAGAGGTGACAGAAATGGAGATACTATATCTATAGTCACAAAATCTGAACTTGCTGATATAAAAAGATACAAAAGAGAGTTTAACATAGATATAAAGCCTAAAAAATTAAAAGAAGGCAAATTAATAGATGCTAGATAAATAAAAATGATGTCTTAAATTAAGACATCATTTTTAT
>JAVXJG010000048.1:0-9759 GCA_036647935.1 Peptostreptococcaceae bacterium
TAAGCCTTCAAACCATTAAAACATATTAATATGTCTTAGGTTGACGGCTATGGACTCTACCCCTATATGGCTGAAGATGAAAGAATTAGGATAAAGGAAAGACAAAAAGAGGGTATTAAAATAGCACGTGAAAAAGGGGGTTAAATTTGGAAGACAAAAGATACATCCTGGTGAAAACTTTGAAGAAGTTTATAAAGAGTGGAAATCAGGAGATATTACAGCCGTCAAGGCTATGAATTTGCTAGATTTAAAGCCTAATACATTTTATCGTAGAGTCAATGAGTATGAATTAAAAAAGTAAAACGTGAAAACCGGTGATATCAATATGTTTAGAAAAGATACTTCCGGTTTTTACATGTATCTCGGTGTCCCACCGAATAAAGTTAATCTAAAAAATAAATAACCCTCATTTTTTGTTCTCTTAGTATTGGGGGACTTTAGTCCTGTCTCGCTTTTTATGTACGAAAAAGTATCTTTATGTTATAATTTATCTATACTAATCGGATAATAAAAAAAGATAGGATCACGTCGGCAAACAGAAATCCTATCTTTTAACAAGAACCCTAACAAGATAAGAGAATCTTATTAGAGATTTTTTATATAGTTATTATAATTCTACCAGTATATTTTTTTATGCATGTAGTTTTATTTTCTATAGTTATTTTATCACATGACTATAGAAGTGACAATATATATAAATAACTTCTCTTATCTTTTTGAGGTGCATTATCAGAAGAATGAGGGGAGTTTTTTTAATGCAAGCATTTAAATTACAGGTAAAGGATGAAGTAGATATAAAGGAGTCAAAAATACATTTAGAAAAATTACACAAAGATAGTGAAGGTTATATTACTATTGCTAGTAAAAACCCTGAGTATAGTCAATGGCATTACAAAAGGGACGATTTACTTGAGAGAACAGAAGATATCATAAATGATATTAATGCTTATGTATCTCAAAATACGTATTATAGACCACAAAGAAGAATTGAGAATATAAAAGAGCTTAGAGCTATTTATATTGATATAGATTGTTACAACTCAAAATATACAAAAGAAGCAGTTCAATATTTTTTAGAAAATGATTTATATGGTCATAAAATACCAAGACCTAATTATTTAATAGATAGTGGACGTAGACTTTATTATATTATTTTAATAAAACCAGTTCCAAGTATGGCATTACCTTTATGGTATGCGCTACAAAGATACTTATTTAATGCTTTAAAACAATTTGGAGCAGATGCAAATGCACTTGATCCTACTAGAGTATTAAGAATAGTTGGTACTATGAACTCAAAAAGTGGGACTTGTGTTGAGGTTTTAGATGAATATGACTATGAATATTCATTAAGAGAAATTCAAGATGAATATTTACCAGATATAAATGAAAAAAAGAAATCAAAAGGTAGACCTAAAAAAATGGTAAGTCTTTTTACTGAATATAGTTTATATTTCAATAGGGTTATTGATATAACTAAGATTTGTGAGCTTAGAGAGTATGATGTAGAAGGTCATAGAGAAGTTATTTTATTTTTATATAGATATTTCTCAGCTTGTTTTACAGAAGATACTGAGGAAGCTTTAAGCAGAGCATTAGAGTTAAATGCGAGCTTTAAAAAGCCATTGCCAGAAGTTGAAGTAATTAGAGATACTAAATCAGCAACAAGAGCCTATGAAAATAAATTATATAAATATACTAATGCTAAATTAATTGAAATATTAGATATAAGTCCAAAAGAGCAGGAGTATTTAAAGACAATTATATCGGGTAAAGAAAAATATAGAAGAAGTGCAGAAGAACAAAAATCAAAGAAAAAAGCGAAAAGAAGAAATGAAAATGGATTAACTAAAAGAGAACAGGAAAAGCAAGATAGAGTCAAGAGAATAAATGAATTACAAAGAGAAGGATTAAATCAAAATCAAATAGCAATAGAAGTAGGAATAAGTAGACAAGCTGTAAGTAAGTTATTGAAATCTCTAAGGATAGAGAGGATGTCAACTGAAACATCCTCTTAGTATTGGGGGACTTTAGTCCTGTCTCTTTAGAGACTTCTGTTTTTATATTTATAGGAGGGTATCATGGATGATAAGAAGCTTTGGTTAAAGATTAGTGGTAGTATTAATTATTACTTACAGTATTATAGTAAAAGAATGACTAATGAAGAATTATTAAAAGATTATTTAGAATATGCACTACCATATATGGATGGAGACGGAGTGAACACTTATTTGGACAAGCAGACTTTAGAAAGAGTTGTTGTAGATGTAAAAGTGATGGATAGAGCTAAAGTTGCATTTATGGAAAGACTAGAAAAAAGAAGAGCTAAGGAAGCATCGATTAAAGAAGAAAAGAAAGTGTTAGCTCCAGTTATTGATTTTACAAAGTATAAAAAGTAAAAACTTAATCAGAATTGAATTATAACAAATGGGGATGAATTTATGAATAACAATAATATTATAATAGGTATTTGTGAGGATAATAGCATTCATAGAAATATATTAAATAGCTATATATGTAAATTTTTTAATATATTAAATTATGACATATTAGAATTTTCATCGGGAGAAGAACTTTTAAGTAAATATCCAAATGACATAGATTTATTATTTTTAGATATTCAAATGCAGGATCTAAATGGTATGGATACTGCCAGAAAAATAAGAGAATTTGATAACAATGTAGAAATAATATTTGCTACATCAGTATTAGATTATGTTTGTGAAGGATATGAGGTAAATGCATATCGGTATATGCTAAAACCAATAGATTATAATGTATTTGAAAATAATATGGGTAAATGTATAGAAAATATAATAAAAAAGAAAAATGATTATTTGACAATTATCGATAAATCTAAATTAATCAAAATTAAATTTGATGATATTTTATATATTGAAACAAGTAAAAGGCAATTAATAATACATACTACAAGTGGTTGTGAGCTAATAAAGATGAGTATGAGGAAATTAGAGAAATTATTAAATAAAGACTTTTTTAGATGCCATAATAGCTTTATAGTAAATCTAGAAAAAGTTAATAAAATAGAGGTATCAGATATTTATATAAATAATGCTACGATACCAATAAGTAAACATAGAATAAAGCAATTAAAAGCTAAGTTGATAGAAGTTTTAGGATATAAGGTATGTTAAATAGTATTATATTTTGGAAACTATTAGATATGTTTATTTTAATTATAGAGTGGATATCATTGTATATTTTAATAAATGATTTAACTACAAAAAAAGTGAGTAAAAACCAAAGTTTATTGAGCTTCTCACTAATTTTAGGAGTAGCATTTGCTATGAATTTATTTGGTATTTTACCTAATTTAAGAGTATTTATATCTATTGGTTTAAGTATACTTTACGTTAAATTAAACTATGAAGTTAATTTATCAAAAGCTTTAACAATTCCACTTGTTTACTGGATGATGTTAATAGGCATAGAGGCACTTAGTATTAGTAGTATTGTTTATGTAAATAACATTAATGTAAGTGTTTTACTAAATCCCAATTTATATAGATTAGAAGCAATAATTTTAGCTAAATCATTTTTACTTATTGGAATCTTAATTGTTAAGTATTTTAAACTATCTAGTCAAATTAGTAAGAATGACTTTATATATATTGGTGTACCAATATGTACAAATATATTGAGTCTTTTAATTATATTTGAGCAGGGTATTTCAAAGTTAGATATAGAGTTAATAGATAACTTTAATCTAATTCTTATATCTTTTTTGATTTTATTATCTAGTATTTCGCTATTAATCATAATTTATAGGATAATAATAAGTAATAAACTTAAGATAGAAAATGAATTTATGAAAGAAAAAATAAGCTTAGAATATAGGCATTATAAGAAAATGGAAGAAAGCCAAGAAAATATAAAAAGAATTTATCATGATATTAATAACCATATGATTTGTATTTCTAATTTAAGTAGTGAAAAAGATGTAAAGGAATATGTAAGGAGCTTGAATTTAAATATAGAGTATATGAATTTTAATTTTGGAAATAAGATACTTGATATTATAATTAGTGAAAAATACCAAGTATGTAAAGAAAAAGGCATTAGATTTGATATAGTAGCAGATTTTAGTAAATTGGATTTTATAGATATGATGGACTTATGTGTTATATTCTCTAATGCTTTAGACAATGCAATTGAAGCTTGTTATAATATTTTAGATGATAGTAAAGATAAATATATATCAGTAAATGTTACATATATAAATAACTTTTGCTTTATAAAAATAGAGAATAGCAAGGTAAATGACATTAATGTGAAAAATAATAAATTTATTACAAGTAAAAAAGATAAATCAATGCATGGATTAGGTTTAAAAAATATAAAAGATACTGTATATAAATATAATGGAGGTATAAAGATTGATTTCGACGATAATAAATTTGTACTTAAATTTATATTTTCTATTAAAAATTGACCAGTTATGCTCATATAATACCCAGTTACCCATAGTGTATTGAACTTAAAAGTAAAAAAATGTAAGTTTAAGTTATAGAAGAAACAAAAGCTTAAATTTATACTGAGGGGGATATATATTTATGAGTTTTAAGAAAAGAGAACAAAGAGTATATCAATAGCATTAGTAGGTGTTACATTAGCATTACCAGTACTAAGTACTGTGTCTGCTATGGAAGATGTCAATATAAATCAAATAACATCAAGACAAATAATAGATAATAGCAATAAAGCAATAGAAGAATTCAGAGCTTTACACGGAGAAGAAGATGTGTATAAAGTAGTTAAAGAAGAAGATAACATAAAATATGAAGTTAATCCGAAGCAAGGTGTTTTAAGAGCAACAATACTAAATAATGAAGGTATCGTGGAAGATACAATAACTATAAACTATTTAGAAAATTTGAAAAATTATAGAGCTAATCCAGAAGAGCTAGCAACTGAAAATAAAGAAAGTCGATATTCTAGGGTTTTCCAAACTGATGGTCCAGATCAATTAAAATTAACAGTTAATTCTCAAACTGGAAGTACAAGATACAAATTAACTGCTCATGGAGCACAAGGATGGGATAGTACGAAAACATATACAAAAGAAGGAACAAATTGGAATTCTGGAAATACAAAGGAAATGAATGATTTTACTAGATATGCTCAACAAGAGTTTATCCAAATGAGAAATCAATTAGGAGGAGCTTGGATAGCACAAGTTGTATCTGTTCTAGCTGATTTAGTTAAGGATTCTAAATATTCAGTAACTGTTGCATTTCTAAAAAATGCATTAGAAATAATTGGAGTAACAGGTTCAGGATTAACAGCTATAGGGGAGGGAGTAAACTATTTATATAATGTTGGTAGAGCAGATAAAGCATATCATGGTTTATAAAATAGATAGAGTTTAATATGTATATTATTACTAAGTTTATATTTTATATTATTATATCATTTTACTCATATAAATACTTCAGAAATATAAGAAAGCCAATGATAATTAATGAATATAAGCAAAAACTAGGCATTGGTGATGATAAAAATGAAAATATTAAGAGAATATCAATAAAAATTGATATATTATCTGTATTAGTTGGAGTAACTACATTTACACTATGTATATCTAATAGTCTAATAATTGTAATAGTATTATCAAGCTTGCTATTAATTTCACTTATACTCAATAAATAGGATAAGTATACTGTAAAAAAATAAATCTATGCATGGAATAGGTTTAAAAAATATAAAAGATATTGTATATAAATATAATGGAGATATAAAATAAAAAATGATAAATATTATACCAAGTATGTTTATATAATGACCAGTTTAGAATAATTTATTGAATAAAATATAAAAAGGTGTTATTGTCAATGCATAAGATTTAGGAGGACGACATGTTCAAATCATATGCAAGTAAAATAACATCTTTTTTAATTGAAAATAAAGAGATAGATAAAGAGGATTATGAAGTTTATAAATATGGATTTGAGATATTGATTGCATTTATTACAAATATAGTAATTGTATTAATTATAGGACTGTTATTTAATAAAATATTTTATTCAATAGTATTTTTAGCATGCTATTGTCCAATAAGGCAATTTGCAGGTGGATATCATGCCAATAATTATACAAATTGCTTATTGATATTCATACTAATATTTATATTAACTATGAATATACCATTAAATGTAGATTCTCAAATATACACATTGATAATTTTTACTATATCTACATTAAGTTGTATAGGGATTTTTATATTAGCTCCATTAGAGCATAGAAATAATCCATTAACTTTAAGTGAAATAAAAAAATATAAAAAAATATCTAAAATATTGGCGGGTATTGTTTATATATCGACATTAATTTTTATGAATATAGATAATTTAAAAGAATTATCTGTCTAGGCCAACCTGCGTTTTTTCTGCAAAATGGAACCAAAGTTTACTGAGGTCTAGTAATTTCAATTGATACAGTGTTTTTCAAAATCTTATAATAGTAATTTAGTGTAATATATATAAACACAGTTTATTATCAGGTTTTAAAGTATCACCTGTTATTTTTTATGCACAAGGGAAAGTTTGCTTGACATATAATATAACAAATGATACTTTAATATTAAGGAAAGTAAACTTTACACAAGGTGAGATATTTAATGAAAAATCGATTAGAAGAAATAAGAAGACAAAGAGGTATTAGGCAAGAAGACTTAGCAATAGCTCTTGAGGTTTCAAGACAAACAATTGGTTCACTTGAGAATGGAAGATATAATCCATCTATTATTTTAGCATTTAAAATTTCTAGATATTTCAATATGAATATAGAGGATATCTTTATTTATGAGGAAGATATAAACAATGAAAAATAATAAAGATTTTCTAAAAAAGTCTTTTAAAGAACAACAGATAATTTTGAATGATGAAAGGCACTTAAATATTCATGAAAAAACTTCACATTCTGTATCTAAATTGATGAATTTGATATTAATTGCATTATTATTTATTACAGGTACTTTAATGAAGGATTATGTTTCTCTTTTTATTGTATCTATTGTTATAATTATTAAACTTGTACTGACTATAATTTACTCATATTATTATAGTCGAAAGATATAAAGTCAATAAAGTTAGAAGATTATAGACCCTTGAAAAGTAGCCTAAAATAGGGTCAATCAATTGCTAAATCTAATATTTATTGACTAAGGTCAAGTTTATTTAAATAATTATGTACTTGAATATAATAAAAAATATCAATATTCAAGCAATCATAGTGAAATCAATTAGTTGAACAAACTTTGGTGCCAAGTTGCAGAAAAAACGTAGGTTCCCCTATAGGTTTAACTTCTTTTACAGCTAAATACATACATTCACCTATTCTATTAGTTTTTTGAAGTCAAATTATTTTTTTCCTCACTATATTAATTTAATTTCTACTTAACATATAATTAATAATTTACTAGTTTATTTTTAATTAATATGTAGTATAATATAAGTATTAAAAAAATTAAAAAAGAAGAAACCAAGTTTAATTTCGCACATTAGGCTTGATTTCTATGATAGTAAAAAAGTTATTTTTTATATCTTCTGAAACCACCACGGCCGGCATGCTTAGGTGGTTTTTTACTGTTTATAGCCACTATGTAGTTAGCTATAGCATTTATGATTAAAGAAATAGCATAAGACAATATAACTACTATCATAGCTAATTCTTTTATAATCTTTAGTTTATCCATGTTTTTCACCTCCTTCCATTAAAAAGTAATGAAAGGTATTGCAGTTACTACCATAGATAAATCCCACCTAAATATTAAACTTAAATTTCTTCTTTTAGAAGTTCATTATAACATATATTGATTGTATAAAAAAAGTACCTAGCATTAATCTAAGTGCTTACTTTAACTATTCATTGTCATTATTAACAATTCTTAATGCTCCACGCTCTAATCTATCAGTAGTCCTTTTACGCAAAATATGCATTAGCTTTACTTCTACATGCACCTGCTATTCAATCTAAAATTAAGTTAAGGCGTTTTTATAGGCCTTCCAAGCATAAAACCGAAAAAAGTCACCAAACATTGACCAAAGTATTGGAATTACTAGATTTATAGCTTTTAACTAAAAATACTGTTAGTGTCACTAGTTAATGACATCGCCGAAGTAGTTGCAATACCTAGGGTAATATTATTAGTGCCATAATTTGAATTATGGCACTAATAAAGAATATAGCAGTTTTAATATCTATTGTAAAATCGTTAATCCAATCTATCTCCCCAATCATTTTCTATATGATTGTCACTAAAACATATATCTTGAAAAGCAAATAAAAAACCTATAGTCAAGCCAGATATAATATTTATATATACAAATAAATGAAGAATTATAATTGTCGCAAGTATTAGCATTGTATATCTTTTTTTTAGTTTATACTTATTTTTTTCACCCAAAGCATTAATTCTTAATTGTACTGATTTAAATAACCCTAACTTCGCATTTAATTTATAAAATAAAAAATTAAATACGACTAATGCTAAATACACAGTTATTACAAATGTTCAAAATTTATACATTTTAATTCTCCTTCTATTCAATTTGAGAAATTATAATATGAAAAAAGGATTACAATTAATAAACTGCAACCCTTTTTAAACTGTAATATACTTATATGATTAATTTCCGATAATATAGTAAAAATTCGTTCTATTCCACCATGCTCCTTGAGCAGAATGTGGCGGATATGGATTTGAAATAGTACTAGAACTAGAATATACATTAAGAGTCTGTAGTTTTGTAGCTATTTCCATTAATGTATTAATTGGAACTATATCGTTAACAACATCTAAAATTGTTTTTTCTCCTAAGATAACTCCTAGTACAATGTATGCTGTTACAGCATACATTACAGGTTTACTTTATACTATTTTGAAAAGAGTTTTTGCTACTTTATAAGCCCCTCTTCCTTCACCATCTTTAGTATCGCGAATATTATTATCTAAATATTCCTCAGCATCCTCTAAACTATCCGCAGTATACATTAATTCCCCAAAACCATTATACACTTCATACTTTGCAATCTCATTTTTAGAATTACTTAATAAGTTCCTTTCAGGAGAAGCAGCCGAAACAGTAGATGTAAACAATAGAGCAAATAAACTAAACATAGCTATTATTCTTTTAACCATTTTTTTCATTTGAACATCCCCCTTTTTATATTAGAGTACATCGTATTATAAAATACTCTATAATTAAGTAACGTCCTAAAATACGATTTTCACATGTTTAACAAATTTAAGACAGTATTTCCAATTCCCGTAAAATAGGATTATACCCTTTACATAATTATATAGTTCATTCCTTTCTAAAATCAACAAAAACTATAATTTAATTATGCATTGCATTAATAGCGTCAATTTTGCCGTTGGAGATTTTCCGAATGGATTATAAATAAAAATAATACTTGGAGATTGTTCCATAATTTCTAGTGTATAGCGAGTTCCTGAGACGAATTTACCACTATTAGGAAGTAATGTTGGATTATCAAATTCCTCACTAGCTCCTTTTTTAAATATATCTAGCATTTTATTTTTTTCATCGCCTTCAAAAACAATAAATTTCCAAGGTTGTCTATTTTTTGTCTATTTAAAATTGCATCAATTGCATTCATTTTAATCCTCCTACTTATTTCTGATATTTGAAATTATTATATCATACAAGTAATTATTCAAAATTGAAATTTTATAAACTATCTTTCAACAACGCAATCGCCCCAGCTAGTAATATA
>JAVXJG010000049.1:0-9560 GCA_036647935.1 Peptostreptococcaceae bacterium
TGTTAAATACTTAAGCATAAAAAATCCCTCCATATACTCAATATAGTTTATAAAATACTTATATATATTCTAACACCTATATCAACCTTTATGAGGGCTATTAATTCAACTTATTTCAACATTTCAAACTTATACTTGGCTATTTAAATAAGCTTCTTTACATTTATCTATAGAACTTTTCCTCCCTGGTTTTCTTTTAACATCAACTGCTTCACTAGAATCCTTAGGAATAAATCCAAATTCCCTAATTAAAGCTTCTTCTCTCATAACCCAAGTCTTACCAAGCTTTTTTACATCTTCACCATCTATAAATCTATTTCCTATATTATGCCTTAAAGTTGATTGGTCTATATTATACATACTAGACACATCACCTAAAGTATATAAACCTTCAAAAGAACTCATATAATCACTCCTTAAATTTACTCATATAGTGATTATTAACCTTTATCGCGATTGTATTCATGGTCTGTACAACAAATCGACCGCACTCAATATAATATTATGGTAGATACTGCGGTCGATTAATTATTATCTTTTAATATATATTTAGTCTTAGCCCCTACACCTACTTTTTCAATCTTTTTTATCTCAATTAATTTATTAAATAACTTTAAATACTTTGTTTTTCCAAATCCTAAATGCTCTCTACTTAACGTATTTGTTATATATTTTACAAAATACAGGCTACGTACACCTGTTTTTTTGCATATTTAAATATATTATTTTCCGTACATTCTGTAATTAAGTTTTTTTCAGTACTAATTAACATATCCCTTATGCTCTTTAAATCCATATTCTAACATCAACTCATCTGTCAAGTACCTATGTCCTCTACAATGTATATCAGAAATACCATTTCTAATCAAATCATAAGTAGTAGAATTATAAAAATAATCCATACTTTCTATAATATCTTTACCTGTACAATCAGAAAACTCCATTATTATTTTAACATACATCTTTTGAAGTATCACCTTATTTGCTTCCATTTGGTATCACCTCGCAATTTTCAAATATTAAATACTTATCTAATATTTCCTGATTTAATATACATATTTGATTATTGGGTTTATGATACTTCAATCTCTTAAGTGTCTCATCTTTGGTGATTAAATCAAGCTCATATAATTCTAGGGTATTATATACCTGGTCATCTGCTATTCCACCAATCACAATATCATAGTTTAAATATTTTTTACCACCACTTCTACAATCTAATATAAAGTCTAACCATTCTATATTATAAGTATCAAAAACTTTCACTTTATAAATATCTTTTACTTTGTTTAAATCTATATTATATGAATTTAAGCATCCATTTTTACCACGCCTAACAAATCTATCAATCCAACTTAAAGCTTGCCCTTTTATATCTGTAAGATAAAAACCTTTACCAAAATCTAGTGAATCTCTAGAATACGATATATCTGGTTTATCAACTTTACAATATGATCCATGATACAAAATCATTATATTGCTCCCTTTTCTTTAAGGACTTCTACTAAATCTTCTATTATATATTTTTTACTTTGACTATGTAAAACCTCATAACACGGAATTATATAATTATCTAATATATTGGTTTCTTTCTTTAATAATCTATATATCTCTTTAGTATCTTTTTTTAGATACTCTGCTAAGTTATCTATGCAAAAAATAGTAAATTCTAATACTTTCTCATCCAATATGAACACCTCTTTGACATATATTAATAACCTAATTATAACATACTACCTATAGCTTCATCATATCTATTTAATAATGATTCTTTTTCAAATGAAATTACCTCTTTATCCTTGCTATCTTTATAAAATCCTTGAAGTGCCTTTGAATAATCACTACTTCCATCTGGTGCAGGCAAATTTCCACCTAATACACACTTATCCCAAAACATTTCTTCAAGGTTCATAATTTCATTTATAACTTCTTCATCTCTATCTAATTTATGAATTACAAGTTCCTCATTATCAATAAGTGCAGCTACATAACAATGAGTAGCACCAGTTACAGCCATATAGTGAAAACACTGTATTTTATAATGCAAGAGAACTTTTTTTTGCCATAACTTTTTTGAATAACTATTAGTAACCTTAATATTCTAAAAATGCTTTTTCACCAACAATGGCTCTATCAATATTATCTATTGCAAATGGATATTATATGGATGTTTAATTCTTAGAGTGGTTAATAAAATTTAGCCACTATTTTCTTGTAATACTTCCTCTTTATCTCTCATTAATTCTTCTAATCTATTTTTAAGCATTATCAGAGTTGCCCTAGCTTTTAAAGACTCTACATACCCTTCATCTTCAAATACTTCTACAATCCTTTTTACTTTCTTCCCATCAACAAGTGTAACTCTTTCCTTCATGATATCCCCTCCCATATATAAACTTATGAGGGCTTAAATTTGTCCTATAACTTAATTTAGTTATTAAAATATCATCTCTAATAAATTTGTAAAGTGCATTTGCCCTTTACTTACTCCCTGCTAATAAGCTATATGACACTTACATTGTATAAAGGGGCGAGAATTTTGTGTTATAAAAATATAAGAGAAAAAGTTAGAAGATTAATATATATGATGCAGAAACAAACCCTAATTTAGAATAATTACTTTTGTTTTTGCATCATATATTTATATATGATAATTAATAATATTTATGGGAGGTGAGCTTATGAAAGTTGCTATTTATTCAAGAAAATCTAAATTCACTAGTAAAGGTGAATCTATTGAAAATCAAATCCAGTTATGTATGGATTATGGTAAAAATATTGGTGTTAAAGATTTTTTAGTTTATGAAGATGAGGGTTTTTCTGGTAAGAATACTAATAGACCACAATTTAGCAAAATGATTGAAGATGCTAAGTCTAAAAAGTTTGATACTATTATTTGTTATAGGCTTGACCGTATAAGTCGTAATGTTGCTGATTTTTCATCTTTAATTGATGATTTATCTTCTCTTGGTATTGGTTTTATTTCTATTAAGGAACAATTCGATACTACTACTCCAATGGGTAGAGCTATGATGTTTATTTCTAGTGTTTTCGCTCAACTAGAAAGGGAAACTATTTCTGAGCGTGTTCGTGATAATATGAGAGAACTTGCTAAGGATGGTAAGTGGCTTGGTGGTCAACTTCCTCTTGGTTATAAAAATGAGGTTGTAAATTATATTTCTGATGGCAAGGAACGTAAGTATAATATTTTAAAGGTTAATGATAAGGAGATAACTCTTGTTGAGGATATATATAATAAGTTTTTAGAGGTCCGTTCTTTAACTAAGGTTAGTGAATATTTATACAAACAAGGTATTTGCGGTAAGAATGGTGGTACTATTAGTCCTTCTATGGTTAAGGATATTTTAACTAATCCTATTTATGTTAAGTCTAGTAAGTTTACTCATGAGTACTTTGAGCTTAATGAGATTTTTGTTACTGGGGATTTTAATGGATGTGGTTACTTGACTTATGGTAAGAATAAAAATGGTAAGAAGGTCGATAAATGTAATTGGATTTATGCTGTTTCTAAACACAATGGACTTATTAATGATATTATTTGGCTTGATATTCAAAGAATTGTTGATAAGCAAAGTAAAAAAGGTTGTAGAACTGGTTCGGGTAAAAATGGTGTACTATCTGGTATTTTAAAATGCGCTAAGTGCGGTAGTGCTATGGTGCTTACTTATTCTTCTTATGGTAAGGGTGATGATAAAGTTAGGTCTTATTATTATAAGTGCAATAAGAAGTATACTATGTATAATTGTACTAATTCTAATATTAATGGTAAGGAGATTGAGGACTTTGTTCTTGATAAGATTAAGGTAACTGATAAGGATGTTTTGATTGGTGAATATAAGAAGCTTAGGAATACTTTTAATAGTATTAAACCTAAAAGTAATATAAATATTCAAGGTGATATTGATACTAATGAGAAAGCTATTGAGCAACTTGTTATGCAACTTACTAAGAATTCTACTAGTGCTGCTTCTAAGTATATTATTGTTCAGATTGAAAAGTTGAGTGCTGAGGTTGATGAGTTAAAGAAGAAGTTTGATGGTGTTAGTGAGGTTAGTAATAGTATTGAAGTTGAGATGCTTAATATTGATTTGATTGTTGAGAATTTGAATAAGTTTAATAAGTGTGTTGATGATGCTAGTGTTGAGGAGAAAAAGCTTCTTGTTAGTTCTGTTGTCGATAAGATTACTTGGGATGGTGATGAGGTTAGAATATTTTACCATGGTCTTGAGGGGTCGCAGTTTGACAGTGATAGTTTGTGTTTAGATACGGATGGCTTCTGTATGCCCTACAAAAAAACCAGCCTTCTCTCCTCCAACAAATAAATTACTAACACCCTTAGCTCTCATATAATTATCCCTAGGAGCAACAGATAAATATCTTATAGAATTCCCTTTTCCACCTGAATAAGGATCAACAATCAACGCACCCTCAAACCCAGGCACCATTCTCAACTTCTCTAAATTAAAAAACGGTGACATAAGCTTAGCATGCCCTGTATCAATTAACACTATATTCTCAGCAAACTCAGGAAGTGCATACTGCTGACAAACCTTCAAATCAAGCTTCTCCTCATTTATTAATTCCTTAGGCAAAGGAACAACAACACAACCTTTTTCATTTAACTCTTTTTGGATCTCCTCACTTAATGACTCCTTCAAAAGCTTCATAGAACCACTAAATGCTCCAAAATCACCATCATTTCTTCTTCCTATCATATCTTCAACACCGCATCTAGCACTAATACTTACCCTTCCACCAAATGACGGACATCTTAAAACACACATTGCACATCCATTACCATATTTAGTGCAGTTCCCCATAGGACCAGAAGTACCTGTTGTCTCAACAAAAGAATCGCCTTCTATTTTTTCCATATTTTCTAAATATACAGCCTTAATCTTGCTATCCTCTAACTCTACATCCACAACTCTGCTAAAAAATCTAACCTCTATACCCATATCTCTTATTAAATCTCTTATATGTTTCTCGATTTTAGTAACATCATAAATAGTAGAGTGCTTGTGTCCTGGAAAATCCATATCTTTGTGCGTACTATATTTGTCAGTCATCTCAAATAATTCCCTTGCACCCAAAGCTATATTTTCCTCTGTAGCCGTATATCTACCATTATTTCTCATTATTCCACCAACATTTCCAAGACCTAATAATAAATCTGTTCTTTCTAATAGTATAACATCTGCCCCGGCCTTTTTAGCAGCTATTGATGCTGCACATCCAGCCCATCCACCGCCTATAACAACAACCTTAGCCATGATAAATTCCCCCTTAATTAAACCTTATAATTTATTCAAATAATCCCTACTATCTATTTGTGTTTTGCATGATTTTACTCTCTCTCCATTTAAATTGACTGTGCATGCTCCACAAACTCCCTCTCCACAACAAATCAAATTATTATTTGGTATAACTAGCTTAATATCCTTATTAACAGAATCTATTTTATTCATAATATACTTGTTAAAACTAGTGTGACCTCCACTATATACTAATTTAACATCGTTTCTTCTAATGTAATCAAGTATAAAAGCCTCATCTAATCTTATATCTAATTCATGAATATTTGCACCAGTCTTCATTATTTTTTCAACTACTTCATTTAAAATCACTGCCTTAGTATCAATAAACACCTCCACATGATTTTTGTTTTCTATTAGCTTTCTGATTAGTTTAATAGAATTAACTTGAGATAGACCGTTTAGTATTACTACACAATTTAAATTATAAGTTGTGTTTAATTCTCTAAGTCCAAAAACTCCATTAAAATAAGGTCCTTTTACTCTGACTGAATCAAATTTCACAATAGGTTTTGTCTTTATTCCTCTAGGCTTTATAATAACCTCTAGTATATTATTTTCAACATCTACATCCATAACAGATATCGGAGCATTAAATATATCACTATCTTTATCTTTGCTCTTTAATAAAACATATGCACCTGGTTTGCATAAATCCTTTGCTATTATCTTTGGTATTTCTATTTTTATTAAAAATATATTTGACTGTATTTCTCTTTGGTCAACAATATTACATAAATATTCTTCTCTCTCATTTATCTGATTTTCTCCATTGTGTTGTATCTCATTGTAAATACATACTCCTTGCCATAAACAGTCACAAGTTTTTTTGCCTTTGTTTAAACTACATTTTATACAATCTCCAGAATAGGCAAGATGACATGGACAATATTTTGTTCCTGCATCTGCACAACCTCTAACATTAGCCTTCTCCAAAAGTCTTCACTTCCTTAAAATGATATTTTCAATTGTCTTTTTTCTATATAATAAGTTATTATTTTATCCTTCTTTTTGTTACAGGAGAAATCTTTTAATTTTATCAAAAATATCTTAAGATATATTAAATTTACTGTATATCATTTCAGATGTTAGTGAATATACTTATATAAAATTAATTTTAATTTACTGATAGGAGATAATTATATGGCCGAAACCTTCTTTTTTTCTACAGACCATCTAATAGTACTTGTATTCTTTTCATTATTTTTATGTATCTGCCCTAAATTAACAAAAAACCTATTGCCCTATAGTCATCTAGTGGAAAAAGTAATTTGTGTTTTAATAGTTTCAGAAATAGTTTTAGAGCAATTAACTTTAATAACTATGAAACAATATGATGTTTTAAGTTCATTGCCTATTGGTGTAAGTAGGTTTGCCGCTTATATGTGCATACTTATATTAATTTTTAAACAATCCCAACTATATAATGTATTCTATTCTTGGACATTGGTTAGTTGTATTGGAGAATTAATATTTTTCAAAGATATGGGCTGTAGGTTTCCTAACTTTATTTACTTTTTATATATAGGATCGAAGTGTCTATTGATTTATGCAAATGTCTATATGTCTGAAGTAAGAAAATTTAGAATTAGTAAATTTGCTATAAGAGATAATATAATTATGTGTTTATTATATTTTTCATTCATAGTACTTTTAAATATATTGACTAAAGCACATTACGATTATAGTTTTTCAACATACAATATATTAAGTATATTTATATTTATGATTTTAACTACTATAATTTATATCCCTTCTTATCTATCGGATAAGGACGACTTTAGGTTAATAAAAAAAAGAACTAAATAAAAAAATATTACCTTTTAATCGTAGTTAAACGGTAATCAATTGCTAACCAAAAGGATAGGAACATAGCTCCTATCCTTTTGGTTCGTAATATATTAATATTATTTATTATAATCTTCAGATAATAAAGCATAATAAGCACAATCACAAATACCTTGATTGTTTATATCGAGTCTGGATATATAATTGTGTATTCTATGTAAAAAGAGCTTGATTTTTATTAAGTAATATATGACTATTGAGTTATAGTACTTTTTAGATATTTTTATCATTTTTATAAAAACTAATACCCCTATATAAAAAAGAATTTGCCAAGGATTTAAAGGCAATCTACCATGCTAATAATGAAGAACAAGGTCACTCAATAATGCTTGAAGTATCCGAAAAATGGAACAGTAGTTATCCAAACGCTATTGAAAGCCTTAACAGTAGCTATCGCCGATTAAACCGACAACGTAGTGTATTCCCAATCGATATAGCATTACTCAAAGCATTATACTTAGCTACATTTGAAGCTACTAAAAAATGGAATCTTCCCCTTAGAAACTGGGGAAAAGTTTATGGAGAACTGTCTATAATGTATGAAGGAAGGCTATAATAAATATATGAGTATATACTCAAAAAAACACCTTTTCATAAGGTGTATTTGATGTACAATTAAATAATAAATTAAGGCATAGGTAATACTTATTACATCTACGCCTTAATTAAATTATCATAGAAAGCTATTTACAGAAAAAACTTCACAGCCTCAAGTAATCATTTCTAGTAATCACTAATTTAGCAATTCCATTAATTTCGTCAATTACATTAAAACCAACAGCTTTATGTATTGTAAGAGCAGATTTTCTAGTAATTTCAAAATCATTATGAACTTCTAATGCATCATATGCACCAAAAGCAACTTCCATCAGTTCTTTTAGTGCTTCAAGTGAGTATCCCATCCCTCTATATTTTGCCTCAAGCACAATCCCCATATCATAGCACTTATCTTTGTCACTTAAATTAAGATTTATCTCTCCAATAAAAGAATTATCGTCTTTTTTTGTAATATAGGCATAAAAATATTTAGGCTTTTTATCAACCCTATTAGAATACCAATCTCTCCATTTATCTTTTGGAAAATCTATACATCCCGTATCTTTATGATATCCATCATAAGAAATATCATAACCCTTATTATAGTTCATCGTGTCTGGTTGGCTCATTATTTTTTGACGATACGTCAACTCTTCAAATTTCGGAACATGAAAATATATTTTCCCCTCCATTATACCCCCTATAAACCCTCTATTTTAAAATAATTATACTTCACAATTTATAACAATTGCGACCTTTATTATATTATAGCATTAACTCAATTATCAGATTACATTTAGAACATTTTTGTCACTTTTTACTTTTTTCACTACATTGATATCACTTTAATACACAAGTTTTCCACAGATTTTTAAGTATCATAGTTTCCTTGTAATAAAAAAAGTAGGAGCTATTAATATCAATATGCTCCTACCATACCAAACCCTTTTTCCCTTTGATTAGGGCACACACATAGTATCCTACATCTCCTCCTCTAAATTTCAAATAATCATTAAGTTTATGCATTCACTGTTTTGTTAAAGTCATTATCTACTAGTTTAAATATTTCTGGTAAGTCTAGTGATTCATTTATATCTATTTCAATTTGTTTATTTCATCTATAGACAATCCTGTTTTTAATGCTATAGTATCTGCACTCAATAAATCTAGCAATGACTTGTTAGTGTATAATTTTTGTAGGCAAAATAAAAGGAGATGAAAAAATCATCTCCCAAAATGTATAGTTTTCCTGTAAAATATAATTCTCACAAAACATAATAAAGGAGACTATACACTATGAATACTGTACAAGAAAAAGAACTATAAATATAGTAATGGGAACTTTAGAATTCAAACGTGAAATATATAAATATAATAATGAAGATGGTGCAAAATGGATACAAAATAATATTCAAAGTGATAATACGTATTTTCAATTTTATTTAATTATTTAGCTTCACTAGAGAAAGAAATAGAAATTAAACAAAGTAATAAAAATGTATATACTACACTGAAAGGAAAAATACCATTTCAGGATTGTGCACTAACACTTGCTAGAAAATCTATAAAGAAAATATTTGATTTGAAAGATTTTTCTAAGATATCACCAAGTTTTTAAAAAAGGATACATTTTATTAAGGATAGCTCTGCATTGTTTTAAATACAGAAAATTAAGAAAATATAAAGTTTTTGTGGTAAAAATAAAAGGTTTAGATTTTGCCCACAAAAACTTGACACTATCATCGTATATACAATAGTAAAAAATAGCTATATAGTATGATATAATTATAATACAGTTAAGCAAAGGATGTGATAATATGAGAGGATTGCTAGATCCTA
>JAVXJG010000050.1:0-9236 GCA_036647935.1 Peptostreptococcaceae bacterium
ATCCTGTCTAAACTCTTCTATCAGAAATTCTGGAACTCCTTTTTCAAATCCACATAATTTACATTCATAATTATATAGTTTTTGACCTATACTCATTTATTCTAATTCTTTTAACATTTAATAGCTCACGCTTTTGGTAAAAGTAATTCCTCAATTCTTCAGGTATTGTAAATACTGCATGTCTGTGAGTTACATTTAACATATTGTCTACTTGTTTATCTGACCATTTTAAAGAATACATTCTTCCACATTTACTACAAAACTTAGTCTTGCATGTAAACCCATGAATATACTCTTCTTTACATTCTAAGCATTTATGCTTAATATACCCCTTTTCTATATTTCCACAATCTAAAGTTCGTTCTACTATATCTATTATATGCTCACGCATTTCTTTTCTAACTCTATGCCACTTTAATTTTCTAAATTCTTCGAAGTGATTTTCTAATATATTATTTATGATTTTGTCACTTTTATATTTTCTGCATCTATTCATATTACTATTATATACAAGTTTTCCACAGATTTGGAAGTACCATAATACCCTTGTAATTTTAAAAATAGCATCTTTTATTTAGTTATAGGTAACTTAATTTTATTAAGTCATCTATATTGAGAGAATTCCATTTTAGTTTATAAAATTAGGTATTTTTATCTTAAACTTTAATTTAGTATAGTGTGTATTTCATATTTAGATAATTATAAATTTAATTTTAGAAAGGAAACTGTATTATTATAGATAAATAGTGTAAAATTACTAGTATAGCTAAAAATAATTTTATTTATCTATTAAAAATAAAATTATAGGTTAATTTGTTATATTTTATAGGAGGTAATATGGAAAAATTATATTATGAAGATCAGTATTTAAGGGATTTTACTGCTGAAATAGAAGAAATAGAAGAGATAGATAATGGGTTTCATATCCTTCTTGATAAAACTGCATTCTTCCCAGGAGGAGGAGGTCAGTTTTGTGATTTAGGAACTATAGATGTACACAGGGTTATAAATGTTTATGAAAAAGATAATAAAGTTTATCATGTATTAGAAAAAAAACCTATCAAAATACATAAGGTAAAGTGTAGTATAGATTGGAAACGTAGAGAAGATGGTATGAATCAGCATTTTGCTCAACATGTATTATCAGGATGTTTCTATACGAAGCTTAAAGCTAATACAGTAGGATTTCATTTAGGTAAAGAGATTAGCACAGTAGATATAGAAGGCTTCCTAACTGAAGATCAGATAAGAGATATAGAAAAGTATGCTAATGACATAATAAGTGATGATATTAAAGTAGAGGTCATAAAGCCATCAAAGAGGGAATTGAAAAAAGTATGGATAAGAAGAGATCTTCCTGATACAGCACAGGATATACGAATATTAAGAATAGGAGAATTAGATAGTAATGCATGCTGTGGAGTTCATCCAAAGTCTACACTAGACCTTAGAATGATAAAAATAAAAAGATGGGAAAAGAATAAAGGAGCTACTAGGATAGAGTTTTTATCAGGAGAAAGAGCTATTGATTATATGCTAAGAAGAGATTCTTATCTAAATAATATTTGTAAATATTTAAAATGTGGAGACGAAGATACTATAAAGGGGATTAATAATCTTAGTGATAGAGTAGAGACTATATCTAATCAAAATAAGAAGCTTGAAGAAATAGTATCTAGTTATGAGATTAAAGAAATGATAAATGATTCATCTAAAATAGGAGATATATCTGTTATAATAAAAACTTATGATAATGAAAATTTAAAATATGTTTCTAAAGTCATAAATAAGATAGTAGATATAGAAAATAATGTAGTTTTAGTAGGAGTTAAGTCTGATTACAAAGCTAATTTAATATTTGCTTGTTCTGAAAATCTAAAAAATATAGATATGAATAATCTATTAAAAGATTCTATTACATTGATAGATGGACGAGGTGGTGGAAGTTCTACATTAGCTCAAGGCGGAGGAAGAAATAATGGTAATGTGGAAGTAGCTCTTGACTACGCACTTAAGAAAATAGAAAAGAATATAATCTCATAATCTTAAATCATTAAATATAATTAACTACGGAGTATCGTTTACATAATATCATTAAAATTAACTATTTTAAGATATCTAACTTAGTTTTTTAAAAAAACTAATTTAAATTAACTCTAAGACATTATAATAATATAATGATGTTTAATATTTAAATCAAAATAAAAAGCCTTAAAATCTGATATTTATATCGAGATTTTAAGGCTTTTTACCTACATTTAATTTTAAGTATTTTCGTATTATTCATTTAATTACGAAAAATATTATTAAGTTGTAATTATGCTTATAAGATATTTCAGTTTACATAATTATATTAATATAAACTGAAATATCTTTGTTAAATGTTATCATCAAGAAAAACTATTTAAATCGATTTTAATAAATTGTATTCTTTTTTTAATAGAATACATCAATACTTAATTGAAAGCTACTTAAAACTCGATATAAAAAGTTAGTTTTATTACTTATTTTATCCTAATTTAAATAAAGTTTCCGATATCTTATCGCTAGCCTCTATGTCCATTTCTTTTAACACGTGAGAATAAATACTAAGTGTTGTATTAATATTAGAATGTCCAACTCTTTCTGAAATTACTCTTATAGGAACTTTTGAGTTAATAAGTAGGGTAACATGAGAGTGCCTTAAGTCATGAAATCTTATATGTTCTAACTCGTTTGCTTGTAAAAATTTATTAAATTTCTTACTTAAAACATCTTGAGCGATTGGTTTTTCATTTTTATCAAAGAAAAGTAAGTTCATATTATTTCTAATTTCCCCCTTTAATTTTTGTTGAATTTGATTTTTTTTATAATCTTTTAGTAAAGAAAGTATTTCATTTGGAGCTGAAATAGTCCTTTCTGAACTTTCAGTTTTAGGGTCTTTTAGTGTTACTTCACCATTATTTCTAACACTTATTTTCTCTATAGTTACCGTATTTTGATTGAAATCTATATTATTCCAAGTAAGACCTAGTATCTCGGATATTCTAAGGCCTAGCCCAGAAGCTAAAAATATAGGTACTTCTAGAGATGTTCCTTTGCTTTTTTCTAATAATTCTAATAAATCTTCTTTATTATATATGCTATTTTTAAACTTTTTATTTTTAGGAACTTCTACGCAATCTACTATATTTTCTCTAATAAGCCTTAATCTATATGCTTTTTTAAAAGCTAAATTTAATATATTTATATGGATTTTTATAGTCTGAGGACTTAAAATACCGACTAAATCATCGATATAATTTTGTATATCTATAGGTCTTAAGTCCTCAACTTTATACCTGCCTAACGTAGGAATTATATATTTTTTACAGATTCTTATGTAATAATTATATGTAGTTATAGAAATATTTTCTTTGTATTTTTCAAGAAAATCTAATATGAAACTTTCAACTAAAATATCACTAGGAGTATTAAAATCTTCTTTGAAAATTGTATCTTTTAACTCTGTTAATTTTTTAGATGCATCTCTTTTTTTTTCGAATGATCCCATATTCCTTTGTTTATTCTTACCAGTTTTTTCGTCTTTATATTCTAAGTAAACTATGTAGTTTTTGCTTCTCTTTCTTATAAATACAAAACTCATCATCAACCTCCAAGGTATATTAATTATGTATTTATTATAACATAAAAATGAAATAAAAGACATTTAAAGTTCTGACATATAACTGACATAATAAAGATTTTAGATTATATAAGCATTGAAAATACACCGATATATACTTTTAGCATAAAAGTATATATTTTATGTTTTATAATCACAGATATTCCTACTTTAGCATAAATTATAATTACAATGGTTACATAGTAATGTGTAATATATACATACACATTACTAATATGGTGGAAATTTCTATCAATATTAAAAGTATATTTCTAAAAAAATATAATGAAAGGATGATAAGCTTTGGCAAAAGAGACTAATAATAATTGGATAAATGAACATCTAAGATTTGCCCTGGCTAGTGTTAATAATAAAGCCGAAAACCAAATAACCAAAGATTATTTAAAAACACTAAAAGAGGTCGATTTGTCTAATCAAGGTATTACCAATTTGGATGGCATAGAATTTGCTGTGAATTTAGTTAGTATAAATCTTAGTAAAAATAATATTAAGGATGCAAGTGTATTAAGAAGATTAAAAAGACTGACTAACTTAGAGTTATGCGAAAATAAAATCGAAGATATTTCATTTTTAGATGAGCTAGTTAGATTAAATAGTATTGGTCTTGAATGTAATAACATATCTTATATGCCAAATTTAAAAAATCTAAGAAATTTAAATTTAATAAATATATCTAATAATAAGATAAATGATTTATCTTTCATAAGTAGCCTGCGTTCTAAAAATATAAAAATAATAGCAAGTGAGCAGTGTGTACTTTTAAATCCTATATCTGTTCATTATGGAGAGGATTATACTTTCAAACCTCATATTCTTTGGGATGAAGATAATGATGTCCTTTGCGATAATATACAAGTGACAGGAAAGTATAATTCAATAGAAACAGATGAGAGACCATCTATTTTATATTCTATATCAAAATTACTTATTAAAAATATTTGTTCAGATTGTATAATAAAAGCTGAATTTTATCATGAAGTTCCATTTTTAAAATCAGGAATTTTAAGTGGTACGCTAATACAACCTATAATAGTAAAGCTTTCAAATTTATCATTTGATATTAATAAATTAAAAAAAGAGAAGCTTCACGGAAAAATTTATGGAAAACTTTCTCTTGAAGACAAAAATATATCTGATAATTTCAGTTATAATTTTATAAAAAATAGAGTGGTTACAATAATAGATTCATCTGGTAAGAAAATTTCATGCCTAACAAACTCAAATGGTGAATATACATTTTCTAACGTAGAGGAAGGGAGATATACATTGCTATTTCCATTTGTCAATGACTTTGAATATAAAACTCCAAGTTTATACGTATGTAATTTAACTGAAGGAGATATAATTGAAATAAATTCAATAATATCTAAAAATTGAAAAAAGCGGCATATGCCGCTTTTAATTATTTAAACTCTTAAACCCTTCTCCTAAAACTTCATGCACATTACTAACTATAATAAAAGCATTTGGATCTGCAGATTTTACAAGCTTCTTTAAATATACCTCTTGATTTTTAGATACTACTACTAATAAAACATCTTTCTTGTCATCAGTATATCCACCTTTACCATTTAAAATAGTAAGACCTCTATCAAGTTCATCAGTTATAACCGATTTTAATTTTTCAGATTCATTAGAAATTATGAAAAATGCCTTTGAGTAATCGAATCCTTCCATTATAGCATCTGCTACTTTAACTATTATATAAAGAGCTATAGCAGAGTATAATCCAATTTCTAAATTTTTACTTACTATCCCAGAAGAAATAACGACCACACCATCTAAGCACATCATAAACTTAGTAGCTTTTATACCAGGGAATCTCTTACTAAGTATAAGTGCTATTAAATCTGTACCTCCAGTTGAACCATCAACTCTAAATACAATACCTATACCTATACCTACAAATATAGCTCCTGAAATTGCAGAAAGTAATAAATCATTAGTTACATTAAGTTCTGATAATGGAGATGTTAAATTTATTATTATCGAAAATAATACCGTTCCAAAAAGTGTTTTTATTGAATTTTTAGTTCCTAAAATCTTAAATGCAAATATTACTAGAGGTATACCTATTAATAACATTATGTTTGATACTGATATGCCAGTTATTTTATTTAGGACTACAGACACACCACTTAAGCCTCCAGGTGCTATTGTATGCGGTTTTAAGAACATATTGATACCAATACTCATCGATGTACAACCAATGACTAATCCGATGGTTTCTATCAATGTAGAAATTTTTTCTTTTTTCATATCTTATCCTCCTTGTATTTTATGACAATTTTATATTATATCAGTAAACTTGTTATTTTAAAAGCATTACTAATAAATACAAATTTATGGATATATAGTTTTGCTCGAGTTTTTCTGGGTATATATCCTATAAGATAATAAATTAATACTTATTTTTAACAAAAATGGTAAAAATAAATTGATTATATGTACCATATCGGTATATAATAGTAATGATTTTAAGTAGATATTGAAAGGAAATGATTAATATGAAAATTACTTTACCAGAATCAGCGGTAAACACGCTAAAAGATATTTTAAAAGATAACCAAGATAGACCAACGAATATAAGAGTTTATTTTGCAGGCATTGGTTGAGGTGGTCCATCATTTGGACTTGCTCTGGATGAGCAAAAGGAAGACGATTTAACTTATGATGTAGATGGACTTAGATTCGTAATGAGTAATGAAGATTTTACTAAATACGGAAACATAGTAATAGAAGATACTGGATATGGATTTAAAGTATCTCCAGAGAATTCACAAAGTGATAGCGATGGTTGTGGCGGAGGATGTTCTGGCTGTGGTCATTAATAAAACAAAAGAGTGTTGGCTTAGGCTAATACTCTTTAATTTTTTATATTTACAAAATATGTTAATACAAAATAAGGAGTGTTACAGTGAGAAGAAGACGTAAAAAAGGATCAGACGAAAAATTATTAAGCTATACAGACTATGTAATAAGAGAAAATATAGAAAGCTTAAAAGGAAATTGGAGTCAAAGGTTTAAAAATAATAATCCTATTCATGTAGAGTTTGGTACTGGCAGAGGTAAGTTTATAACAACACTATCAAAACAAAATCCTAATATAAACTATATAGCTATGGAAATTAAAGAAGAAGTATTATTAAAGGCAGTAGAGAAGGCAGAAGAGTCTAATTTAAAAAATATTCTATTTGTTTGGGGAGATGTAAATAATATACTAGATTATTTCGAAGTAGAGGAGCTATCTAGGGTTTATGTTAATTTCTGTGATCCTTGGCCAAAAACAAGATGGACTAAAAGAAGATTAACTCATACTAATTTTTTAAATAAATATAAAGAAGTTCTTAGTGTAAATGGAGAAGTTCACTTTAAGACAGATAACCAAGATTTATTTGAGTTTAGCTTAAATGAAATAGCTTCTAATGATTGGCTTATGAAAAATATATCTTTAGACTTAGCTAAAAATAAAGATATCCATAATGTTACTACTGAATATGAAGATAAATTTATGTCTCAAGGAATGAAAATATTTAGATGTGAGGCTAAAAAAAGAAGCTAAAATCAAAATATTTTATTCAAATACAAAAAGCTTAGTCAAATAATTCTAAGCTTTTTAAAAAATTCCATTCTTTTGATTTGTTGTATAGATACCAAATAAGACTACCATACAATATATAGCATATAACATTATCTTTATATGTTGAATTTCAAATCCTAAAAGTGTAATACTATCATTAGGAAGTATTACTAGCAAAGATGATATACCAATAAGTACTGGATTTATGACTATTTGCTTATCGCTTCTTAAAATTAATATCTTACCAATCCAAATTATTGATAAAATAAAAAATAATACTTCTAATATAATCTCTATACTGTCCGACATAAATTAAAACTCCCCCTTAACTCAGTGGATTAATTGATATTATATCCACATATAACTACATTTAATCAATATACTTAATTAATTATATGAAAAATTATACACAATATATAATATAAGTACAATAAAAGTTTTATATAAACAAATTAGTAATCGGTCAAATAAATATTATATAGATATATTTATTTGAAGACATGCATATTATTTTTATATATGGTTTTAAGGGGGAGGGAATGTATGAAATGTAATTTTTTAGTCTGGTACTCTCAAGCACTAGGAGCAACTTTAGGAATTATAGCATGTATTTTTGCCTATTTAAATGGATACATGTTTGTTTATTCGAATATAAACAAGTATTTTGATTTTCTTAATTTTAGAGGGGTAATATCTAGCTATCTTTTATTTCCACTATGTATAATTACTCTTTTATTAAGCGTTATTAGATCCACTATAAAATCAGAGAAGCTGGCTAATATTTCTTTTACATATTTAAACAGTATAATAGCTATAATAACTATAATTATAGGATTTTTAGGATGTAAGATTTATTTTGCTATTCCTGCTATATTTATCATATTAAGTATATATCCGTTTAAAGATAAAGTAGGGAATGATATAGAAGTTGAATATGATGATAGTATTACATATGAAGAACAAATAGAACAAACGTTTGATAATCAGAAAACAAGCATTTTCTTTAGTAATCATCAAATCCAAAACCTAGAAAAAAAAGATTCTAAATTATATTCAACAAAAATAGATATGGCAATAGAGTTATTATCAAAAGGTGCTAGTGATAACTTTATATATGAAATTACAGGATTATCCAATGATGAGATAGAGAAGCTAAAGGAAAACTCAAAAATTTAGAGTTAGTTATAGTATGGTAATTTATAGATATAATATCGGGACAGCTTATGTAGAATCTCTAAATGATAATACAATACGAAAAATACATAAATAGTAAATCATCTTTAATAAATACCATTAGATCAAAAATATTTAAAATGTTTAAGTTAAAATACGTAGTTAATCGATTAAATATAGATGAAGCTAGAATTGAAGATAGAAAATTTATTAATCAAAAACTTAATCTAATAAAAACTATTCTAAAATTAAATGAAGATTTAAATAGGGAAGTAGAAAGTTTAAATGTGCTATTTACTAATGAATATATAGATGATTTAAAGAAAGATGTATATAACTATGATAAGTTTAAATATCAATTAGATCAAATAGAAAAACTAACTGAAAAAGTAGAGCATTTATATATTATAAAAACTCAAAAATCTAAGTTAGGAAAATATCAACAACAAGTGATTAATACACTAATTGAAAATGAAATAGGAATAAAAAACAACATAGAGAAATTAGATGAATATTGGTATAAGATTATTCAAAATGAATTAGTAAATTCTTGGATTGAATTCCTACAAGATAAGTATGATTTAGCCTATAGAATATCATCACATAATAATATCTACGATGAAATTTGTAAAAAACTATCAAATAACTTAGATAAAAAGAATGAAGCAATACCTAAAGAAATAGAAAAAAGTATAATCAGGAACATAAGTAATTTAGATGAACAGAGAAAGAATAATTTACAAAAACTAATTAAGAAATCAAATAGAAAGACTTCAAATAAGCAATTTATAAATGAAGGGATAGAAAATGGATTATTAC
>JAVXJG010000051.1:0-9048 GCA_036647935.1 Peptostreptococcaceae bacterium
CCTTCTTTAATGTTTTACGATAATTAATGTTCCACCAGTCAAATCGTGAACCATTCCTCCTACAGATTTAGCCATTAACATAGCTTTCTTCTGAAGCTCTTTATTATCATTAACATAAAATATAGGGCATCCTCCCCCATTTTTAACATTTTGGTCTGTAGTTATTATTGCTATAGTAAATTCAGTTATTCCTATATTCATTCCCATATTTATATACTTCCTTTCTTACCTATTTTATAATTTTTAAGAGCTAAATTTTTTCCTTTTGCACTAGCTAAAATAGGACATGATTTTACAGCTTCTATTACTTTTGCTGCATCTTTTTCTATTGGAATATATGCTATCATTATACTTTCATTTTTAGGATTTCTTCTTGGTAGTGGTACAAAAGCAGGCTCATTATATTCCCTAAGCAATCCCATTCTCGAATAAATATTATAAATTATAGCTTGTCTTTGTCCCGGATTATATAAAATGCCTGCATTACTATAATTCTTATCCTTAGGTATTATTTCTATACCTATTCCTTTTTTAAGATATCTTTCTCTATCACTTTCAAGTCCTATATTTGTCACTCCTTTTAAATCTCCTACTTGCATTATAGATTCATCAACAAAACTTATAGGAACTTCTATAACATCTGCTATGTCATCTATACTTTCCCTAATTAATAATTTTTTTAAAACTAAAGCTAATATTATACCTAATACTGAACTTATTATCAAACTTATATTTTTCGATATTTTAAATTCAGCCACTATTACATAATACATTCCCGAAGTTAAAAATGATGTTATTATACACATATAATTTCTAACTTCATAAGTTCTAGCTATTTCTTCTATAAATGAATTGCCTCTTTGAACTAATTCCACATCTTCTAGGTTTTGTAATACATTTCGTCTATTTTCTCTAACTTGTCTAAACTGCTCTGCTGCAAGAGATAAAAATGTTATAGATGTATATGAATGATTTATTAGTGCTGGAACTAATAAAGCACCTAGTGCTGATGCTACAAAGGCTAACACAAGCTGAGATATTAATATATTAGGTTGTGTTGGGTATTGCTTTTCATCTAAGTTTAACATTACAATTCTAGATAAAATCCCTATTCCTAAGGATACAAAAAACACCTTATCCATTTAATCACCCCTTTTAATTTTTTACTTTTCGATATATACTTTGCTTCCCTTTGGCACTTTCTATTATAGGAGTACTTTTGGCCGCTTCAATCATTGCATCTATATCCTTAATTATTGGCATATATGGTATTACAACTGTATATTTATTTAAATCAGTTTTAGATATTGTTACTATATCTTTTTCATCTAAATCTTTATCTACTCCAAGATGGATAAACATATTGTATATAATTGCTTCTCGTTGTCCGAGATAATTTATTATCCCAAAATCACCTAAACTCTTAGGCACTATTTCTATTGCAAGAGCATTTTCTAAATATTTCTTTCTAGTATCTTCTAGACCTATATTAGTTATCAATACATCGTTTACTTTAAGTAGTGGCCCATCAAAGTGTATTTTTGCTGGTACTATGTCAGCCACATCTCCTATAGAATATCTATGAAGCCCTTTTCTAAAAATTAATCCTACAATAGTTCCTGCTATAGCAGCAGCTATTGTACAAGGTATTAGTCTCATTTTAAACTTATTAGCTACTATTATGTATGCTCCTGATGCTGCTAGAGCTGAAAACAAGCTTATATAACTTCTAGATTCATATGTGGATGCAATTTCTTCTACATAAGCACTTCCCTTTTGCACTAATTCTGCATTATCAATATTCTCTAATGTAATTCTTTCTTGTTGCGCTAATCCTTGAAATTGTTGTATTGCTACTGCAAAAAATGTTAATGCTGAAAATTCTTTATCCATAAGTGCGGGAAGAGCTATTGCACCCAGTGATGCAGATAAACCTGATACTATTATTTGTTCTAAATAATCTTGTGGTCTAGATGGATATTGTTTATCACTTATTCTAAGTACAAGACCTCTACACAAAATTCCAATAATGGATGCAACTATAAATGAACGTCTAAATAAATCTACATCTAATACGCTTTCTTTCATTATCTCAACTCCTTTTATTTTTCCAAAACTAATAAATAGTACTTATTTAATTTAGTACAATATTCATAAATTTAGTTTGTGCAAAAACAAAAAAAAATTCCCTTCTATTCAAGGAAATTTTTTTTAGGGATTGTAACAGTAAATTCACAACCTTCTCCTAATTCACTTTTTAATTCAATGTTTCCACCTAAGTTTTTGAGTATATGCTTAGTTATTGCTAGTCCTAGACCCGTGCCACCTACATCCCTACTTCTAGCCTTATCTACTCTATAAAACCTCTCAAAAACTCTATCAACATCTTCTTTGGGTATTCCAACACCATCATCAATAACTTTTAAAACTGTATTATTATTTTGACATAAAACGTCTACTCTTACATGTCCATTTTCACAATTATATTTTATTGCATTATCCATTAAGTTTAAAAATACTTGTTTTATATAATCTCTATTTGATAATATATAAATATTTTCATCACTAAAATTATAAGATACCTTTATATTTTTAGCTTCTGCTGAGTAATTAGTAATTTCATATACTTCTCTAAATACATCATATAGTTTAATATTTTCAAGAGATGTTTCTCCCTTGTTTTCTATAAATGATAATAGTAAAATATCATCAATTAATCGTTTTAGCCTATCTGACTCAGTTTCTATTATTCCTAAAAATCTATTTCTAGTTGAAACATCTATATTTTCATTTAACTTTAAAGTTTCTACAAATCCACTAATAGATGTTAAAGGTGTTTTTAACTCATGACTTACATTTGCAACAAAGTCACTTCTCATATTTTCTAATTTAACTTTTTCAGTTGTATCTTCAATATTTATAATAGATCCTATGATTACATTATTTGTTCCTTGAAGATATACTGGATCTAATTTTATTTGATAAACTATTCCATCATCAGTAGTTATTTCACTACTTTCATTTTTCTTTGAACCCACAAATCTGTAAATTTCTTTAAGTATTTTAGTTTCTTTTATAGTTGCATTTATACTTTTTCCCTCTGGAGATTTGTTTTCATCTGCTTTTATAAATTTCTTAGCCTCTTCATTTATAAGAAGTATATTTCCATTTACATCTATAGCTAATATACCATGAGATATACTTTTTATTATAGATTTCAACTGCACATTTTTATATTCAACTTCAGTAATCGTATCATCCATTTTTTCTATCATATGGTTAAAGTTTCTAGCTAGTTCCCCTAATTCACCTTTAGCTGATATATGAAGTCTTGCGTGGAACTCTTTATTACTCACTTTTTTTGATACGTATATAAATTCTTCTAAATAGCTTCTAAGTTTTAGTGTATATCTAATAGATAGGATTGCTACTATTACCGATGTCAATGTTATAAAGAAATATATGTTGTTGATTTCTTCCATTAAGAAGTAAGCCTCCTTTATTTCTTCCATAGTTGTTTTCTCCTATGATGTATTATTCTAGTCAATCTTATATCCTACGCCTCTTATTGTTTCAATATATTTTTCATTTCCATTTTCATCCTCTATTTTTTTTCTAAGATATCTTATATGAACATCTACAGTCCTAGTTTCTCCGTAATATTCATATCCCCATATCTTATCTAAGAGATAATTTCTAGAAAGAACTTTTCCTTTATTTTGAAGTAGTAATTTTAATAATTCAAATTCTTTTAAAGTTAAGTCTATTTTTTCACTACCTTTCGTAACTTCATGCTTTGATAGATTCACTTTTAGGTTATGTGTTTGAAGTATATTAGATTCACTACTTCCATTTAGGTTGTATCTTCTAAGTACTGAACTTACTCTAGCTAGTAATTCTTTTATACTAAATGGCTTAGTTATATAATCATCTGCTCCAACTTCTAATCCTTCAATTTTATTGCTTTCCATATTTTTTGCTGTAAGCATTATTACCGGAATATTTTTTAGACTTTCATCACTTCTTATTTTCTTTAGCACATCTATTCCACTTATATTAGGTAGCATCCAGTCTAAAAGTATTAAGTCTGGTCTAATCTCCTTAGCTTTTATAAATCCATCAAATCCATCATAAGAGTAATGGACCTCATAGTTTGATGTTTCTAAATTAAACTTTAGAAGTTCAACTATATGCATCTCATCATCTATAACAAGTACTTTGGTGTTCATTATGATTTAATCCTCCCTATTTTATCTGCAGTATCATTCCTATTCTTTTATCTGTTTTATTATGTTTTCTATAGGAATAGAAATTTTGTTCATTGCAACTACTACATAATTTTAAATTTATTATATTAACTTTGCTAACTCCACTACTTTCTAGTATATGTTCATTTATTTTCCACAAGTCTAAATAGTACTTTTCTTCTTCTATTATATAAAACTTTTCTTCACTGTTTGTAAGATTTGTGTTAAATTTTTCAATCAAGTCCTTAGATACCTCATAACAACATGGTCCTATAGATGGTCCAATGACACATATTACGTCTTTCACATCTGTATTATATTTATTTTTCATTGCCTCTATCGTCTTTTGACCTATTTTATCAAATGTACCTCTCCACCCAGCATGTGCTATACCTATTGCTTTATTTTTTTTGTCTATTAAGGCAATAGGTACACAGTCTGCTGTAAAAATTAACAATGGTACATCTTTTATATTTGTTATTAATGCATCCCCATCTATCTTTTGTTTAATATTTTTTTCATCTATAACATTTACTATATCCGAGTGAATTTGCACATTAGTAGTTAAGTTTTCAAATTTAAAACCAGCTTTATCACATAATTTCTTCATATCTTGCGACGATTTCGCATCTATATTTTTACATGTTATAGCTAAATTTATAAAATCTATATTGTCATCTATTTCCTTTACTCTTATGTAATCTTTCATAACTAGTCTCCTTTTTCCATAAGAATGTTTTTTAATTCTCTTACAAATGTATTTATATCTTTAAATTGTCTATATACAGATGCAAATCTTACATATGCAACTTCATCTACATCTTTTAATTTATCCATTACCATTTCGCCTATTTTTACAGTTTCTATTTCAGATATGTAATATCTATTAATCTCATTTTCTATGTATGAAACTATTTCTTCTATTTGATCTATTGATACAGGTCTTTTTTCACAAGCCTTTAATATACCATGTTTTATTTTTTCTCCATCAAAATATTCTCTGGTATTATCTTTTTTTATTACCATTAATGGAGTTGTTTCTATTTTTTCATAAGTTGTAAATCTTTTTTTACAAGATTCACACTCTCTTCTTCTTCTGATAGATTTACTATCTGTATGTCTTGAGTCTATTACTTTAGACTCTTTATAATTACAGTATGGGCATTGCATTATAAATTTCCTCCTTAGTGTTGTTTTATATATCAAATTCGTCTAGTTTAAGTTCTGAACCTATATTTACTATTATTGTATCACAACCTATTTTTAGTATATCATGCCAGTGTATTGTCTGTCCTTCTGATCCTCCCCTTGAGAAAAATCCTCTACCACTGTCTCCAAATATTGTGAAAGATACAATCTTTCCATCATTTATATCCATATCTATGTCACTAATAAATCCCATTCTTTTTCCGTTTTTTACATTTATTATTTCTTTCTCCATTATATCAGATACTCTAATCATAGTATAATCTACCTCCATTTAAAAATAAATATGTACTTGTACTAAAAATAGATATGTGATTATATAAAAAAAAATGACCTATATTGGCCACTTTTTAAAAATTATTTTTAGATTTATTAAGCATATCTATAAATTGTTCCACTAATATAGGGTCAAATTGCGTGCCTGCATTATCTCTTAGCTCTTTAATTCCTTCTTCATGAGTTTTAGTAATATTATATGGTCGATTCGATGTCATAGCATCAAAGCTATCCACAATAGTAATTACTCTAGCTAAATAGGGGATTTCTTTACCTTTTAAACCGTCTGGATAACCTCTACCATCATAACGTTCATGGTGATGTTTTATAAGTGGTATAAATGATACAAACTCTTTTATATGCTGTATTAGTTCAACTCCCATAGTTGGATGACTTCTTAATAAATTAAATTCATCATCTGTAAGCTTTTCCTTTTTATTTAAAATTTCTTCTGTAATTTCAACTTTACCTATATCATGTAAATATGCGGCTATTTGCAATTGAATTTTGTCTTCCTCTTCAAGTTCTAAATATTCAGAGAACCAATTAGTATATATTACTACCCTCTCAGTATGTCCATAAGTATATCTATCTTTTTTATTTATCATATTTATAAATGCTTTTAATGATTCTACTGTATCCTCTTTTACATCCATCTGGCTACATACATATTCTAATATATCATGATATGTCTCTACCCTATTTTTATTAAATGATTTTGCCCTATATAATGCATCATCTGCTGTATTTATAAACTGATGCTTAGTTTTTGCTCTTTTAGGATACGATGAAACACCTATAGATATTGTTATATTTTTATTGGGTTGATTTTTTTGCCCATAAAAATCTGCACTTTCTATAGCTTGTCTTATTCTTTCTCCAACTATTATTGCATTTTCCTCTTTTGTGTCAGGTAGTATAGCTGCAAATTCTTCTCCACCATACCTTGCTACAATATCACCTTTTCTTACACAACCTTTTAGTATTGCCCCTATTTCTCTTAAGAGCAAATCTCCCGATTGATGTCCATTTATATCGTTATAATTCTTAAAATAATCTATATCCATAAATAACAATGAAGATTCTGTCTTATCTCTATCAGTATTTTCCATGGTTTTGGTAAGATATTCTTGAAAATATCTATGGTTATATAAACCTGTTAATTCATCTTTATTTACTAATACTATAAGGTGATCTCCATGTTCTTTTTCTACATTTACATACATCCCTAATATATATGATGTAGCTAGCAGTGCCCCTGATAATACTAAATCTGATTCAAAGTACATACTTAATTCTGGCTTTATACCAACAGAAAAAATATCCACCCCAACTATTATTAAAGCTGAACATATTGAAATACATAAACTATATGCCCTTCCAAATTGTATAGCTCCAATTAATATAATAAATATACATATAAACTTATATGAACTTTCATGCATGTTAGTCAAATTTAATATCATTATAAAAATTAATAAAAGTAATATCGTTTCTAATATATCTTTTAGCTGTGGTTTACTATCTTCTCTATTCTTCTGATAATAAACTATCCATAAAAAGTATAAGGCTATAAAAAGCGGAATTATACCTGCACATAATACTAGCATTTTAGGCTCAATTGAGTGCCTTAAAGTACTCGAACTTATTATAGCAACTACACTCAGTAATATATATATTACTTTTAGTACCATCAATATTTCAAATATTTTCTGATTTCTCTGTTTCTCAAATTGATTCATACTATATCACCTACATTAATATATACTTACCTATATTAATAAACCACAGGGATATCCCCCATGGCTTATATAACTTACTATTCTTCTCTTAGTGATTCCGGTAATTCTGGTTCAAAGAATAATAATATACAGTAAGTTGATACTCCATTGGCTACTGTTTGAGCCATATTTGCTACTGCATTAATTAAAAAATCCATAATGTTTCCCCCTTCATCTTATGTATAAATATTTAATCATATATAATTTAATATATAATAATTAGCTAATTATATTTTAGATAGCTACATAATCATTATTTAATTTGTATTCTATCTAAAAATTTATCACTATTCACTATTATTTGCTCTCCTATTTCACTTAATGCAAATATTTGGATGAGTGTTCCAAATAGCATTGATATACTAATTGATTTTGCAATAATACTATTGTTCATTATAACTATAGAAAATAACATAATTATAACTATAGAATAAATATTTAAAAGGTTAAAAGATTTTTTTCTCAAAAGCTTTCTCTTACTCTCTTTTTTTAATGGATTTTTATTAGTTCCTACAGGACATCTTTTGTATATTATAGAATATGAAATCATTATCCCTATGAATAAAAGCATCAATAAATATATATTATTAAGTTTTAATACAAAAACTTTGCATAATAGCGCGAGTACAGTAGACATAGTAACGCCTAAAAACATACACCTCATAGGAGTTCCTGCATGAATTCCTCCAGAATACCTTTTCAACATGGCTGAAGAAAACATTATTATCATAATTTCTTTTACTGAATGTATAATTATTCCAACTATCAATGTGACTACTATAACCATACTAGTATGAAGTATAATAAATAATCCATAATTTAAAATAGCTATTTCTTCTTGTGATTTATCTAAATTTTCACCTAATTTATTAGCTATATTTAATGAAATTTGCTCTAAACCCAATGTAGACTCCTCCTAATCTAACATACACTATCCTTATTTTTAAATTTACTGAATATAATCTTCATTAAGATTATAATTCCTATAAATATTAATAAAGATGGTATACTTATAAATGCAGTTTCTATACTTTGCGTAAGTAGCTCATCTGTCGTTTTATTGAACAAAATGGTAGCCATAGGAACATATATACCCTCACTTAAAGCTAATGCTACAAGTATTGAACATGTTGCTATTATCGGCTGAATCAGCGGTGATTTTGAAATCTTAGCTAACATAAATCCACATATCATCATTGAAAGTACAGTGTGTATCCCAAATGAAATTGGTAATGTTCTTACCAATGTTACTATTCCTCCAAATATTATACCATTTTTTAATATTGTCTTTAGATCTATCTTTATATCTAATAATATAAACCCTGCTAATATCACTATAACACTTTCCGGTAAACTTCTTATGATTATATATGCTACGGTTGATTCTAACATATTCTTTCTCCTTTATACTTTTATAGTATTTAGTAATTATAACATTTTCTACCTTTTTTTTCAATTTATCCTATTTTTTTAATATAATATTATCTATTGTGCTAGTTAAATTATATTTCCAAATAAAGTAAATTAATTTTCACAAA
>JAVXJG010000052.1:0-8751 GCA_036647935.1 Peptostreptococcaceae bacterium
ATTTACATTCCAATATGGTTCTACTTTTATCCGAATATCTTTTATCCCCTATTTTACTATCTTCCAATTATAGTTTTTGTCTACCTCAGAATAATCTACTTATTATTTCATTTTTTCAACCAAATATTTTTCAGTTTATCTCTATAACAACTTAAATAACTATCATTGTCTATCCCCCTATATTTTAACACTATCTATGGTCGACAATCAAATAAAATTACTAGTTTTATCCTCTTTTATTCCCCACATATCTTTTTCTAACCATCTATCACTTCTACTTTTAAATGTAATTATAGAATCTATACTTGGTCTTATTATTCCCTTTAACTCATACTCTAATTTAACTAATTGTGAACTAGATAACTCTCCCTCAAATACTGAATTTTGTATATGCGATAAATATTTTTTGCAAGTTTTAAAAACTTTACTCAATACCCTCTGACCACCTTCATCAGTTTTTATATCATAAACTAAAATAATATACATAAAATCTCCTCCAACTTACCACCATATTTTAAATGGATCATATTCTTTTTCGCCTAGAACATGTTTTATCAACTTATAACACTCTAACCTCATTAAATATTCATAAGATACACTTCTCCCTAACTCTTTATGTTTAATAGTAGTCTGTAACTTCTGGTCTAGCTCGCCCACAATAATTTTAGATGCCTCCTTAGTAAGATGTAAATAATTCAATTCTTTTGTGAAACTTTTGGCCGTTATTTGTTTTTTATTTAATAATGAAAATATTAATCTATCTGCTACTATTGGTTTAAATATTTCTGCTATATCTAAGCTAAGGGAAAACCTTCTCACTCCTGGTTCATGTAAATAACTTATCGTTGGATTTAATTGAGTATGATATATTGCACCTAATATCTTTGTATACACTAATGTATTAACAAATGATATCAAAGTATTTATCATATTATCAGGGGGATTTTTCACACGCTTTTTAAAATCTATATCTTGATCTATTATTATATTCCATGATTCATAATATACCTTTCTTATATTACCTTCATATCCCATTAATTCTTGGATGCTTTTACTTTTATATATACTTTTTCTTAAACCCTCTATTTTATCCATATATACCTGTAAATCTTTACCTCTTCCATTGTAGTAACGTAAATTTCTATATATATTATAACTCGCTCCATCTACAAATTTTTTTGCTATCTCTAACCTCTTATCTAAATCCGTATAACTTGAAACTTGATTTACTAATAAATTACCAGATACTAACTTTTCTCTTGGCTGAAAGCTACCGGTATAAAAACTATAATAATTAAAAAAATGTACTATTATGCCATACTGTGATAAATAATTTATCAAATTAGTATTAAGTTCCATCTCAGACATAACATATATGTCATTTACAGTTTCTATTGGTATGTATCTCTTTTCTCCAAACTCATCTATAAATGCCATTGAGTTATCTTTTCTCTTAAGTTCTCCATTATTATAAATATAAAAACTCCTCTTCATAAGCTACCCTCTTCTTAATATAATTTTAAATAAAACATAAATCATAGTACGCACAAGATTTACATATTCTCTTTTTATCTAATATAGGTGGATAATTTCCCTTTACTATAACTTCTATATCTGCAAGTATTTTTTCTATATTTAATATATCCTCTTCAGTTAAGTCTATATCTACTGTTTGTTTCAATAAAGGATAATCTATCTTTCCTTTTATATTTTCTACTCCTCTTTTCTTTAGAAAATATAAATAATATTTCACTTGAAGAATACTTGCATCTTCTATTTTATTACTCTTTTTAACTTCATGTATTACACCTTTTGAACGTATAAAATCTATATTTATAATGTTATCTATGTTTATATGTTTTTTATCTCTTTTATAAGTTTCTTCATCTAGTACTTTTCCAATAGCTACATTTTCATTCCCATCTTCCATTTGTATTTCATTATAGAAATACCATAATTTCCTTTTGCATACTTCATAGTAATATATCATTACTCCTGTTACATCTTTTTTCAAATTTCATCTACCCCTTTGGAAATAATCTATTTTTATTTAAATACTTTTTAAAGGATATTAGAATCTCTTACAGGATTATCAAATTTCATTCTTTTATATCCAGTTTCATCATATATACATTCAATTACTTTTATATGCTCATATTTACTTAAACTAACTTTACTGTATGTAGTTGCTTGCCTATTTCTAAGTGCTCTTTCATAACTTCTTACATCATTTGGATGTACTGATACTGTATATTTTTTTATTTTGTCTTTTAATTTTATTCTCTCTTCTTTACTTATGCTTTTATCTTTTAATTTAAATTCTAAATCCTTTATATCTTTTAAATAATCCATATATACTTTGCTTGGTATAATTTCATTTGAAAGTATATTTCTCAAGTCTATCTCATCTGGTTTAAATTTATATGGTTGTATATTTTTTATAAAGTCATATATTTCTCTATATTTTCTCATATAGTCACTGTCTTTTAATTTTTCTGTTGTTAAGTATTTATCTATTAAGTTTATCTTTTCTTTCTCTGATATTTGACCATCATGGGATGTTATAGCTTCTTTTGATAACTCAAATAATTTTTTATCTATAAATCCTTTATCCCCATTTATTAAATTAGCATTATCTATATCTGTGTATATATAACAATTATAATCACCGCTATCTTTTTTTCCTTTTCTATTACATCTACCTAACCTTTGGAATAATGAATTTAGGTCTTGTAGTTCTGTAAATAAATAATCAAAATCTATATCTAAGCTAGCTTCTACTATTGATGTAGATATCCATATTCCGTCTTGCTTGTCTATATTTTTATTTTTATCATATGTTTTTCCAAATTCTATGATTTGTTCTTCTTTTTCTAATCGTTCTTTTCTAATAAACTTACTGTGTAGTATATGAATATTACCCTTATCATTTTTCAATAATTCTTTAAGCTCTTTATATAGTTTCTGTGCTTCTTTAATTGTATTGCATACCACTAATATCTTATTTCCTCTATCTAAACTTTTATTTTCCTCATATTTCTCATATATATCATTTGAGTTTATTCTTTCATCTAATATTTTCAAATTATGCCTTTTCATATCATTTGTAAATCCATCTGGGTTATATTTAAATGATATATTCTTTTGTAATAAATCTTTTACAAATGGAGGTAGCGTTGCTGTAAGTATTGCTATTTTACCTCCTAGTTCTACTATCTTTTCTAACCCACATATTAGATATGCTAATAGGTCTGGTCCATACATTTGTATTTCATCTATTACTATTTTTGAATAAGATAGGGTAGTAAGTTTTAGCTCATATCCTTGATATTTATATACAAAGTCAAATAATTGATCCATTGTAGATATATTTAAAGGAATTGATAGTTGTTTACCTAGGTCTTGATAGTTTATAAGATCTATTTCTTCTTTTTCGTCTGTATCTTTGTTGAGTGTATTTATGTAATATTCTAGTGAACTGGAGTGAAGTATTGCTACTCTAGTATTTATGTCTTTGTTTTTTAATATATCTTTTCTTACTCTATTATAAATAGCATTTATTGCTGTTCTTAGTGGTAATACGAAAAATCCTTTTGTATTACCTATCCAAAGTAGACCTGCCTCTGTTTTCCCCATACCAGTTTGAGCTATTGCCATAATATTTTCGTCTTTATTTTCCATGCAAAACTTTTGAAGTTCATTCCAGTTTGAATCTTTATTATCTTCTTGCCATCTTTTCATTAATTCTTCTAGTGATTTATTTAAAAAGTCATTAGGGTATTCAGCTACATTGCCTGAACTAGCATTGTAGTCGCATTTATGTAAGTACCCTTTTATTTTTATACTTTCATTATCCTCTACAACACTTGCTAATTTATTTCTAGTCGATCTTTTTACTTTACATATTTCAAATGGTTCGACTAGATTTTTTATAATTTCTTCTTTATTATTAATAGTCTCAAGAGTATTACAATAATCGTGGTGATTAATAACGCTATGAGCTACCTTTAAGTAGTCTTCAGTATTATCAAAAACTTTATCATCTATAAAATATAAAGACAATACATTATGCGCAACTTCTTTACTTTCATTAAATCTTATCTTTTTTTTCTTTACCCTTCTTTGAAATTCTTCATTTAATTTACCCAAGTCATGATATATACAAGCTTTTTCTACTAATTTATATATTTTTTCATCTTCTATATACCCTAATTGTAAAAGTAATTCTAATACTTCTAATAATTCTATTGTATGTTGTTTTATTGTTTTATCTGGCTTTGCTAATTTAGTTTCTATAAGCTCTAGTATACTTTTAGTTAATATATCAAACTTCCTATTCATACTCATTATATTTCTCCTAATTATAAAGCAGTAGGTTTTATCCTACTGCTCTTGATTATATAAAATTAACAATATACTCTTTACCATTATCTCTATCTATAAATATATTTTTACTTGTTTCTTCTATAAAGTACTGTGATGCATACAATACTTTTTTCTTGTTAAAGATCCTTTTATTATCTTTTATTTCGTAGTTTTTATTTAAATAATATTTAGTTCCATTAATAGCTCGTCCAGAATCAGATTTAGTATAAATTTTCTCATTAACTGCATCTTCATAATTTAGATAGGCTGAATAATTACTTACTATATCACACTCATCGCTTTCTTCTAAGTTCACTATTTTAGCATCTATAACTTCTACAAAATCTTCACTTCTACCTATAGATTTTAAGCTATATATATTATCTAATATATCTTCTAGTGTATCTTTATCACTTTTTATATGTATTACTAATTCTATATTATTTAATATTTCATAAAATTTTAGTGAAGTTGTTAATGATCTATATTTAGCTACTGGCTTAGAATAGTTTTCTACTTCATATTCTTTTAATCTATCTTTTATCACATTTTCATATTGCTTTATTTCTTTTTCTCTTTGAGCTACTAATTTAAACTCATATGATTTTTTATCTAGTTTCTTTTTCTTATCTGCTAAGCTCTTTTTTCTCTTTTTTATAAGTGATTCTACCTTTTTTATTCTAGTGTCTTTAAAAACTTTTATTTTATCATTTAAATCTTTTAAAGTTCTATATTCTTGCATTAATTTTTCATTATATACTTGAATAGTTATTCCTTTTCTAAAGCTATTTCCTTGTGATTTTTTAGCACTTGCTACTCTATCAAAAGCATTGGATAATAAATCTTCATTTTTCATTTTTATTAATATTCCTCTATCATCCATAGTTGAGTTTAAAAAGCAATAGTTTGTATATGGTTCTTTATGCATAGACTCAAACTTACCTTGTATGCTTATATCCATTGGATGATATTCTCTATAATTACAAGCACTATGTATAGCCCCTATTACAGTTGACATAGGTGGAAGTGGATAAGTCATTTTATTATCTATTGTTTCTTCTTTTTTATAATTAGCACTACTTTGTGTAAGTACAATTCTTAAAGCTTCCATGTATTTACCTACTTTCTGTTATATATTTTATACACCAAAGTAAGTGTTTACATCTGTTTTTAATTCGTCAAAGAACTTTGTTATACTTATTGGCTGTAGCTTTTCTTTTATCTCACTTTCATTTTGTAATGTTCTTCCTTCTAACAATCCTACTTTATATCCCTTAGATATTTTATCTTTTAAATCATCTGATAATATTAATTTTTCTTCTTCTACTTTTACTACATTTTCAAAGTAATGTGTTTTTCTATCACTTAAACCACCCACTATAAATACTGGCTCTGCATTATCTAGGTTTCCTTTTACTGTAAGGCTTAAAGACTCTATAGCATCTATTATAGAATTTACTCTATCAGCCTTTTCATTATTATCAGCTTCTTTATATCCTTTTTCTTGTGCAAAGTTTTCATCTTTTCCTATCATATCTAAGTCTATCGTTATACTGTATATTTTTAAAGATTTGTCATACTCATATTGATAAGGCATAAGCCCTGATTCTTTTGCTTTTTCTTGTATATTTATATTTTTCATTTTAGCTTGATTTGTAGCTAGGTATAAATTATTATGGAATCTATTTTCATTTACAAAGTTCTCACAAGATATGGCATCTGTTAAGTAAAAAGAACTCTTTCTTATATTCGTAGTTCCCTTTGTGCTCATGTATCCACCTTCAAGTGCTCTACAGTTAGATGCATTTAATTCTTCATTAGCTAGTTTTTGAGTTGCACCATCTACCTCGGTCTGTAAATCACCATACATTCCACTTTGTACCATTATTGCATTTTTTAAGCTTTCTCTACTTCTTATTGTGTATACTTTTCTATTTTTGAATACCTTTTGCACACTCGCTATATTCCCAAGTCCTTCTGAATAATTAGAAGTCATATTTGCTACTACTGTTAATGTTAAAGCTTTTATATTTTTCATAATTACACCCCTATATTAATTATTTTCATCAGCTTTCTTATCTTTATTTTTTGATAATGCATTTATAAATGTGTATGCAAGGTCTTTGTTATCTTCAAAGTTTTCATATAAATCATATACAAATCCAAATTCTATATTTGAGTAATTTGATAGTTGTAATAATATTTGACATACTCTATCATAATCTTTAAATATTATTGAACTTGTTAATTTTTGTCTGTAGCTATCTATCTTATTTGAAGGAAGTATCTCTGCAACTTGTTTTGCACAAGCAAATGACCCTTTTAATCTATCTTTCATTTCTTTATCACCCCTTATTAACACATTTATGTTTATTAATTGATTTACTAAATAGCTATTATTTTTCAATCTTCTATCCTTTTTTTCCTTATCTTTTAGAATCAATTCTATTATCTCATCTAAAACTATATTATTTAATATACTATTGGTTACTTCCTTTTGTATATTTATATAATACTTTTCATTAATTTTATATGAAAAGCAGATTGACTTATAATTAAAGTTACTATTTTTTAATTCTTTTAATATGTTGATTACATCTTTTCTAAAATATAGAGTTTCAAAGTATTCTTTCTCTTTATCCTTAAATATTACTTCTACATCGTAGTCTATAAAATCTGCAGACTCTATAATTCCTTTAAATAATGATTGTCTAGCATCTATATTTTTACTCTCTGTACCTTGGTCTAATTCAACTTTCTTTGCTAATATGTAATTTGTATTTTTAAGCCTTTGTAATGTGAAATTATCATTAATAAAGAAAGCTTCTCTATCTCCTGTAAATGCTAGTGGTATAAAGTCAAACTCCAATATATCAGATGATACATAGTTATTTTTAACAAAATTATATCCAATAGAATTACTTTTTCTATTTTCATCTGAACAGCTATATCCAACTAATCTACAATAGTTTTGTTCTTCTTTAAATAATTCAATAGGAGCTTTCATATTTACACTTATATAATTCGCATATAAGTTACTTTTTTTACCAAAAGTTTCTTTAGCAATTTCACTTCTGTTTTTGCTTATTATATTTAAGATTTGTTCTTTATTGCTACCATCAAATTTAATTTTATTAAAATGTTTCTTCATAATTGTATTTGCTATTAGTTTTTCATTAACTATTTTAACTTGTCCATCACTTATATCATCACTAGAAAGTATACTTTCTACAACTGTATGATGTAACTCCCCACTATACTTATATTCAATAAACTGTAAATATTTTTCTTCGTCTATATCTTGGCTATTATATAGCAAGTATTCATCATCAACTTCAAAATCAAAATTATGATGACTCAAATACTGCATAAGTCCAAGTATAGCAGCTGAAAATCTCCAATCAGATGCTTCTATTTTAGTGTCATATTTACTATCTTTTATCTTTGTTTTCATATACTACCTCCTTTCCTACACTAAATCTTGAGTTACTAAATCAATCATTCCAAACCCTCCTGATTTACGACTACCTATCCCTGCATTGTATAAGTGCTGTAATATGCTACTCTTCCCTTGTATTTCAAGCATACCTACAGTAGTATCAATATATATACCATAATGCTTTACTACTACTTTTCTACATTGTATAGGATTTACTTTTATATCTAATGCTTCTTCTTTACTAAATCCTGCTTGTATGGCTTGGTTAGTTAGTACCACCTGAAGTTTTTCTCTAAACTTATCATCACTAAATATGTAGTAATTATCTCTATTAGTTTCTTTTTCATGATCTCTCACACATAGTCCACTACCTGTAGTCGTTTTAAATATCGCTTTAGAGTTTAATATATATTCTTCTTTCTGACTTTCTATATGTATTAATACCATTGAATTATTGTTTGGTAATGGGTATGTATTGCCCTTTTGAGCTATGAATGCACTAAATAGTATCAACCCAGTTTTAGATTTGTCCTCTGTTGAAAATAATATCTTTATTTCATTGCTATTAAGTTTTATTTTATCCATTGTGAATGTTGGTTTTTGTAATACTACCGAGAAAGAATAATCTTTTTGTATAGTATCTTTAAAGTATTTTTGATAGTATTTTCCACCATTGCATTTTGATATAGCATTTTTTATGTAACTTAACATTATCCTTCTATAATCTAACGGTAGATTACATTCTTTTAATTTTAAAGTTAGACAAAATCTCACTTTTTACCCTCCTTTTAAAGTAACGTTTACTCTTAAATTGTAGCACATTGTAATATCATATATCTACTAATTATACTAACTTTTAATATCCTTATTTGTTCATCACTTTATACTTATATTAATTAAATAAAGCTGAGCCACAATAAATATAGGACTCAGCTTGCAACAACCTC
>JAVXJG010000053.1:0-8032 GCA_036647935.1 Peptostreptococcaceae bacterium
GTGGTAAAAATAAAAGGTTTAGATTTTGCCCACAAAAACTTGACACTATCTTTAATATTTTTTCTTGAAATAAATTATGTAATTTGTGATATAATATAAACATAAAATACAAAAAAAGAAACCATAATCTATGTGGTAGTAGAGTAGTGGTTTCATTAGAAAATATTATTTCAGAGTTTTAAACTTGATTTCAAAATTGAATTCAAATTCGTAGCCACTTTTTCTATTTGCACTAGAAGAGTGGCTTTTTACTTGATCATAAACAAAATTTACAGCTAGTCCAACAATAAATGGAATAACTATAATGCTTATAATCTTTTTCTTTAGTTCCATATAGCTTTGCACCTGCTATCTTTTTTATATCGATTTACAAGAATTTATATAGGTCTATTCTACAATATAGATATTTGTAGACTTTATTTAATTTTAGTTATTAATTTTGAAATTAACCTCTCAAGTATACAGCCTAAAATATATGCGATTGTATAGTATTTTAAATATCCACCTACAGAGTCTCCCATAAACAGTATTATTTTATCTATAACAAAAAATATAGCAAGTGATGAAATCAATGGAATTATAATTCCTATTTTTTTCTTAGAACACATCGTACTTTCTATAAAAAAATTATTAGTATAATAGCAACTACTCCAATTATAATATTTTTAAACTGACACAATTTTACAATTTATTACAGTATAATTATGGTATATTATATAAAAATGTAAAATTAAGGAGTGAGTCAAATGAAAAAACAGGCTAAATTATCAAAAATTATATTTAGTATTGCAATGGCATTTATGATTATATCTTTGAATATATCTAGTATATTTGCGAGTGATAACTTTGAAAACATTACAGAATGTAGTTTAAATGAATTAACTATTGAGGATTTAAATCAAGAGGATGAACATGTTTTAGAGGTAAAACTAGATGATGAAGAAACCAGGAATATATTAGGTGTTGAATATGTATTAGTTAAAATAAGTATGAGCTATGATTCCACAAATAAAAAACATGTATGGAATTTTAACGTAGATATACCAACATCTGTAATATCTAAGCCTCCACTAAAATTAAAAGTACAGATATTAAGAGCTGACACTGAAAATGGAACATACTCTAATTATGGTTCTTTAACTGATTTTGGAAATGTTAATACAGTAAAAAACTATAAACACTCAGTAGCTGCAAAAACAGGATACTATAAGGTTAAACTTACTTCACAATTAAAGCCAGATGGATCAAATTCATATAATCCTGCAAAAACACTAAGCAAACCAAGAGCTGATTATGTAAAAAATGCAATACATAATAGACCTAGTAATTTAAATACTAAATACTACAATGATTACAAAAGTAAATATGGGGTAACTTTAAACTCAACATTGTATGATGTACACCATATAAAGCCTTTAGCGTATGGTGGCGATAATAGTTTTTCTAATTTAATACATTTGCCTAAAGAAACTCATAGAACTGTAACAAGTTGGTTTAGTGGATATTAATTATGGTGAATAATATAAAATACTACATATCATCAGAGCATCCTATTGAACTAAATAAAGAAATAGGTAACTTTGTAGGAATATACTCAAAATCAAAAAACAATGATAAATTAATAATTATTAAAGAACTAAAGTCATTTAATATAAATATGAGAACTTTATTTAAAAATGATTTTGTTTACGAGATAACATACGATATATTAAAATTATCATATGATAAATTTTTAGAAATAATTGAATCTATTATAAAATATAATATATTCAATGAATTTAATGCTATTGAGATTTATTCTACTAAAAATGAAAATTTAGTTCAAAGTAAAAATTCATCAATTATAATTGATATTAATGAAAATATTGATTTTAAACTTGAATCATTAATAACAATAGGTTTATTTAAATTAGATAAAGTAATCAATAAAGATATTAAAGATATAAAAATATTAGGAATAGAAGAAATAAACAATAGTATTGTAATGGATATAGAATCGGATATTTTATTTTACTTTGATGAAAATGATAATATTGAAGAGATTGGTACGAAATACTATATTCAAGAGTTGAAAATAAATAACTTTTCAGCAGAGCTTGATTCTAGTCATAATATATATTTTTTCAAATCAAAAGAGCTTGAAGGTAAAAAAAATGCATTTGAAAAATCTATATTATTACAATATAATATTAAAAAGTATGATATATGTATAACTAGATTGATTTACAATATAAATAAAAATTTAGATACTATAGATAAAATTGATATAAAGATAGATAACAATGGTTCGTTAGAAACATATTCAATAATATGATATTTAAAAGCATTTAGTATAAAAACTAGGTGCTTTTTTGATACTAAAAAGTGGTATACCGAAGATAGGCCAACTTGTGTTTTTTCCGAATTTTTGCGTCACAAGTGCCTTAACCTAAGTTATACCAATACATTTAGAAACTTTAAATTATAGTTATTTCAAAAGGTCAATAAAGTCTTAATATCTTAGACCTACATAAAAACCATAATATTATGGTCTAAAAACTCCTAAAATTTCTATTTTTAGACCTAAGTCTAATTTATTTTATGATAACTTAGACCTTCAAAAGTTCCTATGACTACTTTTTTCGGAAAAAACACAAGTTGGCCTATGATGTTTTTGTTTAAAGTCCCAATAGTCTCCTTCTCGCTTTGAAGCTATTAAATTTACAATCTCCACCTTTAATTTATCAATATGCATATTTGCTTCCATTTAGTTAAGCTTCTATTTGGTGTTTAATTATTATATATTTATCTTTTTTCATTATTTCTCATAAAATCTTTTAATGCTTGAGCCATAAGATCCTGCTTATTAAACTCCTTATTTTCATTACAGAATACATCAAAGTCTTCCCATATAACTTTATTTATTCTTATCGTAGTCCTAGTTGTTTCACTTTCTGGTAAATCAATTTTAATACCTTCATTTATAACCTCAATGACTTCTGTCATACTATTGTCATCACGAGTTTTAAACCAATTAAGCATATCAAAAATTTCATCCTTATGCTCTACAATATCTATCATATCTTGCTTTATATTAAACACATTATTACTTGTCATACCACTGTCATCATTTCTTGAGACAGTTGAAATTTCAACATTTTCATTTTGATGACAACTGTCATCTCTTATTACATAGATATTATTTTCAACTTTATATCCATTCTTTTTCATATACTTAGTCATGCTATCTAATAACTTATATCCTACAATATCTTTTATCTCATGCCTTGTTTTACCTTCACTTTGAAGCTGTAATATATACTGAACTTTATCTATGATAATCACCTCTCATATCAGATTGATGACAAGTGTCATCAATAAATTATAGCATAATATTTTAAATAAAATATAATATATCATTACTCATTTTTTAACTCTATTCAATACTGATGACACTTGTCATCTCTTTATATTTTAAAAAAGCTCCCTATAAAATAGAGAACTTTAAACTTACTTTATTCCTAAGATATCAGACCAACCTTTTCTCTTAAATCTACTAATAGACTTAGAGTATACTTGTTTGAAATTTAAACTTGATGGATAACTTAAAGTACCATTTATACTAGTATATATACTTTCAGCTTCTTCATTTTTAAGCAAATTACCATTAACACATATAGCTAATATATTATTATGAGTTAACATTATATATTCATCATCTAACCACTCAAAATCCGATGTATTATCTGATACTATAATACTAGTTCCTATAGCTGCTGCATAACCTGCACATTCGCTTTCACCTTTACCAATATAATTATATTTTTCTCTTATTATTGGCTCAGCTAATTTATTAATTACAAAATCCTTTTTTCTATCAACTACCTTGAATATACTATTATCATCATTTATTTTAAAATTTATCTTTCCAAATAGCTTTCCAGCTTTTTTAGACAGCTCTTTATCATATACATAGTGCGGTATTATAATTTCCTCGAATAACAAATCTAATAAATCTAATCTGTCTATTTTAGCTAGATTTATTAATATATCGGTATCTGAAATTGCAATCTTATGTTTTTCCATCTATACTAAGTCATCCTCTTCTTTATTATCAGGATCATACCCGTAATCTTTAGGATTTCTTTGTGCGCACTCTAATAACTCTGTAATTTTTGTATATGATATTTTATTCTCTTCATAATTTTTTCTTGATATTTCTATATATTCCTTAGATACATATGATTTCTTTGATGGCATTATTAACGAAATATCGTAGCCTTCTTTTTTAGTTATTTCCTGTAATTCTAAACTCTTCTCATTAGTACCATAAGAAGCTAAATGCTCATATAGATCTATACTACATAAATCTAATTGTACTAATCTCTTAAGCATCGCTTTATAACTTACTTTTAACTCATTATTTAGCCTTACTATATGTCTTGGTTCTATTTTATTAGGCTCAATGTCTACTAACTTATAAAATAGTTCTTTGATATAATCTTCTGGCATTAAAAACTCTGCTGCAAAAATATCTGCTCTTCTATCTTCATCTTGATATTTACTATCTTCAATTAATTTATCTTTTTTTAATATACTATCATTACATACTATATGATATAACTCATGTCCGCCTGTGTATCTTTCATGACCTAATGTATAGCTACTATTTAACATTACTATGAACTTTCCATCAAAATAAGTTGAAAACCCTGAAACTTCCATACTTTCTAATGGCTTTCTTATAAAAAAGGCTTCATTTTCTAATACATCAAAGATATCTATGATTCCCTTTTTTATAAATCTATATCTAACTGCATCTGCAATCTCTTTTATTTCTAGTCTTAAATCCTCTGATGGCAATTTTAATCTTTCTTTAGTTAACTTCATCTAACAACTACTCCTTCCACAAAGGCGCACTTTTTTTAAAATTACCTTTTTTAACTATATTCTTTTGATTCATAAAACTAATTATAATATTTTGAACCTCTTCTATCTCAGCTAAAGTTTCTTCAGTTACATTTTTCTTTTTTCTAAACAGTGTAACTAGATCATCATCATTATCATCTTCTAATATATCTTCTATCTTTACATCAAGAACATCACATATTTTACTTAACTCAACTGCTGATACACTTCTATTACCATTCTCTATCTTACTTAGTGTTTCTCTGCTCATAGCACAATCTTTATTTTTTAGTGCATCAACCATATCTTGCTGTGTTATTTCTTTTACTTCTCTATATTGCTTTATTCTATCTCCTATAAGTTCTTTCGTTATCATTTAAAAAACCTCCAAATCTTACTCGTAATAATATATTACATTATATGAACATTTTTTTCAATTAGTTCTTATTATTTGTAACCTTTTATTACATTTTTATACTTGTAACTTAAATTTAGTAAGATAAATATTTAGTCCATCCATAAATTCTAACTTTATCCATAAAATTTTATATTATATATGCATCTTTAAATCCCTTATCTCTAGCGATCTTAACTTGATTCAAAGCATTATTTTTATCCCTATAAGCTCCGACACAAACCTTATATAAAATATCATTATCAGGCTTTTTAAGTCCAAATAAATCTATTAAATTATCTTTAATTGCTGCAGCTACCGCTTTAATATTGCCACTAACTTTTAAATCCTTTTCTGCATCCTTATTAGAAATAAAATCAATCTCCACTAAACAGGCTGGCATCCTAGTATCTCTAAGCACAGTAAACTCCTTGCTAAGCTTAACTCCCCTATTTCTAATATTAAAAATCTTAGAAATATCCTCACATAACCCCTTAGAAAAATCATTCATCCTGCTATTTACATTGTCATATAGCCATATCTCAGCCCCTCTAACACTCTTATCAGAAGCTGAATTAATATGAATAGATAAAAAATAATCTGCCTTAAAATCATTTGCTATCTTAACTCTTTCCCCCAAAGAAAGGTACTTATCAGATAACCTTGTAAACTTCACTTCTAGATCATAACCTTTCAATGATTCATTCAATTCTTTTCCTATAGCCAAAACCACATTTGATTCATGTGTCCCATTTTGCCCAACAGCACCCGGGTCACTTGCCCCATGTCCTAAATCAATAACCAATCTCCCCATAAAATTCCCCCCCACTTATTAACATATTTATCAACAAATCCACCTAGATCAACCCACATCCAGCTAAAATCTATGTATAATTTAATTATAGAATTAAGGAGGCACTTTATGGGAAAAAAAGATATAAATGCACTGTTTTTAAAACTTATCCTTTTGATTTGCTAATAATATTCTTTCAAGCTCCTCTGGTGTGTACTTTGTAAATGTCTGATTTATATTGTGATATCTTGTTTTAACGCCCTTAGTGGACATCTTAGGTGTTTCACGAGCATCCTTAATCTTATTGGTCAATGTGGCCTTAAAATACTTATATGACCTGACCTTAATCTTATCTTCATCATCCTTATCTAATGTAGCTGTAATTGACTCCTGTAAAAACTTCTTTAAACTGCCTTCGCTAAAATTATATCCCTTAAAATCATCTTTAAAAGCTTCTAAAGTCTTAGGCGTAAAAAGCTTTTTATTAGGAATATAAAACTCACTTTCAACAACAGTATCTTCAAAATCTGTTGCAATATCACATTTTAGAGACTGCATATATGTAGATTTTACTTCTAACTCAGTAGCTTTTTTTGTATTTTTAGTAATAGCAACCTCTTTAGTAAAATACTTTCTCTTGTCTAAATCTTTAACGTAAAAATCAATAGAATCAACTTTTCGTCCAATCTTATTTTCTTTAATATATATATCGAAGTACCCAGTTTCATTAAGTTCAGTTATTGCTGGAAGTACTACTCTTTTTTTAAAATCATTATACTTGCTATATTTATCATCTAACATTAAGAGTTCCTTAATCTCTTCTATCTTATAATTTATAACTTCTTTTGTTCCACTCCAAAGCCTCAGTAAATCATAAAAACGTTGTGAGTATGAGTTATTAAGCGATAGCCAAATTTGAACGTTGATAGGAGTATATCCCATTTTCAAATATTCTTTTAGCATATTATGAATCTTTTCAGATGCTTCTATATAAAAAGTCCCTAATTCGTCGTCGTACTCATATCCATTTATAAATCCATAAGCTCCCCAGACATTGCCTTTTTTGTTTATCTTTTCTTCTCTAAAATATATAGGCTTCCTTCTTAACTCTTCTAAAATTTCTAAAATCCCTTTTACTGTGTTTTTTTCTTTAAATTTAACTATATCTCTAAACTCAGAGTGGCTAATTGAGCAAGTTAGTATGCCATCTGATTTCTTTTGAAGGTTATATAGCATGAATAAAAATATTCTATTTTCAACTAAGCTTAAGCTATATCTAGCCTTTACTAGCATATTATTTTTCATAAGTACACGATTATTCTCTATTTCTTCTATAAGATTCATATTCTCTCCCCTTATATTATTTAATTCATACCCAAATACTATCAAATCTTTTTTATTGAGTCAAATTATTTTAAGTTGTCGCTTTTACTTCAAAAGTACACTAAGTAAATCCCTAATATGTCGCTTTAAAACTTGTTAAGCCTAATATTTGCAAGGGGTTGGGGCATGTCTAAATACTATTAAATACTATTAAATACTATTAAATACTTTTTAAATACTAAGAAAGATAGCATCCCTTCTTTTTAGACAAAAATAAAAGACAGATTTCTCTGCCTAGGTAGATTTTTTCATATAAACACCTCTTATTTTTAGTCTTTATTTAAACATTATAGATAAATAAAAAAAATGGCTACAAATCTAACACCATAGATTATGTAACCATCTCATTTATTTACGCTTCATACTTTCACGTATAATAGCTCTAATATGGATGTTGGATAGGTTGTACATATTAGAAAGATCATTAATATTGGCCCCATTAAACCTAGCCACAATCTCCCTATTACGAGCCTCCCTATATATCATCTTCTTTGATGGAAAATACACCATTCCCCCTCCAAATTCTTCAAATAGCACTGTTGTTTTCTCTATACCAATCTTACTCGCTATACTTT
>JAVXJG010000054.1:0-7518 GCA_036647935.1 Peptostreptococcaceae bacterium
TTTTTTGATTTTGTCATAATATTCATACTAATATTATATACTACTTATCCACAACATCAAATTTTATAATCTCTTAGTATATAAAAAAAGCACCTTACTTAAATTAATGTGCTTTTGATATTATAATATATACGTCTTTATGTTATGATATCTTTCGTCTTGCTTGGCTTACTTGTGGTTTTTTAGCTACTGTTTTACTTCTATTAACTTTATTTTTAACTACTCTCTTCGGCTTTGAGAATATTTTCCTTGAATTAAATAAAACTAACCCCAAACTCATAAGAGCTGTCATTGTCCATCCTATAGTAAAATAATAGTCTAATCCAATAATTATACCCATTATCGAGTTTATCAATATTAATGCAAAAGTAATCAAAAAACATATCGCAGTTGACATAAGAAAAATTTTTAATACTTTTTTCAACGTTTTCACCCCATATACTAACAAATCTTTACATATCTAATATAATTAATAATAACAAATTAGTAGAAAAATATCAATTTTTATTGCGTTTTTTTGTTGGAAAATACAATAAATTGTTCTACATTTTTCGCGCTTCTTTTTCATAGTAACAATCCTAACAAATTATTAATACAATAAATCAAAATGATATTTTATTAAATTAAGGGGTGATTTATATGCCATGTCTTCCAAGTTTAGGATCAAAAGCTCCTGATTTTGCTGCAAATACAAGCTTTGGACCTATTAAGTTATCAGACTATAAAGGAAAATGGGTTGTTTTATTTTCACATCCTGGTGATTTTACACCAGTATGTACAACTGAATTTTTATGCTTTGCTAAATACTATCCTGAATTTCAAAAAAGAAATGTTGATTTGATTGGACTTAGTATAGACAGTAATAGCTCCCACTTAGCTTGGGTCTATAATATATTTTTACTTACAGGGGTTGAAATTCCATTTCCTATAATAGAAGATAGAGATATGAAAATAGCTAATCTATATGGTATGATTTCAGAACCAGTAAGCAACACGTCCACAATCCGTTCTGTATTTATTATAGATGATAAACAAATTCTAAGAACGATACTCTATTATCCTCAAACTACAGGAAGAAATATACCTGAAATACTTAGAATTATAGAATCTCTTCAAACTGCTGATAGAGATAATATCGTAACACCAGCTAACTGGTTTCCTGGTATGCCAGTAATATTACCTTACCCTAAAACTTATAAGGATTTGAAGAAAAGAGTTAACAATTGCAATAAAGAATATTCTTGTATGGATTGGTACCTTTGCTTTGTTCCTGACTCTAGTCATCAATCAAACAATAAATCTCTAGACTATATTCCATCTAAACCTAATAAAAAATCAAAAAAGATGTCTTCTAGTGAATGTTCCAGGCCACAAATAGATGATGTTAAAAATCAGCCATATGATATATCTTATTGTCCTGATGTAGACCCTATTGTTATGGAATATGTACTTGGAAATCCAAAAAATGTAGATCCTACACTTTTGGATGCTGTAATTTATGCATTTGTTGAAATAAACCCGGATGGTACATTATTTGTACCTACACCTAAGTATTTAAATCAATTAGTAAAACTTAGAGAAAAAAATCCTGATTTACAAGTAATTGCAGCTATTGGTGGATGGGGTGCAGATGGATTTTCCAATGCAGCATTAAATCCTACAACTAGATACAGCTTTGCACGACAAGTTAACAAATTAATAAATCAATATAAACTAGATGGTATAGATATAGACTGGGAATATCCTGGTGTTAGCGCTGCTGGAATTAAATCTAGACCCGAAGATAGAGAAAACTTTACACTACTTCTTACTGCTATAAGAGATGTTATAGGAGATGAAGTTTGGTTAAGTGTGGCTGCTACCGGAGATAAAGCTTATATAAATAGAAGTGCAGAAATAGATAAAATAGCACCTATTATAACTTATTTTAATCTTATGAGTTATGATTTTACTGCTGGAGAAACTGGCGAAAATGGTATGAAGCATCAGTCAAATTTATATGAATCAGACCTTGCCCTACCTGGATATAGTGTAGATATATGGATTGAAAATTTAGAAAAGGCTGGAATGCCTTCTGAAAAAATATTATTAGGTCTTCCATTTTACGGAAGATTAGGTGCTACAATAACTAAATCTTATGATGAACTTAGAAGAAACTTTATAAATAAAAATGAATTTGAGTATAATTTTGACTCTAAAGCAAAAGTTCCATATCTTATAAAAGATGGTTTATTTGCAATGAGTTATGATGATCCTCTTTCTATATATATAAAAGGCCAATATGTTCTCAAAAATTGTTTAGGTGGAATGTTCTCTTGGACATCAACTTATGATCAAGCAAATATACTTGCCAAATCAATGTATGATAGTATAAATGATCCTGTAAATACTAAGGAAGAATTAACTAAAATTTATGGCGATTCTAACTTATAATATATACAGAAACTCTAGAGATAAGTTTTATTTCTAGAGTTTTTTTAATTTGAGAATTTATATTCCAATAGCCTTTTTTGCTAGTCTATCGGCTTCTTCATTATATTTATCTCCTGAGTGGGCCTTAACCTTTACAAACTTCACATTTAATCTATCTTTTATTCCATCAAAAAATTTCTTGTATTCTATAGTTCCTTCTTTATTGGTTTTCCATGCTCCTGTACACCATTTTTCTATTCCCTCATAGTCAAAGTATAATATCAAGTTTTCAATATCATTTCCTATACAATGGTTCATCGCTATTTTAGATGCTTCAATTTCCCCTGCAACATTTCTCATTCCAACTAAATCCTTGTGACTTCCGTTTGTGCTATAAGTCTTTTCAACTTCACCATCTTTAAGTATTACTACGCCCGAACCATATTCCCTTATACAATGTTCATAACTTCCATCTACATACGCTTCTACTGTACTTTTAGAATTAGTAGATACTTTATTTATAGCACCATTTATATATTCATTAGCTTCTTCTATAGTAGGAAAACTCTTATATTCTGCACCTGATACCCCATTTACTTGAGACTTACACTCATCCCAAGTATTATATACTCCATTTTGCTTTCCTTTTCTAACTGCATAAAACTTTTTTTTACTCAAATTTAATCACTCCTATATTTTAACATTAGGTTTATCTCACTATTCTAACCTAAAAATATACAATTTAAAAGTTTTATTTAATCAGCTTATTTTTTCATCATAATCCAATTTTTGCTATTTTATGTTTTTATATTTAATATATTCTATTGATATGCTATAATACATATTAATCAAATATCGAATATAACTAATGGTAGAGGCTGCATTATTAATTAGTAGTTTTGTTGAGTTAAGCACATTGAAACAAAATGAAAGGTATTAGTGCCGAAATGTATAAGTGATGCTTTAAATTTATACATTGGGGTCATGTAAAATATATATGACACTGTCACAATTATTTGTGAAGAGCTATCTTTAGATTAAGTTAAATTCAAAAATTATTTTGAATACTTAGGTCTAGGGTAGAATCATATCCTAGACCTTTTTAGATTATTATTTTATTCCCATATTTCTTATCATCATTATATTCGTCAGAAAACTAAGGGAGGATTTTTATGAATACAAAAACAAAAAAGCAAGCATCTTTATTTGATGCCCTAATCTCTATAGGATTTTTAGTCATGATACTAATAACATGCTTGGTAGTACTAAAAGACTACAAAATATCAGCTCATATTCCACTAGTTCTAGGTGGTGTATTTGCAGGATGTGTTGCAATATTTAAATTAGGATTTACTTGGAAAGAATTAGAGGAAGGTATATTATCAACTATAAGCATGACCATGCCATCTATCCTTATACTTTTAGTAGTTGGTATGTTAATAGGAACTTGGATTCTTAGTGGGGTCGTTCCTAGTATGATATATTGGGGTCTTAATATATTATCCCCTGGAATATTTTTAGTAGCTACAACTTTAATATGCGCAATAGTCTCTATATCAACAGGTTCATCTTGGACAACAGCTGGTACTATAGGTATAGCTTTACTAGGTATCGGTAGTGCTCTTGGTATACCATCTCCTATAATTGCAGGATCAATCATATCTGGTGCCTACTTTGGAGATAAAATGTCACCTTTATCAGACACTACAAATTTAGCACCTGCTATGGCTGGAACTTCTTTATTTGAGCATATAAAGCATATGTTATATACTACGGTCCCTGCACTAGTTATTTCTCTTGTTTTATACGCTATAATAGGTATGAAGTATGCAGGTTCTCAAATAGATACAACACAAATATCTCAAATACAAACATCTTTACTTGGTAACTATAATACATTATCCCCATTACTTTTACTGGTTCCTGTATGTGTAATCATAATGGTTATATTAAAAGTTCCTGCAATACCAGCACTAATAATAGGTACATTACTAGGTGGTGTGGTTTCTTTAGTATTTCAGGGAGCACCTTTAGCTGAAGTATTTTTAGTAGCTAAAGGCGGGTATGTATCTAACTCTGGTATGGAATTTGTGGATCAGCTTCTTACTCGTGGTGGATTAGATAGTATGTTAGGAACTGTCTCTTTAATGTTATGTGCATTGGTTACTGGTGGTATTTTAGAAAAAACTGGTATGTTAGAAGTTATAGCTTCAGCTATATTAAAAGTAGCAAAAGGAACTTTCGGACTTGTTTTTGCTACAATATTCACTTGTATTGGTACTAATCTTGCTGTAGCTGATCAATATTTAGCTATAGTAATACCAGGAAGTATGTATAGAGATGCATATAAAAAACAAGGACTATCAGCTAAAAACTTATCTCGAGCTTTAGAAGACAGCGCTACCATAACTTCGCCACTTATTCCTTGGAATACATGTGGTGCATATATGTCGGTAACACTTGGAGTTGGTTCATTTACATTTTTACCATTTGCATTTTTCAATCTACTTTGCCCTATAATTTCTCTAATATTAGCGGCAACTGGCATTGGTATGGAAAAATTACCTGAATCAGAAATAAAAGAATCAATATCTCTAGAAAATATAGGATAATAAATAGGGTATGGAATAAATCAAAACTTATTCCATACCCTATTTTTAACCACAATATATTAACTTGGCTAGTTTTAGCTTTTTAGTATATCCTCAATTTCACATACTAAAGACTCTTTATCACTAGATAATATAGATTCACTTTTATTTATTTTTTCTCTTAAAGTAAGTATCTTTTCATCCTTATTATGTATTTTATCTTTACATTCAGACTCGATATCGTGAAAACTCTTACTTAATAAATTTATAAGAGAAGCCATTTCATCAGAACTTCCAGCTATTCTATTAAGTAACATTAAATTTTGCTCTAAAAGATCTGGTATATTATGTAGAGAATATCTTAATTGATGGTCTATTTCTCCATATCCTTCTTCAAAAATTGTTCTTACTTGAACTTCAGCTATTACCTTTTTAGTTGTTGGATATGATTCAACTAAATAATGTACAGATCTATATCCGGATAACCTAGAACAAACATGTATTCCTAGGTCTTCAAAAGTCTTAGTATTATCACCTTCCCTTATATTTGCAACTATTTCATTTACATTCCACATATGACTTATAAAATTGTGTATCTCTTCCCAATCTTCCTTAAATATATGTATTACTCTTATACCTAATAAGTCTGTAATTTCATCTTTATAGTTATTGACCGTAAAGTTAAAATCCTTTCCATATTTAGTTCTTCTATCTACTGTTTTTCTTATTACTTTTTCTATGAGATGATTAGCGTCCTTTACCCTTGTTTTTACAGAATGAACTTTGCTATGACCTCTTAATATATTTGCTATTAAATCAGCTTGTGTTTCATAGCTTTTTCTATATATATTAAAATCGTTATATATTTTTTCAAGTTCATTCCAGTCTATATCGTTTAAGACTAAATAATCCGCATCTATCTTATAATTTTTCAAAAAATCTTTCTTATCTAGCATAAAAAACTCCTGCAATATATTAATTTTTATTATCTTTTCTTACTTTAACCATTTTTTTCTTTATACTTATTTCTTTGTGCTTTCTCAGAATTATATCACCCTTATTATTTAGTATATCAATATAAGAACATAAATCCTGAACATCTATAACTCCAATATCTTCTCCAGTAATCCCTTCTATATTACTAAATGCCCCAACTATATCTATTACCCTTATTTTCTTTTTCTTTCCAGCATTTATATATATTCTAGTCAAATCACTATGTATATTTTTATCATAAGACTTTATTTTAAAATCTTTAACTAATTTTCTTGATTTTTCTTTAAACTGATTTCTTCCACTATTCACCTCTTCTTCTGTGATTTTATCTAATTCTTCAATATCATATTCTAAATACTCTTCTATTTCCTCTAAGTATTTTTCATCATTAGAACTTACCATAGTTATAGATTTTCCAAACTTATTTTTTCTTCCAGTTCTACCTATTCTATGAACATAATTTTCTTTATCGTGAGGAACGTCAAAATTTACTACTAGAGATATATCATCTACATGAATCCCTCTAGATGCTACATCTGTGCTTACTAATATGTTAAACTTATGTTTTTTAAAATCTTTTATTATAAATAATCTCTTATCTTGTGACATATCTCCATGTAACTGTCCAACTAAAAAATTGTCCTCTTTTAATTTTTTATGAAGTCTCATTACCCTCTCCCTAGTATTACAAAATATCATTAGTGAGTTTGGACATTGAGAGTATATTACTTTCTTTAATTTATCATATTTTTCTCTTTCTTCTACATTTATGCGATTTTCAACTATTTGCTTTTTATTTATAGCTTCTATATATTCAACTTCTATAATATTTGGCTTTGACATGAATTTTTCAGATACATACTCTATATTTTTGTCTATAGTTGCTGAAAACAATCCAACTGTACTTGATTTTGAAACTGCATTAAATATAGTTTCCATATCATCTATAAAACCTTTATTTAACATCTTATCTGCTTCATCTATAATAAAATATTCTACATTATCTAAGTTTATAGTTTGCCTTTCAATGTGATCTATAATTCTTCCCGGTGTAGCCACTACAACGTGTACCCTTTGTTTTAATTCTCTAATTTGTTCTTTTATAGGTTGCTTACCAAATATCGCACTACACCTTACCTTTTTAAGTCTTCCTATATTAGATATTTCTTCTTTAACTTGAAGAGCAAGCTCTCTTGTTGGAACAACTACAATCCCTTGAATATTAGTATTATCTATATCTATATTTTGACAAATTGGTATAGCGAAACTTCCTGTTTTCCCACTACCTGTTTTAGACTTTACTATAACATTATCTTTATTTATAAGACTTGGTATTACTTCTGATTGTACTTTTGATGGATTTTTATATTCCAAATTATCTAATGCTTTTAGAATATTTTTATCCAATTTAAAGTCTTTAAAGCTTCGATTCATCTATTTACCACCTTATATTTTTTCTATATTTTCTTACTTATTATATCATAAGTTTTAATATATTTTTTTAGTATAAAAATTTGAT
>JAVXJG010000055.1:0-7397 GCA_036647935.1 Peptostreptococcaceae bacterium
GATTCTTAAAGAATCGTTTATATTAACCTACTGTTTAATTTTCAAAGTTCTTTTTCGCTTGTTTCAGCTTCTTTATCTTACCAAAGCTGTTTAACTTTGTCAACAAGTTTTTTTAAGAAGTTTTTCTTAATTTTTTCTTGTTGTTTGTCGCTCTCTCGAGGACAAGTATTACTATACCATCTTAGTAAATATACGTCAACACTTTTTTTAAACTTTTTTTAGAAAAATAAAAAAACTATGATTAATAGTCTTATCCTCTATTCTCATAGCTTCTTTATACTTATCTTATTCAGTTATATATTTAAATAATATTTTATTGAAAAATATCGAATTTATAAACGAGGTAATAGCAATTCCCACCACTACATAAAAAAATAATACATATCCCCACGAATTATTAAATATAATCACTAATATTATGGGCATTATATTTAATATAACCATCAATATTGTATAGGGTAAATTCTGAATAGAAATAAGAATTGAATTTATTATAGTATTTTTTATATTGTTTTCAAATTTCGATAAAATAGGAAATATACATGTTAATGCAAATATATAAATGTTCTTATTATATAAGGTTCTTCATTATCTGCTATTTTCATAGACACATAGTAAGTAGATGTAATCGTTGTTCCTATAGTTATAATAGGTATACTAAAAATAATTAAATAAAACTGCCATAGTGAAATTATAACAGTTTTATTTGCATTTTTATTAATTTGTTATAACAAGACCTGTATCATTATCAAAAATATGTACTTTCTCCATATCGATTATGAATTCAACTTTATCTCCTACTCTTGCTGTTGTATTAGATCCTGCTCTTGCCGTAATAGAAAATTGTTCAATATTAAAGTATAAATATACTTCTGAACCAAGCAACTCATATACATTTATAATGCATTCTATTTTACTTCCTCTATTTACTTCTCCTATTTCTTCACTATCATGTACATTTTCTGGACGAATCCCTATAGACACAATTTTACCTACATAACCACCTTTAACTAAAGCTTTACCTTTAACTTCTGGAAGTATTAGTTCGTAATTTTCAATGTTAAGTATTACTTTCTCACCTTTTAATTTAACAAATGCATCCATAAAATTCATTTGTGGTGAGCCAATGAATCCTGCCACAAACTTATTTTTAGGATGATTATATAAATTTTGTGGAGTATCCACTTGTTGTACTATACCATCTTTTAAAACTACAATTTTACTTCCCAGTGTCATAGCTTCAGTTTGATCATGAGTAACATATATCATTGTAGCTCCTAATCTCTCATGTAATTTAGATATTTCTGTACGCATTTGTACTCTAAGTTTAGCATCTAAATTAGATAATGGTTCATCCATTAAAAATACTTTTGGCTCTCTAACTATTGCTCTTCCCATAGCAACACGTTGTCTTTGTCCCCCTGATAATGCTTTAGGTTTACGATCCAATAATTTTTCAAGGTCTAATATTCTTGCTGCATTTTTAACTTTTTTATCTATTTCTTCTTTCGGAACTTTTTTTAATTTTAGTCCAAATGCCATATTACCATATACGGTAAGATGAGGATAAAGAGCATAACTTTGGAATACCATTGCTATATCTCGATCTTTTGCTTCTACATCATTTACTACTTTATCATCTATTTTCAAAACTCCACTACTGATATCTTCAAGTCCAGCTATCATTCTAAGTGTAGTTGATTTTCCACATCCTGATGGTCCTACAAATATTATAAAATCTTTATCTTCTATTTCTAAATTAAAATCTTTTACAGCTTCAAATCCATCATCATAAATTTTGCTTATATTTTCTAATGATAATTTTGCCATTTTATAATCCCCCTCAATTTTTATACTTAATGTGGTTCTATAATTAATCTTCCAACCTGCCACTAGATTGTCTTATGATTAACTCCCCTCCAAAAATCTTATGTTGGTTTGTTATCTTTTTGTTAATTAAGTCAAATAAAATATTAGTTGTTTCTTTAGCCATATCTTCTACAGGCTGACGTATAGTTGTTATAGATGGGTTATAATAATTTGTAATATCCAATCCATCAAAGCCTACAATTGAGTAGTCCTCTGGTATACTTTTCCCACAATCTAATATAGCTTTACATGCTCCAATTGCCATACTATCCGATATTGCATAAATAGCAGTAAACTCTTCTTTAGATTCTAAAAGTTCCTTTGCCAATTGATATCCATTTTCCATAGTATGTGAATCTCTGTTTTTTGGAGTATACCTGATTAAATTGTTATTAATCGAAATTTCATGTTTATTTAAAGCTTTACAATAACCTTCTATACGTAATTTACTAATACTTTCATCCCAACTATATCCAGCTAGTATAGCTATTTTGTTATGACCACTGTTACATAAATAATCTACTACTTTATAACTTTCATTAACATCATCTATAGATACTGAGGAATAAAAATGTTTATCTATATTGTCTGTCATAGCTATGGTACTTAATACAAATGGTACAGTAAGTTCTTGTAATTTTCCCTCTTGATGTGAGAAATTACCTCCTAAAAACACGATTGCCTTCAATCTTTTTTCTTTAATTAACTCTAAAGCTACTTCAATTTCATCTTGGTTAGAATCAATTCTTTGTAGTATAAAAATATATTTTCTATTTTGTATTTCTTCTTCAAATACTTTTATCATCTTTTGAAAAAACGGGTTATCAATATCTTTTATTAGTACTGCTATTGTTCTAGTATCTAAGCGCTTTAAGTTTCTAGCGCTATTATTCGGAATAAAATTATGTTCTTTTATTACTTCCATAATCATAGTTTTAGTTTCTTCACTTATATCTGGATGATTATTTATAGCTCTTGAAACTGTACTTACACCGACACCACATTTTTGCGCTATATCTTTTATTGTGATTGTCTTCATCTTATTTCTATCCTTTCAGCTATCATTTTCCTATATTATACAATATGAAATAATAAACAGTTATATTCTTCCGTATATTCTTGTTAGTTTTTTAATTCTTTTAACTAGATTTTTAGAAAAACAATCTTTTTTCATACGCCAACACCAGTTAATTCCAATAGTTGAAGGTGTATTTATTCTAGCTTCTTCTCCTAAACCTAAATAATCTTGAACTGGAATAATACATGTATCAGCAACGCTTCTCATTGCAAGAGTAATAAAATCCCAATGTATTCCGTTACTGCGCGTATATTTGTTATTCATATAATTAATAGACATTTTCTTATCTGCTTTAGGCATCTCATTATACCATCCACATATTGTATTATTGTCATGTGTTCCTGTATAAACCACACAGTTTCTATTATAATTATGTGGTAAATAATCACTTTCTTCTCTTGAGTCAAATGCAAATTGTAATACCTTCATTCCAGGATATCCTGTATCTAATAAAAGTTTTCTAACACTATCAGTTAAGAAACCTAGATCTTCAGAAATAATGTTTAAATCTCCTATTTTTTCTTTTAAACATTTAAATAGTTCTATTCCTGGTCCTTTTTCCCAACTTCCATTTACTGCATCCTTATCACCATATGGAATAGAATAATATTCATCAAAACCTCTAAAGTGATCTATTCTTACAATATCATATAATTTAAAACAATACTGAATTCTATCTATCCACCAACTATAATTTTTTTCTTTATGATACTCCCAATCATACAATGGGTTACCCCATAATTGTCCCGTTTCTGAAAAACTATCTGGTGGACAGCCAGCAACTGCTAATGGAATACTTCTGTCATCTAATTTAAACAACTGTGGATTTGCCCAAGTATCTGCACCATCTAAGGCTACGTATATTGGTATATCTCCAACAATTTCTATTCCTTTTTCATTTGCATATGTTTTTAACTTATTCCATTGCTTACAGAATACGTATTGTAGGTATTTATAAAATAAAATATCTTCTTTTAATTTATCTTCGTATGTTAATATTACGTGCTTCTGTCTTGTTCTAATATCTTCATCCCATTTAATCCAAGACTCACCTCCTAGAGAATCTTTTATAGACATATATAAAGCATAATCATTTAGCCAACTTTTATTTTCTTCACAAAATTCATTAAACTTAATATTATTCTTTATTTGACTTCTTTCATAAGCTTTTTTTAATATTATAAATATTGAATTATATATTTTCTCATAATCTATATTTTGTTCATCATTACCCCAATCATAACTTTCACACTCTTCTATAGAAAGAAGACCTTCTTCTACTAATTGATCTAAATCTATAAAATACGGATTTCCAGCAAATGTAGAAAATGATTGGTAAGGAGAATCCCCATACCCTGTAGGTCCCAGAGGTAGTATTTGCCACAATCTCTGACCCGACTTTTCTAATACATCCACAAAATCATAGGCTTCTTTTGAGAAAGAACCTATTCCATATTTTGAAGGTAAACTTGCGATTGGCAATAACATACCATTTCTTCTCATGGTGTCCCTCCTAAAAACTTTTTATAATAGATATTATTGTAAATAAAGTTGTAAATCCAAATGCAATTGCAAATGCAATTAATGTAGGTAATATTTTTATACATCTACAAGTATTAACTATTTAATTTTATTCTTATTGATTTTTTTCTGTTGCCCACTCATCTACTACTTTTTTCCATTGTTCTTCTTATTCTGGTTTAAAACTTAGATAGTAAACTGATCCTTCATCATCTTTACTTGCAGAGTCATTAGAAGATTAATAAAATGCCTATATGAAAAAATTCCTCTATATACTTTTTTAATTTTTAATTTTTTATTTAAGTTTCCAAATATCTTTATTATATTCTTCTATTGTTCTATCTGAAGAAAAATAACCTGCCTTACTAATATTCATAATCATTTTTTTTGCCCATGAAATTCTATTTTCATATTCTTTGAAAGCTTCTTCTTTTTTTTGACAATAATTATCAAAATCTAATAAGGACATAAACCAGTCTTTTCTTATTATTTCTTTATATAATCTAATTAAATTTTCTTCACATCCTATATCCATCATTTTTTCACTTACAATAAAATCAAGAATTTCTTTTATCTTTTTATTCTTAATGTAAAAATCAAGTGGATCATAATCTTCCTCTTCATAGTGTCTTATTACTTCTGCACTACTTTCTCCAAATATAAATATGTTTTCGTCACCAACTAAATCATGTATCTCCACATTAGCACCATCTTCTGTACCTAATGTTAATGCACCATTTAACATAAACTTCATATTGCCTGTTCCACTAGCTTCTTTAGATGCTAATGATATTTGCTCTGATATATCACATGCTGGAATTAATTTTTCAGCAGCACTTACATTATAATTTTCAATCATTACAACTTTTAAATATTTGTTAACTTCATCATCATTATTAATAAGTTCTTGTAAACATAAAATTAGATGTATTATATCTTTTGCTATAGTATATGCAGGAGCAGCCTTAGCACCAAAAATCACTGTTATGGGTGTTGTTGGAATATTTCCATCCTTAATTTCTAAATATTTATAAATTACATATAGTGCATTCATCTGCTGTCTTTTATACTCATGTAATCTTTTTATTTGTATATCAAATATTGAATTTTCATCTATTTCAATATTTTGAGTCTTATTAAGATAATTCTTAAGCTGTATTTTATTATTATGTTTTATATCTAATAAATCTTGAAGTACATTATTATCATCTATATACTGAATTAAATCTTGTAATTTTTCAGCATTCTGTTTAAATTCAGTTCCTATTAATTTTTCAATTAATTCTGTTAGTGAAGGATTACAGTGCATCAACCATCTTCTAAAGGTAATACCATTTGTTTTATTATTAAACTTTTTAGGATAAAATTTATAGAAGTTATTTAATTCATTATTTTTTAATATGTCTGTATGAAGAGATGCAACTCCATTTACACTAAAACTATAATGAATATCTATATGGGCCATATGAACAAAATTATTTTTATCTATTATATATAAAGATTCATCTTCAGTTTTTTCTTGCACTCGCTTGTCTAATTCTTTTATTATTGGTACAAGTTGAGGAACAGTTTTTTCTAAATATTTTAATGGCCATTTTTCCAAGGCTTCAGCTAATATGGTATGATTTGTGTAAGCAAAAGTTTTAGTCACTATTTCTATAGCTTCATCCATATCTATGCCTTTTTCAATTAAAATACGGATAAGTTCCGGTATAACCATAGTTGGATGAGTATCATTTATTTGTATAACTGCATAGTCGTATAAATCATGAATATTAGATCCTTTTTCTACGCATTCATCTAATATAAATCTAGCCCCGTTACTAACCATGAAGTATTGTTGATAAATACGAAGTAAATTACCTTTTTCATCACTATCATCAGGATATAAGAATAAAGTAAGATTTTTTTCAATCTCTTCTTTGTCAAAATCTATACCTTCTTTTACAATACTTTCATCTATAGTTTCAACATCAAATAAATGAAGTTTGTTAGTTACATTATTATAACCAGTAACATTTATATCATATAATCTAGAAGTTAAAGTAAAGTCTTTAAATTCAATATCATATGTTATATCCTTTTTATTTAACCAGCTGATATCTTCTAGCCACTCATTTTTTTGTTCACATTGTAAGTTATTTTTAAATACTTGTTTAAACAGTCCAAAATGATAATTTAATCCAATACCATCTCCTTGTAGTCCTAAAGTAGCAATAGAATCTAAAAAACATGCTGCTAACCTTCCAAGCCCACCATTCCCCAAAGATGGTTCATTTTCTACTTCTTCTATTTCACATAAGCTTTTCCCATTTTCAAATAACGCTTCTTTTACTTCATTATATATTCCTAAGTTTATAAGATTATTAGATAATAATTTTCCAATTAAAAACTCTGCTGAAATATAATAAAGTTTCTTTTTATCTAAGTTATGATTTTCCTTTTGTTCAGTAAGTTCTTGCACTATTTCTAAAAGAGCAAAATATATTTCCTCATTTGTGCAGCTACTAATATCTTTTTTACACTTTAAATTTAAATTTTCCAATAAGTTCACAACTGCTCCTCCTCTTGATTAGAATATAAAACAAATTCCGAAACCCTTTCCGGTAACGTTGCCGAATTTTTCAAACAAAATTCATTGATTAAAATAATAATGTTTGATTAGCTTAATCAGTTTTATTATTTATAACTTTGTTATTACAAGGTAATTGTAGTCTATTAATTTTGAAATTACAACTTAATATTTTTATTTATTATATTTTAAAACCCACTTTTTTTACCTTATTATCTTAGTTTGAATTTTGACATAACGCAAAAAAACATTTCTTTTAATTTGAAATAAATTAAAAGAAATGTTTTTTTAAATAAAAAAATATTACGTGGCTACGTGCTACTCTCCCAGGGGGTTGCCCCCCAAGTACCATCGCCG
>JAVXJG010000056.1:0-6799 GCA_036647935.1 Peptostreptococcaceae bacterium
TCGTAGTTAATTATATCACAATTTATTCTATACCTTACTATCTTACTTTTAGATGATATATTCACTATTTTTATATCAACCTTATATATATATATAACTATTAAATTATAGTTTTTTTCTATAGATTTTATATATTGTATACTTTTTTTCTATTCACTTCTAGATTGATAGTATTATCTAAAAAATCTGTTATAATGACTAAGTTATAACAATATTTCATAAATTTATGTAATAAAATATATTATAGGGGGTTGATTAAAATAAATAATAAAAATAAAAGCCTGTTTAGCAAAATATTAATTTTATCAGGAATAGTATGTGTTTATTTCTTTGTTCCATCAGTAAATCAAATTATAAATCAAATGATTTCAAATCTTAGTATGTTAGATATAGATATTATAAAAGAATATATTTTATCGTTTGGAATATGGGCTCCTATAATTTCCTTTATACTGATGCTTTTACAATCTGTAGCTGCCCCTCTTCCAGCATTTTTAATAACATTTGCAAATGCTACAATATTTGGTTGGGTGTATGGTGCAATATTATCTTGGACTAGTGCTATGGCCGGCGCTACACTTTGTTTTTATATTTCAAAGTATCTAGGTAGAGATGTTGTATGTAAACTAACCAGTAAATATGCACTAAATAGTGTTGATGTTTTTTTTGAAAGATATGGAAAGCATACAATTCTAATAGCAAGATTATTACCTTTTATGTCATTTGATTTAGTAAGCTACGCTGCTGGTCTTACATCTATAAAGTTTATACCATTTTTCATAGCCACTGGTATAGGACAGCTTCCTGCTACTATTGTTTATTCATATGTGGGTGATATGTTAACTAGATCCGCTAAATTAATAATGACAGGTTTATTAATACTATTTGCTTTAAGTATATTCATATTTATGATGAAAAAAATATACAACGAAAAAAATTAAAAATCAGTTGGAAAATAGATATTTACATAATTTATTATCTAAATTAAATGAAGCTGTATAAAGTACATATATTGAATGTATTTTATACAGCCGCTTATATTTATCTTAATGCTTTTATAAGCATTGTGTAAGCCATATCCTGATATAATTTAATTTCTTCTTCCTTAATTTCTCCTCCATTAAAGTGAACCATTGTTGATATTCCACTACAAACACTTATAAAAGTTGTTTGTATATATTTTTTATGTAAGTTTTTATTTATAATATTTTCTTCCATACCAATTTCTATCGTAGGTTCTAGTATAGTTAGTATATAGTTTCTAAATTCAATTATTTCATCTCTTCCACCATTTATACATATAAATATTTCATGAATTTCTTTACTGGTTAAAAGTATTTGAAAATATGCCAATTGTTTACTCATAAGTTCCATTATTTTATAAAATCCGATATAGCATTTTTCTTTAAATCCTACTGCCTTATTAGATTCTTCTAAAATATTCCTAAATTCACTTTGCATTTTATAAAAAATAGACTTAGCTATAACTTCCTCCTTGCTTTTAAAATACTCATATACTGTACCTTTTCCTATACCTGCACTTTTTGCTATATCTGATACTCTAATATTATTTAAACTAACTCCATCATTCATTAATTTACTAAACCCTTCAAATACTAATACTTCCTTTGAAGAATAAACTTTATCTATCATATTTTAATCCTCCTCTATTATAATAGATTTTAGATTTTTTTTATGAAACAAGTCATATAACACAGGTATAACAACCAAAGTAAGAACTGTTCCGTAAGTAAGTCCCCCTATTGTAACTATTGCTAATCCTTGAGTCATCTCTGAACCCATTCCTACACCTACTGCCATTGTTGACATAGCAAGTATTGTAGTAAGTGCTGTCATTAATATTGGCCTAATACGAGTACGACCAGTTTTTACTATTGCTTCTTTTTTGTCCATTCCCTCTAGTCTTAGTTGATTTATATATTCAACAAACACTATACCATTATTTACAACAACGCCTGCAAGAACTAGGAACCCTAACATTGAAATTACACTTATTTCATTTCCTGTGATTAGTAGTGCTAATAGTCCTCCTGTAAATGCTAATGGTATTGTAAACATTACTATAAATGGTGATAGTAATGATTGGAACTGAGCTACCATTATTAAATATACAAATACAATAGCAAGCACGCCCATAAAGACTAAATCTCTTAATGATTTATTTATAGTCTCATTTTCACCATTTTGTTCTATTGTATATCCCTCTGGTATTTCATAATCCTTAAGTACTTCTTCTATATCTCTACTTACTAAGCCAATATTATACTCAGAATCAATTCCAGCACTTACAGTCATATATCTTGATTGATTATCACGACTGATAGATGAAATCCCTTGTACTGATTCTATTTTGGCTATATCCCCAAGTTTTATTTCTACTTCTTTATTATCTTTATTTCCCTTTATTATATAATCTTTTATATTTTCTCTAGATACATCTATATTCTTTGAAATTATTATAGGATATTCATTATTATCAATACTAACTTGTGTAGCTATTTTTTCATTTTCTATACCAGTTGATATTATTTGGTATACTTGGGCTATAGTAAGTCCATATTCCATAGCCTTATTTTTATCTACAACAATACGAGTTTCAAGTGTAGAATCTTCCATTCCATTAGACACATCTATCGTTCCTTCAACATTATCTAATATTTTAGCTATTTCCTCGGAAATTTCCTGTAATTTATCTAACTCATTACCTTTTACAACAATTTGTATTCCAGAACCTCCAAGAGCACTCATATCCATGTTTGACGACATTATTTTAATATTACAATTCATATCTGCTGTCTTTTCATATATTATTTGTTCTACTTGTGTATTAGTAAGCTTTTTATCTTCTCTAAGTATTATATAAAAAGACATTGAATCACTACTTCCACCCATCATACTACCTTCAATAGCGCCAATAGTGTCTATATCTTCTAATTCTTTTACAATATCTACAAATTCATCACTCATTTTTCTCAAATCATTTTTACTTGTACCTTTCTCTACTGTCATAGAAGCACTCATTTGAGACGAATCCATACTAGGCATAAATGTAGTTCCCATAGTTATCGCCTTATATCCACTAAATACAAGAAGACCTACTGCAAATAATATTACAATCCATTTATGTGCTAAACTTTTTCTAAGAACTACTTCATATATATCTACAAACTTACTAAATATTTTATGTTCTTTTTCATCTACTTTTGTAAGTAAGTTAGACGACATTGCAGGTACAACAGTAAGGGCTACTGCCAAACTCGCAAGTAGAGAATATGCTATAGTAAGTCCCATATCTACAAACAATTGCTTTGTAATTCCTTGTGAAAATACTATTGGTAAAAATACACATATTGTAGTTAATGTTGATGCAAATATTGCTGACGATACCTGCTGTGCCCCATATATTGCAGCCTTTGCAATACTCATTCCCTTATTTCTTAATCTATATATATTCTCGATAACAACTATACTATTATCAACTAACATACCTACTCCAAGAGCTAATCCTGAAAGTGATATGATGTTTAAACTTATATTGCTAAAGTACATTAAGACTATTGCAAATAATACACTTATAGGAATACTAAATGCTATAACTATTGTAGTTTTTATACTTTTTAAAAATAAAAGAAGTACTATTATAGCTAATAACCCTCCATATATTAAATTACTTAATACACTCTGAATAATCATATCTATATATACACCCTGATCCATAAGTGTAGTGATATGTGCATTTTTATTTTCATTTGATAACTTCTTTATTGTTTCATTTATTGATTTAGTTACATCTGCAGTTGAATATTTACTTGATTTTTGAAAAGACAGTATAAGTCCTTCATTTCCATTTATATTTGCATATGTATCACTTGAATTATCACCAAATACTACATTTGCTACATCTCTTATCTTTACTTCCCCAACTCCATCTATAGAGAATAATAATAAGTTTTGTATTTCATCTACACTTGAAAACTTATCTCCAACTTTTAAAGAGTACTGATGTTCTCCTTCTTTTATATATCCTGCTGGCATAGAGAAGTTTTCTGCCATTAAAATATTTCCAATCATATCTGGTGTTATTTTATCTTTAATATTTGCCGACTTATATGCCTTATCTTTAGCTTCATCAAGGTTTTTCTGTGCCTGATTTAATTTTTCTTCACCTTCTAGTACTTTGTCTGATGCATTTGATAACTCTTTTTCTAAAGTTGTTTTACCCAAATCTAATTCTTTTTCTTTTTGCTTTAAATCTTCAAGAGATTCTATTGCTTCTATTCCTTTTTTAGATGTTTTTATTCCTTGATTAATTTTATTTGATGCTTCTTCTAATTCTTTTATTTTCCCCGTAATATTTACTATTTCCTCTTCGTGTCCTTCTGGCAATTTACTTATTGAGTCTTTTAAAACATTAATTTGTAAACTATTTTGTGATAATAATATATTTGCATTATCTATATTATTTTCTAATTCAGATTTAGACATACCAATTGAATCTACTAATAATTGTAGTTGTTTTTTTACTAATTTTATTTCTATACTTGCTTTATCTAAGTTTTCTCTCTGAGTTTGACTTTGAGATTCAAGTTCTGATTTTGAATTATTAATTTGCAACTTAACTTTGTCTAGCTCACTTTGTTCTTTTCCTAATTCCGAATCAATATTGCTTAATATTTTATTATTAATTATATTTATTTTTTCTTCATCTAGTTTTACTCTAAGTTGTTCTTCTACTAATCCTATTGCACTAACTGATGCTACTCCATCTATACGTTCAAATTGAGGCATAATTTTTTCATTTACATACTTAGTAACTTCTTTTATATCCATATCTTCTATATCTATACTTAACATCATAATAGGCATCATATCTGGATTCATTCTTATTATCATAGGTGTTGATATACCATCTTCAAATTGACCTTTTACCATATCAATTTGACTACTCATTTCTATCATTGCCGAATCCATATTTACACTTTGATTAAATTCTAATACAACCATACTAGAGTTTTCACTCGATACAGAACTTATATTTTCTATTCCACTAGTTGTAGCAAGGACTTGTTCTAATGGTTTTGTTACTGATGCTTCTACTTTTTCAGGGCTCGCTCCTGGATATACTGTATTCACCATTACATATGGTAAATCTATACTTGGTAATAAATCTGTTGTCATATTCATAAACGAGACAATCCCAAGTATAAATATAATAATGACCGCTACTGCTACTGTAAATGGTTTTTTTACACTAAATTTTGAAATCAATATTTTTCCTCTCTTTCTTTTCAGAACTGACTGGTCAGCCATATATACTAATAGTAATATTAAACTACATATTTTTCAACTAATTGTAAAGTTTTATTTTTTCAGTAAAAATACTACCATTTATCTAATGCTAAATTAATGGTAGTATTTTTATTTATTATATTAAACTATCTTTTCTTAATAAATTATATAAAGTAGGTTCAAAGTTGAATGTATTCATTAACTCTTCTACTTCATCTAATGATATTTTTTTCTTTTCATTAGCTATATTAGATTTAGATGATCTTATTAATATATTTTTAGGTGAATGAGATATATCTATAAACTCTAGAAGTTGAGTCTTATACCCTACACATTCTAGTAAGTTAGCTCTAACTGAATCTGTCATAAGTGCAGAAACTCTTTCTTGAACTATACCATATCTTTCTAATATTGCTAAAGAATTCGACTTCATTTGATGATTAAACTCATGTTGACAACAAGGAACAGAGAAAATCATCTTACTATTCCACTTGATGGCATTATATAATGCATAATCTGTTGCTGTATCACAAGCATGAAGAGTTAACACCATATCAACTTTATTGTTATATTTAAACCCATTTATATCTCCAAGTTCAAAGTGTAAATTATCATAATTATATCTTTTCGCTATATCATTACATTTTTTTATTACATCTGTTTTAAGATCTAATCCTATCATTTTAACATTTATCTTTTTAATCTCTACAAAATAATAGTAAAGTACAAATGTTAAATATGACTTACCACAGCCAAAATCTAAAATAGTAAGTTCTTTATAATCATTTTTCTTTATCTCATCATCTATTATTTCAACAAATCTATTTATTTGCTTATACTTATCATATTTTGAGTTTACTACCTTGCCTTCTTTAGTAAATACACCTAAATCTATAAGAGGCTCGATTATCATACCTTCTTTAAGAATATAGTTCTTTTCCTTATTATGACTTTTATTTACTATATTTTCATTATCACTTTTTTTCTTACCTAAAAATACTTTTCCTTTCTTAGATATTTTTAAATCAAATGTAGTAGTTGTTGACCAAGCTCCAACTTGTTTATAGCTTGTAGATATATATCCTAACATTTTTGAATTTAATTCTTCTATATCAATATTTTCATGAAATACCTGCTTATCAGTATATTTCTCTATTTGATAGTATTTCTTTTTTGGAGTTTCTTTAAGTAAAAATGCTATTTTATTATATTCAACATCTTTATTCATTTTATTACTTATTACTACTTTTATAATTTCTTGTGCAGTTATTTCATCAATTGCTTTCTTCATATCTTCCATTTTTAACACACCTTATCATTTATTTTTAAAATCAAAATTTTACTTCTATCTAGTTATTATTACACTAAAAGCTAGATTCTTACACCTACTTTTTATTTATTATATCATACAATCACTTTCTAAGTTTTATAATACGCCACTATTTCAACCCAATTAGTTTACACATAACTTATCTATGCTTTAATAAAA
>JAVXJG010000057.1:0-6474 GCA_036647935.1 Peptostreptococcaceae bacterium
ATAATAGAACCCTAGAAGAGTGTATTTACCATCTTTTTAAAGTTAATTAACTATAATCTTTATGTATAGTTTTGTTTTTTAGCATAAATTAATTCTGTACAAAAAAAATGAACTCTAGTGACTAGAGTTCATTTTTTTGTAGGACTATCTTTATTTTATTTTGAGACAGCCCCTTTAAAACTAATTATTATTAAAATTTGGTGGTGCTAATGAAAATACTTTTGATGCTAATCTATTAAATGGTAAGCTTTGTATCCATACATCACCAGTTCCTGAAAGTGTTGCTAAAAACATCCCTTCTCCACCAAATAAAGTATTTTTAATTCCACCTACAAACTCTATATCATACTTTACATCACTTGTCATTGCAACTAAACATCCAGTATCAACTTTAAGAGCTTCACCAGATAATATAGTCTTTTTAGTTATAGTACCTCCTGCATGTATAAATGCTAATCCATCACCTTCAAGCTTTTGAAGTATAAATCCTTCTCCACCAAAAAATCCAGCACCTATCTTTTTAGTAAAAGCTATTCCTATACTAACCCCCTTAGCTGCACATAAAAAAGCATCTTTTTGGCAAATAACTTTTCCATTATATTTAGATAAGTCTACTGGTATTATTTTTCCTGGGTATGGTGATGCAAATGATATATGTTGTTTTTTATTCCCTATATTTGTAAATGATGTTACAAATAAACTTTCACCCGTTATAACTCGTTTTGCAGCCCCTCCTAGTACACCTAATAAACCACATTTTTTTCCACCATCTCCAAATAATGTCTCCATTTGAATATCATAATCCATCATCATCATGGCTCCAGCTTCTGCTATAACACTTTCTCTTGGATCTAATTCAATTTCTACAAATTGCATATCATCTCCATGTAGAACATATTCAATTTCATGAGCTTTCATATTTTGTTTCTCCTTTATAATTTATATATATTCATGATGTTATCATGTATAAAACATATCATATATACTAATCTTTATACCAATATCTATTTTTAAAATATAACCTTGCATTTACTTCTACACCAATTAATATTGACCAACTACTTAAATATAACCATGTTATTAGTACAATTATACCACCTAAACTACCATATATAAGTTCATATCTTGCATATGAGTTTGTATAATAAGAATATGATAATGATATAAATATCCATCCAAAAGTGGATACTACAGCTCCTGGAATTGCTTCCTTTAAAGAAATTTTTTTATTCGGTGTATATCTATATAAATTTAAAAGAATTATAATTACTGTAGATATACCAATCGTATATCTACATATATTCCAAACCTTAATAAATATTTTATCTAACCCTATTAAATTAAACAAAAATGAACCTATTTTTTCTCCATATACTAAAAATATCATCGATGAAAATATTAATAACAATAATACTATAGTAAATATTAATGCTATTACAAATATTTTAATATAACTTCTAGTTTCCATTATATTATATGATTTATTTATACCTTTTATAAGTGCGGTCACAGCTCTAGATGATGCCCATACCGTAAGGAAAAAACTGGTTATTAAAAGGCTTATACTTCTATTCGCTATAGCTGAATATATCATTGAGGAAACCATATCATATGCGCTCTCAGGCATTATATTTTGTAGTAAATATATATATTTATCCCATTGTATAATTGGGATATAAGCAATACTACTTATTGTAAATATTAAAAAAGGAAAAAGAGAAAGTAATAGGTAAAAAGACATTTCTGCAGCTTTTGAGTTTATTTGACTATAGTTTGATTCTTTTACTATATTTTTAATAGATTTCTTATCTACTTTTAGCATATCCTCCATCCTTTTTCATTTTTTTAGTTTACATAAATATCCCCTGTATTAAATATATTATAAATTCAAAAAAGTATGAAAACCTTATGTCTTCATACTATCTTGTATATAAAGTATTTTATTTTAATCTTTCTATAGTGTTTTCTATATCTAATTTTATACCTTTTAATTTATCATTTGCATTTCCTTCATCTATTCCTTTTACTGCAATATAAAATTTAAGTTTTGGCTCGGTTCCTGATGGTCTTATTGCAACCCATGAACCATCTTCTAAGAAGTATTTTAATACATCTGATTTAGGAAGATTATCTATTCCTTTATTATAATCTTTAACCTCTACTATATTTATATTATTTATAGATTTTATATCATTGTCTCTAAAATATGATATTATGTCTTTTATTTTAGCAAGACCTTCTATTCCGCTTAAAGTCAATGACATAGTTTTTTCTTTAAAGAACCCATATTTTTTATATAGCTCTAATAAGCCTTCATATAAACTCATTCCTTTTGAATAATAATACGCTGCCATTTCTGATATTAATACAGATGATACAACTCCATCTTTATCCCTTGCATGAGTTCCTACTAAATATCCATAACTTTCTTCATATCCAAAAACATATGTATTTTCATTATTATTTGATTCAAATAATTTTATTTTTTCACCTATAAATTTAAATCCTGTTAATACATTCATAACATCAACATTATTAGCTTTTGCAATGTCTGATCCAAATTCTGATGTAACTATAGTTTTTATTAAAACTGAATTATCTTTAAGTTTTCCATTTTTTTTTAAACCTTCAATTATATAGTTAGTTAATAGCCCACCAATTTGGTTTCCTGTTAATAGTTCATAATCTCCTGTTGTAGTCTTTACAGCAACACCAACTCTATCACAATCAGGATCTGTTGCTATTACTAGGTCTGCACCTTCTTTTCTAGCAAGTAATATACCTCTATTTAATGCTTTTTGCTCCTCTGGATTAGGATAATCTAATCCAGCAAAGTTAGGATCTGGTTTCTCTTCTTCTTTAACAACTATTATATTCTCAAATCCTACCTCTTTTAATGCCCTTCTTATAGGTATATTACCTGTACCACTAAGTGGAGTATATACTATTTTAAATTTTTCTCCAATTTTCTTAACTAAATCTTTTCTTATAACCTGTTCTTTTACAGCTTCTATAAATTCTGTATCTGCACTTTCATCAAGTAAAATAACTAATTTTTTATCATCTTCTTTTATAGTTGGTATTGTACTATAATCATGTATACTATTGATTTCCTCTGTTATAATATTTGCTATATGTGGCATAACTTGTGCCCCATCTTCCCAATATACCTTATATCCATTATACTCAGGAGGGTTATGACTTGCCGTTATAACTATACCTGCTATTGCATGTAAGTTTCTAAGTGCAAATGATAACTCTGGAGTAGTTCTTAAGCTATCAAATATATATGCTCTGATTCCACAGGCTGCTAAAGTATTTGCTGCTTCTAGACAAAACTCTCTAGACATATGTCTATTATCATGCGCAATTACAACACCTCTACTCTTTTCTTCTTCAGTTGTATTCTTTATTATGTAATTAGCTAAACCAAATGTTACTCTTCTTACTGTGTATTTATTTATTCTATTTGTTCCTGCTGCTATTATCCCTCTTAGTCCTGCTGTTCCAAACTCTAGGTCTTTGTAGAATCTATCTTCTATTTCTTTAGTATTATTTTGAATTTTCAGTAACTCTTCTCTAGTTTCCTCATCAAAATATGAATTATTTATCCAAGCTTGATACGTTTCTATGTAATTCATAATTCTATATTCTCCCTTTGTATTTAGTATAGTATATATAATATTTTATACGTTTTTTATATGTAAGTAAATACTAGTTTAGATACTATTATTTACTTACAGTCTATAGTATTTTTATATCTAATAATTATTTAACTATATATACATCTATAGTTCTTCTTCCCCAACCATATGCTTGAGATTCACTACCCATAAATATATCTATCTTATTGCCCTTTATAGCCCCTCCACAGTCTTCAGCCTTAAATGTCATATCAAACTGCGGTATATAAACTTTAGTTCCATATGGGATTACTCTAGGATCTACAGCTATTGTTCCCCACTTAGGTACTGTTCCTGTAGAAGTTATTGTATCCCCTGCATAGGCTGTTGCCACAACCTGTATTTGCTTTTGACCTGATATTTTATTTCTTGATGTATTTCCTCTTGATGCAACTATAATCTCTTCTTTTGTCCCTTTTTTTACTACTTTGTCTTTTGGACTTGTATATACAACTTCATTAACTAAAGTTTTTTCAACTAATTTTCCATCTTCATATGCTGTATCATATGTAAGTTCTTTTTTTCCTAATTCCCCTTCATTCTCTACTTTACTTTTACCTTTTTCTAAAGTATTATCTTCTATAAGCTTTACCTCAAATTGTAAATCCTCATACTCTATTTCCTGACTTTTTACTACCTCTACTACCTGTATATCCATCGCATCTTTAAGTTCTGTTTCAAGAGGTGGATTTATTTTATCATCTTCATCGTATTCTATTTTATTTTCTTTTAATAAATCTTTAACTGTATATTTAAATGTTGATAGCTCTATTTTATCCCCCTTAACAGTTAAGTGTATTTCTTCTTTTTTAAATATTTTATACCCTCCTAAAGAAATTATCAGCATTGATCCTATTAAAACTGTTGATACTAATATCTTCTTATCTTTTAAACTCATCGTAATTATCCCCCTAAAATTTTATAATCAAACCTCTTGTTATTTATCTTGATTATGTAATAAGGATTAGATTGTTGTTAAGATTACTTTTTATCCACTATGATTTAATATTTATGCCATATATCATTTATGTAACTAAATTGTAACTTTTTAAAAAGCACTTGTCAATTGACAAGATTGTCGTAATATGCTCATCTTCTATTTACAATGTATTAAGAGTATAATTTTTTATTTTTTGTTTATTTTAATATATTACTTACTATTTTTATGTATATTTAGCTATAAATATGTGTTTTTTCTTTCGTACAAACTTTTTTCTATATCACATGAAGTTGAAATTCAATATTTTTTGGGTATTTTACTGTATCTACTTATATATTAATTAAATAAAAAAAGAAACTATATATATTTCCATAAATGAATTAAATCGAGAAGGATATCCAATACTTACACTATGTGATTTTGCAGGAATTGCAAGGAGTTCATATTATAAATGGTTAAATAAAGAAGACTCAAATAGAGAAAAAGAAAAAATACGTTAAAAGTAATCCTCAGATTACAGCTGAAAATATTTTAAATAGAGATTTTAAAGCAGATGCACCAAATAAAAAATGGTTAACTGATGTAACCGAGTTTAAATTAGTTAATGGAAGTAAGGTGTATTTAAGTGCAATTTTAGACTTAGGTGATAATAGTATAGTTTCACATGTTATTTCAACGTCAAATAATAATAAGTTAGTATTTGATACATTTAATTTAGTAATATCTAATAATCCTACTGTAAAGCCATTATTTCATAGTGATAGGGGATTTCAATACACTCATAAAGCTTTTAAAGCTAAGTTAGATAAGCAAGAAGCAGTCCAAAGTATGTCTAGGGTAGCAAGGTGTATAGATAATGGTCCTATGGAAGGTTTTTTTGGAATTATTAAATCAGCGATGTATTATTTGAATAAGTTTCATACAAATAAGTTTCATACATTTGAGGAGTTAAAATTGGAAATAGATAACTATATAAAATTTTATAATGAAAAAAGATTACAAAAAAAATTAAATGGCCTGGCTCCGTTGGAATATCGAAGTCAGACCTTAATTGCATAGTTTGATTATTTGAACTGTCCACTTGACAGGGAGCAGTTCAATGGATGTCCCACCAATATAGTGTAATTATGCAAATGCTTTTTTTTATTATTTCTAATAAATTATTTATTTCATTAGCATAAATAATTTCTACATCAGTATTTTTAAATATTTTTCTTAATTCACTTATAAGACTACTATCCAGCGACACTATATGTTTATTATTTATATAATAAGTCTCTTTATCCTTTTTATTGCTTATTTTCATATTTTTCATATTTTTAAATCTACTTTATATATATCTAAATATTTTTTTGAATCTTTATTACTTCTAATGCATATAATTTCTTTTGAATCTCTATAGTTGTTAAGAATTTTTTTATTTCTTTATTTTGATTTAAGTGGAATTTTATTACATATATACAGAAACTAAAGAATCCATCTTCTGTAACTTTATAATTGTTTCTGATTTTTGAACTCTTAGTTTCAAAGATTTTAAGTAATTTCCATCTATTATAAATTCTTCTTCTGATAGTAAATTTTCTAAAATTTCATTCCATTTTTTATAATCTTTTTCAACCCATTCGTGCCCCCAATATAAGTCATCCAAGTGGTATAAATTTATGTTCATAAGATTACTTAACATCTTTGAGAAAAAAGTCTTTCCAGAACCAGGACATCCTATAACTAAAATTTTTCTATGATTATCCATCTAATATAATCTCCTAATAATAATATTCAACTTCTACTCCTAAACTATTTAATCTATTGTGCTAGTTAAATTATATTTCCAAATAAAGTAAATTAATTTTC
>JAVXJG010000058.1:0-6444 GCA_036647935.1 Peptostreptococcaceae bacterium
TAATTATTTTTTCACCCCCTTATGAATATATTTAAACATAAGGGGGTGATTTATTGAGAGTTCCTAATCTTGTATTATCCACAATTATATTATTTGTATCTAATCTTTTAGCCAGAGTGTTTGGGTTTTTATATAAAATCTTTTTATCAAGAACAATAGGTGATACAGGTCTTGGTGTATATCATATGGTTTTTAATTTTTTAATGGTATGTTTAGCTTTTACTACCACCGGTATTCCAACAGCCCTTAGTTGTCTTGTTGCTAAAAACAAAGCTTTGAATAATAAACACAATACTAATGTACTTTTTATTTCAACCTTATATGTATCCTTCTTTGTTTCACTAACAATTTCTTTATTTATCTCTTTTAATAGTTCCTATTTTTCATCTATGCTTCTTCACGATTCTAGTATTAATTTATTTATACTATCTATTTGTCCTGCTATTGTCATAATTACAATTTCTAATGTAATTAGAAGTTATTACTATGGCATGAAGAAAGTTACTATACCAGCTATAGGACAAATACTAGAACAAGCTAGTAAAATATTATTTGTATTTTTACTTATTTTGTACTTTAAAAATAAAGTTATGAGTTGTTATTTAGCATTACTCGGTATTTCTATTGGAGAGGCTACTAATGTTTTATTTATGACAATATACTTATATAAAGACTCTTCACTAAATAACAAATATACAATAAATATTAAGGATTTTTATTGTTCATCTTGTGAAACTTTAAAAATGTCTGTACCAATAACTTGTAATCGTATGTCCAATGTATTTTTACAATCATTTAGTTCTATGATGGTTCCTTCTAGGTTAGTTTTATCTGGAATAAGCTATAGCCAATCTCTTAGTATGTATGGAATTATAAGTGGTATGGTAATGCCATTTGTGATGCTTCCTTTTACACTGGGGTCTGCTTTGGTAGTTAACTTAATACCTAGTATTTCTCAAGAGGTTGCTCTTAATAAAAATAAATTTATTTTGAAAAAAATAAATTATTCTATATTACTTACTTTATGCGTAGGTATTTTATCATCTTTATTTTTTTATTACTTTGGAGATAAACTTTGTTTGTTTGTGTTTAAAAATAAATTAGCTGGAGATTATCTTAAAGCAATGTTTTTAGCTCCTTTATTTCTATCTTTAAATCAAACCCTATCTGCTATACTCCATTCAATTAGAGAAGAATTAGCATGTAGTATAAACACTATTATAGGAATGGTTATACAACTAATTGCCTTATACTTTTTGCTTCCTATTCCTAGCCTTAATATTTATGCATATATATATACAGTAACATCAATATCTATATTTACATGTTTCTTACATATTATAGTTTTATTTAGAGCTATAAAAAAATTCAAAAAATAGGAGGCTAATATGAATAATTCTAATAAAGATATAAAACCATTTTATGTGTATACAGATAAAAATTACCTATATATTAAAAATATAAATTCTCATACTGAAAAACTCTACAATAATGTTTATACCTATTGTGCAAATATTGATGCTAATAATAGGATTCATATTTGTTGTATTGATACCGCTGGAAAGCTTATTCATATTTCTAGTAATAATAATCACTGGAAAAAGAAAGTTGTTGGCAAAGTATTTGATAATATAAAAAATATAAAAAATATGAGGCTATATATAGTTAATAATTTTTTAAATATTTTTGTTGTAGAAGAAAACCCATTGTCTGAAGGACTTCATAGAGTATCTCATTTTAATATTAATCCTAAAAACCATAAAATGTCTAAGTATTATATAAAAAACATATATAAGGAAAACTCTTCTATATACAAACTTAATTTAGATGGACTTTCAAATTTTATTTTCCAATATAAATCATTATCACCCTATTCTAGAGATTATATAGAAAACACACTTATATTTAACTCTACATCCCAAACCTGGTTAAATCCTTGTTCAATACCTAGGTGTTCTAACTCAGACAATACTTATCCAACATCAGATATAAAAGATAATATATTTGAGTATTGTTATAGTTTAGTTTATAAAATTTAATATTTTAATATTAAAAGGACTGTAATTTTTCAATTACAGTCCTTAGTTTTAGCTAAATATCAACTATTTTTTGTCCTAACAACCACAGCTTCCTTTTTTACTTGTTGATGGTTGACATAGTGTAGTTCCGCACTCTTTAAAGTCACAAACTTTTGAGAATGTATCTACTATTCTTGGATCTATTGGAGTTGGAGCTCCTAAAACTACGATTTGTTCTGGTATTAATATACTAACTGTTTCTTGTAAGCAAAGTATTAAATCTATTCCATTTGGTATATCTAATCTACAGAATTTTTCTCCATCACAACACTCACAAGATAATAAAGATTTTCCTATACAATCTACTGTTAAGTTAGTTTGATATCCTTGTCTTAAAGTTACATTTCTTCCATCTGCTGGTAAACAAATAGGTGCTGAAAGTGTATTAAATACAAATCTTACTCTATCAGCTTTAATTGTTTTACAGTCTCCTTTTTTAGCTACTGGATATGCTATTGCTACAAATTCTGTACAACCACATTTTCCTCTTAACTCTAGTACTAAGTCTTCAACTTCTACTACTAATCCTCTTTGTTTGTATGATGCTGATTTTCCTTTTCCTTGGCTACAGCATTTAGAATCTCTATCTCCACATACTGAAAATTCAAAATCGCTCTTACAGTCTTGACCATATTTGTGTCTTAATTGCTCTACTTCATAATCTTCTAAACTAACGTATCCTGGTGATATTTCGATTTCACTGTAATTGATACATATTTTGTCTATAGTTACGCCTACTTGAGCACCTAGTGGAACGTTTCCTTCTACTTCTACTACTTCAGTTTCAAAGTATACAGGTCCTCCGTTTATTTCAGTTGCATCAGTAAATGTTTGGAATCTCATAGTATCAAATACTCTATTTGTTTCTATTGCATATGGTACAGCATTTGATATACAAACATTTTGTGGAATTATTGGATTACAGCAAGATGGTCCGCATATGTTTTTGTTATCAAAACAAACTTTTGATTCAATATCACATGGCTCACACTCATCTTTTTTGCTATTACAATTACAGTTGCAATTGCATTCACAATTACATTCACAATCATTGTTACATGGGCTTTGCTTTGGTTTACATCCTCTACTAACTTCACATACTAGATTTTCTTGTTCAAAATCATCTAAAAAATCTGAGTTCATTGTTATTGGGGCTTGTTTTTTGTTAGTTGCTCTTCTTTTATTATTTTTAAGATCTTGCATTACTTGTTGTCCTCCCCTTTTTAAAGAATATTATAAATGTCTTGGCTTTTCAGCCTACTTAATATTATGCATTTTTACGGTTAAATGTTACTTACACTAATACATACTTAATAAAAAGTAGAATAAAAATTGTTATTGTAAGTATATATATAGTGTGAATATTTTTACAGGGAGGATTTATATGAGTTTTATTAATAGCTGTTCTACAATTATTAGACGCTCAGACAAAAATATGTTTTATATACATTTAGATAATGGAATTGTATTTGATTATTTTAATAAAAAAAACCAACTTATTAATTCTAATAAAGTAACTGACAATAGATTTGTAGGTTTTACTGATTCTTATTTTAGTATTGATAAGAATGATAATATCTATGGTGTTTACAATAATAAGGGACTAAAAATGATTACAATACCAAGTAAAACTTCTTCTATTTCTCAAAATGAAATTTTAAATTACGATACAGATAAATTTAACGTTGCATTTCCATATATCCATGTGATAGATGATGATATACATATAATTTATTATGTTTTTAATAACAGTGCTCCTAATGCTTCAGCTTTATTTCATCACTATAGACATAAGGATATTTGGATTGAAAATAAAATTGACTTTATTAGTCATATTGTTATGGATAATTTTACAGTTATATGGAGCCAAAATTCTCCTATTATTTTTTATTTCAACTTGGTAAATGGATGTGAGGAATTATTTTTATCTAGATTTAATTCTAGTACTGTTACATGGTCTAATCCTATTCAAATTACAAACTCTAATAAAAACAAACTTTATCTATCAGTTTTAAAAGATAGCATGAATTTTTATCATATAAGCTATTGTGAGAATCTGGGGAATGGTTATGCTGTAAAATATCAAAATGGATATTTAAATGAAAATAGCATAGATATAGAAACTTCTACTTATATCACAGGACCATCCACTTGTATGTATCCAAGTTTTATAAAAGAAAAATCTATACTATATCTTATGTGGGTAAATTACGGAAAACTCAATACCTCTATTTCTAATAATTTAGGAAAAGAATGGAGCGAACATGAGATAGATGAATTTAGTATGGATGGAGATTTTGTAAGGGCTAATTTTATTTCAAACTATATAGATGATATAAATTACAATGTAAGTTCTGTCTTTACAGCTACTGATGATGTAAGTATTCTGGGATTTTAAATAAAAAAAGTGTTGCAAATGCAACACCTTTTTTATTTCCAAAACACCGGTGGCCCAATAAATTCAGACCCGAGATACTCCCAGGTGGGTGATCTACTAATAACCTCTAAGGTCCTATTAAGCATAATAGGCATGATATTAGTTATTAGATCCGATCTCCCATATAACATTTGTCGGTTGAATTTATAAAGGCCTTATCGAATGCCTCAGAATTTCTATATACTTATTATATAATAAAATCAAAGATTTTAAAAGTAGTTTTATATAGTAATTTTTATAATATTATGATATTTTTGTTATTTTTTCCTTCTGTTCATTTATGTACCTATTTTTTATCATCTTCTTCATAGTCATCATCTTCTTCATAATACTCATATTCTTCGTCTTCGTACTCTTCATATATTTCATCATCCTCCGGTTCATACTCATCATTATCATCTTCCTCGTACTCTTCGTATCCACTTCCAGAACCTCTTAAGAGACTTCCTAACAGTTTAAGGTTACTTGCACTACCTAGATTGTTTATATTCGCTAGGGAACTTAAACTGAATCCGCCTTCTCCAAAATCATCTGGTAAAAATAATTCTGCAAATAAATCTATTTTCTTTTTCATATCAATAGCTTTTTCAATAGACTCTTTTCTTTTTTCTGGAAAAACTTCTAATATTTCTTTTATCATCATATTTTTTTTATCTTCTTCATCCATACTTCTAAAGAAATTTGTTTCTGCTTCTACCTCATCATCCACTCCGCTCAATTTTTTTATTCCTCTTACTAAATCTAGCATACTTTCTAATTTTACTAATACTTTTCTTTCATCTCTTGTCATGTACTTTTTGGTTCTAGTTATTATTTCCATACCACGTTCCAAATCTTCATCACTTAAATCCATAAATTTTAATCCTTTGCTTATATCATTCATATCAAATTTAAATAAATCATTATTACCGAGCATATCACTTTTACTTTTTCTTACTTTTTTAGATTTATTTATTTTTTTAGGCTTTTCTTTTAAAACTTTTCTTTGTCTTTTTAAGTCAGTGCTCGGTTCCTTATTTGTTATTTTTTTGGGTTTGGATTTATTTTTATTATTATCAAATAATGATATATTTCCATTACTTAATGCTATCATTCCGAGTATCAGTAATAAATTATTCAATCTAAGTCACCCCTTAAAATATACTACTCCCTCATATATAAAGTATGTTTTCTTTAATCTTATTGTTACTTTTTTTTACTTATAGTGCATATACATTATTTATAAGAAAATTTATTTATATGAAATCAATACATTATTCACCATAGCCATATTATTTCTATATATAAATAATATGAATACAAATTAATATATATTATAGAAAGGGGAATTTAATATGAAAAAAATTGATACAGATGTTTTAGAAAAAATGGCAAAACAAAAAAACATTGATAAAGGTAAAATAGAAAAAATCGCAGACAACTATAAAGGAAAATCTCAAAATGAGTTGATGGATGAGTTGGTAAAAATAGGAAAAACACTTGAAGGTAAAGAAGAAGTAGTTTCAAAGTTTAAAACTTTTTTAGATGAAGGCCAAAGAAAAAAACTAGATGTAATAATGAATAAGATATCAGAAGCTGAAGTTCAAGATAAAATAGATAGTAAAAAATCTAAGCCAGCTAAGGAAAGTCATAAGTCTAACCCTAAATCTAAGACTAAATCTCATAAACAAGAACAATCTAATAACTCTTCCTCAACAGAAGAATCTTCAAATATTAAAAAGAAAGTTAAAAAAGTTGTTAAAAGAGTGAAAAAATCTGATAATAGCAATTAATATATTATAAGAAAGAAAAAATAGTTTAGGAAATATTACCCTTTAAAATGGAACCTATATAGCGAACACATGTAAAAGAGTGTCTATCTATATGAGGCCACCGAAAAAGTGGCTTCAGCATATTTAATCAGTTAAAAATCGTGGATTTAATAATCTA
>JAVXJG010000059.1:0-6205 GCA_036647935.1 Peptostreptococcaceae bacterium
ATCTGTTTTAGTGGACATATTTATAACCGAAGTGATGATATAATTTATTTATAAGTATTAAAAGATAATTACTAGGGGGATTAATATGAATAGAGTATATTTTGTAAGACATGCAAAACCAGACTTTTCAGTACATGATGATTTAAATAGACCATTAACAGAAGAAGGACTTAGGGATTCAGAAAAATTAACTGAATACTTTAAAGATAAAAATATAACTAAAATGTATTCAAGTCCATATAAAAGGTCTTTAGATACAATAAAAGAAGTTTCTAATATGTTTAAATTAAATATTGATATAGTAGAGGACTTTAGGGAAAGAAAAATTAGCAATGATTGGATAGAAGACTTTGATAAATTTACAGAAATGCAATGGAATGATTTTAATTATAAATTGATTGATGGAGAAACACTAAGTGAAGTTCAATCTAGAAATATTAAAGAACTACATAGAATACTTATGGAAAACAATGAACAAGAAATTGTTATAGGAACTCATGGAACAGCGTTAAGTACTATAATTAATTATTACGATAGTAATTTTAATCACTCATCATTTAACGAAATTAAAAGTATAATGCCTTGGATTGTATGTGCTGAATTTGAAGGTGTAGAGTTAATATCTATAAATAATATATTAAACCTTTAGTGTTCAATAAAACATATATTATCATGGGCAATTTACTAAAGATAACTATTATTACTCTAAATACAGTTATCTAAATAAGATGTTGTCCAAAGAATAAAAGTGATGTTTTATTGAACAGAATAATACCTTCGCAATATTAATATATCACGCAGTAAGCAAATGTAATAGATAGTCTTAAATACTAATTTTGTATATGGACACAATAATAACAAGATTAATATTTGAGGTGGTAATATTGAAAAGAATTTTGATAGTTTCTTTAATATTGTTTTTTTCAGTTTCTTTATATAATCATAACTGTATGGCTAATGATATTGCGGAATTAAACAATAAAACTTTAAGTTCAGAGAAAGCAATTAAGGAAGGTTATGTAGTGGAAATTTTTTATTTTGACTCAGTGTCAGATAAAACCCATAACCATAGCGAAATATACAATATTGGTAAGCTTGATAATTTCTTGAAAAATATCAAAGAAGGTAATAAAGACAAAGTAAGGATTGTAGAGTATTCACGAAATAAAACCGGTACATGGGTTAATAAACTATTTGATTTAGAGTATGACGGAAGCAAGATAGCAGATACTGAATATGATACTTACTCAAATCTAAATGTTTTTATCCCAAGTCAAAAAATATATTTTGATTTTATGGAGAAAAGAGATTATCCAGATGATTTATGGTATGGGGTTGGTACTGGGCATACAAATAGTAAAGCTTGCTGTCCACTATTTAGTTTTTCAAAATCTAGTATAATAAATTAGGATAAATGCATATCTATTTAATAAGTATCAATAGCTATGACAGTTTCCCTTTATATGCAAGGAAGTTTATTATTAGTAAACTATAATGCTTTTAAATTTTCAGTAATAATATTAAACCAAGTGTGATATATATGTAATATAGAGATATAAATATATCACATTAACAAGGGGAATTAAAAATTATGACAAAATTCACTAGTAATTTAAAAAAATATCGTCAGTTCAATGGACTAACTCAAGAAGAATTAGCAGTTAGAATTTCAAAAGAATTAAGTATTTCTATTGAATAGCTATTTGTTTTTGAGTTTTAAATTAGTTATGAATTTATTAATTTTCGTTGGATAAAATTAAAATTTAGAATAACAAGTATATATAGGTATTTTTTAGAAAATAATATATATATGAATTATAATAAGGTATTTATAGATTTTTTTTTAATAATACTAATTACAACACTAATCTTATCCTTAATTAATGTATTTTTAAAATCAAGGTTACAAATAATAATATTATCAGAAATAAAAAATAAAGATATTAATATTAGTTTAAAAATAAAGTATTTATTTGGATTAATAAATATTGATAAAGAAATTTATCCACCAAAGAAAAAAACAAATGCAAAAAAGACTATAGAAAAAAATCCTGAAAATAAAAAGATAGAGAAAGGGAAAAATAAGAAAAGCCCAGTATTGACTAGTGATATAGTAGATATTTATAAACTTATAAGAAATGTAGAAATATATGAATTTTATTCAAAGCTAGAAATTGGAAGTGAAAATATAGAATTTACTTCTTTTTTATATGTATTTATTAATACTATATATGGTTTTTTGGCTAATTATATAGATTCTACAAAAATGTATTTAGGTGTAACACCAAACTTTACTAAAAACTGTATAATAGGTAGCTTTAAAATACATATAAAACCCAGTATCAAAGATTTAGGAAATATAGGGAGAAAAATTTACAAGCTTTATAAAAATAGCAAAGGATACTCTAAGGGAGGTAATGATGATGAGGGCAACAGGATCAATACAGAGCCTAATGGAAACAACACTTGAGACAATTAAAGGTTCAATAGATGCAAACACGATAATAGGAGATCCAATAAGAACAGAAACTACAGTAGTAGTTCCGATATCAAAAGTAACTATTGCTTTTGGAATAGGTGGAGGAGAATACTCAAAAGGATATGATGATAAAAAAACAAACTCACCTAAAAATACTGACAAATGCGATGCAAACTTTGCAGGAGGAAGTGCAGGAGCTATATCTGTTCAACCTGTAGCATTTGTAGTTGTAGAAAATGGAGAAACTAGACTTATGAGTTTAGATGATAATATAAATTTAGTTGACAATATATTAGCCGTTACTCCAAAAGTAATAGAAAAAATTCAAAATATAGCTAAAAAAAGTGATAAAAAACATATGTAAAAACTAAGCACAACTTAATTATTTTGGAGTTGTGTTTTATTTTTATATAAAACAATTTTAATAGATAATAGCAATTAAATATAGTATAATAAAAATAATATACGTTTCAACATGTATAACTAAGATAGATTTAGTATATTATGGAAATTGCTAAACTATCAATTGAGGTGAACGATATGAATAATAAAGAAATATCTCTTTTGTTAATGGAGAACATGGGTAATTTCCGAAGTTTAATAAAAACTATTAATGCACAAAGATATTCTAAAGATAAAATATTAACTGAAACACAATTTTTTGTATTGATAAGTTTAGAAAAACATAGAAAAATAGAACTTAAAAATTTAAGTAAAGAGTTAGTTGTATCAACATCTAGTTTATGTATACTTCTTAATAAATTAGTAGAACAAGATTATGTATATAGAGAAGAGGATGCTAGAGATAGAAGAAACACTTTTTATGGAATAACTAAAAAAGGGGAAGAAACAATAAATAGTGAAGTACATAAATTTGCATCTATAGTAAGTGAAAAATTTGACAATATAAATGAAGAGGAAATTCAAAAATTAGTATGCTCTTTATCTGAGATAACTGGCATAGTAAAAAAATTATTTTAATATAGTGTATGTAGGGCTACCGATTTTTAATGGGTAGCTTTTATAAAATTATAAATTTAGGAGGTAGTTTATGAATATTAAATTTTCAACAGGCAAAATAGAAAGTGTTAATAAAAATTTAGTGGTACTGTATTTTAAAGATGAGAATTTTAAAACTGATTTTGAGGATATAAATGCTATGTGCTTACAAATGACAGATAAATCTAGCAAAATTGAAAGTTCAAAAGTCTTTATAAACAATAATCTAGTTAATTTATGTACAGTAAATCTAGGAAAAAGGGAAGATATAGACCAAGAAAAGATTAGAGTTATAGGGGGAAATATAGCTAGAAAGTTTAAAGAGGTTATAAAAAAGGAAGAAACAGAAGTAAGTATTGATGTTATTAGTACTGACTTAAATGGAGAATACATAGAAGCTCTAGCTGAAGGTATTATGCTTGGAAGTTATGAATTTGATAAATACAAAGAAGTTAAATGTGAAGGTAAAAATGTTTCAGTAAATATATGCACAGGAGAGGATGTAGATTTTGAAAAATCAAATAATATGGCAACATCTATACTAATAGCAAGAAAATTAGTAAATGAGCCTGCAAATGTTATTTATCCAGAAACTTTAGCCAATGAAGTAGTTAGTTTAGGGAAAGAGTATGGATTTGAGGTTGAGGTTTATGAAGAAGATAAAATAAATGAACTAGGTATGGAAGCTTTTATGGCAGTAGGAAAAGGTTCTATAAACAAGCCTAGATTTATAGTTATGAGATATTTAGGAGATAAATCTAGTGATGAAATATTAGGCTTAGTAGGAAAAGGTCTTACATATGATTCAGGTGGATATTCTATAAAACCAACTAATTCAATGATGGATATGAAGTCTGATATGGCAGGGGCAGCAAGTGTAATAGGAACAATGTGTTTAGTTGCAAAAGATAAAATAAATAAAAATGTTATAGCGGTTGTTGCAGCTTGTGAAAATACTATATCTATGTGTTCATACAAGCCAGGGGATATAATTGGTTCTATGGGGAAAAAGACTATAGAAATAGTAAATACAGATGCAGAAGGAAGACTTACATTAGCTGATGCAGTGTATTATATAGTAAACAATGAGAAGGTTACTAAGGTTGTAGATATAGCAACTTTAACAGGGGCAGCTGTAGTTGCATTAGGAAGTGTTGCAACTCCAATAGTAACGAATAATGATGATTTTTACAGTGAATTAGAAAGTGCTGCAAAAATTTCAGGTGAGAAAATATGGAGAATGCCAGTTTTTGAAGAGTATAAAAAAGATCTTAAAGGTGTGGAAGCTGATTTAAAAAATAGTGGAGCAAGAGGTGCTGGATGTATAGTTGCAGGTCTATTTATAGGTGAGTTTGTGGGTGAGACTCCATGGATACATATGGATATAGCTGGAACTAGTATGATAAATAAGCCTACAGGATATAAAAGTAAAGGGGCTACAGGTGAAGGCGTGAGAACACTTTACAATCTGGCTAAGTAAATTAGATTTAATATTTTTTTTAATTACAAGGAAATTATGATACTTTAAAATCTGTGGAAAACTTGTGTATTAAAGTAATATCAATGCACTCAAAAAAGTAAAAAGTGACAAAACGTGCTAAATGTAATTTGAGAATTGAGTTAATGTTATAATATAATAAAGGTCGCAATTGTTATATAATGCGAAGTGAAGTTGTATTTGACATTATATAACTAAGAAAAAAGGGGGGATTTTATGATACTTGAAGCATTTGATAAAAATAAATTAGCAGTAATTAATGCTTTTGATATTTTTGAGCCAATTGAAGGATTTCCTAAAATTGCAGTATCATGTTTTTCAAAAGTTACATTTGATAGATTGGTAAAAGAGCTTAAAGGTGTTAAAATTATTTCAACTTCTACAGCCAATATGGAAATACCCATTTATAAAGTAAATTATCAAGGGATTGATGTCGCTTTATTCATGTCTTATGTTGGAGCCGCTGGCTGTATTGCAATAATAGAAGATATTTTAGCAATGGGAGCTGAAAAATTGATTGTTTTTGGAACTTGTGGTGTACTGGATTCATCTATAGATGATTGTTCAGTAATTATTCCTAATATGGCAATTAGGGATGAAGGTACTAGTTTTCATTATGCGCCACCTTCAGATGAGATAGCTGTAAATCTGAAGTACATAGATGTATTTACAAATATATTAGATTATCATAAGTTAAAATATAATATAGGAAAAGTATGGACTACAGATGGGATATATAGAGAGACTCGTGATAAAGTTAAATTAAGAAAATCACAAGGGTGTACTTGTGTAGATATGGAATGTTCAGCAATTTCAGCTCTTGCACAATTTAGAGAAAAAGATATATTTCACTTTTTCTATGCAGCAGATAATTTAGATTGTGAAGAGTGGGATGCAAGAAGTCTATCAAATGAGGCTAATCCACTGCAAAAAGATAAGATTGCAACAATTGCTATGGAATTAGCATTATGTATTGTAGATAAATAAAATATAATAATACTTATATATTTTAGTGAACAATATTAATATATTACGAACCAAAGGGGTGAGAGCATAGCTCTCATTTTTTTATTATAATTGTATTATGATATTTAAAAAAATGGATAATCGGTGTATTAAAGCGATACTAATATATTTCAAACTTAACTATCTACTATAATATATACTAACAAGATATAAAATTAAAAAATATTATAAAAAAATAAAAAATGTGTTTACATTTTAGAATT
>JAVXJG010000060.1:0-6197 GCA_036647935.1 Peptostreptococcaceae bacterium
TTGGGGGGCAACCCCCTGGGAGAGTAGCACGTAGCCACGTAATCTTTTTTTATTACAAAAAGCCGATATAAAAATAAAACTATAAAAAATAGAGATAGACTTAAATAAATCTATCTCTATTTATATAAGTTGAAATTAAATTTATCTATATGAAAATCTATTAATAAAATGAGTTGAATTATATATAAACTTGTGATAATATTAATGTGTTATATGTTTAGGAGGAATGATGGAGAAATCGTTATACATGGAACAAGCAATAAAAGAAGCATATAAGGCATATAGTAAGGCAGAAACTCCAATAGGAGCTGTTATAGTAAAAGATGGAAAGATTATAGCAAGAGCACATAATCTTACTGAAACTTTAAATGACAGTACAGCTCATGCTGAGATATTAGCAATAAAAGAAGCAGCTGAAGTTCTAGGCGGATGGAGACTTATAAATTGTGACTTGTATGTTACTATGGAACCGTGTATAATGTGTAGTGGAGCTATTGTTAATTCTAGAATAAAGAATCTTATAATAGGAACTAAACATATTAAAAATGAAAAAATGGAAAAACAACACGAGTTTAAAATAGATTATTTTAATGATAATAATATAAAAGTAACCTTTGGTATATTAAAAGACGAGTGTTCGCATATTTTACAAAGATTCTTTAAGACTCTTAGAAGTAAACATTAAGGAGAGATGGTCGAGGGGTCGAAGGCGCTCGCCTGGAAAGTGAGTATGCGGTAAAACGTATCGTGGGTTCAAATCCCACTCTCTCCGCCAACAAATAAATATGGTTGTAATTTTGCTGTACTAGATGGGGAGGTAGCGGTGCCCTGTAGCCTGCAATCCGCTATAGCAGGATTGAATTCCATCTAGAGGTTTTTGTTTTGTAGAGCTGCCCGAGATAAGTGGTGTTGATGCTTAGGTCCTGTGCAATGTAAGCTCATGAACTCCGTCAGGTCCGGAAGGAAGCAGCGGTAAGTGATTCCTTGCATGTGCCACAGGGGTGCCTAGGTTGAGCTAACTGTCTTGGTAACGTCTGTGAAGTTTAAATCAATAGATGGTGTACAGCATTTATATATATATAAAATCAATCCCTTTAATAGGGATTTTTTTGTACATAAATTTAAGTAATAATTATTTTTCATTTATTATGAAATATATGATATAAATGTAAATGTATTGGAAAAAATTATAGATAGGCTTAAAATAGTAAAATTAGTTTGAAGGAGATGTGAGTATGCATAAAGCATTATATAGAGTATATAGACCAAGGACATTTGAAGATGTAGTAAGCCAAGAACATATAGTTAAAACTTTAAGAAATCAAATAAAAAATAATAATATAGGTCATGCATATCTATTTTCTGGAACTAGGGGTACAGGAAAGACATCGACAGCTAAAATATTTGCAAGAGCAGTAAACTGCTTAAATTCTATTAATGAAGAGCCATGTAATGAATGTGAGATATGTTTAGACACATTAAATGATAATATTATGGATGTAGTGGAAATAGATGCAGCATCTAATAACAGTGTAGATGACATAAGAGAATTAAGGGAAAGTGTTAAATATACTCCTTCTAAAGCGAAATATAAGGTGTATATAATAGATGAGGTTCATATGTTATCACAAGGGGCTTTCAATGCACTATTAAAGACATTAGAAGAACCGCCATCATATGTTATATTTATATTAGCTACGACAGAACCTCATAAAATACCAGCAACTATATTATCAAGATGTCAAAGGTTTGATTTTAAAAGAGTATCATCTAAAGATATAACATCTAGAATGGCATATATATGTGAGAAAGAAGATATAAAAGTTGAAGAAAAAGCATTAAGTTTAATAGCTAGAAATTCTCAAGGAGCTTTAAGAGATGCATTAAGTATTTTAGATCAATGTATGTCATTTGGTAATGACAAAATAGAATATAATGATGTAATAGAATTACTGGGGACTGTAAATATAGATGAATTATTTGAACTTTCTAAAGCTATAATAAACGAAGATACTAAGAAATCACTTCAAATATTAAATGAATTTATTATTTGGGGAAAAGATATAAGAAACTTAATTAATGATTTAATTGATCATTTTAGAAATATAATGGTATGTAAAGTATCGAAAGACTTAGATGAAATAATATCTCTTCCAGAAGAAAATATTAATGAATTAAGAGAACAATCTAATACAATTAATATAAATGATTTAATAAGAGTACTAAATATACTATCAGAAGCCCAAGATGGTATGAAGTCGTCTTCCAATACAAGAATATTAGCTGAGGTAACTATGATGAAAATAGCTCAGCCTATGTTTGATGATAGTAAAGAAGCACTTATGAAAAGAATAGAAAATCTAGAAAAAATAATAGAAACAGGTAATATAAAAGTTGTTTCCGTAAACGAAGTATCTAATAGAAACACAAATAATGAAGATGATTCAGAAGGAATAATAGATAGTATAGAAGATGTAGAATATGAAAATGTAAAAAGTGAAGATGTTAAGTTAGTAGAGGGTTCCTGGAAAAATATTATTCAAAAAATTAAAGAAGATAGAAAGCCTAATATTTATGCCCTTTTAAAAGAAGTAGATAGCTTTAATGTAAATGATAATATACTATATATTATATTTAATGATAACTTTTCTTTCGCCAGATCTAGATTAAGCTCTAAAGAAACGATAGAGTATGTTGAAAAAATAATAAGAGAAGTACTTAATAGAAGTTTTAACCTACAAATCTTATTAAAATCTGAAGTTAAAAATATAAACTTAGCATCAGATAATAAAAAAACTGATGAAGGCGAAGAAATATTAAAGAGTATAGTTGATGAAAATATATTAGAAGTAAAAGATAGTATTGAAAAATAGCATAATAAATGATAAAAATTATATTGTGATATAAATTTTAAAATAGAATTTTAAGGAGGAAGTATAGAAGATGGCTAAAAAAGGATTTGGTGGAATGCCAGGAAACATGAATAACATATTAAAGCAAGCTCAAAAGATGCAAGAAAATATGCAAAAAATGCAAGAAGAATTAGAGCAAAAAAAAGTTGAGGCTTCAGTAGGTGGAGGAGCCGTTACTGTAAAAGTTAATGGTAAGAAAGAAGTAATAGATATAGCTATAAAACCAGAAGTAGTAGACCCAGATGATATAGAAATGTTACAAGATTTAGTATTAAGTGCAGTAAATGAAGCTTTAAGAAAAGTTGATGAAATGCAACAAAATCAAATGGGTAAGGTTACTGGAGGCATGAATATACCAGGACTATTCTAGTAGGTGATAAATATGCAAACTTATACAGAGCCAATTAACAGGCTTATAGAAGAATTTTCTAAACTACCAGGAGTAGGAAGAAAAACAGCACAAAGATTAGCTTTTCATGTTATAAATATGAATACTAATGATGTGGAATCTTTATCAAAAGCTATAATAGAAGCAAAAAGAGAAATTAAATATTGCTCTGTATGCTGTAATATAACAGATAAAGATATTTGTAGTATGTGCTCTAATAAAAATAGAGACCCAGGAGTAATATGTGTAGTAGAAGATCCTAGGGATGTAAATGCTATGGAGAGAACAAAAGAATTTAAAGGCCAATATCATGTACTTCATGGAGTTATATCACCTATGGATGGTATAGGACCAGATATGATAAAAATTAGAGAATTAATAACGAGATTAGCCAATCAAAATGTACAAGAAATCATAATGGCTACTAATCCAACCATAGAAGGTGAAGCTACTGCTATGTACGTATCTAGACTTGTTAAACCTATGGGTATAAAGGTTACAAGAATAGCTCATGGTTTGCCTGTAGGAGGAGACCTAGAATATGCAGACGAGGTTACTATTTCAAAAGCATTAGAGGGTAGAAGAGAAATATAAAACCAAGGGAGAACCTTGGTTTTTTATTTATATAAATTATATATACTAAGTTATATAATTTACTTTGTTGAAGATAATATACTTGTATTATATAAATATTAAATAAATTTGTAGGGGTGTAGTATGAAATCAACTATGAACTTAGAAGAACATAATGTGATAAAAGCAAAAAAACAGCAAAATATTAAAACTAAAAAAGAAGTAAACGCAACAGAAAAAGATATCATTAAAAATAAAAAAATAAAAAAAACTTTAGGTAAAAGTTCTAACACTGGATCATTTAGAAATAATTATAAAAATTATCAGTATGATTATGAAGAAGATTTTTATGAGCCGTATTAAAATACATATAAAAAAACGTATGAAAATATATATATTTTCATACGTTTTTTTAATTTTGATCAGAAAGAATATTAAAAGCTAAATTAGATATATCTTGTGAAGCATTTAGTTTCTTTATAGCTCTTATATTATTTTTAGTCATGGTTATTTTTTCAGGGTTATCTATAAGCACTTTAAGCAACACAGCTAAGGTATATTTCTTTGATGTTCTTAGAGAAGCCCCACAATTAGAAAGAAAATCTAAATTTTCTTCTTCTTGACCAGGAATAAAATAAGGTACTATCATTGGAACTTCCTTTAATAAAGATTCCGTAGTAGTTAAACCTCCTGGTTTAGATACTAGTATATCTACAGATGCTAAAAGATCATTCATTTTATCTGTAAACCCAAGAACACAGATGTTTTTATCTGGAGATGTTTCATGTGAAATTAAAGTTTTTTCCAATTTATCTTTTAAAGATTTATTTCTGCCTGTTACTACGATAATTTGAAAATCTCTATCTATGTTAATAAGTTCAGATAAAGTATCTTTTATGCTTCCTGCTCCAAAACTACCACCCATTAGTAATACAGTAAATTTGCTAGGATCTAAGTTTAATTCATTTAATACTATTTCTCTGTCTCTGTGACTTAAAAATGATTTTTCAACAGGTATACCATAAGGTTTTATTTTATCCGGTTTAATACCATCTTCAATTAATAATTCCTTTACATACTCATCACCAGCAATATAATAAGTAATTTCATTCTGTATATATGCAGAATGTGTAGTATAGTCAGTTAAAACCGTAATTAAAGGTGGAACGTTTAAATTTTTATAATACTTATGGATTGTTTCTGTAAAGCTACTTGACTCAAAATCAGAATATAATTCAGAATATTTTTTTAAAGTACTTAAAGCAATCATAGGAAAAGGATGAGTACCTATAATTAAATCAGGTTTTTTAGCATCCAAAAGCTTTTTTAGTTTTCTAGACATTAAAGAAGTAAGGGGGTTATCCTTAAATTCATTTCTAGACATTAAATTTGTTTCAGAAAGTTTATACATACCGCCCCAAGCTTTAGGTGTATATTTTGCTGACTTTTCATAACCACTGGAAATAACTTTATCCATAGTACTATTTACTATTTTTAAGCTATCTATTATCTCACAATCAATGGTAATTCCGTTTATAGTTTTATTTGTTAACTCTTCTTTTATTGCTCTTGCAGCTCTATTATGTCCTCCGCCAGTGGAAGCTGACATAATCAAAACTTTTTTATGCATAATAAAATCCTCCTAAATATGTAGAGTTGTATTGCATTAATTAATAATTTTATGTAATATAAAAGATATTTTGAATTTAAATTATATATTAACTATTGCCAGATTATTAATATATTATAAAGTTAATAATAATCTAATACAATATTACAAAAATTACAAGGTAATAAACATATTTTAGGAGAATAAGACATGAAAAAAATAGAAATGTATACTAGCGATACGTGCATACAGTGTAAGAAAGCTAAAGAGTATTTTGAAAATAATAATATGAGTTTTATGGAATATAATATATCTTCTAATGTAGAATATAAAAGAGAACTTATAAAAAAAGGTTATTTATCAGTTCCAGTTATAGTTGTAGATGGTCAAGATATATTAGGTTTTGATTTGATAAGAATAAAGCAACTAACAGGGATGTAATATATTAATACAGGTAAATTTCAATTAAAAAGTATAAAAAAGTTAAAAGAGTAAACAATAAAAGTAGTAAAAAATAAAAAAACTTTTAAAAAAGTATTGACCAAAGTTTTTAATGATGATATAGTATTACTTGTCCTTAAGAAACAGACAAACAGCAACATAAAAACTTAAAAAAGTTTTTAAAAGTTGTTGACAAAGAAAAACAGTTTTGATAAAATGAAGAAGCTGAAACAAGCGAAAAAGAACTTTGAAAATTAAACAGTAGGTTAATATA
>JAVXJG010000061.1:0-5715 GCA_036647935.1 Peptostreptococcaceae bacterium
TTGAAAACTATATAGTCATTTTTAGTAAATATTCATATACTAAATTAAACTGATTTTAGGGGGATTTAGTATATGGATAGTATTTCTAATTATTGTTTGAATAATCCTGTGTATATATCTGAATATAGGGTAGAAAAAGAAAGTGAATTTTTCAAGTACAAAATATCTTATCCTACTATATTGAACTCTGTAGTATTATTTAATATGGTTTTTTATAATCCTAGAATTTTAGATAATATAAATCAAACTATATATAAAGATATAAGTAATTTTAAAAATGGAGTTAAAAAAGAATCGCAAGAATATGGAGTAGAGTATAAGAATGTATTTTCAAAACTAAATGAAGATTATGTAAAGTATCAATATGAAGTGTATGCAGATTATAAAGTTGCCTATAATAAAAATAATATTATAAGCATAACAGTAGAAAAATATGAATTTACCGGTGGAGCTAATGGTACTACTTATTTAGATGCGTATAATTATAACCTAGTAAATGGAAAAAAAGTTAAAATTAGAGAGTTATTTAGTGATAATGTAGACTATAAAAAGATAATAGACAAATATATTAGCGGTGAAATAAAAAGAAATAGTGATATGTATTTTGAAGATGTATTTAAAGGAATAAATGAAGATTCTAAGTTTTGTATAGATAATGATGGGTTGGTAGTATATTTTGATATGTATGAAATATCACCTCATTCAACGGGAATACCTAAGTTTAAATTGAAATTTAGCGAATTTGCACAGTACTTTAGACCTGAGTATATTTGTAAATAAATAATAAAATTAAGCTATAGTTAAGTTTTCTTTGATAGAATTAAATAACAATAGATAAATTATAATCAAATGTGAAAATTGATCTATACTTAAGGGAAACTATGGAGGAACAATATGGATGATAAAGAGCTAAACAAAACTGAGTATGAAAACTACTCAAAAGAAGATGGCCGTATACTACAAGATATAATTGTTACAAATGAGAAGGTTGAAAAAATGAATCATTCAGTATGTGATTATTGTGGTGAAGAAAACCAATTAGAATATAATTATTGCAAAATATGTGGAGAAAAATTCTATAAAATAACTAAAGATAAAGGAAAAAATAATAGTAAATTGAAAATCGATAAGATTTTAAAGAATCTAAGTATACCAAAAGTAATATTAACATCGATTAGTGGGGTAGTAATTAGTTTATTAATGTCATTTATAGTATATAGAATTATGTACTTAAATAAAAGTGAAATTGTAAATATAATAAACCCTATGCATATACTTTTAGGTATGAATTTAGGTGTTTTAGACATATATTCGTCGAATGTGATGTCATCAAGTTCCTTAAGTTTAAATTTAGGCATAATAATATTTACTATTTGTCCTATAATATCAATTATTATATCTAATAAAATATTTATGAAAAAAGGTATAAATAGTGCAAAGAATTTAATGTTAAGTGCAATATGTGTAGGAGTTACTTATGGTATTATTTTAGGAATCATAAGTGTATTTACTAGAGTTGGAAGAAATCCATATGACATGTTACAATATGGATATGTAGTAGAATATGGTTATAGATATTCGAGTGTATTACTTAATGGATTTTTAATAGGAATTATATCTATTTTATTAAGTGGATACAAAAATAATTTTTATACAGATAATAAGGTTTTGTATATGATAAAATTATCTTTAAAAACTATAATAACAGGATTTTTGATTGTATTTGTAATACTAGTGATTTTAACTATATCTAATAGTAGCTATTTACACGAGTTAGGAATATATAAATATGTTAGTGATTTACCTATTTTGCTTGTTTTATCTCAACTTGCTATATATATGTGGGCATTTGCAAACTTAATACCAGTAACTATAGGTAAAATTACAGTTTCAGTATTTAGCATAGGTAGTAGTAGCTTATTTTATGATACTAAATTAGTATTTTTTGCGATGATATCACTTTCAACACTTTTAATTTTAATGAATGGTATAAAGTTAAAATCGAAGTACAAGGAAGATAAACTAAAATCAGTTTTATACTTTAGTATAGCCTATAGTATTTTTATGACTATAATAGCTTTTATTAGTAGTATTATAGTAAATGGAAATTCACCAATTATAATGGGATTTGAGCCTATATTTGCTATGATAACTTCTTTTGTATATAGCTTTATAGTATCGGCAATAGGATATAAACTAAGTTAAAACATATAGATTATTTTAAACAAAGGAGGAGTATATGTATAATATAAAAGATAAGATTGAGGATATGCGCTCAAAAGAAAAGAGTGTTGAATATAGTGAAAAAGAAAAAAGTAATATGGAAATAAAAGATGCACAGAAAAAAAAGGCTGAATTATTTATAAATATGGGAATGATAACGTATCAAAAAATAAGAGAAAGGTCTATAGATGATATCGACTTTGATGATTTATGTAGAGAAATATTAGAGTTAGATAAAATTGTTTATGAAAATGCTCTAAATGCAGAAGAATTGAATAATAAAAAGAGAATAGTAGTATGTAGCTGTGGTCATGAAGTAGATATTGATGGAAAATATTGTTCGGAGTGTGGTGAAAAAATAGAATTATTGATACAGAAATTAGATACTATTGATTGTACACGATGTGGAAACAATATAGAAATAGATTTTAACTTTTGCGTTTGCTGTGGGAATAAAGTAAATTAAATAGGATATATTTGAATAGGTGAAAAATACTACTATATGTGATAAACTATAGTAGTATTTAATGTTGTGGAGGTATTTAATGAGTAAAAATGCAAAGGGAGAAGACGAAAAAATATATGAAACATTTAGTATAACTATGGAACTTGAAAGACCTTTATTTAAAGATGAAGAATATGATATAGATATTAGTGAAAGAAAAGAAAAAAAAGAAAAAAAAAGAAAAAATACTTTTAGATGTTTAATAATATTAGTTTTAGCATGTACTGTAGGATTTTTACTGTGGTCTAATAAGACTTATAAACCAAAAAAATTAGCTAAGCAAGCTTTGATAAGTAGTGAAACTGTGGAAGTTAAGGATTTTGGAGATATATCTTTTATTCCTAAAAAAGTTAATGCTACTAAGGGATTTATTTTTTATCCAGGAGCAAAAGTAGAGCCAGAAGCGTACGCACCTATATGTAGAGATATAGCTGAAAATGGGTATCAAGTTATAGTTGCAAAAATGCCTTTAAACTTAGCGGTATTTTCACCGAATAAAGGTGAAGAAATAATGAAAGAATATCCTAATATAGAAAGCTGGGTAGTTGGTGGACATTCATTAGGAGGTGTAATGGCGGCCGATTTTGCCAGTAAAAATAATCTAGTAGATGGAGTTGTATTTTTAGCATCTTATAGTAATGGCGGAGAGCTTAAAAACCTTGGAAAAGATGTATTATCTGTATGGGGAAGTAAAGATGGAATATTAAATTTTGATAAAATTTCTATATCGAAGGAAAAGTTACCAGATTACACTAAGTATGTAGAAATAGAAGGTGGAAATCACAGTCAATTTGGAGATTATGGAACTCAAAGTGGCGATAGTGATGCTATTATAAGCCAAGAAGAACAGATGGAGATTACATCTAGTAGTATAGTAGAATTTTTAAAAAGTATAAATTAGTGATAAAATAGGGATAAATCAAAAGTATATATTTTGATTTATCCCTTAATTTATTTTAGGTTATAAGTTTTTATATATGCTTATATTGTCCCATTCGATAGTCTTAACTTCGTGTCTAAATCCATCTACAAACCACATAATATCTTTTTTAGTTATACATTTAAATATAACTAAAAAAGCAAGGTATAGTATAATCACACCCACAATTTGAATTGGGATTAAAAGAGATAGATTCAAAAGTCTAAATGTATATTTTACAATGAGGCATGATAAGGCTATGGAAATTCCTGGCTTTAAAAACCAATCAATTAGCTGAAAATTAAGGTTAGTTACCTTTAAAAGTTTATTAATACTTAGGGTAGAATTAAGTATAGTACTTGCAAATAAAACTATTATAAAGCCTTCTATACCTTTTTGGGGAATCAAAAATAATATAATAGTTAATCTAACAGACATATCCATTAGATTATATTTTAGTGTACTCATTTGTTGATTTAGAGCATTTAGACTTCCATCAACAACTCTATCCAAATACATAAGAGGGATAAGAGGTGATAGTATTCTCATTAATACTCCGACTTGAGGGTCATTATAAAGAGCCATTCCGAGTTCATTTGAAAATATTATGAATAATCCAGATGCAAACATAGCAATAATTAATGTGAATTTAAAAACTTTAGAGATGATATAAATTACTAGTTTATTTTTATGTAGAGCATTTGCCTCAGCAATTTCTGGGATAATTAATGTAGAAAATGATGCTAAAAATATTGACGGAAATGATAATATAGGAAGTACCATACCTTTAATCATACCAAAAATTGCTAAAGATGTAGAATTTGAAGAACCAAACTGTCTAAGTGCATTTGGTATTAGTATATCTTCAACAGTTTTTAACCCAGTTTGTATATATGCGCTACAAGCTACAGGTATAGCAATGTAGGCAATATTAAAAAAGCTAAATTTAGATTTTGTAGCACCTATTTTTTTACTAATAGGTTTCCTTTCAAATATGTACAATAGGTAAGAATAAATCGCAGCAACTATATTTCCGCAAGACATAGCTACAGATATTAAGCAACAAGTCAACTCAAGGCCTTTAGGCAAAAAGGCACTAAGAGGGATTGCTATAATAGACATCATTACGAATGTTTCTAAAATATCTGCTGTTATAGTTTTGATGACCCTTCTAGCACCATAAAAATATCCACTTATACAAGAACAAAAAGCTGTAAAAGGAAGACCACATGAAAGTATTTTTAGTGGAAGTATTGATCTTGTATCTTTAATCAAGCTAGTACCAATAAATTCAGAATAGTTATAAAGAATTATAGCAGTAATAGTACTAAATAGTAGACTATATAAAAGTCCTTTTCTTACTATACCAGCTATATTATGAGTGTTTCCTTTTCCTAGCTCTTCTGCAACTAGCCTTGTAGTTGTGACCCTTATACCAGATATAGCAAAAGTGGAAGCCATAAAGTTAATACTCATTACTATTTGATATAGACCCATACCTTCTGCACCTATTTTATTAGATAAGTAAACTCTAAATCCGGTTGATATAAAACCAAGTGACATAGTAGCAAAAGTTAAAATTAAAGCATTTAAAATTAGTTTTTTTCTTTTCATAATATTTATCTCCTAGTAAAATATAGCATGTTTATATATATGCGAAAAATATAGGTAAATATTATGAAACAGTCAAAATTTATAAAAATGAATATTAAATATAGTTAATACAAACAATATTTAATAGATTATATAATACATTTAAGGAGGATATGCTTTAATGGGAAAAATATCAAATCCACATAAAAAAAGCTTTTATTCATCTCAGAATGGCTATTTTAAAGGATTAAATCCATCTAGTCCAGAGTTCAAAGCTAAAATGAAAGATGGAAAATTCCAACATGATCCAGAGGCTAATTATTATGGAGGAAGTAAGGAAGCGGCTAAGGCTAAAAACATATATAAATAATCATAAATCATCTATTAAATAATTACAGAAACAAATATACTAGCAATCGCTAAGGCCACTGAAAAAGTGGCTTCAGCATATTTAATCAGTTAAAAATCGTGGATT
>JAVXJG010000062.1:0-5594 GCA_036647935.1 Peptostreptococcaceae bacterium
AGATGATTTTTTCATCTCTTTTTATTTTGCCTACGAAAATTATACACTAACTATTCTTAAAATTTAAAACGATTTACCTAGCAATTTATATTTTTTTGTGTGAAATTTTATAGATAAAAGGAGAGAAATAAAAACTCAGGAAATTTTAATCCTCGGTTTTTATTTCTCTCCTTATAATATCTTCTTAATTTAGTTTATATATTTTTAAATGCATTTGATAGCATAAGCTTTATTCGGTTAAGTTGATTAACCTCACTAGCGGATGGATCATAATCTATTGGTATAATATTAGAATTTTTATAAATTCTTTTTAATTCTTTTATAGACCCTTTACCTATAATATGATTTGGTAAACATCCAAAAGGTTGCATACATATAATATTTTCAATTCCATCTTCTATTAATTCTATCATTTCACCTGTCAACAACCAACCTTCCCCAGTTTGATTACCTAATGAGACTATAGATGATGTATTTTTAGCTAGTATTTTTATATTTCTAGGTTTAATAAATCTTTTACTTCTTTGAAGCTCTTTTTTATAAGTTCTTTGATAGAATTTTATTATCAGTAAAGAAATTTCTCCTAAAATTTTGTTAGTGATCTTACCTTCTAAATATTTATACTTATATATAGTATTCATACAACAACTCAGGAAAAAGTTCATAAGATCTGGAACTACAGCTTCTGCACCCTCATCTTCTATTATATCTACTAAGTTATTGTTTGCTATTGGATGAAATTTAACTAATATTTCTCCTACTAGCCCAACTTTTGGTTTTTTTATATTAACTATATCTAAATTATCAAAATCATGTATTATATTTTTTATATTATATTTAAAAGTTCTTATTTTAGGATTTTCTAAAGAATTTATACATATATCCATCCATTTGTCATATAAATCATTAGTACTATCTTTAATTTTTTCATACGGTCTAACTCTATATAGAACTTTCATAAGTAAATCTCCATAAATAATACCCATAAGAAGTCTGCTTATTAATTTTATAGATACCTTTTCCATAATTCCATTTTTCTCTATTCCATTTACACTTAAAGATATTACAGGTATATAACCGAATCCAGAGTCATATAATGCTTTTCTTAAAAAACCTATATAATTAGTTGCTCTACATCCACCACCTGTTTGTGTTATTACTACAGATGTATTACTAAGGTCATACTTACCCGATTTAAGTGCGCTTATTATTTGACCTATTACAATTATAGCTGGATAGCAAGCATCATTATTTACATATTTTAATCCTTCTTCTACTATATTTCTATCTGTACTTTTTAATACTTCAAGGTTATATCCACTTAGATTAATTGCTTTTTCTATAAATTTAAAATGAATAGGAGACATTTGAGGTGCTAGTATAGTATGATTATCTGATAGTTTATAACTTTTTTTATAATCAATTTTCCTTTCTTCTTTAATAGTAAAATTGTTATTTAAACTTCTTTCTCTCATTGCAGCTTTTAGTGATCGTAACCTTATTTTAGCTGCTCCTAAATTATTTCCTTCATCTATTTTTATAACTGTATATATTTTTGATTTTTCATTTAATATTTCTTGTACTTGATCTGTAGTAACTGCATCTAGTCCACATCCAAATGAATTTAGTTGAACTAATTCAAAATTTTCTCTTTCTCTAACAAAATTAGCTGCTTTATATAATCTTGAGTGATATACCCACTGATCTACTACTCTAAGTGGTCTATCTAATTCTGCCATATGGCAAACTGAATCTTCAGTTAATACTGCCATATCTAGTGAATTTATTACTTCAGGAATTCCATGATTTATTTCAGGATCTAAGTGATAAGGTCTACCTGATAATACTATTGCACTAATATTATTTTCATCTATTTCTCTTAATGCATTTTCTCCGGCAGTTTTCACATCACTTTTAAATTTTTCTTGTTCTTCATATGCAACATCAACAGATTTTGAAACTTCATTTTTGCTTATATCACCATAATACTCTTTTAGTGAATTATAAAGTATATTCTTTAATTTGCTTTTATTATTTAAACTTACAAATGGACTTATATAATTAATTTTTCCTTGTCTAATTTCATCTACGTTATTTTTTATAACCTCTGAATAAGATATTACTACTGGACAATTATAACTATTGTCCGCATAATTATCTTCTTTTCTTTCATTTGTTACACATGGATAAAATATAGTTTTTAAATTTTTATCTATCAAAGTTTGAATATGACCATGAACTAATTTACCTGGATAACACACTGTTTCAGATGCTATACTAGTTATACCTTTTTCATATATATCCTTTGATGACCTTTCAGACAATACAACTCTAAACCCTATATTAGTTAAAAATGTAAACCAAAATGGAAAATCTTCATACATATTAAGCACTCTAGGTACACCAATCTCACCTCTATACGCTTCTTCTTTTTTTATTGGTTTATAATTAAATACTCTATTATACTTGTATCTATATAGATTTATTGGTTTATTCTTTTTTTTACTTTCTTTTTTATCATATACTTTAAGTCCATTTTCACATCTATTTCCAGATACAAAAACTTCATCATCTGAAAACGTATTTATAGTTAAAAGACATTTATTAGAACAACACTTACACCTTTCAACATTTGAATCTATTTTTATATTTTTAAGTTCATCTTTTATAACTAAGTTACTTATATCTCCTGTATTATATCTTTCTTTAGCTATAAGTGCAGCTCCAAATGCTCCCATTATCCCAGATATACTAGGTCTTGTTACTTGTTTATTTGTCAATTTTTCAAAGCTCCTAAGAACTAAGTCATTATAAAAAGTTCCTCCTTGAACTACTATATGTTCACCAAGCTCACCGATATTTCTTATCTTTATAACTTTAAATAATGTATTTTTAATTACAGAATAAGATAACCCTGCTGAGATATCACTTATATCTGCTCCTTCTTTTTGAGCTTGCTTAACCCTAGAATTCATAAATACAGTACATCTTGATCCTAGATCAACTGGATTTTGTGAATATATGCCTATTTTAGCAAACTCTTTTATATTCATTTTAAGAGAACTTGCAAAACTTTCTAAAAATGATCCACATCCAGATGAACATGCTTCATTTAAAATTATGCTATCAATAACTCCATCTTTTATTTTTAAGCATTTCATATCTTGACCACCAATATCTAATATAAACTCAACATCTTTATTAAAAAACTTTGCACCCTTATAATGAGCAATAGTTTCTATTTCTCCATAATCAATTTTCAAAGCTTTTTTTATTAATCCTTCTCCATAACCAGTTACTGTAGAGGATACAATTTTACTTTCACAAGAAAGTTTACTATATATTTCTTCCATTATACTTATACTTGTTTGTAGTGGATTCCCCTCATTACTATTATAATATTCATATAATATATTTCCATCATCATCTATTAATACAGCCTTAGTTGTAGTTGAACCTGCATCAATACCTAAATAACAATTCCCTAAATATTTATCTATATTTTTATATTTAACATTATTTTCTTTATGTCTACTTACAAAGTCATTATACTCTTTCTCATCTTTAAATAATGCTTCTAAAGAACTTTTATAATTGATTTTATTATCAAGGTTTTCTATTTTATCAATTAACTCTAATAGTTTTAGACTTTCTTCCTGTTGTGCCAATAAACTAGCTCCAATAGCAATATATAATTGAGCATCCTGCGGAAATACAACATCTTCTTTTGACAAATTTAATTTTTTTATAAATGCTTCTCTTAATTGAGACAGAAAATACAGTGGGCCCCCCAAAAATGCTACTTTTCCCTTTATTTTTCTCCCACAGGCTAATACACTTACTGTTTGGACAACTACAGCATTAAAAATACTCATTGCTATATCAGATTTTTTAGCCCCATCATTTATAAGAGGTTGAATATCTGTTTTTGCAAAAACACCACATCTAGAGGCTATAGGATATATTACTTCATATGATTTTGCTAATTCATTAAGACCGTTTGCATCTGTTTTAAGTAAAGATGCCATTTGATCTATAAATGCACCTGTTCCTCCTGCACATATACCATTCATCCTTTGATCAATTCCACCACTTAAATATGTTATTTTTGCATCTTCTCCCCCAAGTTCTATTACAACATCAGTTTGAGGATAATAATATTCTATAGCTTTAGTACTTGATATAACCTCTTGAATAAACTTTATACCTAATATTTTAGATATATCTATACCTGATGATCCGGTTATTACTATTTTTATATCAACATCTCCAAGTTTAGTATAAATATTATTCAAAACTTCTTTAACTGATTTTTTTACATCAGAAAAATGTCTTTTATATTCTTTATATATTATATTAGAATCATTACTTACAATAGCTTTTACTGTTGTAGAACCTATGTCAATACCTATGTTAAATACATCACTCATTTTATCCCTCCATATACATGCCAAGTTTAACTATAGTAACTTATCTTGTTACTATAAGGTTTATGATATAAATAAAAAAAGTATGAAATCAATTTTTTTGGTTAAATTATTATTAAATAAATAGTTTTCATTTTAGGAGGATCTAATGGCTAAAAATAAAAATAATAAAAATAATCCCAATTTAAAATTAGAAATTGGTGAAGAACTTAATGTATCTCCAAGATTAAAGCCGTCTAAAACAGGATCAGTTGCTCAAAATACAGCTAGACCTATAAGCTCTCATAAAAAATAAATAATATATAAAATCGCCTAAAGTTAATCATATTTAGACGATTTTTGCATTACTATCTTTAAATATATTTATATTTATGTATAATTATATTTAAAGAGGTGATTGATTTGATAACTATAATTTCTCCAACTACAACTATGGATTTTTTAAAAATTGCAAAAATAGAAGATTCAACAACTCCTATTTTTCTAGATGATGCAAATTATTTAATGAGCTTACTAAAAAAATTAGACATAGAATCTATATCTAATTTAATGAATTTAAGTTTAGACTTATCTACTATTAACCATAATAGATACTTAAAATATGGTGCTACTAACAATCCAAGACTTCAAAGTATTTTAGCTTTTAATGGAGAGGTTTTTAATTGTATAGATATTTCTGATTTTGATGAAGCTGATATTTCATTTGGAAATAAACATTTAAAAATACTATCTGGATTATATGGGATTTTATCTCCATTAGATATTATTGAACCATATAGATTAGAGATGAAATCTAAACTTAATAATTCACTAGGAAATGATTTATATAAGTTCTGGAAAACTAAGATTACTGAAAACATTTTAGAAAATTTAAGAGGTGAGAATAATCCTATTCTTATAAATTTAGCTTCTTTAGAATATTTAAAAGCTATTGACTTAAAAATAATAAGAAAAAATTACAAATTTGTAGATATTATTTTTAAGGACTATAATAAAAATTTAGATACATATAAAGTTATTGGTTTATATTCAAAAAAAGCTCGTGGCTATATGGTTAGATATATTATAAAAAATAAAATTGATAATTTAGACAAGTTAAAGTTATTTAATTATGATCGATATGTTTATAATGAGAAATTATCAGATAAAGAGGTTTTTGTATTTACT
>JAVXJG010000063.1:0-5293 GCA_036647935.1 Peptostreptococcaceae bacterium
AAATTTGATTTATTTTAGTGAATATAAAAAGGGATACTTCAAAATATTAAATTTTGAAACACCCCTAAATAATTTATTTCATATTGTTTCTTATCACTGAATCTATAACTGTATCTAATACTACATTGTTCATATCTATATCATCTACTTCTAATATATATTCTTCAAATTCAACTTCTACAAATTGTTTTTTATATCCGTTATCATCCATGTAATCTACAACTCTAAAGTCTTTTATCTCTTCTTGTAAAAATTCTTTTAATTCTTCGTATTCTTCCATATCTATTGTATTATTCTTTTTATTACAACCTCCACAACAGCTCATTATATGTACTCCTTATTATTTTATTTTGACAATATTAATTATAACCAAAATATACTACATAAATCAATTAATAATATATATATCAATGTTATTATATATTTCCCATTATAGTTTCCATTAACTCTATAAATTTATACACAAAAAAGACTGTTTTAAAACAGCCTTTTTGTATATAGTATTTACTTTCTTAATCATTCTAATCTTAAAACTTCAGCTTTATCCGTTCTTTCACACGGCAAGTCTAAGTCAACGCTTCCAAAGTGTCCGTATGCCACAATATTTTTATATATTGATTTTCTAAGGCTTCATTAACTCCCATAGGTGAATAAATGTCTCGCCATTTTTAATCTCTATTTCTTATCTATTATTAATTTTATAGCCTATAACAAGGCTTAATTCTCTTAGTATTTTACAAGCTGTAATAGTAGATACATTTGTATTATCATAATCTGGACTTAATTCAACAATATCGCATCCCACTAAATTTACATTACTTTTTTTCAATACTTTAAAAATATTCTCAAACTCTTTATATGTTACTCCTCCTGGTTCTGGTGTACCTGTTCCCGGTAGTATTGATGGGTCTAATACATCTAAATCTATTGTTAAATATACATTTTTACCATCAAGATTAGATACTACCTCTGAAAAAGTATCTATAGTTGATACTTCCATATATGTGTGACTTTCTTTTAGTGAAAAATCAAATTCTTCTTTAGTTCCAGATCTTATTCCAAATTGAAATATTCTTCCATCTCCCACTATATCCCATATTCTCTTCATTACTGTGGCATGAGAATTTTTACTATTGTTATATTCTTCTCTTAAATCTGTATGGGCATCAAAATGAAGAACATATATATCTGTATTTTTCTCATATATTGCTCTAAAAACCGGTAAAGTAACTAAGTGTTCTCCACCTATCATAACCGGAAACTTATTGTCATTTAATATTCCTTTTGATGCCTGATATATTTCATGTAATACAATATCTGTATTCCCTATACTTAATTCTAAATCTCCTATGTCACATATATTATAATCTTCTAAATCTAGTTGTAATATCGGGCTATAACTTTCAAGACCATAAAATTCGCTTCTCATAGAACTACTTGCAAATCTAGTTCCAGGCCTATTTGATGTAGTTCCATCAAATCCAACTCCAAATACAACTATATCAGACTCACTATAATCATTATCCATACACATAAATGTATTTATATTTGAAAACTTATTCCCTATCATTTAACATATCCTTTACATACTGTGGTAACATAAAAGCTCCTACATGTATATCACTGTTATAGTATTTTGTTTTTAAGTTTAACTTTTCCCATGCTTCTATATTTTGATTTTTTATTGGGTCAAACTTCTTAGATGCAAATCCAAATAGCCAGTGTCCTGATGGATATGTTGGAATATGAGCTTGATAAACCCTAGATATTGCGAATATCTTATTTATCTTATCATTGGCTCTCTTCATTTCTTTGGCATTAAAATCAAAATATGGACTTTCATTTTGATTTACAAGGATTCCTTCATCAGTTAAAATTCTATAACAATCATTATAAAAATCTACAGAGAATAATCCTTCACCTGGTCCTATAGGATCTGTAGAGTCTACTATTATTAAATCATAACTCTTATCTTTAGAATTTTTTACAAATTTAACCCCATCCTCAAAGCGTATATTCACTCTTTTATCATCTAATTTACAAGCACATATATCTATATACTTTTTAGATACCTCTACAACCATTTTATCTATTTCAACCATGTCTATATTTTTAATTTGAGGGTATCTGCTTAATTCTCTAACAGTACCTCCATCTCCACCACCTATTACTAATACACTTTCTATATTCATATTAGTAGCCATAGGTACATGAACTATCATGTCATGATATATAAACTCATCTTTGTAATTTACCATCATAAGCCCATCTAATGTTAAAAAGTTTCCAAATTCTTTACTTTCAAATACATCTACCCTTTGAAATTCTGATTGTCCGCTAAATAAATGTCTATTTGTTTTTATAGAAAAACGTACATTATCTGTCCACTCTTCTGTGTACCAAGTTTCCATATAGTTTCCTCCATAGATTATATATTATTATTTTATATGTTAATTTGTCTATTTCTTATTTTTATGTTATAATGTTAATCCAATTTAATTTTTTATTTTATATTTAGGTCTCTATTATTTATACAGCTTCAGGCTTATGAGTAATATTGCCTAAATCTTTTTTTGCAAATTTTTGTATCTTCGAAGTTAATCCTCTTGGTATTTCTGTTGATTCACTTCTTTCTGCTTTTAATAATATTTCTAATAATTCAAAACTCTTCCAAGGATCTATATCCCCACAAGTGAAAAAATCTGCTGCTGCATATCCATACTCTGGCCATGTATGTATAGTTAAATGTGATTCTGCTATTATTACAGCACCTGAAACTCCCCATGGATTAAAGTGGTGAAAAACCGAATCAACTATCGTAGCCTTAGCATTTAAAGCTGAATCATTCATGTACTTTTCTATAAGTCTCGGATCTTTAAGCATCTCTTCATCGCAGTTATAGTATTCTACTAATATGTGTCTTCCTAATGTTTCAAACTTCATATCTATCACTCTCCTTTATTTAACTTTCATATACTACAAATATACTTTTTAATGTTTTATCCTTCATATCAGTTAAATAGGCATTGTTTAGTTTTAATAACTTGATATAATCTATTATTTCTTTAGTTATAATTTCACCAGGAGATACTATAGGTATTCCAGGGGGGTATGCCATGATACATTCTCCTGATATACGATTTATACAATTGTCTATATCTATGCTTTCTTTTTTTGAATAAAATGCATCCCTTGGACTAAGTCTAACTATAGGATTTATTTGGCTTATTTTTATATCACTATTTTTCTTACTTTTAATGTAAAGTTTTGCTATTATCTTAATTGCAGTAATTAGCTTATCAACATTCTCCTTAGTCGTTCCTATTGATACAAGCGCTAGTATGTTATACATATCACCAAGTTCAACCTGTATATCAAATTCTTTATATAAAAGATCATATACCTCAAATCCAGTTAAGTTTAATCTTCTAACATTTATACATAATTTAGTTTCATCTAACGCTATATAATCTTTATCATTTAACTCATTTTCATTTGATACATATATTCCTTCTATTTTGTTTAGCTTACTTCTAGCATATCTAGAAAGGTTTAACGCTTTAGATAACTGACTTTCTCCATTTAAAACCAAGTTTGCTCTTGCCCCATCAATACTTGCCATAAGTATGTATGATGCAGATGTTGATTGTAGCATGTTTATAGAATTTGATAGTGCATCAATATCTATATTTTTATCATTCACAACTATTGCAGATGCCTGAGTAAGGGCTCCTCCTGTTTTATGAATACTTATTGCGCACATATCAGCTCCAACACTAATTCCACAATCTGGTAAGTCATTATGAAAAGGAAAATGTGCTCCGTGGGCTTCATCAACTAATACTAATACCTTATTCTTATGACATATTTTAACTATTTCGTCTAGTTTAGAGCACATACCATAGTAAGTTGGATTAAGTAAAAACAAAGCTTTTATATCTTTATACTCCTCTAAAGACTTTTCTAGTTGATTAGTATTTATATTCATACTTATACCAAGTTCACAGTCATACTCAGGTTCTATAAATACCGGTATCCCACCAGAAAGTATTAATGCATTTATTACTGATTTATGAATATTTCTCGGTAACAAAATTTTTTCTCCTGGCTTTATAATACTAAGTATCATTGCATGTATTGCTTGGGTTGTTCCACCTGTTATAAAAAATCCATAGTCTGCACCATAAGCCTTTGCCAGTAATTTTTGAGCCTCTTTTATTATTCCTTTTGAGTTTGAAACATTATCCATAAGTGGAGATGAATTTATATCCATCTTCATAAAATATTCTCCAAAGTAATCATTAAGTATAGGTACGCCTTGATTTTTAACGTGACCTGGTACATCAAAGGAAGCTATATCCCTTAGAGAATATTCCCTTAATGATTCTAGTAAAGGTATTTTTCTTTTTATATTTTCAAGTTTAAAACTAATATTATTATCTAACTTTTGATTTGCTACTTTCAATTTTCCTCCTCCTTTCTTTTTTTAAAATCAGTATTAATTATATAGTAAACTTATTATATGTATTTTTTAAATTTAGTTTTATTAAACTTATATTTTATATTATATTTAGATTTACATAATTTCGCAATAGTTTTTTTGTTTTTCATTTTATAATTTTATTTTTATACACCAGTTATTGCAATATATATGTATTAAAACTTCGAAATAGTTTATATTAATTTTAAATAAGTTTAGTATTAATAAACATGAGTTTACATTAATTTTAAATAAATTTAGTATTTCTAACTGTTTTAGTTATTTTTATTTTTTTTATAATTTTATTTTTTGAGATTTTAATAAACAAAAATATTGCACTTTAAAATATATAAATATAGTAGTTTTTATTTAGATTTTTGGATATATATTTTTTTTACCTGAATAAAATTATAGTATCCTATATTTTATTTAAGGAGGTAAGCTATGGAAGAATGTAAAAAACTAGTCAGAGATAATGTCCCATCAATAATCGAAAACAATGGACAAAAATGCGATATTGATACTTTAAAAGATGAATACGCTCTAGAATATCTATATATAAGACTACATGAGAATATATTTAATTTATTAGATACCGAAAGCGTAGATGAGCTAGCTGATATTCTAGAAGTAGTATTCTCTATAGGTGAAAAATACGGATATACTCCTGAAGATATTATAAATAAAAAAGAAGAAATAAAGTCTCAATATGGAGTATTTGAAAAGAATATTTTTCTAAAAAAAATATATTAGCGATTGGAGGCCACTGAAAAACTCATTGTAATTTAATATTTTTCATTAAAATCAAAAAAG
>JAVXJG010000064.1:0-5075 GCA_036647935.1 Peptostreptococcaceae bacterium
ATATAAAATAAAGCTCTGAATTTCAATATATTCAGAGTTCTGCAATAAACTAAATTATATATTTTATAGGGGGATACACGCATGGATTTTAAGCAACTCGAGGTATTTGTTTCAGTAGTAAAACATCAAAGTTTTTCAAAAGCAGCAAGGGAAATGTTTTTGACCCAACCTACTGTTAGTGCACATATTCAAAATTTAGAAAAAGAACTAGGCACTATACTTGTAAATAGAAGTAATAAAAGTATTACCGTTACTAAATCAGGTGGTATTCTTTATAATCATGCTATTTACATACTTAATAACTGTAAAAAAGCAATTTATGATATAAAAGAATATTCAGGTAAAATAGAGGGACTTATAGATATTGCTTGTAGTTCAATACCTGAAACTTATATATTGCCAGATTTTATGAAGAATTTTTCTACGGAATATCCAGATGTTAAATTCAGTATAAGCCACTACGACTCTCAATATGCTATTTCAGAAATATTAAATGATAGGGTAAGCTTTGGCCTTGTAGGTTCAAAACCTAACAATCCTCAAATAGAGTATATGGATCTTATAAACGATGAGTTAGTGCTTATTACTCCAGTAAATTTAGATATTCCCTCTTCTAATGGATATATTGATATAGATAAACTTTATAAATTAAACTTTATTATGAGAAAAGAAGGTTCTGGTACTAGAAATTTAATCATGAATACCCTTAGCGAGCATAATTTTTCTATAAACAAGTTAAATATAATATCTCATGTTGAATCAAATGAATCTATAAAAGAAATGGTAAGGTTAGGATTAGGGGTGTCTTTCGTTTCTTATATATCAGTTATTGACTATGTAAGTTCTAATAAACTTAAATTTTATAGAATAAATGAAGTTAATCTTGAGAGAAAGTTTTATTTTATTTACTCTAAGAAAAAAGCTTTTACCCCACTAGAAGATAAATTTTCAAATAATTTATGCGAATACTTTAATCTAAGTGTATAGAAAAAAGCTGTTTCAAAATGATTTGAAACAGCCTTTTTTTATTATAAATTTATATTATAAAATGCTTTATATCCTCTATACATTTCGTATATATCTACCTTAGAAACTATTTCATGTGGAGCATGCATATTAAGTACTCCTACACCACAGTCTATAACCTCTGCACCGTAATTAGCTAAAATATAAGCTATAGTACCACCACCACCTTGGTCAACTTTTCCAAGCTCAGCAGTTTGCCATACTACATCTCCTTGATTAAATATTCTTCTTACTTCAGCTGTAAATTCAGCATTAGCATCATTACATCCAGATTTACCTCTAGAACCAGTATACTTACTTAAAACTATTCCTCTTCCCATATAAGCAGAGTTTCTTTTTTCATAAGCTTCTCCATAGTTAGGGTCATATCCTGCTGCTACATCTGCTGATAATACCTTTGAATTTGCCATTGCTCTTTTTACTTTTAGCTCACAATAAGTTCCTTCTAATGCCATAAGTTCTGAAACTGTATTTTCAAAGAATCTAGAATGCATTCCTGTATTACCTTGAGATCCTACTTCTTCTTTATCTACACATAGTGCTACAGATGTATATTCTACACTTTCACTATCAAATAAAGCTTTTACTCCTGCAAAAGAACATACTCTATCATCATGTCCATATGCTAATACCATAGATCTATCAAACCCTAAATCACGAGCACGTCCTGCTGGAACTATTTCTATTTCAGCAGTTAAGAAGTCTTCTTCTACCATATTGTATTTTTCATTTAATATTTTTAATATGTTAGCTTCTATAGATTCTTTTTCATCTCCTTCAATAGGCATATTTCCAATTAATAAATTTAATGATTCTCCAGTTATTCCATCTGAAAGCTTCTTTTGCATTTGATTTGCTGATAAATGCACTAATAAATCAGTTATACAGAATACTGGATCACTTTCATCTTCGCCTATACATATATCAACTTTTGTTCCATCACCTAATATAACTACCCCATGAATAGCAAGTGGTAATGCTGTCCATTGGTATTTTTTTATTCCACCATAATAATGAGTTTTGAAGAACCCTAAGTTAGCTTCTTCATACAGTGGATTTGCTTTTAAATCAATTCTAGGAACATCTATATGTCCACCAACAATCTTCATACCTTTTTCTAATGGCTTATCACCTATTAAGAATAATGCAACAGACTTGTCTTTATTACTTGCATATATCTTGTCACCCTTAGCTATAGTTCCCTCAGCCATAGCTTCTTCCACAGATATGTACCCATTTGCTTTTGCCATTTTGATGATTTCTCTAGCTGAAGTTCTTTCAGTTTTTCCATTATCTAAGAAGTTCATATATTCTTTAGAATAATTCATTACTTCTTCAATCTTATTATTTTCTCGTTCCACTTTCCATGCATCTCTAAATTCATGTTTTAAGTTCATATTACCCCTCCCAAAAATGTTTTTCTATAATAAATTTAATTTTTATTATTATTCTTCATATGTTCTTCATATTCCTCTGGTGAAACAACTTTTACATTATCTAATCTTGATCTAAAGTGAGCTCTAAAGTTTTCTAAGTATTCTTTTCTTAAAACTTCTCTTTCCTCTAATTCAGCAGGAGTTAATCCCTCACCTTTATTTTTTTTAGCTAGTTCATTTATTCTATCTAATTTTTTTTGATTAAACATTTTTATCCTCCTAATTGCTATAATTCTTTGATTTTAGTAAAACAATTTATTACTTTTTTTATTTAATTTATTTTTATATAACTGAAAAAATTCATCTAAATTATTACTTATTATAGATATTCCCTTTTCTAAATCTTGTATACTTACCTTAGCTATATTTATCCTGAAAAATCTATCATCTAATATATTTTCAAAAAAATATGTCCCAGGTAATATAGATACTCCTTTTTCTAGCATAAAATCAGTAAAGTCTTGAGATGAATATCCTCTTGGAAGTTCTAAGAAAAAGTTTATTCCTCCATCTCCATTTCTAATTTTTAGCTTATCACATAGACTTTTATTTATCAATATTTTTGCTACATTATACTTTTCTGTATATATTGTTTCTATATTATCTAAATAATTATTCCAATCAAAATTTTTCATATAACAATACATTGACTTTTGAATTAATCCTGGTGTTGATATATCCGATGAATATTTTGCCCATAATACTCTTTTTAATAATTCATCTGGTATTTCAACTATTCCTATCCTAAGACCTGGCATAAGAATTTTTGAAAAACTCTTTATATATATAACTCTATTTTTATGATCATAACTCTTTAAAGGCTTATTATCCTTTGAACTAAACTTAAAATCACTTATAAAATCATCCTCTAGAATATAAAAATCATATTTTTCTGCTAATTCTATAAGCTTTTTCTTTTTATATGTAGAGTACGATATTCCTGTAGGATTTTGGAAGTTAGGCATGGTATATATTAACTTTGGTTTTATTTTTTCAAGTTTTACCTTTAAAATACCTATATCTATTCCATCATCTAACATAGGTATTGATATTATTTTTGCTCCTCTACTTTTAAACACCTCTAGTGCGCCATTATATGTTGGTTCTTCTACAAAAACTACATCTGAATAGTTTATAAGACCTTTACATACAATATCAATTCCTTGTTGTGCCCCTGATATTATTTGAATATTATTTTTACTAGTATTTATGTCCTTAGTTTTAAGATAATTTGAAATATTTTCTCTTAGTTCTTCTAGCCCTAGTCCTTCTTCATATTCGAATATAGATGTCTCCCCATGAGACATAGCCATATTAACCGCAGCTTTAAAGTTTTCTATTGGAAACATATCTGCACAAGGATTTCCACTATCAAAATGTATAATACCTTCTTTTTTTATAATGTTATCTTTCTCTTTTATTAAATAAGATACAAAAGTTCCACTTCCTATAATCTTATATACATACCCTTCATTTTCTAAAAGCTCATATACTCTAACTATAGTACTATTATTAACACCTAAATACTTTGATAATTTTCTTATCGGTGGTAATTTTTCATTTTCTTCTATTTCTTTTTTTTGTATTGCAGATTTTATATGGTTGTATATTTGTATATACTTACTGGTACTTTCATTTAAATTCAAATTATATTTTTCCATTTTATCACCACTTATATTTATTGTTATCTTAGTTGATGGGTTTACCTTTATTTGATATTATGTACTATATATATAATACCAAAATTTCACTAAGAAAGGGATATATTTATGTTTTATGATTATCATGTACACTCAAACTTCTCCACTGATAGTAAAGCTACAATGGATGATATGGTGCAACAAGCTATCAATATAGGTTTAAAAGAAATATGTTTTACAGACCACGCAGATTATGATGTTTATCTTGAGCCTTTTGAACCATCTTATAATAAATATTTTGAAAACATTAAATTTTTACAAGATAAATATAAAAACAAAATTTCTATAAAGAAGGGTATGGAGTTTGGGCTCCAAAAACAAATTATAGATTTATGTAGTAACGATATAAATAATAATCCTTTTGATTTTATAATTTGCTCAGTTCATGCTATTGATACTCTAGATTTATACTTAGGTCATTTTTTTGAAGGCAAGACTCAAAAACAAGCTTATGAAGCCTATTTTAATGAAATTTATACTATTGTTAAGAATTTTAAAGATTATTCTATATTGGGTCACTTTGATTTAATTAAAAGATATGGAAATTACGATAAACTATTAGATGATAGACTATTTTCCGATATTATAGAGTCAATACTAAAGCAAGTTATTTATGACGGAAAAGGAATAGAGATAAATACATCTTGTTATAGATATAATTTACCAGATTTGACACCATCTAGATATATACTTCAAATGTATAAGAACTTAGGTGGGGAAATAATCACTACAGGATCAGATGCCCATCGTCCTAATCAACTTGCCTATAAATTTGATTATATATATACAGTATTAAAAGAAATAGGATTTAACTATATATCAACTTTTGATAATATGAATCCACAATTTATAAAGATTTAATTATTTTTTCACCCCCTTATGAATATATTTAAACATAAGGGGGTGATTTATT
>JAVXJG010000065.1:0-4652 GCA_036647935.1 Peptostreptococcaceae bacterium
TTAATTAAATAAAGCTGAGCCACAATAAATATAGGACTCAGCTTGCAACAACCTCATATTAATTTAAATCTATCAATATCTCATTTATTACAGATGTAGCATCACTAATAACAAATTTAGTCTCTACCTCATAATATTCACAATCTATAAATCGCTCTATATTTTCTATCTCTTCAACTTCTCCATCTATAACAAATAAAACTGCAATAGCCTCTTTTATATCTTTAATAGAAACTTCACCTTTTATTATATGATTTTCTTGAATCTCAGCCTTAACATCATATCCCAATGATAATCCTGCTTTTTCAAGAGCTAACTTACTACTTTCATTTGCACATACTGCTACTAATTTCTTCATACTATTTACCTCACTAACCAATCTTTTATTTTTATATATTTTTTAACTTTTGACATAAACTTAATAAGCTTGTCTCAAAGTTTATATCATTTTCTTTTTGTCTTTTCCTAGGACCTTTAGTTCTTCCACCTGCACTTCTAATCTTCTTAGAAACATGCCTTGAAAATAGTAACTGATCAATATTACTTTCATCATAAATCAACCCATTTTGATTTATTGGATACCCACCCCTTGATAAAACCATAGCTGCAAGTCCATAATCTTGAGTTACTACAATATCACCATTGCTCACCTTATTTACAAGTGCAAAATCTACAGAGTCAAATCCTTTTGATATTACAATAGTCTCCACACCTACTCTGCTAAAACTATGAGATGTATCACACATAATTATTACATCTATATCCAATAACTTTGCTACCTTTATAGATATATCTACAACAGGACATCCGTCTGCATCTATTAATATCTTCATATTATCTCCTTTACATCTTGTTTATCAATTATCCTTTTAAGTTTATCATATATTTACCATTATGAAACATCAACTTGAAACAAATACTATTTATATAAGGTCTATTTTAAAAATAACCTTATACATTACTATTATATTTTAAAAGGAGTTGTATATATGGCAAATTATACTGGTGTTGTAAAATGGTATGACTACGAAAAAGGTTATGGCTTTATTTCTCCAAATGGAGCTGATGATGTATTTGTTCATCATTCTCACATTAAAGAAGAAGGCACTAATAAAGATTTACATGAAGGGCAAGAAGTATCCTTTGATATAGCTCAAGCAGATAGAGGTCCTTGTGCTATAAATGTTCATAAACTTTAGTCTGTTTCTTTATAATAAAAGTGTAGAAACTTATACTCTATAATAAGTTTCTACACTTTATATTATCCTATATTTCAACTATATATATCCCTTGAAATTTTCATGACCATTTAAAATATTATACTCAATCTTATTTATTATTTGCTTACTCAATAGACTTTCATAATATATCTCTCTTATATGATAATCCTCTACATTTATATCACTACTATTTTCATTTTCACTACAAGCACTTAATACATAGGCGAGCAAATCGATTAAATTTATTAATTTAAAAGCATTATTTCTAGAATAAAATCTGCCCTCTCCCATCAAATGAGTTATGTAATTTCTATTAAAGTATAACTTTGCTTCTGCTAATTGATGTTTTGTAAAGACTGTATTTTCCCATATTTCTATAAACGCTCTTATATATTCATCTATTATATATTGGTCTACTAAATTAGAGTTTTTAGTGTTTATTTGCAACTCTGCCCACTTATTTAACAATTGATGTTCTTTTGGCTTGCTTCCAGATGAAAAGTCAAATCCATATAAAGATAATAGTACCCCTTCTATTACTGGTATTAATACCATAACAGTAGAAATATATTCTCCTCTAAATAAACTTATATATGATTGCTCTATTAAATGCGAAAATTTACTTATATGATTTGTTTTCATTATTAGAGATGTCATATTTAATGCTCGGTGCTTAGTATCTAGTATGTAAGGTATTATAATATTTATTATTTTATTTTCTATGACTTCAATTTCTTTTGTAGTGTAATTTTCATTTAAATTTATCTCATCACATACTTTTTCTAATTTTTCAATATCATTTTCACTAATATTTTCTACTATTATAGAAAATCCAAAATTAATCAGCTTTTGATTTAACTTAAACATTTTTATTTGGATTTCGTCTTGTTTCTCAATATGACTATCTTTAGTCTTAGGCTCTATTAAATCTAGTTTAGTTATTTCTTTTATTCTATCAAATACATTCCTTATAGCTCTTCCTCTAGATTGGGACTTTTCACTAATTCCTAGTTCATCAATTCTAACTATGCACTGATCACCCTTTTTATCGAAAATCATTGGATATCCAAAAACTGACTTAGATAATAATTCACTCATGATTTGCACCCCCACAACTTTTAAGACAATACCTCTACTATATTAAATTATATTTAATATAGTAAAATAATATCACTTGCTTGTTATGAAGAAGGTATAAGTATTTATTTCAATACATATTCTTTTATAGCTTCCATTACTCCATTTTGATGATTACTTTTGGCTACAAAATTTCCATATTGTTTCATTTCTTCATTTGCATTTTCCATCACAAAGCTGTAATAAGCTTTTTGTAACATTTCTATATCATTATAAAAATCACCAAATACCATAGTTTCCTCATATGATATATTTAAATCTTTTTGTATTTTTTCTAATGCTACACCTTTATTTACTCTTTTACTCATAATATCTACCCATTCTTTTCCTGATACTACAACATTTAACTCTTCTTCAAACTTAGGTCCTAACACAGTGTATGAATTACTTATTGGGTTATTTAAGTCACATATACTTATTTTAAATATATCATCTTCTACATTAAGTAAATTTTCAATTTCTATTTTATCTACATAATACTTATTTATTTCATTCATGAATTTTTCATCACAATAACGATGATATGCACCCTTCTCTGCACATAAAATCAATTCTATATCTGGTATATCAATACTTTCTTTAATAATTTCTTTAACAGTTTCTTTATCTATAGTGTCTATAATTGATGTATTCTTATTATCTACTACAAAAGCTCCATTATCACATATATATTGTAAATTATTTACTTTTGATTCAAATATATTTCTTAAATTTGTATACGGTCTACCACTAGCTATAACAAATTTTATTTTTTTTTCATCTAATTGTTTTAATACTTGAACAAAATCATTCGGAATATTTCCATCTCTATCAAGTAGTGTTCCATCCATGTCAGTTGCAATTAATTTAATCATTTATATTCTCCCTCTAATATGTTTGTTTCTGTTATTATTCATATATATATTATATTGCTTTTGTTATTTTTTCTATATATTTATTTTCAAATACTAAAAAAGCACTGACTTGAAATCTAAATTTCAAATACAGTGCTTTTTTAAAGGATATAATTGATAGACTACACCCTCTCCTCTTCGATTTTTATCAAATATAGTTTGCAAATCAATTAATTCGTCCATCCTCTGGCTATTGGATACCTAACTATTTGCACGATAGTAGATTGAGGTGGTCTAGTATCTTCATTATATTCAATATGATATTCATATGAATATCCAATCACCTAATCTCCCAAAGGTACTATTAAAAGGTAAGATATTGTCTAGCTTTTATATAGTAAGATTGAGGTAACAGTTAATGTTTATTAACTATCTGATTATATATTAACCAATTTAGAACATATTATTCTATTTTAAGATGTAAATTTTTTCAAATTAAATAACGAATCCCCCATTTGGACTAATTACTTGACCTGTTATAAAATCAGATTTTTCACTAGCTAAAAATAATGCACAATTTGCAATATCTTCGGCTTTTCCAAGTCTCATTAATGGAGTCTCTTCTTTTAACATATCTAAATTTTCCTCTGATATACTGTTTAACATATCGGTTTGTATTACACCAGGAGCAATACAGTTCACTTGTATATTAGATGGTCCAAGTTCCTTTGCCAATGCCTTTGTCATTCCTATTATAGCCGCTTTAGATGTCGAATAGTGAACTTCATATGAACCTCCTACCATCCCCCAAATAGAAGATATATTTATTATTTTTCCACTCATTTCTGGTAACATATATTGTAATGTTTTTTTAGTTACATAAAATGCTCCATTTATATTTACATCCATTACTTCGTCCCATTCTTCATAGCTTATATCAGTAAATAATTTTGTTCTGCTTATTCCTGCATTATTTATAAGAACATCTATTTTTTCAAATTGTCCAATACAATAATTTACCATAGCATTTACTTCTTCTTTTTTACTAATATCTGCTTTATATATAGAAACTGATAGACCTTTTTCTTTTAATTTATTATATAAACTTAAAGCTTCTTCTTTTGAATAATTATAATTTATAAGTACATTATAATTATTTTCTGCAAATAATTTAGCCATAGTTCTTCCAATTCCACGCGATGCGCCTGTTATTAATACAGTTCTTCTACTCATAAGTTTTCCTCTTTTATAATTATTTTTATTTATATTCTATTATAATATTTAGTTATCTACAATATACTTTAACTTTGATTGATATATTTATAATAAATTTATTTAAAATTAATCACAAAAAATGACCTAAAAATAGGTCACTTTTTATCGTTTATAATATTTAAATAAGTTTTTATTAAGCAAATAACTTAAGTAAAACTCCAGCCGCTACTGCTGAACCTATAACACC
>JAVXJG010000066.1:0-4485 GCA_036647935.1 Peptostreptococcaceae bacterium
AAAATACTTATCTCCTTTTATATCTATCTAGCAATATTCATTTCTGCTTCCATATATTCATGTTTTAATACAACTATTTTGTTATTTAAACTTCTTTGAACATCAATAATTCTTTGATTTGATGATCCCCTAAAAATTAACTCCAAGTTCTTTTTATCAAAATTAAATTTATCATCCACTAATACATCTATATTTTTTAACAAGTTAATATTATCAAAATACAAGGGGTTACTTTTATCTACTAATTGTTCAAATTTGAATCCAGTATAACACCATACATCCATATTATTATTTTTAGCTTGTTTAGCTATTATAGATAATGCTTTTGTTTGTAAAAACGGTTCTCCTCCTGATAAAGTTATTCCCTTTTGTAATTTCAACTTATTTATTTCTTTTATTATATTATCAGTATCAACTATGATTCCGCCATCTAGTTTATGTGTTTCCGGATTATGACATCCATAACAATTATGTATACATCCTTGAGTCCATACTACCATTCTCAATCCCGGACCATCAACTATACTATCATAGGATAAATCTGATGCTAGTCTAATTTTCATTGAGTCACCACCTTTCAGATTTATTTATGCGTTACCCTGTCATACACTTCTGCTTTTTTGGCATTATTAAATCTATCTACAGTACCTACTAAATATCCAGTTATCCTTCTTATTCTTTCAAATTTCATATCACTATCATTTTCATTTCTACCACATTTAGGACATATATCTCCATTTATAACTCCAGAATAACCACATATAGAATCTCTATCGACTGGATGATTTACGCTTCCATATCCTATACCTAATTCTTTCATAGCTCTAACTATAGTTTCAAATGCCTCTATATTATTTGAAGTATCTCCATCTAGCTCCACGTATGTTATATGACCACCATTAGTAAGTTCATGGTATGGTGCTTCTTTTTCTATTTTATCGTAAACACTAATTTTATAAGATACTGGAATATGAAATGAATTAGTATAATACTCTTTATCCGTTATTCCTTTTATTTCGCCATATATTTTTTTGTCTATAGATGTAAATCTACCAGAAAGTCCTTCTGCAGGAGTTGCTATTAATGAAAAGTTTAATTTATATTTATCACAAGCCTCATCCATTCTTTTTCTCATATGAGAAATTATCTTTAATCCTAATTCTTGTGCTTCTTCACTTTCTCCCTGATGTTTACCTATTAGACCAATTAAACACTCTGCCAAACCTATAAATCCAACAGTCAAAGTACCTTGTTTAATTACTTCTTCTAATTTATCCTCTGAACTAATATTATCTGATTCTCTCCATATGCCCTGACCCATTAAAAATGGAAAGTTTTTAACTTTTTTGTTTCCTTGTATTTGCATCCTTTCTATTAATTGATCTATTACTAAATCAATTTTATCGTCTAAATCCTTAAAGAAACTATCCATATCTACTTTATTATTTTTTACTATTCCATATTCTATACCTAACCTAGGTAAATTTATAGTAGTAAATGATAAATTCCCTCTTCCACTCACCTTGTTATCACCACAAGTATTTGTCATAACTCTAGTTCTACATCCCATATATGTTGCTTCACTTTCTGGATTGTTTGGTTCATAATATTCTATATTAAATGGTGCATCTAAAAAACTGAAATTAGGAAATAATCTCTTTGAAGATACTCTACAAGATAATTTAAACAAATCATAATTTGGATCTTCTCTATTTAAATTAATACCTTCTTTTACCTTAAATATTAATATGGGAAATATAGCTGTTTCTCCGTTTCCTAATCCTCTTTCCAAAGACAATAATAAATTCTTGCTTACCATTCTACCTTCTTCTGATACATCTGTACCAAAATTTATACTAGAAAAAGGTACTTGAGCACCTGCCCTAGAATGCATTGTATTTAAATTATGTATAAACCCTTCCATAGATTGATATGTTTGTCTATCTGTCTCCTTATAAGATTCTTTATAAGCAAACTCTTGAATTTTATTAACTACTTCTTTATCTATATTAAATGTCTTAATTAGTTTCTTACTTTCTTTATCTATGTATTCATCGCTCTTATTTAAACTTACTTGTATTCCCGTTTCTTCTTCTACAGAACTTACTATTTCTTTTAACCTTTCACATTCTACTATATTTGACAAAAGTTCTAATCCTTTTGATAAATTATCTATATAAGTCTTTTTAAAAGTTTTATACACTCCCTTTGCCATATCATAATCAAAAAATGGTATACTTTGTCCTCCATGTTGATCATTTTGATCGCTTTGTATAGCAATTGCCGCTAATGCTCCATAACTCATAATACTGTTTGGTTCTCTTAAAAATCCATGTCCAGTTGAAAATCCATCTTTAAAAAGTTTATCTAATCTTATTTGACAACAGGTTAAAGTTCCCATATTCAAAAAATCCATATCATGTATATGTATATCTCCATTATCATGTGCATGAACATGTTCTGGTTTTAATACAAACGTTTTACAAAATTCTTTTGAAACTGTACTTCCATATTGAAGCATAGTACCCATTGCTGTATTACCATCAATATTGGCATTTTCTCTTTTTATATCAGCATCGTTAGCATCAGCAAATGTTATTTCTCCTATAGATTTCATTAATCTAGTTTTAGAATTCCTTATTCTACTTCTTTCATTTCTATATGTAATATACTTCTCACTCGTTTTTGCATGACCCTCTTCTATTAAAACTTTTACTATAACATTTTGTATATCTTCTACTCCTGGAATAATATCTCTAAATTTATAATTCAATATTTTTATAACATCTTGAGTAATACACTCTGCAACTTCGTAACTAGGAATTATCCCCTCTTCCTTTGCAACTTCACTCGCAGCTAAAAATACTGCTCTTGTTATTCTATCTTCATTAAATATAGTTATTCTTCCATCCCTTTTTCTTATATTATTAATCAAGAAACACCCCTCCTAATCACTATATATAGTATACACAATATAATTTAACCACTATATATTGTGTATATTCATCTTATATCTATAAGAATAGCATTAATTAATATTTTTTGCTACAAAGCATCTTATATATTTTTTGTCAACAATTATTGTGTTATTTTTTACCAATTTGTTGTATTATAGTTAGTAAATACATTATAGGAGGCATAATTATATGTTATCAAAAAGACTGGATGTTATTACACCATCTTGTACCATAGGTATCAGTTCAAAAGTAAAAAATATGAGAGAGGCAGGTATAGATGTTATAAGTTTAAGTATAGGAGAACCAGACTTCAATATTCCAAAAAAGGCAATTGAATATGGTATTAAATCATTAAATGAAAATTATACTAAATATGATTTAGTTCCTGGTCTAACAATATTAAGAGAAGAAATATGCAAAAAACTTTCAAAAGAAAATAACTGTAGTTATTCTGTAGATGAAATTGTACTTTCTAGTGGAGCAAAAAATGCTATAACGAATACCCTATTAGCTGTAACAAATCCTGGGGATGAAGTTTTGATTCCAAAACCATATTGGGTTAGTTATTCAGAGATGACTAAACTTGTTAATGCGGTTCCTATACTAATTGAAACAAAAAAAGAAAATGATTTTAAATTGACTGCTGATTTATTAAAAGAATCTATAACAAATAATACAAAATTACTACTACTAAATAATCCTTCTAATCCTACAGGTTCTGTATATACAAAAGAAGAATTAATAGGGATAGTAAATGTTTGCTTAGAAAAAGATGTCTACATATTATCCGATGAAATTTACGAAAAAATTTGTTACAATGATCAATTTGTTTCTATTGCATCTCTAGGTGAAAATATTAAAAATATAACTATAACAGTAAACGGATTTGCCAAATCGTCTGCTATGACAGGTTTAAGATTAGGGTATACTGCATCTAATAAAGACATTGCAAAAGGAATTACTTCAATTCAAGGACATTTAATTTCTCATCCATCTTTAACAGCACAGTATATTGGTTATGGCGCTTTAAAATACTGTAAAAATGACATTGATAATATGGTTGAAACATATAAAAATAGAAGAAACTTAATTGTCTCTAGGCTTGATTCCATGAAATATGTTGATTATATTTATCCTAACGGTGCTTTTTACGTATTTATAGATTTATCTGAAGTTGCTAAAAAATACAATTATAACGAAAGTTTCTCTATTAAATTCTGTGATGATTTTTTATCTAAATATAAAGTAGCTATAGTTCCTGGAATTGCTTTTGGGGTAGATGAATATGTTAGAATATCTTATGCTTGTTCTGAAAATGAGTTTATGGAAGGATTAAATAGATTGGAATCGTTTATTTTGGAAATAATGAAGTGATCTAAATAAATATAAACGAAAAAGCCATGTAAACTAAGATTATCTCTTAATTCGCATGGCTTCTTTTAGTTGGGTTTTTTTCACATGGCTTGTGTGTTTTAATAAAAAAAGATTACGTGGCTACGTGCTACTCTCCCAGGGGGTTGCCCCCCAA
>JAVXJG010000067.1:0-4203 GCA_036647935.1 Peptostreptococcaceae bacterium
CTCATCACTTAAACGTTAACGTATTTGATAGAGCTACTTTAGAAGATGCTATGGAGCATCCAGAAGAATACCCACAATTAACTATAAGAGTTTCAGGTTATGCTGTAAACTTCATAAAGTTAACTAAAGAACAACAAATGGACGTTATAAACAGAACATTCCACGGAAGAATGGCTTAATTTATAGCATCAAATCAAAGTAATACCTCTTACCTCACCAAGAAGTAAGAATCAATAATCAAAGTATATATTTTTTTAAGAGTGTAAGTCTCATCAACTTACACTCTTTTTTTATCTTTTTTAACTTTCTCTAAATCACTTAAATTCCGTAAATATTGTTTAAACATGTAATATTTGGGTATAATATAAATTATTAGAAAGTAATTAATTTACAGTCTTATAGACTAAATCTAACTAATGTAATATAATGTATCTATCAAAATTTTGTATACAGTATATTATGCAAAAGACTAAACTTTAAAATCGACTTATGAGGTGAGTATTATGATAAAAGGAAGAATACATTCAATAGAAACATTTGGGACAGTTGATGGTCCTGGTATAAGATATATATTATTTATGCAAGGCTGTCCACTAAGATGCAAGTATTGCCATAATAGAGATACTTGGGATACTAAAGGTGGAAAAGAATATACAACAGATGAAATAATAAACCAAGCACTTAAATATTCTTCATATATGAAGTTCTCTGGTGGAGGTATAACAGCTTCAGGTGGTGAATCTACATTGCAGCCAGAATTCTTAACTGAATTATTTGCAAAGGCTAAGAAAAATAACATTCATACTTGCTTAGATACATCTGGATTTGTAAATTTAGATACTGCAGATCCAATCCTTGATAATACTGATCTTGTTTTACTTGACTTAAAGCATATGGTCGAAGAAAAATCTATAGAGCTAACTGGTATTGGTATTGAAAAATCATTAAGATTAGCTAAGCACTTAGATGAAAGAAATATACCTGTTTGGATAAGACATGTTTTAGTTCCTGGTGTTACAGACGATGTAGAAAACCTAGAAAAGTTAGCAGAGTTCGTTTCTACTCTAAATAATGTTGATAGATTTGAATTATTACCTTACCATACTATGGGTGTTCATAAGTGGGAATCAATGGGCGTTAACTATGAGTTAAACGATGTTGAAAATGCTACTGATGAAGATATAATTAAAGCAATAAAAATAATGGATAAATATGATATAGAAATATTCAATAAAAATAAGTTAAAATAATTATTGATTTTTCACCAGTATACTGGTCGTTAATATAAAAAAGGAAGCCAATCTAGGCTTCTTTTTTGTATTTATAGAATATATTATTTCATTTTTATAGTTATTTTTTTAACACTATCTTGTTACTTTGCAAAAGAAAACTTTACACTTCTCTTAATTGTTAATATTTACCATCTATTAAGGTATTAATTCTTTTATAGTTTCCCGTGTAAGATTATACTACCTCAAATCATATAATTATATCTTAAAAATACCTTATTACACACGATATGTAATAAGGTATTTTTTAAACTAAAACTCTATATCTTCTACTTCTATATTATCTATAGCGTCTTGTATTAACTGCTCTACATCTAAGATACTTTCTGATTTTTCTATTCTTTCCAATCTAGGCTTAGTCACAGGTCTCTTCGGTGAGAATACTGTACAACAATCTTCCTCTGGTAATATAGATGTTTCAAAAGTACCTATCTTCTTAGCTATTTCTATTATTTCTGTCTTATCCATAGCTATAACTGGTCTAAATACTGGTATACTTACTGATGCATCTGTACAAGTTAATCCTTGTATAGTTTGAGATGCAACTTGACCTATACTCTCCCCTGTTACTAAAGCTTCACAGTTTCTACTTTCTGCCACTCTTTGAGCTATTTTCATCATAAATCTTCTTGATATTATTGTCATTTCTTCTTCTCTACATTTAAGACCTATAGTTTTTTGTATTTCTAATATATTTACTTTGTGAATTCTAATTCTTGCACAATACTTAGCTAATATCTTTGCTAAATCTCTTACTTTTTCTTGTGATTTCTCACTTGTAAACGGATAACTATGGAAATGTATTGCTTCTATTTCCATACCTCTCTTTGCTACCATCCAAGATGCAACAGGACTATCTATCCCTCCTGATAAAAGTGACATGGCTCTTCCATTAGTTCCAAGAGGTAATCCCCCATAACCAGGTACAGTATCACTATACACCATAACATGATTTTCCCTTAACTCACACCTTATTTTTATTTCAGGTTTTCTAACATCAACCTTTATTCTATCTTTTACTTGAGATACTAGGTAACCACCTATATCTAAACTCATTTCTTGAGATGTTAAGTGGAAATTTTTATCTCCTCTTCTTGATTCTACTTTAAATGATTTTGCTCCACTTTCTATTTTTTCTTCTAACATTTTTAAAGCTATCTCTTTTAATTTATCATAGCTTTTTTCTGATTTTATAGCAGGACATACTCCTACTATACCAAATACTTTTTTAACTTCTTCAATTACTTCTTCATAGTCGTAATCTTGTAAGTCTACATATATTCTTCCATACTCTTTATATACATTAAATGCTCCTATTGGCTTTAATATATTTTTTACATTTTTTATTAACTTATTTTCAAATAGATATCTATTCTTTCCCTTTACTCCTATCTCACCGTACTTAACTATTAATATATTATACAAATTTATCACCTCTTATTTTATTTGGTACTATCTTCTTCTTATTATCATTCTTAAGTCATTTACAGACTCTCTTAGTACTGTTATAGTTTTGAGAATTTCTTCTTCTGTGTTCATATCAGATAAACTAAATCTTATAGCCCCTTCAATTTCATTTTGAGAAAGGTTCATTGCATTTAGTACATGACTTCCTTTTTTCTTTGATGAACATGCTGAGCCTGTAGACACATATATACCTTTTTGTTCTAAACAATGAAGTAATACTTCACCTTTTATATTTTCAAAAGAAATATTTAATATATGGCAAACTCCATCTTCAGAGGAATTTACTTTTATATCTTCTATATTTTCTATAATACCTTCTTTTAATATATTTTTTAGGTTATTTACTTTTTCTATAGTATTATCTAAATCTCTGTTTATTATCTTTACTGCTTCACCTAATCCATATATTCCCGGCACATTTTCTGTCCCTGATCTTATTCCTATTTCTTGTCCCCCTCCAGTTAGCATAGGTTTTAGTCTATTGTTTTCTTTAATATACATAAAGCCTATTCCTTTTGGACCATGGAATTTATGTCCACTTACACTCATAAAATCTATATTATATCTAGACGGTCTAAAGTTTATTTTCCCATAAGACTGTACCCCATCTACATGTAAATATACTTTTTCATCTAATGATTTTAAGTACTTTCCTATTTCAGCTATTGGTTGTATACTTCCTACTTCATTATTTACCTGCATTATTGTTACTAGAGATGTAGTAGGTTTTATAGCCTTTTTAAAATCCTCTATATCTACTTTCCCATCTTCATTAACATTTAGGTATGTAACCTCAAATCCTTCATTCTGTAAGTCTTTTAAAGTGTCTAATACTGATGGATGTTCTATATTGGTTGATATTATATGATTTTTTCTTTTTTTATATAAATTTGCTACACCTCTTATTATGGTGTTGTTAGATTCAGTTCCTCCAGATGTAAAAAATATTTCCTTATCTTTTGCACCTATAGACCTGGCGATATTCTGTCTTATCTCTTTTATATTTTTTTCAACTTGCATCCCTTTTCTGTGAAGAGATGATGGATTTCCATAATCCTCAGTTAATGCATAAACCATTTTATCTACTACTTCTTTATATGGCTTAGTTGTTGCACTATTATCTAAATATATATCCATATACTACACCAACTTTCTATTTATTAAACTATATCTATATAATCTATATACGAACTCATATTTTTTTATTTTTTCCCAAATCTTTATAAAATCATATCCTTTTATTATACCATTATTTTTTTATTTTTTTAACATATATATATATTCTCATCCCACAAAATATCATCATTATATTATATATATTTCTTATTTCTACAAATTTAACATAAATTTAATATTTTTTTTCGTAAAAACTATTGTATTTTTTGTCGAATATTGTTATTATTAATACATGGTTATCCCCCTGATAACCTTAATTAAAATCTCTATT
>JAVXJG010000068.1:0-3923 GCA_036647935.1 Peptostreptococcaceae bacterium
CGACCTTTATTATAACATTAACTTAATTGCCAGATTATATTTAGAACGTTTCTGTCACTTTTTATTTTTTGAATGCATTGATACTGCTTTAATACACAAGTTTTCCACAGATTTTGAAGTATCATAATTTCCTTGTAATGTAAATATTAAAATTAAATTTCATCTAAAAATTTTTTATATTTATATATAAATTCCTCTATATCTATCGATTTTCCCCAAATTTCTATTGCACTCGGGTCAAGTAAATAAAGTATAGATTCACTTGAAATTCCAACATATTCTCCATCTTGAGACCCAAGTGCATCTCTTCTAACTTTAGCCCCTTTGTCTTTATAATATTTTTCTAATTCTTTGTATAATTCTTCTCGTTTTTCTATATGATTTTTGACTTCATTGTTTAGAAAACCATAAGCATCTACTATTGTCTCACCATCTATAAAAGTTTCTTTGATAGATGATTTTCCATCCCAGATATGAATTTTACTCCAATTAAAGTATATCTCATCATCACCTGGTATAAATGAAAATTTTGAAATAACATATAAGTAATTATTATAGTTTACTTCATAGTAATCAGGTATATCTTCAAAGTTCATAAAATAATTTATATAATTATTTAAATCTAAAAATACTTCTTTTTTTACGAAAGGAATACTTTCAATAAATTTATATATTGATTCTTCGCTTGCAAAAACTCCTACATCATAGCTTTTTTCATCTTGTTCAATTTTTAATAAAAATGACATATTGTCTCCTTAATAAGAACTTATTTAAGTTTAAATTTTACATCAATTATATCATAATGAAAATATATAATGTTAACTTTTTAACCTTGAATTTCTAATTATGCAGGAAATATTTTTAATAGGATTAATCTCTTCGTCAAATTCCTATTTATCTATATGGTATCAAATATACTTCATGTTCGTATTATATAAAAATTTTATTTATATACTTTAATAAAAAAGAAGATATCAACCCATAAAATAGAACCTATATAGCAGACATATGTAAAAGAGTGTCTATCTATAGAAGCCACTGAAAAACTAATTATAATTTAATATTTTTCAGTAAAATCAAAAAAATACCTAAGAAATTTCTAACATTAAATTTCTTAGGTATCTTTTTCTATATAGTTATTAATATTACTCTCTATTCTTTATTAATTAATTTCAAAATTCTTTTTAGATTCACTGTAAAAATTGTTAACGCACCTTGCATTTCCATGCCATATAGACTTGAAAACGATGAAACATTGTACCTATGTCTATGTTTTAGCTCATTGTTTTTTTGCCTCGATCTTATATCGTTCTTTTACTTTTTATTTACGGTTTGTTAGTTAACTTTGTTATAAATAGTGAGTTAAAATAAACCTATCTTAGTATTTGAAATAATTGATATACCGAGATAGGTTTATTCTTTAAGCTATTAGTATTATTTAACTAGTTGCTACTTTTTTAATATAATTTTCCTAGCATAATAGAAAACAATAAACCCTACAAATGTTCCTAGTGAATTTGCTAAAATGTCATCAATTTCTGCAAACCTACCACCAAATAATTGCAACAATTCTATCCAAAAGGAAGTAATAAACCCTATAAGTAAAACTTTTTTACTATTAGCTTTTAAATTTGCGAATACACATGGCAACAAGAACCCATAAGGTAAAAATAATAAAAAATTTAATAGTATCATCATAGGAGATGCATCTTTAAAAGGGATGATATTCATATTATACATTCCACTCATGACATCTGAAATATAAAACGTCATTCCTATTATCCCTGTTATTTTCAATATAGTTATCGTATACGTAACTAACATAAATTCAAATATAGTTTGTCTTATTTTAAATATGTTTCTTTTTTTTGTTAGGTACAATATAGCTAAAATTATTGAGTATATTATTAGTCCAGCTCCTATACATCTTATAAATATCCACAAACCATCTGAAATATAATAATTTAAATCCATATAAAACCTCTTTCTATGATTAAATTGTTCTTATATCCTTTTATTGTTCTTTCTGTATAATTTCTTGTCCTAATCTCATAGATATATTCTTTGTATACATCATCTATAAGCATAAAAAACACCTCCAATTATTTGTATGAATTACAACATACATCGTAACTAGAGGTGTTTATATTTACCGTAAAAACTTAATCACAATAATTATTCAGCTATTTCCCAGTTATGGTACACATTCTGAACATCATCATCATCTTCTAACATATCAACTAACTTATTCATAAACTTAAGTTGTCCTTCATCAGTTAATTCTGTGCTAGTTTGAGGTATTAACTTAACTTGTGCAGATATGAAGTCATATCCTTTAGCTTTAAGCTCATCTCTCACTGTAGGGAAATCAGCAGGCTCTGTAACCACTTCATAACCATCTTCTTCTACTATGAAATCTTCCGCCCCAGCTTCTAGTGCTATTTCCATTAATTCATCTTCAGATATTTCATCAGAAGCTTCTATTAATATTTGTCCTTTGTTATCAAACATAAATGATACACATCCACTAGTACCTAAGTTACCACCATTTTTATCAAAGTAGTATCTTACATTTCCAGCTGTTCTGTTTTTGTTGTCAGTTAAAGTTTCAACTATAACTGCAACCCCACCTGGTCCGTATCCTTCGTAAACTATAGTTTCATAGTTTTCATTAGCTCCTGCTCCTGCTCCTTTGGCTACAGCTCTATCTATATTGTCATTTGGCATATTATCTGCCTTAGCTTTTTCTATAGCTGTCTTTAATGCTGCATTGTAATCTGGATTTCCTCCACCTTCTTTTGCTGCAACTGCTATTGCTCTAGCATGTTTAGTAAATATTTTTGCTCTTTGAGCATCTTGTTTACCTTTTTTGTTTATTATATTTCCTATACGTCCCATAATTCCACTCCTTAATGCGTATAATTTATTTATATATCTTATACGGTATGTAGTTTCCTATATACCAATTTATTTAGTATATATCCTTGTAATATGTTATTACTCGTAAATTTTAGCACAAATATCACTTTTAGTAAATTAGAACTTAGGAGGAGCTGGTGCTGTATGTCTTTTATGCTCACTAATTCTATGTAATCTAGCAATTATTTCCTGATCTTTTTGAGGTACTTCATCTAATCTACCTTCAACAACAGCATCTACCATATCATAAGTAGTTCCCATTTCTATTTCATCAGTTTGTCCTTCCCAAAGACCTGCTGATGGAGCTTTATTTATAATATCATTATGAACTCCAAGTACTTTTGCCCACTCATATACTTCTCTTTTAGTGATATTTGCAATAGGTACAAGGTCAACTCCACCATCACCATATTTTGTAAAATATCCTGTGTGCATTTCTGCTGCATTGTCTGTCCCTACTACTAAATATCCTAGATTGTTAGCAACAGTATAAACTGTAGACATTCTAACTCTGGCTCTTAAGTTTGCATCTGATATTCTTAAATTTTCTTCTTTATATAGATTTTTTTCTTTAAGACCATTAATTACAATTCCTAAAATACTATTTTGAACTTCCGTTAAATCTAAATCTAAGTATTCTATTTTACAACCATTTATAACTTTAAGAGCATCTTCTCTATCTTGTGGATTACTTTTTATACTCATTATTACTCCAACAGAATCATTTGGAAAAGCTTTTTTTATTAAATAAGCAACAACTGCAGAATCTATCCCTCCAGAAACTCCAACTACTAATCCCTTGCAATTAGCTTCTTTAACTTTTTCTCTTAACCAATCTACTGTCTTATCTATTTTTATATTGATATCAGTCATTGTTATCTCCTTTCTAAGTTTACATTTTTTGTATATAACTATTATATCATAATTTTTATATTCTTATATCTAAGGATATCCTTATTATTTAAATCTTTATATCTAAACTATTCACTTTATAAATATATTTT
>JAVXJG010000069.1:0-3554 GCA_036647935.1 Peptostreptococcaceae bacterium
TTAGCAATACGTTTATAAGGATTAGCCTTACGTATTTGACAAACTATATTAAATTCTTTATAAACTTAAATAAAATTATAGAAAGTATATTAATTCATTTTTACTAAGTTTACATTAATAAGAAACTAAAATAATTAAATAAATATCCTGTTATAATTATACCAACAGTTACTATGGCTATAAATATAGCAAGTAATTTAGGTTTAACAACTTTGCTTAACATTATAATAGATGGAAGAGATAATGCAGTGACACTCATCATAAATGCAAGTACAGTTCCTATTGGAACTCCAGCCATAAATAATGCTTCAGCTATTGGTATAGTCCCAAATATATCAGCATACATTGGTATAGCAACTACAGCAGCTATAATAACAGAGAATGGATTTTTATCTCCAAGTACAGCAAGTATAGCGTCTTGTGGTATCCAGTTGTGTATTAATGCCCCTATACCAACTCCAATTAAAACATATTTATAAACATTTTTAACTATTGTTAAAGTATCTTCTTTGGCATAGTTTAATCTTTGTTTTTGATTGAAATTTTCAGATTCATCATAAAGATCTCTAGTATTCTCATTATATGTTTGGATTTGATCATCTAAGTTAAGTTTACTTATTATAGTTCCACCAACAATAGCAATTACAAGACCTAAGACTACATACGTAATAGACACATTCATTCCAAAGAATCCTGCAAGCAATAATAATGATGCCATATCAACCATAGGTGATGAAATTAAAAATGAAAAAGTCACACCAAGTGGTAAGCCTGCATTAGAAAACCCTATAAATATAGGAATACTTGAACAAGAGCAAAAAGGAGTAACAGTTCCAAGTAATGCAGAAACAGTTGCACCACTTATTCCTTTAAATTTCATTAAAATCTTTTTAGTTCTTTCTGGTGGGAAGTAACTCTGTATATAAGATATAAAGAATATTAGGACACATAATAGTGTTAAAATCTTAAGGGTATCGTACATGAAAAATTGAATACTTCCTCCTAATCTAGATGAAACATCTAGATTTAATACATTTTCAACAAATAAGGTAATTAAATCAGATAGCCATTCCATACCTAATATTTGTTCTGTGAAAAACTTAAATATTGTCATAAAACCTCCAAAAGTATACATCAAAAAAATTTGATGTTAAAAATAAAAAGGTAAAAGTTCTATTAATTTCAATAAAATATATAATCATATAAATAAAATGCTGATATAATAATTAATAAAATCTTAAACATTCTATAACTATTATATCAATTTTTTTTGATTTGGCAACTACTTATGAAATAAATTTTGAATTGTTTCATAAGTTAAGATTTTAGATAGTGTATCTTTATTTACAGAATAGAAATTCCACTTACCTTCTGATGTTTTATTTATAAGATTTGCAGATAAAAGCATTTTTAGATGATAAGATAGTTTTGACTGAGAAATATCAAATATATCAACTAACTCACAAACACATACACTTTCTGAAGAATATAGCTTTTTTAATATGGATAATCTTATAGGATCTGATAAAGCTTTAAAAACTAAATCTATATTATTCATAATGATACCTCCATGGTTAATAATAGTATTATTATATCAAATATTTGTTACTTAATCATATAAAATGTTATTTTATTAAATATATTGAATTAAATTTATACATAGAGAAGATAATAAAACAATATTAAAACATTATCGAAAAATAAATCAAAAAAAATTGATTTAATGATTTACAAAATTTGATGTTTAGCATATCATATGAGAATAAGTGAATATGTTGATATGAAAAAATAAAGAGGAGATGTTATGAAGACGATACAAATATTAAAAGCTTTAGGTGATGAAACTAGAATAAGAATAATTAATATTTTACGAGAAGGACCTTTATGTGTATGTGAAATAGAATCAATTCTTGAAATAACACAATCTAATGCTTCTAGACATTTAAATAAGTTAATGAATGCAAATTTAGTTACTTATTATAAAGAAGCGAAGTATGTTTACTATAAATTAGATGAAGAAACTTTAAATCAATATGAGTATATAAGAGTGTTCTTAGCTAATGAATTAGATAAAGAGGAAAAATTAAAGAATGACTATCAAGTTATAATAGCTTATAGGAATGCTGGATTAAATTGTGATACGGTATCACAAGTAAAAGATATAATTTGTAAATTAAACAATAAAGAACAACTTTAGGAGGTAGCAGGATGAAAATAGCAGTAATATCAGATATACATAGTAATGTATATGCTCTAAATGAAGTATTAGGAGATATAGAAAAAAGAAATGTAGATATGATAGTTTGCACTGGCGATGTAGTAGGATATGCAACAAGAGCAAATGAATCTATAGAATTGCTAAAGAAAAATAAAATACTTACTATAATGGGGAACTATGATGATGCAATAGGTAATTTTAGATTAATCTGTGGATGTGATTATCCAGATCCTAAAGATGCTCAAAAAGCAGCCTCTTCTATGAGTTTTACATTAGAAAATACTAGTGATGAGAACAAAGAATATCTAAGGAATTTACCCAGAGAAGCAATATTTACTTTTAATGAGAAAAAAATAAGATTTGTTCATGGAAGTACTAGACTTATAAATGAATACTTAAAAGAAAATTCTACTCAAGCAGAAGAAGTTATGAATGAGTTAGTAGAAGACATTTTAGTTTGTGGTCACACTCATATACCATATGCTAAGTATTATGGTGAAAAATTACTTGTAAATGCAGGTAGTGTAGGAAAGCCAAAGACAGGGAAACCAAAGGCTAACTATGTAATAATAGATATGAAAAATAATGATGAAATAAGTAAAAATGCTTCTTCAGTAGAAGTAGAAATAGTAGAGGTTTCTTATGATTTTGAAAAAATAGCACAAGAAATAGAAGAGAATGAAACATTACCAAGTGATTTTGCAAGATTAATAAGAGAAGGTAGTTCAAAATAGAATTAAGTTTAAGGTGAAAAATCACCTTAAGTATAAATAAACATATTCACATATTTGAATATGATAATATAAACAAGGGGGAAAATTACCTCATAACGTAGCGGCTCCAGCTGGTATGATAGGTGCTAGTAATTTCTTTGAACTTGCAGTTGCAGTTGCAATAGCCTTATTTGGACTTAACTCAGGAGCAGCACTAGCTACTGTTGTTGGGGTACTTGTTGAAGTGCCAGTAATGATTGCATTAGTTACTATAGCTAATAGAACTAAGCACTGGTTTGCAAAATAAATATAGTTAATAAAAAGGGGTGACTATAAATGTCAAGAGACTGGTATCCAGTTATAAATTATAAAAAATGTGATGCTTGTGGTGCATGTATAGAAATCTGCATAGGACACGGCTTTAAAACCAGTAAACCCTAAAGCTCTGCTACCACAATAGGAGATAGAATCAGAAACTCTTATGAAGGTGAGAAATCATAACAAGTGTAGAGATGGCATAAGGTTAAATCCTAAGTGCTTATACAATGGAGATTTGGTCGCCAAGCCTAGAAATAGCATCTACAAAGTAGCGCTTGTAGGTAAAAGGTATAAACTCTATAAAA